>OZ248359.1:0-101849 GCA_965234425.1 Flavobacterium neuenschwanderi (SeqCode) | reverse complement strand
TATACAACATCTAAACTAAAAGCATAGTGTTTAAGTACTTATTGAGGCTTCTATGTAATAAAAACAAAGTTGATCTTCCTATTTCGTCAATATCATTAAATGTATCTAGCCCAACGACGATTATGCAACTTTGTTTTGTTATCTATTATTACTATTTCAAAGATAAGTATTTCTTATAATTGTAATCAATACAAAGATATGAGCCCACAGACAAGTGTAGCGAAAGCGGAACTTGACGAGGACTTGTAGCGGAATGCCCGACCGAGTTTACTGATTGCTTCATTCTTCGCAATGACGTTCTAAACGAGGGCACGCCCAAAATAAAATTGAAGAGCTACGTTTGAAATTTAAAACACATTCACTTTTAGAAACCTAATTCGTTTAGTATCTTTGCAAAAAAGAAAGCAATGTCGTCATTTTATAAATTGAACATTACGGAAGTGAAACGCGAGACCAAAGACGCAGTTTCGATACTATTTAATGTTCCCGCAGAATTACAATCCAACTACAAATTCGTTGCTGGACAATACATCAACTTGAAGTTGACGTTGGACGGGGAAGAAATTCGCCGCGCCTATTCCATCTGTTCTGCACCCGAAAGTGGCGAATTGAGAATTGCGGTAAAAGCTGTGAAAAACGGACTTTTCTCACAATTTGCAAACGCAAAATTGAAAGCTGGCGATACGCTGGAAGTTGGAAGCCCAGAAGGAAAATTCACGTTTGAACCGCAAGCAGACCGCCAAAGAAATTATGCGGCTTTTGCGGCTGGTAGCGGAATTACGCCCGTTATGTCTATTGCAAAAAGCGTTTTAACGAGCGAGCCAAAAAGTACTTTTGTGTTGGTTTATGGAAATAAAACTCCTGAAGAAACGATTTTTCATCAGGAATTACACGATTTGCAATCTCACTATGTAGGACGTTTTTTTGTGCATTATTCTTATACACAAGCCAAAGTTGAAAACGAACTTTTTGGTAGAATTGAAAAATCGACAGTGAATTTTGTGTTGAATAACAAACACAAGGAATTGACTTTTGAGAAATTCTATTTGTGCGGGCCTGAAGAAATGATAAATACGGTTTCGGCCGTTTTAAAAGAGCAAAATGTCGCTGAAAAAAATATAAAATTCGAACTATTTTCGAGTTCTTCAACTGAAAATAAAATTCAAGAATCGTTGGGCGGTCATTCTAAAATCACGGTTTTAGTTGACGATGAAGAAACGACTTTTGAAATGTCGCAAAAGCAAACTATTCTGGAAGCGGCTTTGAAACAAGGAATTGACGCTCCGTATTCTTGCCAAGGCGGAATTTGCAGCAGCTGTTTGGCGAGAATTACTTCGGGAACTGCCGAAATGAAGAAAAATTCTATTCTTACCGACAAAGAAATCGCTGATGGATTGGTTTTGACGTGTCAAGCGCATCCAACTTCCGAGACGATTTATGTGGATTATGATGATGTTTAAGAAAGTTTTCAGTGTTCAGGAAATTAGTAATCAGGTCATTTGATTATTAATTGATATTGATTTTTTCAATTACTTTTTCTGGTAAAATCGTTCGCATTGCGTCTTGATATCCTTCAATTTTTTTATTTCCATAGACCGAAGTTGGAAGTTTTGGATATAAATTTCTATCAGAAACCAATGCGTTTTCTAAAGATTGATGGAACGGTGAAAATCCTAAGAAAGGATGTGTAGCGCCCCAAAGTGTAATGGTTTTTACGCCTAACATTGCAGCAATATGTGCGTTTCCAGAATCCATAGAAAGCATAATGTCTAAGTTGCCGATGAGCTGAATTTCTTGATTGAATTTGAGTTTTCCTGCCGTTGAAATTACATTTTCTTTGTCTTTTGAAAGTAAATTTAAAACTTCAATTTCCTTTTTTCCACCGCCAAAAAGTAAAATTTTATGGTTGGGATTTTTAGCCAATTCGTCAATTACTTGCGCCATTAAATCCAGCGGATATACTTTGGAATCGTGTTGTGCAAAAGGGGCAATTCCAATCCATTTCTGCGTTTTCGCACCTACAATTGTGGTGATTTCTGAAGGTAATTCCTGTTTTTCGGGAAACGTAGGATTTGATAAATCCAAAGGAAAACCAAGTGCTTGAAATACATTTTTGTGTCTTTCAAAAACAGTTTGTAGTTGCCTAAAAAATTTTTTTTCGGCACGAGTAACTTCCTTTTTATCGGTTCTTCCTTTATCTGTAAAAGCTACTTTTTTTCCGCTCAAGGCAAATAGCGTTCGGATTACTTTAGAACGCAAAACGTTATGTAAGTCGGCAAATGCGTCAATATTACGTTCTCTTAAATCCTGAAATAATCGAAATAATCCTAAGAAACCTTTATGTTTTCCGTTTTTATCAAATGCAAAAAAAGCAACATTTGGAATTTCATCGAAAAAGGGTTTAAAGAAAGGACTTGAAATTATGGTGATTTTTACGTCGGGATATTGCTTTGAAAACGCCCGTAAAATAGGAACCGTCATAGCGACATCTCCCATTGCGGAAAGTCTTATGACGGCTATATGTTTTATTTTTTCTGACAATTTAACGTGTCAATTATTTTTTATTCTGATACAAAACTGGGTTCAAATCATCGTCATTGTACATTTTCATTTGTTTGTACACTTTCATAAATTTATCTCCGCTTTCGATGTCATTTAATAAATCATCAATTGCAGTTGAAAGATCAGTTCTTTGTTCTAAAAGGATATTTAACTTTGCTTGACATTTATCACGATGTTCCTCTGAAGCTCCAGTACGAGTAGCTTCTTCATTCATATGATAGATTTTTAAAGCCAAGATTGACAATCTGTCAAAAGCCCAAGCAGGACTTTCAGAATTGATTTTTGCACCTTCTTTTGCGGCAACGTGACTGTATTTTTGAAGGAAATAACTGTCGGTATATTCCACCATATCGGTACGCTCTTGATTTGAAGCATCAATTCTTCTTTTCAATGTAAGTGCCGCTACAGGATCAATATTTGGATCACGAATTATATCTTCAAAATGCCATTGTACCGTGTCAATCCAATTTTTATGATACAATAAATGTTCGAATTTATCTTTGGGAAAAGGGTTGTTAATAGGTTGATCGACATTATCAAATTGATGATAATCGTGAATACTTTGTTCAAACACAGAATAAGCTAATTTTGAAAACATATCTTTACATATTAGAAAGCAAAGATACTTTTTATACTTTTAACGTTGAAACTTTAAACTTAAACTTTATACCTATTTTTATGAAAATTCATCATTTATCAGAAAAAAACAGTGTGCTGAATCATTTTTTAGGACAAATTAGAGATGTAAACATTCACAATGACCGAATGCGTTTCAGAAGAAACATTGAACGCATTGGCGAAATTATGGCGTATGAATTAAGTAAAGAATTGCATTTTAAAAATTGTGCAGTTCAAACGCCACTTGGTATAAAAAACACATCAGAAATCAGTAATCAATTGGTTTTGTGTTCTATTTTAAGAGCTGGATTAACGCTTCATAATGGCTTTTTGAATTATTTTGATGCTGCTGAAAATGGGTTTATTTCCGCCTACAGACACCATCCGAATAATGACGATTATTTTGATATTTTGGTTGAATACCAAGCCGTTTCAGATATTAATAACGCAAATTTAATTTTGATTGATCCGATGCTTGCCACAGGACAATCAATTGTGGCGGTTTTTAATAAATTGATGGAACGAGGTACGCCGAAAGAAATTCATATTGCGGTGGTAATTGCTGCTCCAGAAGGAATTGCACATCTTGAAGCGCTTTTGCCTGAGCATTGTCATCTTTGGATTGCTTCCATTGACGACGAATTAAACGAGAAAAATTACATCGTTCCTGGACTTGGTGACGCGGGTGATTTGGCGTTTGGAAACAAACTATAATTGCGAGAAAAACGCAAAAAAACTACATAAAATTACAATTACAATTGTTAGATCTCGCTTCACTTTTGATTGCGGTGTTTCGGTGAAAAGCGTAATCATAAATGCCAATGGCGCAAAGGTAAAAATCAGAATATCATTGCTTTTATTGGGCGAAATTAGGAAAACTGCAATTCCGATAAAAAAAGCAGCAACAATTTTCTTGTAGGACGAATGTAGAATAATTGGTCGGTTTGAAATGGTAAATACCACATAAACCGTAAAATATAAAGAAATGGTTGCAAACAAGGATATGGCAAGATTTTGATAATTGTTTATAAAATAATTAATTTCAAAATCCCTTGAAGAATTTGCAATTAAGTTGGCAATGATGTTTTTATGAAGCACCAAATCAATTAAAATAAAAATCATACTTGACGTAAAAAAAGCGATAAAAGGCAAAAACCAAGTCCGATAATCTCTTGCTGTGTGAAAAAGAATGCTAATAAATACCAAAATTATAAAGAGAATACTCCAAAAATGAAATAATGAAGCCACAAAAATCCATAAAGAAGCATCAAATATTTTTTCTTTTGGTGATTTCGGCGATTGCAAAGAAATTAATCTTCGTAAAGCTAAAATGATAAAAAAGTTAGACATAATTAAGTCTAAATTATTCATAATCGAAGGGAAGAAAAGTAGCAGCAGCAAATAGAATAAAATCATATAAGCACTGTCTTTGCTCAATCCGTTCTTTTTTATTATGAAATTTGAAGTTAAAAAAGAGACGGTTATTGCCCCAATTATAATTACTTTTTTAACGAAAAAACCAATCGAAAAAACACTTCCAACTTGCTGAAATTGATACACTCCAAAGAAAAATAATAGCATTAAAAAAATAAATGCATAATTTATTGGTGTAGATTTCTTAAAAAGACTTGTTATCATAAGGATATTTTATACTTTTGTAAATGTAAATATAATACTTGTACAAAGATGAAAGCATTTTTTGAAGGAATACAATGGCTGTTTGAAAATATTATTTTCATTCCACACGATTATTTAAGAAAATTAGAACTCGAACATTGGTTTGCAGCCAATACAATTAATTGGATTTTTATGATTATTTGTACTGCGGCAATGGTTTATTGGATTAAACAATTGAAATTGCACAAAGACAATAACGACGAATACCAAGATACAACGGCACATTCTTTCTTCAAATAAAATTCTAAAACTATTGTTTTAGGTTTTAATTTTAAAGATCAAAACCAATATCTTTTCTAAAATACATCGTATCAAAATGTAGCTTGTCTATGCTTTGATACGATTTTTTTATGGCTTCTTCAAAATTAGTTCCCAATGACGTAACCGCCAAAACTCGTCCACCATTACTGATAATTTTCCCGTTTTCTGCTTTTGTTCCTGCGTGAAAAACAATAGAATCAGTAACCGTTTCAATTCCTGAAATTACTTTTCCATTCACATATTCTTCAGGATAACCTCCAGAAACCACCATTATTGTTGCTGCACTTTGACTATCAATTTCAAGCGTTTTTTCATCCAGTTTTTCATTGGCTACAGCCAAAAACAATTCCACTAAATCCGATTTCAACCTTGGAATTACAACTTCTGTTTCAGGATCGCCCATTCTCACGTTGTATTCTATGACAATTGGTTCTCCCTTAACATTGATTAAACCTATAAAAACAAATCCTTTATACTGAATTCCATCTTTTTGTAAACCTTCAATTGTGGGTTTAACGATTCTATTTTCGATTTTTTCTAACAAAACGGCATCTGCAAAAGGAACTGGAGAAACGGCTCCCATTCCGCCTGTATTCAATCCCGTGTCTCCTTCGCCAATACGCTTGTAATCTTTGGCTGTCGGTAAAATCTTATAATTTTTTCCATCTGTCAATACGAAACAGCTTAATTCTATTCCGTCTAAAAATTCTTCAATTACAACTTTGGAACTTGCTTCACCAAATTTCGAGTGAACCAACATATTTCTCAATTCTTCTTTGGCTTCCGCCAATTCTTGAATGATTAAAACCCCTTTTCCAGCCGCCAATCCGTCTGCTTTAAGCACATACGGTGGTTGCAATGTTTCTAAAAAAGCACATCCTTCGTCAACAGTTTCTTTTGTAAAACTATCATAAGCAGCGGTTGGAATATTGTGTTTTACCAAAAACTCTTTGGCAAATTCCTTACTTCCTTCTAATTGAGCACCCAATTTTGAAGGACCAATAACAGGAATATGTTTTAAATCGGTGTCATTTTGGAAAAAATCAAAAATTCCTTTTACCAAAGGATCTTCTGGACCAACAACTACCATTTCTACTTTTTCGCTCAAGGCAAATGACTTCACGGCATCGAAATCCGTGATTTTTAGATTCACATTCTTAGCAATACTTCCTGTGCCAGCATTTCCAGGCGCAACAAAAAGTTTGGTGCAAAGCGGACTTTGAAGCATTTTCCAAGCAAAAGCGTGTTCTCTTCCTCCTGAACCTAATAATAAAATTGTCATTGTGTAGTTGGTTGTTGTGAAGTGCAAAAATAAATTCTTTTGCGTTTAAGTGGGCAATAAAAGATAAAAATTTTAATAAAAAAACAGCATCGATGAAAGTAAAACGTTATTTTTGAAATAAATTTTAAAAATGTTCAATCTTTTCAATCTTTCCTTAAAATTAAATGGCTTTCCAATTGAGAAAGCTAAAAAGCAATTGGAGGAAATTATTGCAATTTCTGAAGACGATTATCCTTTATTTATTGAAAATAAAAAAAGGGAAATAGTTGAATTTCATCTTAAAAACAATTCCTATTATAAGAATTTTGTTGGAATAGATTCCTTTGAAAATTGGGAAGATTTACCAATAATGACTAAAAAAGATTTTCAAAAACCTTTACGAGAAAGACTTTCAAAAGGTTATTCTGAAAAGAATGTCTATATAAATAAAACTTCGGGATCAAGTGGCGACCCATTTGTTTTCGCCAAAGATAAAGTATGTCACGCTTTGACTTGGGCAAGTAATATTTATCGTTTTGGGTGGTTTGGAATAGATTTTAACACCTCTTTTCAAGCTCGTTTTTATGGAATTCCGTTGGATTTTATTGGTAATAAAAAAGAACGCTTTAAAGATTTTTTAAGCAGAAGGTATCGTTTTTCAATTTTCAATTTATCGGATGCAGTTTTAGCCGTTTTTTTAGAAAAATTCAGAATTAAAAATTTTGATTATATCAATGGTTATACAAGTTCAATCGTTTTATTTGCTAAATTTCTACAATCTAAGAATATTGTTTTAAAGGAAATATGTCCCACTTTAAAAGTTTGTATGGTAACATCCGAAATGCTTTTTGAAGATGATAAAATGCTTTTAGAAAAGCAATTTGGAATACCAATTATCAATGAATACGGAGCATCAGAATTGGATTTAATTGCTTTTCAAAATACAATTGGTGAGTGGCAAGTAAATTCGGAAACTTTATTTGTAGAAATTTTGGACGTCCAGAATACTCCAGTTCCTTTTGGAATTGAAGGTCGAATAGTGATAACCTCTTTATTTAATCAAGCGCATCCATTTATTCGATATGATATTGGCGACATTGGAATCTTAGACGAGAAAAGCACATTAAAGAAGCCCATTCTTAAAAAATTAATTGGAAGAACAAACGATGTTGCGATTTTGCCAAGTGGAAAAAAAGCGCCTGGGTTGACTTTTTATTACGTTACCAAAAGTATAATTGAGGACGATGGAAATGTGAAAGAATTTATAATAAAACAGATTAAAATAGATACTTTTGAAATTGATTATGTAAGTGAGACAGAACTTACTACTATTCAAATTGAAAAAATTGGAAAGGCAATTGCACTTTATTTAGAGCCAAATTTAAATTTTAAATTTACAAGAAAAATCACTTTAGAAAGAACAAATAGAGGAAAGCTAAAGCAATTCAAATCACTTGTTTAAATTTTTTATATAAAATGGCTTAATAATAATTTGAGTAAATACGAAACCAATCATACATAAAATTGATTTAACTATATTGAGTTTATGATAGTTTCTATAAACTGAAAAGTTGTGTTTTATTAAGTCGTATTTAGAAGCGGAAATCGAGTTTACCCGAACTCTGTAATAAGCCAAACTCTCGGGAATTGGTAGTGCAATTTTTGTTTTTTTTAAAATGGAAAGCCACATAATCCAATCTTGACGTTTTCTAATGGATGAAATATTAATTTTACCAAAATATGAAACATCATAAATACCGGTTAGATTGCCTATAAAATTACAAAAAAATAATTGAAAATAATGTAGCTTTTTTGGGCAACCGACAATCTTATTTAATTGCTTTCCATCCTCATTTATACGTTCATAAAACGAAAATGTAAAAGGCAGGTTATTAGAAATTAAAAATTCAACTTGTTTTTTTAGCTTTGATGGTTTCCATAAATCATCGGAATCAAGAAAAGAAATGAACCTTCCCGTAGCTAAATTAACTCCTTCGTTTCTTGCTACACCTGCACCAAAATTATTTTTTAATTGATGAATTTTTATTCGATTATCATTTTTAGAAAAATTGGAAATTATCAAAAATGTTTCATCTGAAGAACAATCGTCAACAATTATCATTTCCCAATTTTCATAGGTTTGACTTTGCACAGACTGTATCGTTTCGGCAATAAATTTTTCTGAATTGAAAGTTGGAGTTATAATTGAAACTAATGCGTTTGCCATATTAGTAAGCCTTTTTTTCACCTTGCATTATATTCAAAACCGTTTGAACTATAATTTTAATATCTAAAATTAATGACCAATTATCTATATAAAAAACATCGAGTTTTATTCTGCATCTCATATCTTCATCGGATTCTATCTCACCTCTAAATCCTTTAACTTGAGCTAATCCAGTAATTCCGGGTTTTATATAATGTCGAACCATATATTTATTGATTTTTTTGCCATACGACTTATTTTGAGACCAAAGATGCGGTCTTGGCCCAACAACTGACATATCTCCTAAAAAAACATTGATAAATTGTGGCAATTCATCAACACTAGTTTTTCTAATAATTCTGCCAATTTTGGTAACTCTAGGGTCGTTTTTAGAAGCTTCTTTCTCTGTAGTTTCATTTAATTTCATGGAACGAAATTTATAACAAAAAAATTCTTTTTCATCTAAACCAGGTCTGCCTTGTTTAAAAAAAACAGGGCCTTTAGATTCTAATTTTATCAATAGGGACAAAAGAGGAACAAACCATGATAATATAAAAACTATAATTATAAGTGAAAAAATAATGTCAAAAATTCTTTTAACTAGTTTTGTAGCAGGATCGTGCAATACTGTTTTTTGCATAGAAAGTACTGGGAACATTTCATAATAATTGATTTTCAACTTTTTAGAATAAATCTCTTTTGACCCTGGAATGAATTTAATTTCTATTTTATTTTCATCTGAAAATTGAACAATGTCTGCCAATTGATCATTTGTCATTTCGTCTAAAGTGCAGTATATTTCATTTACTTGATTATCAATTACAAAAGTTTTTAAATATTCTATGTCTCCTAAAATCTCTGCCTTTTTCTTTTTATTTGAAAAATATCCTAAAAAACGATACCCATAATCATTTCTAGCCTCAAAAAGTTCTTTCAATCGAATTGATTCTGTAGTAAATCCAATAATTACAATGTTTCTATAATTACTTCCTGTTATTATTCGGTATTTCTTTAGGTAATAAAACAAAAGAAATTTAGAAACAGTTATCAATATAAAACTCAGCAATATATACCTTAATAAGGCATTTCCGCTAAAAATAACTTCTTTTGAAAACGGGAAGAAAGCTATTATTAGTAGAGAAAATAGGACTCCTTGTTTTACAATTTTAGTTAGTATTTCAACAGGGGTTGTGAATCTAAAAACGTCGTAAAATTTGATAAAAAACGCTATGGTTCCCCATGAAATTATCAAATACCCGATGTAGGTGCCGTAATTTAAATTGAGTCCTTTAAAAAATAATAATGCCAAAGAAGAAATAACCAATAGGTCAGTAAAAATGCTTATTGGGCGTATAAATATCGAATATCTTACTGATCTGGCAGTTCTCATATTTATTTAATATATCCTGAAAAATCTTTGTGTTCTTCTTTTAACAACTCTTCTTGTGAAAGCGATTTGAAATAATCGTAAGTGATTTTCATTCCTTCTTCTCTAGAAATTTTTGCTTCCCAGCCTAATAATTTTTTTGCTTTTGTAATGTCTGGTTGGCGTTGAAGCGGGTCATTAATTGGTAAAGCGTGATATACTACTTTTTGATTAGTTCCTGTTAATTTAATAATTTCATCAGCAAAATCTTTAATTGTTATTTCATCTGGGTTTCCAATATTTACTGGGAATACATAGTCTGAATGAAGCAATCTAAAAATCCCTTCAACTTGATCGTCCACATAACAAAAAGAACGTGTTTGCATTCCATCTCCAAAAATAGTTAAATCTTCCCCACGAAGTGCTTGACCGATAAATGCAGGAATAACTCTTCCGTCATTCAGTCGCATTCTTGGCCCATAGGTATTGAAAATTCTTACGATTCTAGTTTCCACCCCATGAAAAGTATGGTATGCCATTGTGATGGATTCTTGGAAACGTTTCGCTTCGTCATAAACTCCACGTGGTCCTATTGTATTTACGTTTCCGTAGTATTCTTCTGTTTGTGGATGCACTAATGGATCTCCATAAACTTCTGAAGTGGAAGCGATAAGGATTCTTGCATTTTTAACTCTTGCCAAACCTAAAAGATTGTGTGTTCCTAAAGAACCAACTTTTAGTGTTTGAATTGGGATTTTTAAATAATCTATTGGACTTGCAGGTGATGCAAAATGCAAAATATAATCTAGATTTCCTGGAATATGTACAAATTTTGTAATGTCGTGGTGGTAAAACTCAAAGTGTTCGAGTTTGAACAAATGTTCTATATTTCTTAAATCACCGGTAATTAGGTTGTCCATACCGATAACTTGGTAGCCTTCTTTTATAAAACGATCACACAAATGGGAGCCTAAAAAACCCGCAGCTCCAGTAATTAAAATTCTTTTCATTTTTGTTTTGGTTTTTATTTCGTCTAAAATTATTGTATTGAAACGTTAAAATTAATATAATATTATACTAAAGGGCAATTGTTTTTTTAGAATTTAAATTAGAATTAAAAATACAATACATTAGTATAAAAAATGTGATTCCTCTTTGTCTCCAAAGCAACGATTCTGTAAAAAAAAGCGACATCATTAATACTGAAAAGGCAATGTGAATGTAGTTTTTTGATTGTATTGCGTTTCTTATCGACAAAAGCAACAATGCTAGCAACAATAAAAATCCAAAAACCCCTAATTCAGCAAATATCTGAACATATTGGTTGTGAAAATTTTTGGTTTGATACCCTTCTTGGGTTTCATCTCCTAAAAACAAATTGTAATGAATTCCTTTTTCGGCAATTTTAGAATAGGAGGCATCTAAACCAAATCCTTTCCAGAAAATAGATTCGTCTTGAAGAAATTCAATAAAAATTCTAAATTGATAAATTCTAAACGCAGTTCCTGGTAAATAATCGTTTGGTTTAAAACGGGTATTCGTCCATGCTTGCTTAATGCTCACATTATATACCTTTTCAGATTCTTTGCTAATAACATCATTTACACTACTGTCGGTCATTATGGTTTCATATTCTGCTTTAATACGCTCTTTTATTTTCCCTACAAATGGAAGTAATAATAGTATTATAATCAACAAAATTAGATTTTTAAGTCGCAGCTTTTTAGAAGTTTTGGTATAAAACAATTGGTAACAAACTAAAAGTCCCATAAAAGCCACAATAATATTTATTGAGGACAATAAAAACACCATTAAAAATAAAATTCCTAATGCCAATTTATCAAATGTGCTTTTTTGAATTTTTATAAGAAAATAAAAAAAGGAAATCGCAATATAAACAGATACATGAATTGCATTTACATCTTTTGTAACTAATTCGTGATAAAAGAAAACAGAAGAATCACTTGAAATTATAAATCGAATCGATGCTTTTGTGAGATAAAATATTGAATAAGCCACAATTCCATAACTGTACCATTTGATTATTTTATCCTTTTCTAAAGTTGAAAAAGAGCGGAATGCCATAAAACATATTGGAATTAATAGTAATGGTAATTCTTTTGAAAGCGCATTACTAGTTCTCTCAAAATCTATTGTCCAAGTGATGGAAAATAGCATTAGTATATATAACAGAATAGGAAGAATGAGATTTATATCAAATTTTAAATTTTCTTTTTTGAAGGTTATTAAAGTAATTACTGTCAGTAAAACCAATGAAATAGTGTTAAAAGCGTAATTTAAAGGAATGCATAATAGTGCCAATAAAACCAAAAGTAAAGAAGAGTGGTTGCTGTATTCTTGTTTCAGTTTTTGAAATACATTCTTCGCAAAGCTAGAGATATTTACCATTTATTTCATCCAATTAAATTCGTTTTCAATCATATCAAAGTTGTTCTGACATAATTGCAAGATACTTATTTTTATTATTATTACAAGAACATCGTATCAAAATGCGCCAAACAAATCATATTTTAAATTAAAACTAATATATAAATGATTATATATATATATTTGCAATTATAATTAATTAAAATGAAAAAAGCATTAATAACAGGAATTAACGGTCAAGACGGGTCATATTTGGCAGAACTTTTATTAGATAAAGGCTACGAAGTTCACGGAATAATTCGCAGGAGTTCTACTTTTAATACTGAAAGAATTGAACATTTATACATAGATACCTTACTAAAGGATATTCATACTAAACAAAGGATTAAACTTCATTATGGCGATATGACGGATTCAACAAATCTTATCCGTTTGGTTCAACAAATAAAACCAGATGAAATTTACAATCTTGCAGCACAATCGCACGTGAAAGTTTCTTTTGAATTACCTGAATATACCGCCGAAACAGATGGAGTTGGAACACTTCGATTGCTTGAAGCAGTTCGTATTTGTGGACTGACTGAAACCACTAGAGTGTATCAAGCATCTACATCGGAATTATTTGGAAAAGTACAAGAAATTCCTCAAAAAGAAACAACTCCTTTCTATCCTCGTTCCCCTTATGGTGTCGCCAAAATTTATGCGTTTTGGATTACCAAAAATTATAGGGAGTCTTATGGTATGTATGCTGTTAATGGCATTTTATTCAACCACGAATCTGAACGAAGAGGCGAAACATTTGTAACCCGAAAAATAACGCTCGCTGTTTCCAGAATTGCTCACGGAATTCAGGAAAAATTATATTTAGGAAATCTAAATTCGCTAAGAGATTGGGGATATGCTAAAGATTATGTTGAGTGTATGTGGCTTATGTTGCAACAAGATATTCCCGAAGATTATGTAATTGCAACAGGCGAACAATCCTCTGTTAGACAATTTTGTGAACTTGCTTTCAAGGAAGCAGGTATAGAATTAATATGGAAAGGGGAAAACGAAAACGAACAAGGAATTTGTAAAGCTACTGGAAAAGTACTAATTGAAGTTGATCCAGAATATTATCGTCCCTCAGAAGTAGAAACACTTTTAGGAGATCCTACTAAGGCAAGAACCCAACTAGGTTGGAATCCAAGAAAAACCTCTTTTGAAGAATTGGTTAAAATTATGATGAAGCACGATTTAGAGTTGGTGAAAACCAAGAATTAGATAATGGAAAAAACAGCAAAAATATTTGTTGCAGGCGCTAACGGAATGGTTGGATCTGCTATTGTTAGAGAATTAAAAAACAAAGGGTTCTTGAACATAATTACCACTTCCTCTAAAGAATTGGATTTGAGAAATCAAAATTCTGTTGCTGAATTTTTTAGCAAAAACAAACCTGAATATGTTTTTTTAGCTGCTGCAAAAGTTGGTGGAATATATGCAAATGACAATTTTCCCGCTGAGTTTTTATATGATAATTTGATGATTCAGAATAATGTTATTCATAATGCGTATTTGCATCAAGTAAAAAAATTATTATTTTTAGGGAGCTCTTGTATTTATCCAAAATTTGCTCAACAACCTATAAAAGAAGAATATTTTCTCACAGGAGCTTTAGAACCTACGAATGAGGCCTACGCAATTGCAAAAATTGCGGGAGTTGAAATGTGTAAGTTTTATAAAAAACAATATGGAATCAATTTTATTTCCGCAATGCCAACCAACTTATATGGAGTAAATGATAATTTTGATTTAACAAATTCACACGTTTTACCAGCATTACTTAGAAAGTTTATTGAAGCAAAAAACAGCAATCAGCCAAATGTATCTATTTGGGGGTCAGGTTCTCCAAGAAGAGAATTTTTATTTGTGGATGATTTAGCCGAAGCGAGTTTATTTTTAATGCAAAATTACAACGATTCCGAAACTATCAATGTTGGGACTGGAATTGACATTTCTATCAAGGAATTGGCAATGACAATTAAAAAGATAGTTGGTTTTGAAGGAGAACTTATTTTTGATGATACCAAACCAGACGGAACACCAAAAAAACTATTAGATGTTTCTAAAATAAATAATTTAGGATGGAAACACTCAAAAAATTTAGAAGAAGGTATTTGTGAAACATTAAATTGGCTTAAAGAAAATAATTTTAAAGTTTTTAACTAAATGTTACAAAAACTAAAAAACAATCATTTGTTAATGAGTGGTTTTTACAAGGGCGTTTCAGGACTTTCGTTGTTTTTATCAATACCTTTATTAATTAGATATTTTGGCGATACAAACTATGGCTTGTGGGTTATGGTTTTTGCGCTTTTTCAATGGGTTTTTTCAATGGATTTTGGATTATCAAGCGTCCTTAAAACTAAGATTCCAGTATTAATATATGAAAATAAAATTGATTTTGTAAAAAGCTATATTATTGCTACTTATAAAATAACAACCATTATTTCATTTTTTATATTTTTAAGTTTTTTTTGTTTATTACAATTCATCGACCTTAAAACAATATTAAACATTCCCTTTTTTGACTCCGTTTATATAAATAATTTGTTTTTATTAAACGTGTTTTTATTTTGTTTAAATTTTATTTTTAACGTTCAAAAATCTTTGTTTGTTGCTTTTCTAAAAGGTAAATATTCCGAACAATCTATCGCTGTAAATCAGATTGTTTTTTTGTTAACTTTATTATTTATAGTATATTTTTTCCCAGATATAAATTATGAACAAAAATTAATATTGATTAGTATTGCTAATGGAATAGTAGGATTGTTAATAAATGGTTTATATACCGTTTATTTCTTTTGGTTAGAAAAATTAAATTTGAGAACTAACATTGCCTCACCGAAAGGATTTATTTCAGAAATAATTAGACTCGGTTCTAAGTATATGATTATCCAAATCGGGCTGTTGTTTGTATTTACTTCCGATAATTATATACTTTCAAATGCATTTGGACCTAAAGAAGTTGTTCCTTATGAAATTGTAAACAAGCTTTTTCAATTCCCTATGATGATAATTTTTGCCGCTCTTTCTCCTTTGTGGTCTATGTTTGCTAAGGATTACAGCGATAAAAATCATTTAAAATTATTGTCGAAATTCAAAAAATTCAACTATTCATTTGTTGTAATTTCAATACTCATTATTATATTAGCTCTAATTTGTCCGTTTATTATATCTGTTTGGATTAAGCAAAAAATTAACATCCCCGAAAATCTTATACTTTACGTTGCAATAGTAACGGCTTTAAGAATTTTTGTTAGTTTTTATTCTTTTTTTCTATATGGTGTCGAAAAAATCAATACATATATCATTGTTTTAATATTAAGTATATTAATAAAGATTCCCTTAACTTTTTTTTTAATACATTTGGGCTTTGGAATAAACAGCGTAGCAATAGCTACATTACTAATAATGTTAGTTTGGACAATTATTATTCCTTTTCAGTGTTATAAACTTATAAATAAAATTAAATGAATTTCAATACACTTTCTATAATAATTCCTGCCTATAACGAGGGACGTACTATACATTTAATTCTTGATAAATTACAAAAAGTACAACTTGTGAATAATATCGAGAAAGAAATAATCATTATTAATGATTATTCTAATGACAATACTGAAGAGGCGGTTTTAAAATACATTTCGAACAACCCAAACATCAATATTCAATATTTCAAACACGAAATGAATAAAGGAAAAGGGGCGGCGTTGCATACAGGAATTCAAAAAGCAACTGGCGAATATCTTATTATTCAAGATGCAGATTTAGAGTATGACCCTGAGGAATATAACTTATTGCTCAAACCTATATTATCGGGTTTTGCGGATGTGGTTTTTGGATCTCGATTTATCGGGGGAAATCCACACAGAATATCTTTTTATTGGCACACCATAGGAAATAAATTTTTGACCAATTTATCAAATATGTTTTCTAATCTAAACTTAACAGATATGGAAACGTGTTATAAATTGTTCAACACCAAAATAATTCAAAATATTAATCTAATAGAAAATAGATTTGGTTTTGAACCCGAAATTACTGCTAAAATAGCTAGAGTTCCAAAAATAAGAATCTACGAAGTTGGTATTTCCTATTATGGTAGAACTTATGAAGAAGGAAAAAAAATAGGTTGGAAAGACGGAGTTAGAGCAATTTACTGTATTTTAAAATACGGATTATTCAAAATACAATGAAAAAAGAAATAAAAGAAGTAGATTTAGAGGGACTTGTTACCTTAAATGTTATCGAAAAAGCCGACCATTTTAACGAATGGATGTACGATACAATTAGTTCAAATTGTAATGGTAGGATTCTAGAAATAGGTAGTGGTATTGGTAATATTTCTAAATTTTTTATTCGAGATAAAAAAGAAATTGTTCTAAGTGATTTACGTAATAATTATTGTGAAATTGTTAAACAAAAATATACCAATAACGAGGTTATTAAAATTGACTTGGTTCATACTGATTTCGAAAAAGAATACAAATATTTAATTGGAACATTTGATGCAGTTTTTGCACTAAATGTTGTAGAACATATTGAAGATGATATTTTGGCTATTGCCAATTGCAAAAAACTTTTGAAAACTGGAGGAAAATTGACCATACTCGTTCCGGCGTATCAATTTTTGTTTTGCGACTTTGATGTTGAATTAGAACATTATCGCCGTTACACACAAAAATCCTTAATAAGGATAATAAAAGCGAATGATTTATATATTCACAAAACCTTTTATTTTAATTTTATTGGCATTTTAGGGTGGTTTTTTACAGGTAAAATATTGAAGAAAAAAACAATTCCTGAAGGTCAAATGGGATTGTTTAATAAATTAGTTCCTGTTTTTAAATTAGCAGATTTTTTAACTTTCAGAAAAATAGGTTTGTCGGTTATTTGTGTATCTGAAAAAAAATAGAATATAATTTTTATTAATATGGTAGTATTTATAGTATTATTACTTTTGTTTCTATTTATGAACAATTTAAACCATTCAATCGGATTTAAAGAGTTGATTTTAAAAACTGTTTTGATTTTTTCAGGATTTATTGTTTTTATAACAGAGTTGTTAAGTTTGTTTAAATCCTTAAATTTAATTTCAGTAGCTTTATCATGGTCTTCATTGTCATTAATACTAATACTATTTTTATTGAAAGATAAAAAAGAAACCTTTGCAACATTAAAAAACATAAAAGGAACAACATTTAATTATTATAAATCATTATCTATCGCCAGTAGAATCCTTCTATTCTTTATTATAGTTGCCCTACTATCGTTACTATTACAAGGACTAATATACCCACCAAATAATTGGGATTCTATGACATACCACATGTCAAGAATAATGCATTGGTTAAGTAACGAATACGTTTCTCATTTTCCAACTCATATTTTAAGGCATTTGTACCAACCACCATTTGCTGAATATTTTATAATGAATATTAATTTATTGAACGGGAATGACAATTTTTCCAATAGCGTACAGTTATTTTATTTAACGTTTTCAATAATTGGAATTTGGAGTATATTAGATTATTTTAATTGTTCGAGATTTCATAAATTATTAGCCGCTTTTTTACTAATTACGATTCCGTCTGCTGAGTTGCAGGCAACAACTACCAAAAATGACATTGTTTGTGGTTTTTTTGTAATTATAGCACTCTATTATTGCATAAAAACCTATTACGAAATTAATATAAATAACTTTATATTTTTGGGCTTGTCAATAGGTTTAGCAATTTTTACCAAAGGAACGGCATACCTGTTTTTGGCTCCATTTTTAGTTTTTTTGGCTATATTCTTAGTTCATAAATTAATACAAACTAAAAACCTTAAAATAATTACTAATGGTCTTTTATTATTATTTGTCGTTTTAATTATAAATATCGGTCATTTTTCAAGAAATTACATGGTTAATAAAAATATTCTAACCGTAGATACTATTGAAAGCAAAGGATTTACAAACGAGAATAGATCAACATCTCAATTTGCATCTAATTTGCTAAAGAATTTTGGGTTACAAATTGGGTTTCCTTTTCAAAATAAATACGATCTTTGGATAAGAGAAATCCATAAAAAATACAATGTAAATATTGATAGTCCAGATGCAAATTGGCTTCAAAATAAATACCAAGGAACAAAAAAATTTGAAACTCACGAAGATATTATACCTAATACAATCCATTTCTTTTTGATACTTTTTTGTTCTTTAATTATTTTATCTATGGGGATTATAAATCCCAAGAAGTATCTAAAAGAATTGTTGCTTTTAACTGTCGTTTTGCTTCAATTGGTATTTTTTGTATTTTATTTAAAATGGCAACCTTGGCACACCAGACTTCACATTCCAATTTTTATGATTTCAACATTGTTGGTTATTGTAGTATTGAAACAATTTAGATGGTTTTCAATTGTGCTGTTTGTATGCATGCCGCTACTAATTTATGGTTTTTATTTTAACTTTATTTATAATAATTTAAGGCCAATTAAAACAAATCTTCTTTATACTAAAAACATACACATTAAAGACAGTAGGTTTAAAAAATATTTTTCTAATCAACCATATTTATTTGATGAGTATAACGCAGTTCAGGATTTAATATATAAAAAAAGTCCCAAAAAAGTTGGGTTAATAATCTCAGATTGGGAATATCCATTGTTTAGCGATTTTTATTATGAAAAAATTAATATTCTCTGTATTAATGTAGGAAATATTACAAATAAAATCCAACAAAACACAAAAAATGTTGATGCAATAATTAGCACTAATCCTGAAACAGACAGTATTCTTTTTGAAGGTAAAAAATATATAAATATTACGCCAAACAATTTTTATATTTGGTATTATAAATAATCTTTTGTGAAAATATCTATAAAACAATATCTAATCTATTCCTCTGTATTTGCAATATTTACAGAGGCATTTTTCTTCAACTTTATTATAGATTGGAAGTTACAATATTTAATACTATTTGTAAATTATATTTTATTACTTAAAATTTCCAAATTAACATTTCAAAAAAACTTTGTTTACCTAATACTTTTTTTAATAGCCCATGGCTTATTAGCCTACACTATAATTTGGATTCCATTAAATTTTATGTTGTCACAAATTTTGGGCATTGCAATTGTTGGAACTTATTATTATAATTTCGTTAAACTATACAAGCCAATTGAGTTAATAGATGTCTATTTGAAATTGGCATTTTGGGTAGCAGTAATTGGCTTTCCATTATATTTTTTAAAAATAAATATCGGTAATGTGGGGGAGTATCGCTTTCACAGTATATTCAAAGAGCCTGCACACTATTGTATTGTGGTTTTGCCCGCTTGTTATTACTATTTCAAAACAAAAAAATATTTCCGCTTCATAGTTATTTTAAGTACTTTAATTATATCGCAATCTTCACTTGGATATGTTGGGTGTGGATTATTGTTTTTATTGCCAAATCTAACCTTAAAACGCATTGGCTATTTTGTTGCAATTACACCCGTTTTATGCGCTACTTTTTATTATGTATATACTGAATATCCATTTTTTCAGATGAGGGTTTCCGAAACAGCTTCGTCGCTAAAGGTAATTAATTCTGGAAAATTTAAAAATTATACTAATTTGAGTACCTACGTATTAATTAGTAATGTATATATCGCTAAACAAAACATAACCGAACATCCACTGGGTAGTGGAATCGGAAGTCACCATTTTATGTACTTGGAGCATTATTTAAAATTAATGAGTCCACCTGAATATCTTGTAATTCAAAAAAAACAAACGGACAATTCGTTTGATGCCAATTCCTTATTTACGAGGATCTGTTCAGAATTTGGTCTTATTGGTTTTGTTTTTATTTTATATATGCTGTCTTTTGCCATGAAAACATACAAAAGTGACGATTTGTTTTTTTCTCAGGGAGTTGTAATATATTTTTTATTAAAGCTATTTAGAGATGGAACCTACTTTCCTCCTGAGATATTTTTATTTGTATGGTTATTTTATTTTACTTACAAAGAAGTTTTAGAAAAAAATAAAATTCAAAATACTTCGTTATAAAAATCAAGTGTTTCATTACAACATTTATCCCAACTGAATTTTTTGGAATGAATGATTCCTTTTTCAATGACTTCATTTCTAAAATCATTGTGCGCCAAATTTTTAATAATTTTACTTGCCAATAAAGTATCTAATGTATCTATCAATATCCCAGCATTCCCCGCAACTTCTGGGATTGATGACGAGTTTAAAGCGATTACTGGACAACCAGCTTTCATAGATTCAATAATAGGAATACCAAATCCTTCATAACTAGAAGGGTAAATAAACGCTAAGGCATTGTTATAAAAAATATTTAAATCTTGGTTAGAAACATTGCTTACCAAGTTAATACGCGTTTTTGTTTCGCCTATAATTTGCATTTCCTTTCGGGTAAAGGCTTTCCCTACCACAATTAATTTTAAATCACTATTTGATTTTAGCAATTCAATTACAAAATTAAAATTTTTGTAGTTTTCTCGTGAACCAACATACAAAATATAAGTGTTTTTTTCAATTGAAAAGTTGAATTTTGATTCAATTTTTGAAGGTTCTATAACTAAAAAGTCATCACTAACACCATTGTTAATGATTACAACTTTTTGATTTTTCTTAGGAGGACAAAATTTAAGTAAATCTTTATAGGTGTTATTTGAAACACAAATTATACCTTTTGATCTTTTTATGGATTCATATTTTATTAGATTATGAACCATTTTTTTATGTATTGGCGCATAAAAATTATGAGTAAAATCATGAACAGTTGTTACCTCGGAATAATTATTGCTACCCGTTAAAGGTCTGTAATAACTTGAATGGTATAAAAATTTATCCGATTCATTAATCTTTACAGAAGACATCCTATTTAGTATCGAAGATTTGGATGGATTTGTGTTATGAATAATTTTGTTTTCAGGAATTTCCAATTGGTTTCTATGAAAATTATTACTTGTTTCATTATTTTCATAAAAGTAAATATTTTCTTTTCTTTTCAATAAGAATTTAGATAATTCAAACCAATAATTTGAAATTCCCCCTTGAGATAATTTCGAATAAATAATATTATCGTATATTATTTTCATTTTGATTTCAAGTTTTCCATATCACTAAAGGTTTTAGATTCAATAAAAAAATCTAAAATAAAAGAGACCATGTATAGAATGTGTTTTGAGAATTTAAATTTTAAAAATAAGTTTCCAAAAACGCTAATTTTTTTTTCAGAGAAAAAATGTATATTATTTATATTATAATAATTAACATTGTATTTTTTAGCAATAAAATGAAGTGATTTTTGAGTATATAAAGCTACATGTTGACCGTGTTCTTTTCCGTAATACCACCAATTATCCGGTTCTGGAACTGTATCAGATATTAATTCCGTTGAAAAAATTATGTTTTTGGAAATTTCAAATATTTTCTCAATTTCTAATATCGGATTGTCAAAATGTTCAAAACTTTCGAAAGTAGTAACTACATCAAATTTTTGATTGTCCTTTTTTTCAAAACCTCTGGAGAGTACATTTTTTGTATAAGGGTCGTCCCAATAAAAATCAAAACCTTTATCCCGCATTATGCGAGTAAAAACACCATAACCGCCAGCATAATCTAAAAATTTATAGGATTTTTTAAAAAACAGAAAAATTACACTTGTAACAATTCTAGAGGATCTTTCGTTTCGCAACATTATCCCCGTATCGGTTAAATTCATTGGGTTTTGATACGATTCCTCTAGCCAATACGTTTTCTCTGTTTGAACGAAATTACAAAATGAACATTGAAAATAATCTACATAGTATTTATTTAAAATCTTTGTGTTAAAAACCTTAACCGTTTCTGAGGTACAAATTTTGCAATTATTCATTTATCTGAGTTTATATCAATAAAAAAAGAAGTCTTTTAAACTTCTTTTTTTTAATTTAAGAATAATTATTTAGATAATATTTCTTCTAATTTTTCATTTCCGACTAATCCTGGAGGGTATTTGTTTGTATGCACTAAATTACATCTTAACAATTTTGGATCCCAAATAAATGATTCATCTGCCATAAAATATTCTGAATGTTTAAAATTATCTCCATCAAAAATGAGAGAATCATTTGATTTAATAGATATGTTCTTCAAGGTTAAATGCTCTTGCAGTTTGTTTGTACTCGCCACTATTGAAAAATTAGAAACATTCTCTCCTCCTGGAATATCTAAAAGAATTCTTTGAATTAGTGCGGATCCTTTCACTTTATATGTAATAGGCATATCATACAAATAATACCCACTAACTTTTTTATAGACCACAAGGCTATCATCTTTTTCATAAACGCCATCAATAACTAAAGAAATTTCTTTTGGTTTTATAGTTTCTTCTAACCCTTCTTTTTTATTTCTACCACAAGAAAGTAATACTAAACCACCTAATAATAATAATGCTATTTTTTTCATTTTTTTTTTATTTTTATAAAGCAAAGATATTATTTTTTAAATAATATTTTATTGCTTATTAAAAATAAAATAAAAGAATATATTTGCTCATTAAAAACTGTTTTAATGAGCAAAAAAATAACGATAATAACCGGATTCTTTTACCCAGAAGACACAGCAATAGGATTGTACACAACGCAGTTTTCTAAGTTTTTATCTGAAATTGGATATGAGGTCAAAATAATTACTGGTTTTCCTAATTATCCGCAATGGAAAATTCGAGAAGAATATAAGAATTACCCTTCTTTTTATGTCGAAAATATGGGTGATGTCGAAATCATTCGTTACAAACAGTATGTTCCCGAAAAAGTTACTTTTAAAGGGCGCATTCTAATGATGCTTAGTTTGTTTTATGGAACTTTACGTAATTTAAATAAAATAAAGGAAACCGATTTAGTTATTTGTATTGTTCCATTTACAATTTCCATTTTACCAGCTTTGTTATTGTCTAAATTTAAAAAAGCGAAATTGTGGGTTCATGTTCAGGATTTTGAATTTGATTTGGCATTAGATTCTGGAATTATCAAAAATAAAAGTTATCTGTCAAAAATAGTTAATTCTGTTATTATCCTATTTGAGAGAAAAATGTTAAATGCATCAAATGTCGTTAGTAGTATTAGCTTCAGTATGCTCAGTAAAATAAAGGAAAAATCGTGTCATAAAGAACCATATTATTTTCCAAATTGGGTTTCTTTTAGTAAAATTAATCCTGAAATTAGTTCAAAACATCCATTAATTAATTCAGTTAAATTTACTTTGTTATATTCAGGAAATATTGGAGAAAAACAAGATTGGGCGTTTTTAGAAAAATTATGTGAAATAATTAATCCTGATGAAAACATAGAAATTGTAATTGTTGGAGATGGTGGATTTAAGGATAACCTGAAATTAAAATTAGAATCATATAATTTTGTAAAATTCTTTGATCCAGTTCCTTATGAAGAATTAAATGATTTACTTTGTTCTGCAGACGTTCACTTTTTGTTTCAAAAAATCGATGTTATTAATACTATTATGCCTTCAAAAATTCTTGGAATGATGGCGAGTAATAAACCGTCTATTATTTCCGGAAATAAAGATTCCGAGGTCTTAACAATTGTAAATCAATCAAAAGGCGGGTTTTATTTCTCTGAAAACAACATTTTATTGGTCTATGAAACTATTTTATTACTCAAAAACGACCCAATTATTTCAAAATCAACAGGAGACAACGCAAGAAATTATATTATAAGCAAATTTGAAGAAAATAAAATTTTAGAGGATTTTAATAATAAGTTAAAAGAGGTTCTTTTATGAAAAATATTTCTTTAAAAATATTTCCGTTTTTAATTTCATTAGTTTTTTTATTACCAATACTTAAGGAAAATCTATCAAGCTTTTCTGTAATATTACTTTTTATTAATACTATTATTTATGTAATATCCTCTAGGGATTATACCAACTTTAAATTCCAAACATTGTTGTTAACAATTCCTTTTTGGATTGTTTTATTAAATTCCGCTTGCTCTGATAATTTTAAAAATAGCGCAACTCATATTCAACATTCCATTTTGTTTTTAATTATGCCAGTTCTGTTTTCAGCAATACCTAACGAATTTTTTAATAAAAATAAAATAAATTTATATATTTCTGTGCTAAAAAACACTTGCTTAATCATATCTATTGTTTATGTAGTAAGTTTTTTTATTAATGTTCCTTCATGGCAATATAATGTTGTTTTCAATAATGAGTCAAGGTTTAGGTATCATATATATAATGACTTCAAACTTTTTGTAATTCACCCAACTTATTATACAGCTATTTTAATTTTATGTTCCGCACATTCTTTGGATTTGTTTTTAAGAGAAAAAAAATATTTTCAATTAATTTATGTTTTCTGTTTTCTATTAATAACCATTCTGCTTTTAACCAAACTAAATCTTGTATTTATGATTTTGTTATTGACCTTAATGGTATTTATAAGAAGCATTTATAAATTAAAAACTAAATTGCTCTTTGCATTTTCATTAATAGGCTTAATACTAACTTTTTCATTTTTTACTCCTGGAATTAAAGATAGATTTTTAGAGGCTTACGAAAGTTACAATTTAAGACCAAAAGACGATGCCTATGATTCTACCAATGTTCGTAAGGCTATTTTTGATTCTTCAATAATAATTGCAAAAGAAAATTGGGTTTTCGGTGTTGGTTTTGAAAATCTTCAAAATAAATTAAATACGGTTTATAAGGAAACATATAAATCAAGTTTTTATGCCAACCATAATTACATGACTCATAATTATTATTTCTATATTTTTTTATCTTCTGGAATATTTGGGTTGTTTTTTTACTTGTTTTATATTGCAAATATTATAAAAATTTGTTTAAAATCTAACGTGTTTCTTTTCAAAGTTATTGTGTTAAATGCCTTGATTATTTGCTTTATTGAAGATTATTTTTATCGACAATATGGAATTTTATATTTCAATTTAATGCTTATGTGTTTTATAAAATATTCAGAGAACATTAAAAAAGAGGTTTTAATTACAAATTAATTTTTTTTGAAATTAATTGGCTAATTTGATTTAATAAAAATTAGATAGTAGTTTGATTCTGTAATTTTTTTAAATTCAATAAGTGTTTGGTTTCTCAATATACTGGAATTGCACCTCTTTTTTATTCAAGTTATTGAGTTCAAAAAACTGCATTTAACACTCCAATTCTTATTTTTAAAATTTTCTTGCATTTTAAAGGTTAAAAAGGTTAAATACCGACTAAAAAAAATCTTTTTATTTTATTGTCATAATTTTCATCTAATTATTAATCAACACATTAACTAATGATGAAAAATTTATTTAACCTTTTGCTTTTTCTTGCAATTACAAATTCCGTTTTAAGTCAAAACATTGTAATCAATGAAATATTATCTTCAAATTCTTTTTCCAATATGGATGAAGACGGTTCCTATCAAGATTGGATAGAGTTGTACAATAACGGCGCAACTACCGAAAACTTATCGGGTTACGGCCTTTCTGACGATGCAACAATTCTATATAAATGGACTTTTCCAAGTGTTTCAATTGCGCCTGGTGAGTATTTATTAGTTTGGGCTTCCGATAAAAACCGAACCGTTGCTGGAAGTCCACTACACACCAATTTTAAATTAGCTATGGCTGGAAATGCAGTTTTATTGACAAATCCTTCGGGAACCACAGTAGATATGGTTCCTTCTATTCCAATGCAGTCTGACATTTCTTATGGAAGATTGCCCAATGGCTCTGGTGCGTTTGTGTTTTTTCAAGCCATAACACCTAATGCTGTGAATTCAAATGTTGGTTATTCTGAATTGTTAACGCCACCAACATTTTCTCAAAACAGTGGCTTTTTTACAGCTGGTTTCGATTTGACTTTAAGCTCAACCATTCCTGGAACAACTGTTTTATATACGCTTGACGGCTCAGATCCTGATGAAAATAATCTTAGCGGTACCACATATAATTATAAAAATCAGTATCCAGAATTTCCAGGGGATTTATCGGGTTCATTATTGCAAAAAAGTTTTCAAACCTTGCAATATTCTACACCAATTCCAATTATTGATCGGTCGGCTGTTGCCAATAAAATAGCGTCTATTTCAACCACATATAGTTTTAATCCAACGTATATTCCCGCAAATCCAGTATTTAAAGGAACGGTGCTGAAAGCAAAATTGATTAAACCAGGTGCTTTGTCAAGTACTATCGAAACCAAAAATTATTTTATTTCTCCGCAAGGAAACAACCGTTTTACGCTACCCGTAATGTCTTTAAGCATCCCAGAAAATAAATTATTTGATTATAATGATGGGATTCTGGTTGCAGGAGTTGACTTTGATACTTGGAGAACTGCAAATCCAACTTTAGAGCCTCCAACAAGTGGTGCTACAGCAAATTTTTTCCGCTCAGGAATTGCAAATGAAAGAATTGCTAATATGAATTATTTCGTAAACGGAATAAATGTTCTCAATCAAAATATTGGTCTTCGGGTTCACGGTGGTTCGTCAAGAGTTGCCCAAAATAAATCATTCAACATTAGTGCCAAAACGATTTATGGCGATAATTCTATGAGTTATCCTTTTTTTAATGACAAACCGTTTGATAGTTATTCTGATTTGGTGCTCCATAATTCAGGAAATGATTTTGACCAAACGATGTTTCGAGATGCATTGTGTCAGGAATTAATGAAATCTTTGAATGTTGTAACGAAAGGGTATCAGCCTGTAATTACTTTTGTAAATGGAGAATATTGGGGGATTTTAAGTGCAAGAGATAAAATTGACAGCCAGTATTTCAAGAGAGTTTTCAATATTCCAACATCTGAAATTGAACTGCTTGAAGAACAATATATTATTCTTGAAGGCGGTGATAATTCTAATTATTTAGATATGATAAATTACGTAACCAATAACTCTTTAGCAATACCTACAAATTATGATTATATAAAAACACGCCTTGATCCTGAAAATTTTACTGATTATTTTATTTCTAATATTTTCTTTGGAAATGGAGATTGGCCGATGAACAACATTTTATATTGGAGAAAAAAAACGGCAAGTTATGAACCGAATGCGCCTTATGGAAATGATGGAAGGTGGAGATGGTTGGCTCACGATATGGATGATACTTTCTCAATTTCAAATCCAAATTTTGACACAAATAATCTGGCTATAGCAACGGCTCCAAACGGGATAGATTATCCAAATCCTGCTTGGTCAACATTTTTGTTGCGTAAAATGCTCGAAAATAATGACTTTAAAATTGATTTTGTAAATCGTTTTGCCGACTTGTTAAACACTTCTTTTTTATCTTCAACAATTATTACCAAAATGAACGAAATGAAAACAGTTCTTGCTCCCGAAGTTCTCGAACAATCTGCAAGATGGGCTGAGCCAATTGATATTGGAGACTGGAATTACTTTTTAAATTTTCAAACCAATTTTGCAAATGCAAGACCTGCAATTCAAAGAGATCATATTCGTTTGCAATTTGGAATTACATCAAATGTTAATGCAACTTTGAATGTTTCCAATACAAATCACGGATATATCAAAATGAACTCGGTAGCAATTTCAGAAGGAACGCCAGGAATAGTAAGTAATCCATATCCTTGGACTGGAATATATTTCAATGGAATTCCTGTAAAATTGAAAGCAATTGCAAAGCCTGGATTTATTTTTAGTGGCTGGAGTGGCGCGTCAATAAGCACTAATCCAGAAATTACAGTTACCCCAACGGCTGATTTTTCGATAACTGCGAACTTTATTCCAGATGCTACTTATGAAATTAGTGTGCCAATATATTATTGGTATATGGATGGACTTATTGCAAATAATGTTCCATTGGAAACGCTAAATTCTACGTATAGTTTAGGCGCAAATGCTTTCATACAATATAAATCTTGCCTTGCGGGGTACCCTTTTCCTATTGGAAATGTCAACAGAAATAAGGCTTCAATGGAAAGAAGAAACAGTCCAACGAATATCAATTATAATCCTGCGGCAAACAATAATCTTGCCTATAATGTAGCGTTGATGAAAGGACTGCAGATAAAACAGTTTTTTCAAAACGGCGGACTCGAAAACTTAATGATTTTCAATTTGTCAACAACGGGTTTTAAAAACATAAAACTATCATTTGCAGCTATCAATGAATTGGCGGGAATAAACGGAATTTCTGTAGATTATTCTATAAATTCTGGAACTCCAATCTGGCTAACATCAGGATTATCAGCAACATCGTTACCGCTTTTTAGTGCCTATCAATTGCTTCAAATAGATTGTTCCGCAATTGCTTCCGCAAATAACAATGCCGATTTTAAAATTCGTTTGCGATTTACAGGTCCAGATTTAACTTTGGATGCAGGAAATAGAGTCACTTTCAACAATATTTCTGTAGATGGAGTTCAACTTCCTTTGATAGTGGATGAAAATAATACTGTGAAATTCAAAAGCTACCCAAATCCATTTTCGGATACAATCAATATCGTTGGAATAAACAATTATTCTGAATATACAATTTATACAATTGATGGAAAATTATTAAAAAATGGTGTAATCCAAAATACTCAAATCCAATTAAGTGATTTATCAAAGGGAATGTATTTACTTCAAATAGCATCAGAAGGGAAAAAAGAAACGCACAAAATCATTAAAAATTAAACGCCAAAAAAAATATCAAAAAACGGAGGTTTAACAATCGTTTCCTTCGTTTTTTGTTTATAAAACTTTAGAAATAATTGTTTTTTTGAAGCGAATTAACGTCTGTTTCTTAATCAATTAATAAACTACTAATCTAAAAGTCAACTACAAATGAAAAATATATTCACGCTAATTTGCTTTTCAATATTTCTATACACACAGCCTGTATCAGCACAAAATTTAGTTATTAATGAGATTTTAACTTCCAATATTGCATCCAACACCGATGAAGATGGAACGCCACAAGATTGGATAGAATTATTTAATAAAGGAAGTGTTGCCATAAATCTGTCTGGTTTTGGATTATCAGATGATGCTGCTATTTTGAACAAATGGGTCTTTCCAAATGTTACAATTGGAGCGGGTCAATATCTTTTAATTTGGGCATCCGACAAGAACAGAACAACACCTGGAAATCCTTTGCATACCAATTATAAAATCAGTTCTTCTGGAGAAAGTATCACTTTGAGTAATTTCTCGGGAGATGTTTTAGATGTTGTTCCCGCAACAATAATTCCCACCGATATTTCCTATGGTAGAAGTCCAAATGGAACTGTAAATTTCGTTTTTTTTCAAACAATTACGCCAGCAACCGAAAACACTTCTCAAGGATTTTCTGGGGTATTAAATCCACCTCAATTTTCTCAAAATGGAGGTTTTTATACTTCTGATTTTGATTTAATAGTTTCATCAACAGATGCCGATTCGACTATATTTTATACGCTTGACGGCTCGGAACCAACTGAAAATAATTTGAACGGAACTACTTATACTTATAAAAATCAATATCCTGAATTGCCAGAGCAGCACTTCGGGGAGCTTTTAAATAATAGTTTTCAAACGTATCAATATACCAATCCAATTAACATCACCGATAGAAGTTCCCAGCCCAATAAAGTCTCAGCAATTTCTTCAACGTATGATTATGATCCTTCCTATTATATTCCGGATAATCCAATTTTTAAAGGAACAATTGTGAGAGCAAAAGTTGTGAAACCGGGTTTTATAAGCAGTAAAATTAGCACTAAAAACTATTTTATTACACCTCAAGGAAGTTCCAGATTTTCATTGCCCGTCATTTCATTAAGCATCAATGAAGACCGTTTTTATGGCTATGAAAACGGAATATATGTGGCTGGAAAAGTCTTTGACGATTGGCGAATTGCAAACCCAAACGGAGTGTCAAGATCAAGTAAGGCTGGTAATTATTATTGGGAAGAAAATGATGAAAGAATCGGAAATATGTGCTATTTTGTTAATGGTTCCGAAGTAATTAATCAAGATATTGGTTTGAAAATCCGTGGCGGTTCTACCAGAAGATACGAGAAAAAATCGTTAACCGTTTACGCACGATCTGAATATGGCGATGGCACAATGGATTATAATTTTTTCCCAGATTTGCCTTATACAAGTTACGACAGATTAACGCTTTCCAACTCTGGATGGGATTTCCGTCATACTAAATTTAGGGATGCAATGGCACACCAATTATGTAAATCATTGAACGTAGAATCGGAAGCATATCAGCCTGTAATTTCATTTGTAAATGGAGAATATTTCGGAATATTAAATATCCGAGAACGCTACGATAATAATTATTTTCAACGGGTTTATAATACTAATTCGGTTGATTTATTAGAAAATAGTGCCGATATTAAAGAAGGCGATGAAGTTCATTATACTGCAATGACAAATTATTTAGAGTCCAATTCTATGGCTTCGGAATCCAATTATAATTACATAAAAACACAACTTGATCCTGAAAGTTTTAGTGATTTTTTCATTGCTAATATCTTTTTTCAAAATGCTGATTTTCCTAATAATAATGTGCAATATTGGAGAAATAAAACGAGTTCGTATGAACCAAATGCTGCTTACGGATTGGATGGAAGATGGCGATGGCTATTGCACGATATGGACGCTTCATTTTCGTTTGGAACGAATGATTTTAATGGAGATTCATTGGCAATTGCAACATCGATTAATACCACCGATGTAAATCCAGAATGGGCGACATTGATTCTAAGAAAATTATTAGAAAACGAGACTTTTAAAATTGACTTTATCAACCGATTTGCCGATTTGATGAATACTTCATTCTTGTCTTCCAGAATTATTTCTAAAATTGACGAATTAAAAACCGTGATTGCACCTGAAATGCCTGAGGAAATTTCTCGCTGGAGCGTGCCAGAAGATTTATCCCAATGGGAAACATATCTAAATCGGCAGAAAGATTTTGCTGTTGCAAGACCAACATTTCAAAGAGATCACATTCGTTTGAAATTTGGAATTGCTGCAAATATAAATGCGAATTTGGATGTTTCCAATGAAAATCACGGCTATATCAAAATGAATACCATTGACATAAAAGACGGCACGCCAGGAATTATTGGAAATCCATATCCTTGGACAGGAATATATTTCAATGGAATTCCAATGAAATTAACAGCTATTGCAAAACCAGGATTCGTTTTCAGTTATTGGAGTGGCGCGTCAACAAGTACCAATTCGGAAATTACGGTTACACCAAATGCCGATTTTTCTGTAGTTGCACATTTTATTCCTGATAGCACTTTCGAAGCAAATGTGCCAATTTATTTTTGGTATATGAATGGGGCTATAGCCAATAATGTTCCGTTAGAAACCTTAAATTCTACCTATCAAATTGGTTCAGGAGCTTCTATTCAATACCAATCTTGTCTTGTAGGCTATCCTTTTCCTGTTGGAAATGTAAATAGAAATAAAGCTTCAATGGAAAGGAGAAATAGTCCAACAAATATAAATTATCGTCCATCAACAAACAGCAATCTGCCGTATGACGCAGCGTTAATGAAGGGTTTGCAAATCAAACAAATGTTTCAAAGCGGTTCACTTGAAAATTTGATGGTTTTTAATATCTCAACTTCGGGTTTCAAAAACATTATTTTGTCATTTGCTGCGATGAATGAACTTGCGGGCGTAACCGGATTATCGGTTGATTATGCCACAAATTCAGGAACACCAGTTTGGCAAACCTCAGGATTGTCAGCAACTTCTTTGCCACTTTCAAGTACATATCAATTATTTCAAATAGATTTCACGCAAATTTTATCCGCAAATGACAATGTAAATTTCAAAGTGCGGTTGCGATTTACAGGTACAGATATGACTTTAGATGCTGGAAATAGAGTAACTTTTAATAATGTCGCTGTTGATGGACTTCAGTTGCCGTTGCAAGTAACCGAAGAGAGTATATCCAAGTATAAAATCTTCCCAAATCCTTTTTCAGATGTAATTAATATCACAGGAATTAAAGATGCTGCCACGTATTCTATTTATACTTCGGAAGGAAAGTTAATCAAAAATCACCGTTTGCTAAATGCTCAAATTGATTTAGGGGAATTGTCAAAAGGGGTTTATTTTCTTCAATTATTGTCCAATGGCAAAAAAGAAACGCACAGAATAATTAAACAATAAACGCCATTTATATTTATTAAAACGGGGAATTCATTACTGTTTTCCCCGTTTTTTATTTATATATTTCTATGGATTGTTCCCAAGGTTTTATTTCAATTCCAAAGACAGTTTTAATCTTAGTTTTATCTAAAACGCTATATTTTGGTCTTTCTGCAGGTGTTGGAAATTGTGTTGTTGGAATGGGTGTTACCTCAATTTTGACTTGATTAATTTCAAATATTTTCTTTGCAAAATCAAACCAGCTGCATTGCCCTTCATTGCTGAAATTGTAAATGCCGAATTGATTATTTGTTTTACTTTCAACTATTTTCAAAATAGCATTTGCTAAATCAACCGCATTTGTAGGCGTTCCAATTTGGTCATTTACAATACTCAGCGACGTTCTTTCGGAAGCCAATCGCAACATTGTTTTCATAAAGTTATTGCCAAATTGCGAATAAACCCAAGACGTTCTGATAATAAAATAAGCATCAAATACTTCTTGAATCGCTATTTCACCCTCTAATTTTGTTTGTCCGTAAACTCCTTTCGGATTGGGTAAATCTGTTTCATTGTACGGCTCATTTTCTGAACCATCAAAAACAAAATCTGTAGAAATATGAATTAATTTTGCATTAAATTCTTTACAGGTTTCCGCTAAATTTTTTGCTCCTATACAATTTATTAAATGAGCTTGTTCTGGCTCTGATTCTGCTTTATCAACGGCAGTATAAGCAGCAGCATTAATACAAAAATCAGGTTTTTCTTTATTAAAAATGAATTCACAATTTTCTTTAATGGTAATGTCTAAATCCGAAGAAGAACAGAAAACAAAGTTGATGTTAGGATAATTTCCAGCAACAAACTGAATGGCTTGTCCCAATTGTCCGTTGGCTCCAGTTATTAAAACTACCATACTTTTTTGGCGTTTTCTATTGTTGGCAAAATCAAATCTTTCTCTGAAATTATTAGATTTTCAGTTGGGAATTGCCAATCGATATTTACCGATTTATCATTATAAATAATTCCGCCTTCGCTATCTTTATTATAAAAATTATCACATTTATAGAAAAAAGTTGCGGTATCGCTCAATACTAAAAATCCGTGTGCAAAACCTCTTGGAACGAAAAATTGAGTTTGATTTTCTCCCGTAAGCAAAACAGAAACATATTCTCCAAAGGTCTTAGAATCAGGTCTAATATCAACAACAACGTCTAAAACTTCGCCTTGCAAAACACGAACTAATTTGGCTTGAGCGTGTTCGCCAGTTTGATAATGTAATCCACGCAAGACTCCTTTTGTAGAAAATGATTGATTGTCCTGAACAAAATGAACAGGTTTTCCAATTCCATTTTGGAAAGTGTTTTCATTGAAACTTTCCATAAAATAACCTCTTTCGTCCTTGATTATTTTTGGCTCAATAATAAAACAGCCTTCTAATTTTGTAGGTATAAAATTCATTTTTTTATATAATATCTAACAAGTGCGTTCCATATCCGCTTTTTAATAAGGGTTGTGCTAATGCTTTTAATTGTTCCGCATCAATAAAGCCCATTTTATAAGCAGCTTCTTCAATAGAACCAATTTTTAAACCTTGACGTTCTTCAATAACTTGTACAAATTGAGAAGCTTGCATTAAAGAATTAAACGTTCCTGTATCAAACCAAGCGGTTCCTCTATCAAGAATACTGACTTTTAATTTTCCTCTTCTGAGGTATTCTTTATTTACATCTGTAATTTCAATTTCACCACGGTGACTTGGTTTTATATTTGCTGCAATTTCAACGACGTCATTATCATAAAAATAAATCCCTGGAACAGCAAAATTTGATTTTGGATGTTCTGGCTTTTCTTCAATTGAAAGGACATTTCCATCAGAATCAAAATCTACAACTCCGTATCGTTCTGGATCATTCACGTGATAGGCATAAATAATTCCTCCATCAGGATTGTTATTTGCTTGAAGTAGATCCGATAATCCCGTTCCGTAAAAAATATTATCTCCTAAAACTAGAGCGACTTTATCAGTTCCTATAAATTCTTTTCCGATAATGAATGCTTCTGCCAAACCATTTGGATGCTCTTGAACAGCATATTCAAATCGACATCCCAATCGCGTTCCGTCGCCTAATAATTGTCTGAACAAAGGCAAATCGTGTGGCGTAGAAATGATTAAAATTTCTCTAATTCCCGACCAAAGCAGCGATGAAAGTGGATAATAAATCATCGGTTTGTCATAAATCGGCATCAATTGTTTGCTGACCGCAAGAGTTAACGGATGTAATCTTGTTCCTGAACCTCCGGCTAATATAATTCCTTTCATTGTTTAGTGTTTAAATTAATTTTTTTGAGTTGCTTTTAGGGATTGCTTTTTATAAAAAGTGATGAAAAGTATTATAAAAATGTATGTAAAAACAAAAATCAAAGGCAGTAAAAACATTAATTTTCCATTAATACCATCAGTGTTTTTATAATTTATAATCACACTCGTCTTTTTGATAAAAGAATCCATATTTATTAATTCAACTTTTTGGACTGCAATATCGTTTATGAAATTAGTTTTTGACGTTATAATTTCATTAAGCTGGGTGTTTTCATTGTAATAAATTAATTTGTCACTTTTTTGATTGTCACTTGTAGATGAAAATTTATTTAATAAATTATTAATTTGAAGTATCATTTCCTCATCCTTAAGTATCTTATTATTAATGTTGAAAATATAAGCAGTCCTTAATTTTTCTAAATATTCATTGTCATTTAAGTATTTTAACAGAGGCGTTATTGTATTTTTTTCGGTTATAGCTCCCTTAGTTTTTATCTTTAGCGTATGTCGAGAATAATTTCTACTCGTTAACTTATCTTCTATAACTTTATTTATATCTTTATCTTCGGATAATAATTTAATAAATTCAAAATTTTGTGAGGCTTTATCTGATTCGCTATTTATAAAACTATAAATATCAATTATTGGATCTATCTCAATTAAAGAAATGTTTTTTGGTTTTTCAATTCCAATTGCCTTTAGAAAAAGAGTGTCATTTGAATTGATTTTAGATTGTAATAACTGAATTTTTGAATATAAATATTCTGTACTTCCCATTGCTGGCAAAAGAATAACTTCGTGATTATACGATTTGACAGTTGTATCAAAATAGAATCCTAAACCTGCTCCAACAACAGCTAGACCTACTATTAAAAGTAATTTTTTCTTAAAAAATAAAATCAAATTGTAAATAGAAGTTTTAATAGATTCCAAAAAACTTCCGATTTTCTTTGAAACTAATGACAAATCAATATCTTGATTGTCTGAATTATTTGTATTTTGACTCATAATCTAAATCTATTTTATGTTAAAAATTTGTTCTAATATTTTAATTGTAATCAAATAGGTTGGTTTTACTCCTGTTGTTCCCAATCCGCCTGAAGCCAATGTGCTTCCAGTTTCCAATGGATTATCAGACGCATAATAAGCATATCTAACTTTCACATCCGTATTGATACTTTTTCTAATTTTGGATGCCGATTGAATTGCTTTTTGATAATAGGCACCTTCCATTTCCAAACCAATTACGCCCCAAGTAGATTCGTGGAAAAATTTCAACAAATCTTTATTTTGCAATGAAGTTCCTAAAACCGTAATCATTGGTCCTTCAACAACAGCAATGTCATTTCCTTCAAGCATTTCGGCGGTTAATTCATTATGGAAGAAATAATTATCTCCAGTTCCTTCATTTATATGTGCCGATGGAATCATAATATCGCCTTTTCCACCTTGAAGAATCCCCGCTTTTCCCATTATTGAAACCGATTCCACATTCAAAAGAATATCTTTTTTGTAGGGTTTTAATAATTCATCAATAGTTTCATACGCTTGTTCGCCAAAAGCATAGTCCATAACGATAATAACAGGTTTTTTATTGTTCAAATGCGCCTTTGGAAATGCCGATTTATTCCAATCGATTTTCGATGTGTCAAAAATTTGAACATCAATATTGGTTCCAGAAGTATCAGGAAGCGAAATCATTCCGTGTAATTTTGCGAAATCTTCTACTTTATTTCGAACTTCGTCAGCGCCAGATTTGCTTAATTCTTCAAATATAAAGAAATCTGATTTGTCCTTGAATTTCGTTTTCAAAACGTGCGTTGCAAATATAGAATTCATCACAGAATGCATATTTGCACTGATAATATTAATTGGACGATCCAATAAATCATTTGCTTTAAGCACTTCTTTTATGTTGGTTGCCCAAATTTCTCCGTGAATATGATGCCCCAATCTTTCTCTCAAAATTGGACTAAAAGTGATGGTTCTTTTATTATTATCAACCACCTCTTCAATTGCTAATTTTCCCAACCAATAAATAATATGTAAAAAACGGTCTGGTTTTTCTTTAGTTCCAAATCCATCATAAATATCTAAAACCTCAGCAAATGTTCTTCCTAAAATATTTGCTGTGTGAGAAATTGCTTTTTCTTTATCAATTAAAGTCAATTTTTTATTGGATAAAACCGCTTGTTCTAATTTTTGCCAATCGCGAGAAACTTCTCCACTTTCGTCAATTAAAACTCGGTTTTTTATTTTATGAGATTCTATGAAAATGAAAGTCAAATGCGTCAAAATATCGTAAATGTCAGATCGACCACGGGTAATTTCAACATTCATTTGTTCGTCATCAATTCGATAACAATTTCTTCTTCTTTTGGGTGGAATTATCGCTTGAAAATGGGATTTTGAATAGCCTTCATCGGAAGTTAAATTGATGAATCTGCATTCTTCAATTCCAACGGGAAGCCTTTCTATTACATATAAAAGTCCGTTTAATTCTACTTTATCATCGGCAATTGTACCATAGATTTCAGGACGTAATAACAATAATGCTTCACGCAAAGTATCACCAGAAACTCCCATTGGTTTATAGAATCCTCTATTGAACAAATGGCGCATTGTGATGTATAATTTTTCAACGGCACTTGATGATTCTTGTGCTCTTGATCGCACTATATTTTTAATTTCTTTCATTTAGTTTTTATTTTATAACCCACAAATGTAAGGATTATATATTTAGTTGGTTAATACCAAATTTATCGCTGGTTCATACATTTTAATTTTATCTGAAGAACCTATTGTTTTTTCATTCGTTTTACGACTCCATTTTCCAACTGAAAAAGTGTATAAAAAATCTCTTTCTACATAATTGTACAACACAAATGGATAATATACTATTTGGGTTGTTGTTTTTCCAGTATTTGAATTTACGATGGTTTTTTCTAGTTTATTCTTCGTAATTATTAGCTTTTCAAACCCAATGAAAATTCCCGTTTTTGGCATTTTCAAATTCAAATCTGTCAAATCAAAACTATTTCTAACAACTCCTTTTTTAATGTTTACAATACAATCTTTTGTGAGAAGTTCCTCGCTTGGAAAACCATTAGAATCCACTTTATAAAAATGTATTTTAACCGTTGCGTTGTCAATTCGACTGTCTGTTAAAATGCTAACTTTCTTGATGTATTTGGTTTTTTTATAGGAATCCGAATAAGGAAAAAATTTCACATCAATTCTCGGTCCATTGTCAAAAGCTTCTAAAATTGGGTTGTTTATTTGTCCGATTTCAATTTTTTTAGTTTCAAATCGTCTTGCAATTACCACTTCATCAAGTTGAAACGAAGTTGCTTTCAATACCACATTTGCAACTTCCGATGCTTTTATTATTCTTTTATCAAAACCTAAAATAGAAAATATCAGATTTTTATTTGCGGAAGCAGCAATCGAAAACTCCCCATTTTCCTCTGAAGTTGTTCCAATATTCTCGTTTTCAACCCAAATATTCACATACGGAATAGGCTTTCCGGATTCGTCAACAACAAAGCCTTTGGTTTGAGCGAAAAAGGAAATGGACAGAAATAATAAAAAGGAAAACTTATTCATGAAATTATATATTATTAAAATCTCTATCAAGCTGAACTTGTTTCAGCTTCTCTCATTAGATTCTGAAATAAATTCAGAATGACAAAACAATTATTTAGTATTACTAAAAAAATCAACAATCGTCCTATCATTACTGAGCCTTGGAATTTTGTTTTGTCCTCCCAATTTCCCGATCGATTTCATATACTCTTGAAAACCATTTTTCGCCACTTTTGTAATAACTAATTTCCGTAAAACTTTGCCCGCAATCAAATCATCATAATATGAATTTTGGGTTCTCATTGCGCTGTCTATTGCTTCCGCGAATGCAACTAAGTTATCCGGTGTGTTTTCAAATTCTATGAACCATTCGTGGTAGGGCAAACCTTCAAGTGGCGTAATTTGTGGCGCAACAGTAAATTCGTTTATCTGAATAGATGTGTTTTCCATTGCTTCTTTCATCGCACATTCCACCTCTTTTCCAATTACGTGTTCCCCAAAAGCCGAAATATAATGTTTGATACGACCAGAAACAATCACGCGATAGGGTTTTAAGGAAGTAAATTGTACGGTATCGCCAATATTATAGCCCCAAAGTCCAGCGTTTGTTGAAATTATCAAAACATAATTTACATTTAATTCTATTTCGCCAATAGTATATCGTTTAGGTTTCTTAGTATAAAACTCCTCCGATTTTATAAATTCATAGAAAATTCCTGCATTCAAAAGCAGCAACATTCCTTTTTCTTTCTGTGAATCTTGATAAGCGAAAAATCCTTCCGAAGCGGGAAATAATTCAATGGAATCAACTTTTTTACCTATTAAATTTTCAAATTTAGCGCGATAAGGCTCAAAATTCACACCGCCGTAAATGAATAAATTGAAGTTTTTAAAGAGTTCGCCAACTGGTTTTTCCGCTTTTTGATGTAATTTTTCAAAATACATTTGCACCCAAGATGGAATACCCGAAATAACGGTCATATCTTCATTGAACGTTTCTTCAACAATGGCGTCAACTTTGGTTTCCCAATCTTCAATGCAATTGGTTTCAAAAGTTGGCATTCTGTTTTTTTGCAAGTATTTCGGTACAAAATGCGCTACAATTCCTGATAATCTTCCCAATTGAATTCCGTTTTTTTCTTCTAAAATGGGGCTTCCTTGCAGAAATATCATTTTTCCATCTACAAAATCGGCATTGCCTGTTTCGTGAATATAATGTAGAATTGCATTTCGAGCGGCTTCAATGTGAAACGGCATCGATTCCTTCGTTAACGGAATATATTTTGCCCCAGAAGTTGTTCCTGATGTTTTTGCAAAATACAACGGCTTCCCTTTCCAAAGTACGTTTTCTTCGCCTTGAACGACTTTATCAACATATATTTTTAAGGCTTCATAATCCCGAATGGGAACATTTTTAGAGAAATCTTCAAATGTTTTTATAGACTCAAAATGGTGGTCGGTACCAAATTGCGTGTTTTTCGCTTGACGAATCAGCTCTTTAAAAACGTTTTGCTGGGTTTGTATAGGATTGTTCGCCCAAATTTGAGTTTTTCTATAAATGCTTTTCGCAAATTTTTTTGCCAAGTAAGATTTTAAAGACATTTTTCTATTTTTTTGACTTTTTCTTATCTTTTGAAAGCATTTTTTCTTCTTGTAAAACCTGTTCTCTCAATTGCAATTCTGCTTTTGAAGGCGCATCATTTTCAATTGTTTTACTAACATTATCGGAAGACATAATAGAATCTTTATTGATTTTTTCATATTCCAAATCGCCATTTAAAACCTTAACAACCGATTTTAAATAGGCGTCATTTTTCTTTAATGCCAATGCCAACGAATCCGATTTTAAAGCCAATTCAGTAGCTTCTTTTCGCAATTTTGTTGATGCATAGCCAGGAATATATTCCCGTAAGGGCGTAAAAGCAATAATATAAGTAGTGAAAGTTATAATTAAAATTGCACCAATTGACGCCACGACAAAAACATTCATTAACGTTAATCGTAGCGAAAAAATTTCTTCAAAAGTATCTTCATTTAAAATAACCAATCGGTTTTTTGTAAATAATTTCTTCTTTAGAATTTGTCTTTTTTGAGATTTTTCAGGCATTATTTTTCAATTATTATCACAAATATAATGATAAAAGTTGCATCTCGAGCTTTGTGTATTTATGATAATGTTAAATTTCAATTATTTGAGAATTTATAAGTTGCATATCAAATCATAAATATTTATTAATGAGTGAAATGAAATACCAATTTTTCTAATTATCTTTGTGGTAGAATTTATTATAAATTTGCGAAAGCATAAAATAGTGTGTTATGGGAAGATTAGGACCAACCGAGATAATTTTAATCGTTGCAGTAATTTTGTTAATGTTTGGAGGTAAAAAAATTCCAGAATTAATGAAAGGATTAGGAACTGGAATTAAAGAATTCAAAAATGCAGCAAAGGAAACGCAACCGGCTGACAAAAAAGAAGACGAAACGAAATAATAAAAAGGCTTTTCATAATTTGAAAAGCCTTTTTTGTTTTAAATAAACGTTTACACTAATTTGAATAAATTTCAAAAATGTCGTTTTCTTTAGAATTATCAAATTCTACTATCTTGTGTTTATTTTTTATAATTAAATCTGTTAATTTATTCGTGTCTAAATTATAGGTTTTAAGATAAATTAGCTTGGGCGGCGCTTTTCTTAAAAGTACAATTTTTTCAAAATCATCGTCTTTGCTTATAATTGTAAATCCATTTTTTTTAGCATAATTCCAAATAGAACTATCATCTGCGGGTTGAATAATTTTTAACTCTGATGCGTGAACAACCTCTGTAAAATGTAACGTAAGTTTTTTTATCATTCGCCAAGATAAATTCTCGTCTAATAAAAGTTTCACGACGCAAAAGCAATTTTAGTCATTGTATCTCGATAAGCAGCAAATGAAAGGGCTGCCATTATTTTTTCTTTACTTAATGTTGGAAAATCTTTGATAATTTCTTCCGTTGACATTCCAGAAGCCAAATAAGATAATACATCAGAAACTGTAATTCTTGTACCAGAAATACAAGGTTTCCCACTTCTTATTTTTGAATTTATACTGATATGTTTTTGCCAATTTTCCATAAATGATTTTTTAATAATCAAATTTAATGATTTTTTTTGATTCTTCTTTAAATAACCATCGTCAATTGAATTCGTTTTCTGTCTTCGTCCACTTCCGTAACTTTCACTTGAACGTGTTGGTGTAATTTTACCACTTCATTCACATCACTCACAAAACCTGCTTTTAATTGCGAAATATGAACCAAGCCACTTTCCTTGATTCCAACATCCACAAAGCAACCAAAATTTGTAATATTATTCACAATTCCTGGCAAAATCATTCCTGTTCTTAAGTCTTTTATGGATTTTACATTGGCATCAAATTCAAAAACTTTTGCTGATTTTCTTGGGTCTAAACCTGGTTTTTCAAGCTCTTTTATAATGTCTTTCAATCCCAATAATCCAATTTCTGAAGTAATGTAATTTTCTGGTTTTATTAAAGCTGTTTTTTCTTTATTGGCAATCAAATCGTGCACCGTCAATTTCAAATCTTTTGCCATTTTCTCCACAATTCCATACGCTTCAGGATGCACAGCCGAATTATCCAGAGGATTTTTGGCATTTGAAATCCTAATAAAAGCAACGCCTTGTTGGTATGCTTTTTCTCCTAATCTTGGCACTTTTTTAAGTTGCTTCCTGTCTTCAAATGGTCCGTTTTCCGAACGGTATTGAACGATATTTTCAGCTAATTTTTCTCCAATTCCACTCACATAACTCAATAAATGTTTGCTCGCTGTATTGATATTTATTCCCACAGAATTCACGCAACGAATCACCGTTGTATCTAATTCTTCCTTTAATTTTGTTTGATCTACATCGTGCTGATATTGACCAACACCAATTGCTTTCGGATCAATTTTTACCAATTCTGCCAACGGATCCGAAAGGCGTCTCCCAATAGAAACTGAACCTCGCACCGTAACATCATAATTTGGAAATTCGTCTCTCGCAATTTTTGAAGCCGAATAAACTGACGCACCGGCTTCAGAAACTATGAAAACTTGAATGGGTTTGTCGAACGCAATTTTCTTAATGAAAAATTCCGTTTCTCGGGAAGCAGTACCGTTTCCGATAGAAATAGCGTCAATTTTATAGGAATTCACCATCGAGCGAATTTTTTTCATTGCCATTGCATCTTCTTTTTGAGGTGCGTGCGGATAAATAGTTTCGTTGTATAATAAATCGCCTTTTTCGTCCAAACAAACAATTTTGCAGCCACTTCGAAATCCAGGATCAATGGCTAAAATTCGCTTTTCCCCCAATGGTGGCGCCAACAATAATTGACTTAAATTATTTGCAAAAACCTGAATGGAATTGGCGTCTGCCTTCGCTTTTGCTTCTTGCAAAGCCTCGTTTGAAATGGCAGGATTCAGCAATCTTTTGAAACTATCCTGAATCGCTAATTGCAAATGTGGCGTAGTATCGTTATTTCTTTTTATGATTAATTCATCGATAATTTCTAATGCTTCCGCACCTGAATTTTCCGAATCGACTTCTACTTTTAACTTCACAAAACCTTCGTTTTCGGCACGAAGCATCGCTAATAATCGATGCGATGGCGCCTTTGTTAAATTCTCCGACCAATCAAAATACTGATTGAATTTTTGTGCCTTTTCGTCTTCTTTTTTCGCCTTTACTACCTTGGTTGCAACGCTCGCTTTCCGCTGATACAAACGCCTCAACTGCTTCCGAACATAAATATTTTCGTTAATCCATTCGGCTATAATGTCCCGTGCGCCTTGCAACGCAGCCTCTTCATTTACCACATTTGCATTCAAATATTGAGTCGAAATAAAATCAACATCATCATTATTTTGCGCAATTATTATTTTTGCCAAAGGCTCCAATCCATTTTCTCGCGCCACATCCGCCCTTGTTTTCTTCTTCTTTTTAAAGGGCAAATAAAAATCTTCCAATTCTTGCAAATCAAAACTCTGTTGGATTTTTTGTTTTAATTCTGGCGAAAGCATTTTTTGCTCTTCAATCGACTTTAAAATCGCATCTTTTCGCTTTACAATCACTTCAAATTCCTTCTGAAACTTGGCAATATTCTCTATAAAAACCTCATCAAGATTTCCAGTTTGGTCTTTTCGATACCTAGAAATAAACGGAATCGTGCAATCTTCCTGCAACAATTGAATGGTTTTTTGAATATTTATTGCCGAAGTAGCAACGAATTTTGAAATGAATTCTATATTGGTCATTTTATTGTTTTTAATAATTTTAATGTTGCTTTTAATAGTAATCTAAGTAATAAAATCTAAATAATTTCCTCGATTTATAACTTCAAAAGTAGCTTCTGGATATGCTTTTGCAAATGCTGTAGGAACTTTTGGTTTTTTAGTTTCGCTCCATTTGAATTCAAATCCAGCCAAATTATCTCCTATTTCTTCCAGCCAATCCAGTTCTTGCTGATCGTAGGTGCGCCAAAAATAATTATTAGTTTTGATTTTTTGATATTGCTGCTTTTTTATTCGCTCCGAAGCCAAATAATTTTCCCATAAACCGCCGACATCGTTTCTAAAATCAATTCTGTTGAAATTGTTGATAATTGTATTTCGAATGCCATTATCATAAAAATACCAGCGACTCGATTTCACGATTTCCTTTCTTAAATTTCTACTGAAACCATCAATTTTAAAGATAATAAATACCTTTGAAAGCAAATCTAAATAATTATAAACCGTGTTTTTTGATATCTGCAATTGATTTGCCAATTCTTGCATTGAAACTTCTTTTCCTAATTGATACGCCACCAATCGCAGTAAATCATAGATTTTATCGGAATGTTTTATGCCTTCAAAAACTAAAATATCTTTCAGTAAATAGGAATTTATTATTTCAAATAAATAGTCTTTTTTGTCCTCCCAATTTTCATATTGTTCTAATTCGGGATAGCTTCCATAAATCAATCGTTGTTCTAATTTTTCGGTGGTTTGCTTGTAATTTTCATATAAAGAAAACTCCATTTGCGCCAACGGATACAAATAAATTGTGTTTTTTCTACCTACTAAAGGCTCGCCCAATTTATTTGAAATATCAAACATTGAAGATCCTGTCGCAATAATTTTTATTCCATCAATTGAATCTACAATCAATTTTAAAATCAAACCTATTTCGGGAATAATTTGTGCTTCATCAATTACTAATAAATCAATATTTTGAAGTAATCTACTATAATTAGAAATGGAACGCTCTTTTAACAAATTTGCATCGATTATATCTTCGCCGTTCAGGTGTAAATATTTTTCTTTTGGAAGGGTTTCTAAATACGTTTTTATCAATTGAGTTTTTCCAACACGTCTTGCGCCCAATAAAATCAATACTTTATTAGGAATTAACTTCCGATGAAATTCTTCTAAAACCGCTCTTTTGAAATAATTTTGCATCTTTTTTGCTTTAATTACAAAACAAAGATATATAAAAAAATCGTAATTCAGTCAGTGCGTTGACCAAATTAACGTTAATTCAGTCAGTGCGTTGACTGAATTAACGTTAATTCAGTCAATAGGAATTAATAAAAAAGTAAGAAATACATTAAAAACTTAAAATATATTGGTTTGATTTACAGAATTTAGTTTGCTGATTTAAATTTTCGATTGGAAAAATTAGCCACAGATTCACTGATTTTTAAATCATTTTTAATCTGTGAATCTGTGGCTAAAATTAGAAAATTATTCGCTATTCATAAAAATACTTCATTTTATAAAATATTTTGAAACTAAAAAAAATTGATTGAATGAGATTAAAATTAATGTAAATTTTAAAATCTGTGAATCTGTGTCTAAAAATAGAGAAATATTATAATTAACAGCTGATTTTATCCACTCTATTTTGGTGTCTTCCACCTTCAAAATCAGTGTTTAGGAAAGTTTGAACCATTTCTACAGCTTGCGGAATTGAAGTATAACGAGCTGGAATACTAATAATATTTGCATTATTATGTTGTCGTGCTAAAACTGCAATTTCTTTCATCCAACACAATGCAGCTCGAATTCCTTGATGTTTATTGGCCGACATTGCAATTCCATTTCCGCTTCCGCAAATAATAATTCCAAAATCTGCTTTTTTAGATTCCACATCTAATGCAACGGGATGTGCAAAATCGGGATAATCCACACTATCTGCCGAATCGGTTCCGTAATTGGTAACCTCATAACCATTTGCCTTGAGCATTTCAACAATTGCTTTTTTATATTCTGGTCCAGCGTGGTCGTTTCCGATAGAAATTTTCATAATTGTAAAGTGTTGTGTTTTCGATACAAATTTACCAAAAGAAAAGCGAGAATTACATTCCTATTATTTTTATTTACATAAATTATAAACAACTTGAAAATCAATTAGTTCACTTTTTTTCATTGGTTTTAATGTAATGTAATTGTTAAAATATTGTAATGTTAACAACACTTCCTAACTGTTTGATAATCAGTTAACCTTAATTTAATAATTTCTGTTCATAACTTTATATATAATTTTACAACTATTTTTAGGTTGTATTGTATTAATTCGTAATCAAAAATTGAGTTGAATAAAACTAATTTAGTTTGATGAATTTTTATAAAAGTTATAACTATAAAAATGCATTTTATTAACAAATTTTGAATTTAAACTTATTTACAAAAAGTAGAATATAAAGATTGTTAACCGTTGTTAATTAAAATTTAGAAAGTCTTATTTTAGAACTCATTAGATAAAAATAAGTATGTTTATAACTTCTTGTAAATAAATATAACTTGAAAACAACACTCAAAAAAATAATTTTATTGTAGCTATTAACACGCTATAATAACCATTAAAAAATAATTTTAAATTTAATTTTCTTTTTATTGTATTATATATCTGTTGATAACATTTGAGAAATTAAAACTTTAAAAATCATTTAAACGATATTTAAATTGTTGTTCAATTCATCTAAAATAGTTTGAACTGTTTCAAAATCGTTGGGATGAATTTTTAACTCGATTCCACCGTAAGCGTAACTTGCTAATGGATTAACAGAAACCAAAGTTTCATTGAGAAATAAAAAAGCAATTCCATCGTTCTGTAAAATAGATTTTAACACGATAATTTCGTGAGGAAAATTAAAAGTTGCAATAGTTACAAATTCTTCCATTTTTATTTATTTTTTATAAAGGTACTGCGAATAGCATTGGTAAGAGAATTTAGTTTTTAAAAGTTATATTTTATTTAAAACTCGGACTTATCAACAAACAACTGCTAACTATTTTGTAAATTTCAACTTTTAAGAAAAGAATTATGAGTAAAAGACTAAGAAAACCAGTCAAAAAACAAGCTGATTTAACAGATAAAATAGTAAAAATATTAGCACAAAATGCCAATAAAGCATTCAATTATAAGCAAATAGGAATTAAATTAGAATTAGATGATACACAAAGTAGAAATCAAATTATTAAAGATTTAAAGATTCTTGTAGCCCAAAAAAAAATAGACGAAATAGAACCTGGAAAATATTTAGTAGTAGAAGCAAGTAAAGATTATTACGAAGGTCAGATAGATATGACTGGAAGGAAAACTGCTTATTTCGTATGTCCAGAATTTGCTGAAGATGTATTTATTCCGACCAATAATTTGAACCACGCTTTAGATGGCGACACCGTAAAAGTGTATGTGTATAACAAACGACAAGGAAAACGTGCCGAAGGAGAAGTTATAGAAGTTATAGAAAGAAAGAAAACTGATTTTGTAGGAGTAATAGATATTCAGAAGAATTTTGCCTTTGTATCGACTGCAAATCCAAAAATGTACACCGATATTTTTATTTCAAAAGATAAATTAGGTGATGCCGAAAACGGAGATGTAGTTTTAGTTCACATTGAAGATTGGCCAGCAAGAGCTGACAGTCCGTTTGGTTCCGTAATAAAAGTTTTAGGGAAACCAGGCGAACACAATACTGAAATTCACGCCATTTTAGCAGAATATGGTTTACCCGCAGAATTTCCATTAGAAGTAGAAGTTTTTGCTCAAAAAATTGATACTTCAATTCACGAAAGTGAAATTGCAAAGCGTCGAGATATGCGCGATACTTTGACTTTTACAATCGATCCAAAAGATGCAAAAGATTTTGATGATGCCTTATCATTTAAAATATTAGAAAACGGAAATTACGAAATTGGAATCCATATTGCTGATGTTTCCCATTATTTACAAGAAGGAACAATTCTAGATAATGAAGCTTATAATCGAGCAACATCGGTATATTTAGTAGATAGAGTGGTGCCTATGTTACCAGAAGTTTTGTCAAATTTTGCGTGTTCTTTGCGTCCAAACGAAGAAAAATATACTTTTTCCGCTATATTTGAATTGGATAAAAAGTCGAATATTAAAAACAGTTGGTTTGGTAGAACGGTGATAAATTCTAATCAGCGATTTGCGTATGAAGAAGCACAACATATCATTGAAACCAAAGAAAATATAATTCCTATTGAAACTTCAATCACAGGAAGTGCTTATAAAGTATCGGACGAAATTGTTTTTGCTACATTAAAATTAGATGAATTAGCGAAAATTATGCGTGAAAATAGAATGAATAACGGAGCGATTTCTTTTGATAAAGTTGAAGTAAAATTCAACCTTTCGGAAACAGGAAATCCTGAAGGTGTTTACTTTAAAACTTCTAAAGATTCTAATCATTTAATAGAAGAATTTATGCTTTTGGCAAATAAAAAAGTTTCAGAATTCATTGGACGTCAAAAAAAGACTTTTGTTTACAGAATTCACGACGAACCAAATGAAGATAAACTTTTGGCGATGCAAGAACTAATTAAAAAGTTTGGCTATGAAGTTGATTTCAACTCAGGTTCGGTAGCCCAAGCTTTGAATAATTTAATGAAAGAAGTTAATGGTAAAAAAGAACAAAATTTAATAGATACATTGGCGATTCGTTCGATGAGTAAAGCCAAATATTCTACTGATAATATTGGACATTACGGTTTGGCTTTTGAATATTATTCCCATTTTACTTCACCAATTCGTCGTTATCCTGATGTAATGGTGCACCGATTATTGCAATTTTATTTAGATGGTGGAAAATCTGCAGATATAGAATTATATGAATCAAAATCTATTCATTGTTCTCAAATGGAAGGTTTAGCGACAAAGGCAGAACGCGATTCTATCAAATATATGCAGGTAAAATATATGCAAGATCACAAAGATCAAGAGTTTTTAGGAGTTATATCAGGCGTCACAGAATTTGGAATTTTCGTTGAAATAATAGAAAATAAATGTGAAGGAATGGTAAGAATCCGGGAAATAAAAGATGATTATTATATTTTTGACGAAAAACAATATGCACTTGTTGGTCAAAGTACTAAAAACGTACTGCAACTTGGCGATGAAATTTATGTAAAAGTAAAAACTGCCGATTTAGTGAAAAAACAGTTGGATTTCTATTTTTTAAGACAGAATAATGATGAAGTATTATAGGTTAATTGTATTTTTATTGCTTTCGCAAATGGGTTTTTCGCAAGAAACTACCACCAAAAATTTAGGTGATTTTGATGCTGTGAAAGTGTTTGATAAAATTTCACTTCAGCTGATTCCGTCAGAAGAAAGTAAAATTGAATTATCAGGAAAAAACAGTTCAGAAGTTGAAATTGTTAACAATAACGGAGAATTAAAAGTAAGAATGCAGATTGGTAAATTCTTGTCTGGCGAGGATGTTACGGCGTTAGTATATTATAAAAAGATTCAAAGTTTAGATGCTTGTGAAGGTTCTTATATTTCAAGTGATCAAGTAATAAAGCAAATTTCATTTTCGTTAAATGCTAAAGAAGGAGCCGAAATTAAATTAAAATTAGAGGTTCAAAAGTTGAGTATTCGTGCCACTTCTGGAGGAATAATTAACTTAGAAGGAATGGCTAAAAACCAAGATATTATTATTTCTTCAGGTGGTGTTTTAAATGCAAAAGACTTTCAAACCGAGCAAACAAATGTCGCTATCAGTGCTGGCGGAACTGCGGATGTTCGTGCTTCGGAGTTGGTAGATGCAAAAGTAAGAGCTGGCGGAACAATTACCATTTTTGGTAAACCGAAACAAATTAATCAAAAAACGGTTTTAGGCGGTTCAATCAATCAAAGCAATAGATAATATTTTTATATTTGTAATAATTCGATTCTAAATTTTATTAATGATTCAAGACATTTTAACAGCAATTCCACTCGGAATTTTTTTAAGTTTTCTTATTGGTCCTGTTTTCTTTGTGTTGCTTGAAACAAGCGCAGTTAAAGGATTTAGAGCTGCTTTGGTATTTGATTTAGGCGTTGTTTTAGCAGATGTTTTCTTTATTTTAATTGCTTATTTCAGTAGTTACCGATTGATTCAAAGTTTGAAAAACGATCCTGCAATTTTTATTTTTGGAGGAATTTTAATGCTTACTTACGGTTTGATTTCATTTATAAAACTTAGAAAAATTACCTCAAAAGTAAATGAAGACGATGTTGAAATTGTATTCCAAAAAAAGAATTATCGCGCGCTTTTTATCAAAGGATTTTTATTGAATTTTATCAATGTTGGCGTACTTCTTTTTTGGTTTTTAATACTAATTACCGTTGGACCAAAATTGGAATTAGAAAATTCAAGAATGCTAACTTTTTTCACTTCTGTAATTTTGACATATTTATTTGTTGATATGGGTAAAATCCTATTAGCCAAACAATTAAAACACAAAATGACCCCAAAGAACATTTTGAATATCAAAAAATTAATAAGCATATTATTAATACTTTTTGGAATGACAATTATGCTTCAAGGTTGGTTTCCAAGCGACCAAAAAATGGTTAAAAAGGCTTTGGAGAAAATGGAATAGGAGAAAATGGAGTAGGAAGAAAACACACAAATTCTTAATACTTATAATATTTTCTTTCTAATTTTTGAATTAGTTTTAACACTCAAAGCCAAATACATACCATAAATAGTTGTATTTTTGAAACACTAATACGTCGCATTATGGATATTGAACTAAACATACAAAATAAAAAATTGGAATTAATCCAATGGCTTTCCTCTATTGAAGACGCATCAATTATTGAGAAAATAATGGAATTGCGAAAAAAAGAAAATAAAGATTGGTGGGATTCAATTCCTGAAAACGAAAAAAAAGCTATTGAAAGCGGATTAAAAGATGCTGATTCTGGAAAACTAAATCCCCATTCAAATGCCAGAAAACTATATGAAAAATGGCTATAAAATTCTCTGGACTGATTTTGCGCTCAAAGAATTAGAAAATACAATTATCTATTTAGAAGAGAATTGGACACAAAGAGAAATCCAAAAATTAGCCATTACTATTGAAGAGATATTAATACTGATTTCACAAAATCCAAATTTATTTCAAGTTTCAGAATTTAAAAAAGACATTCGAAGAGTTGTAATTTTATCTCATAACACCTTGTATTATAGAGTAAAAAGTAACCAAATTGAAATTATTTCGTTTTTTTCCAATAGACAAAAACCAAAATAACAGATTGTGTATAAAGCCAACCTTTTTTGGGTGGATTGGGGCCGTTTTGTGGCTGTAAAATACAAGTTTTGAGCAATAATTCAGAACATATAACATAAATATGGAATATAAAAAATATTGGTCAATTGCAGATTTAGGAACAAATGCATTGAAAACATATGAAGTTTTTTTGTATACCGCTATTTTGTTTATTATTCTCTTTATTTTATGCAAGAAATTTAAGAAAGCAAACCAAGATTATGAAAAAGCAATTATACTTTTGGCAACAGGAATTATTGGCTTTGGAGCTTTATTTGGGTTTGTTTATTTGAAATTTTTTACAATTGATTCAACTGACCAACGAATACTGAAAACACTAAAATCAAATAATGTTCCAGTAATTGAAGGAATTATTAGCGAGTTTGAAAGTGTAAAACCATTATCTAAAAGAGGTTTAGTAACTCAAGAAAATTTTGTAGTTGATTCAATCGACTTTTCATATTCAGATGAAGTACTTGGAAGATTTAATCGATTTAGCGAAACAAATAATGGAGTTTTTCATAATGGTTTACCTGTAAGAATAACTTATGGAAAAGCAAAGCACGAAATATTAATGGTTGAAATTGCGGAAGTAATTAAAGCCCATAACGTTGGTTTCGCACAATAGATTGTTTTATTTCTTAGATTTTTCCTTTGTCATAAGTAAACACAAATAAAGAGACACATTTCTGCATCTCTTTTAGAATTATTACCCGGATTCGAACACCGCTTTAATTAATTTTTCTAAAAATTTCCACAAAAAAAAACCCTCAAGTTTCCTTGAAGGTTTTAGAGGCATCGTCCGGATTCGAACCGGAGTAGGAGCTTTTGCAGAGCCCAGCCTAGCCACTCGGCCACGACGCCATTATTTAATTGGATTGCAAAAATAGGAAATAATTTTGAATTTTAAATTTTAAATTTTGAAAAATTTCGATTCCCCAATTTTTGGCAGGCGACTTAATTTCTATATTCTTCTAATTCTATAGTAACTGCTTCAACATCACCACCAATAGGAGGATTCAACTTTGAAACACCCAATACAATTCGGGAAACCGACGGAATTTTTGCAAATATTTTTGTGATAATTCGATGCCCAACGTGCTCTAATAAATGCGCACGAATCGCCATTTCTTCCTCTACAATTTGATTTAAAAGCACATAATCAACCGTGTCTTTCAAATCATCGGACAAACACGATTTTCTTAAATCGGTTTTAATTTCTAAATCAACCGAGTAATCCGACCCAATTTTACCTTCCTCAAGCAAGCACCCGTGATACGAGAAAGTTCTGATATTTTTAAGTTTTATTGTACCCATTTTATTGTTTTAATTTTGTGGTATTTGGATCTTGGTGATTGTTGGTTATAGCTTGAATCGAAACCGTTTTTTCTGATTCGTTAACCGTAAAATGAATCAAATAAGGGAATTTATTTAAAGGCAGGACACGTACAATATTGTATTTTTCTTCAAAAAAAGGAAAATTATAGAGTGTATTTAATTGATTTTCATAATCTAATAAAAATTTTTTCCCTAAACCTTTTCGAATTGTTTCATAATAAAAAACAGCTTCATCTATTTCAAGTTCAGCTCTAACTAAGGTTTTTACATTAAAAACCATATTTATCTTTTATCTTTTTTAATGACGCTCTAGCATCTACATATTCCTCTGGTTTAGCATTTTTTATACGTTCTAATACTATTTCTTGTTGCCACAATGGAACCTCACAAATGTTTTCATCATCTATTGAAACTTCAGGAACGTGCTTGAAAAAATTAATAAAAGTTTCGTAAAAATCGTCTGGAATTGTAACGGTTAATTGTCTCATAGCTTTTAGTTTTATACAAAAATACTAATAAATTCAATTCAAATTCTATTATCTTAAAGTCTTTTATCTCTCATCTAAATTTTTATCTTTGCATTTCAATTTAGAAAATTATGTCAACCGAAGAGAAATCACTTCATTTTATTGAACAAATCATAGAAGACAGCTTAGCAAGTGGTTTTCCTCAAGATAAATTACGTTTTCGTTTTCCGCCAGAACCTAACGGTTATTTGCATATTGGTCACGCCAAATCCATTTGCTTGAATTTTGGTTTAGGATTGCGGTACAATGCGCCTGTAAACTTGCGTTTTGACGACACCAATCCTGCGAAAGAAGAACAAGAATATGTTGACGCTATCAAAGAAGATTTGCAATGGTTGGGTTTCAAATGGGCTGAAGAACGGTATGCATCGGACTATTTCCAACAATTGTACGATTGGGCAGTTGCGATGATTAAAAACGGAAAAGCCTATATTGACAGTCAATCATCTGAAGATATGGCGGCACAAAAAGGAACACCAACGCAACCTGGAGTTGATGGACCATATAGAAATCGTTCGGTTGAAGAAAATTTATTATTATTTAAAGCTATGAAAAACGGAGATTTTCCAGAAGGAAGTCACGTTTTGAGAGCTAAAATTGATATGAAATCTACAAATATGTTAATGCGAGATCCTTTGATGTATCGCATTTTACATCGCCATCACCATAGAACAGGAAACGATTGGAAAATCTATCCGATGTATGATTACGCTCACGGTGAAAGCGATTATATCGAGCAAATTTCACATTCTATTTGTACTTTAGAATTTGTAATGCACCGCGAATTATACAATTGGTTTTTAGATCAGATTCAACCTGAACTTGTTTCAGGTTCTAATAACATTAAAGTAAGACCAAACCAATATGAATTTGCACGTTTGAACTTGAATTATACCGTAATGAGCAAACGAAAACTCTTGCAATTGGTTCAAGAAAATATTGTAAATGGTTGGGACGATCCAAGAATGCCAACGATTTCAGGTTTGAGAAGACGAGGTTTTACAGCCAATTCTATTCGTAAATTTTGTGAAACTATTGGAGTTGCAAAACGGGAGAATGTGATTGATGTTTCGCTTTTAGAATTTTGCTTGCGTGAAGATTTAAACAAAACTGCGCCACGAGTTATGGCAGTTTTAGATCCAATAAAAGTTGTAATTACCAATTATCCTGAAAGTAAAGAAGAATTATTGGAAGCCGAAAACAATCAAGAAGATGAAAGTGCGGGTTTTAGAAAAGTTCCGTTTTCAAGAGAAATATACATCGAAAGAGAAGACTTTTTAGAAGAAGCACCAGCTAAATTTTTCCGATTATCAATTGGTAAAGAAGTGCGATTGAAAAACGCCTATATCATTAAAGGAGAAAGCGTTATAAAAGATGCTGCTGGAAATATCACCGAAATTCACGTTTCGTATGACGAAGACAGCCAAAGCGGAAGCGGAAGTGAAGCAAGTCAAAGAAAGGTTTCGGGAACATTACATTGGGTTTCAATTCAACACGCAATTCAAGCCGAAGTTAGAATGTACGATCGCCTTTTTATTGATGAAGCACCCGACAGTCACAAGGAGAAAAACTTCTTAGAATTTATGAATTCTAATTCTTTACAAATTATAAAAGGATTTGTAGAACCGAGCTTGGCAACCGTAAAATCGGGAGATAAATTCCAATTTCAACGCCTTGGTTATTTCAATGTTGATATAGATTCAACGGCTGAAAAATTAGTATTTAATAGAACAGTTGGATTAAAAGATGCTTGGGAAGAAAAAGGAAAAAAAGAAGAAAATTTGTTGATGTCGATGCAAAAAGAAATCAATAAATTTGTGAAAGAAAAGGATGAAACGGCTGCAAATTTAATATTAGAATCTATCGTTGAAAACATTAAAAGTGTCGATAATTTCAGTTTAATTTGTCAAACAATTGTCAAAAATGTGAAAAATGACAACAACGCATTATTATTTTCAAATTTGATTTTGCATTATTCTGATAAAGTTCAATTTAAAGATATAGAATCAGAAGCGTTAACAAAATTATATTCGATGTCGTTAAAAAGTCAAATGCCGTCAGTTAGATTTTTAGCAATTCAAAATTTAAAAAGTGATTTAGAAAATTTAAATGATTTTAAAACGCAACTTTCAGAATTGAAACTTTCAGAAAAAAACGAAAAAGTTTTGGAAGCTTTAAAATAATTTTAAATAGTTTTTACCAATTAAAAAGCACTTCATCGAGGTGCTTTTTCTATTATTACTATTTCTGATTGAAATTACAAAACCGATAGTTTTACCCAATCAAAAATGGATTTCACAGCTTAATTCTAAGTAATTATTTTAATTTTTACGACCTGATTTACCATTTGATGAAAATCTATTTATTACGACGCTTTATTTCGTTTTTCATCATAAAAATAGACACTTTAACGGCTTCTTAACGGATTACCTTTTATTAATCTGTATCTTTATGTGGAAGTAACTTTTAATAATAGAAATTATGTCAAACAACACAGGGAATACAGTTTTAGCTCTTTTAGCAGGAGCTGTGGTTGGAGCAGGAATTGGAATTTTGTTTGCTCCAGACAAAGGTTCACGAACCAGAGAAAAAATAAAAGGAGGTTATGACGATGCAAAAACTGATTTGAAGCACAAATTGGAAAATGCAACCAATTCCTTCAAAAGAAAATTCTCGAGTGCCAAGAATGATTTGGAAGATACCTACGAAGATTTGGTTTCAAATATGAGCCATAAATCCGAAGATGTAATTTCTTTCTTAGAAACAAAACTTTCCGATTTAAAAAACCAAAATTCAAAAATGTTAAAATAAATTCCAATTATGGCTTTTGAAGAATTAGAACAAAATACAGAAAACATCCGAAAAGAAACGCAAGAGTATATTGAGAGTAATTTGGCATATTACAAGCTGAAAAGTTTTAAAGTGGCAATGAAATCGATTACATTGATTTTGAAAATTACCTTAATGGTTTTATTTCTCTTGATGGTTTTATTGTTTTGTTCCATCGCAGGAGCTTTTGCAATTGGCACTTATTTTGGTAGCAACGCTTTGGGTTTTTTAACGGTTGGAGGAATTTATCTGCTTTTCACTTTACTTGTATTTTTATTTAAAGACAAAATTATTGAAGGACCGATTTTGGAGAAATTTTCAGAAATCTTTTTTAACGACTAATTATGGCTACCAAAAAATATTCATCTTACGCTGAAATAGATCGTGATTTAGAAATTTTGAAATTACAAAGCGAAATTCACTATCAAAAAATTGCTTTAAGTATTGAAAAAACGAAAGAGAATCTATCTCCTAAAAACATTCTAAATGAGGTTGTTGGTTCGTTTAAACCGCTACTTTCAGAATGGTACATTACAACTTTAAAACTCGTTATTCCATTTATCATCAAATGGATAAAAAAAAGAAAAAGAGGCGATTAAGCCTCTTTTTTTTATTAAATACATTAAAAAACTATTCCTCAGTTTCGGTATTTTCATTTGAAATATCATCCGCTTGGTGTTTTTCTATAGTTTTAGTTCTTGGTTTTTTCATCCCCGATTTCATAGATTCTCCAACCAAATTACTTGCTGTAAAACTAGCAACCATATTATTCAACATATCACTTCCCGCTTGAGGCGAATTAGGCAATAATATCAAATTTGAGTTTGTGTCTGCGCCAATTGCCTGCAAAGTATCATAATGTTGGGTAACCACGATTAACGCAGAAGCCTCTTGAGAATTTATTCCCACTTTATTCAAAACGTCCACACTTTCCACCAAACCTTTTGCAATTTCTCTTCTTTGGTCTGCAATTCCTTGACCTTGCAAGCGTTTACTTTCTGCTTCTGCTTTGGCTTTGGCAACAATTCTAATTCGTGACGCTTCTGCTTCAAATTCGGCTACTGTTTTTTCTCGATCAGCAGCATTAATTCTATTCATAGCATTTTTTACTTGAATATCAGGATCAATATCGGTAACTAAGGTATTGATAATTGTATATCCGTAAGTTGTCATTGCTTCGTTCAATTCTCTTTTTACTGCAATAGCAATGTCGTCTTTTCTTTCAAAAACATCATCAAGAATTAATTTTGGAACTTCAGCACGAACCACATCAAATACATAAGATGTAATCTGATCGTGCGGATATTCCAATTTATAAAAAGCATCATAAACGGTATCTTTGACAACCATAAATTGAACAGAAACTTTTAGTTTTACAAAAACGTTGTCTTTCGTTTTGGTTTCAATTACAACATCCAACTGCTGAATTTTTAGATTTACACGTCCAGCAATTCTGTCAATTAAAGGAATTTTTAATTGCAACCCAGAGGTTCGCACACTCAAAAATTTTCCAAAACGTTCAATTACTGCGGATGTTTGTTGCTTTACCGTAAAAAATGACGAGAAAAGCACGAATAACCCAAAGGTTAAAAATAAAATTAAGAAAATGTTGCCCATAAGATTTTTATCGTTTTAAATTAGCTGTTAAATTACTGAATTTAAAACTATAGTATCATTTATTAACATTTCTGTAGGAATAAATTTTCTTTCCTAAAGTTACAAAAAACGAAAAGAGGCGATTAAGCCTCTTTTTTATGAATCATAAATGCCAATTATAAACTTATAATCGCTTTTTGAATTCTTTTTATAGTTTCTTCTTTTCCTATGAAAGCCACGATATCAAACAAATGTGGACCTTTTAAAGCGCCAACCAAACTCAATCGGAACGGCTGCATTATTTTTCCCATTCCAATTTCATTTGAAGTCATCCAATCTTTCACAATTGTTTCGATAGTTTCTGTCGTAAAATCTTCAATTGTTTTTAAAACTGCAATTAATTTTTGCATTAATTCAGGTGTTTCTTCTTTCCAGTTTTTAGATGCTTTTTCATCGTAAACAGCTGGTGCCACAAAGAAAAAGTCGGATAAATCCCAAAATTCTGACACAAAATTAGCTCTTTCTTTTATCAATGAAACCACTTTCGTTAAATGTGCCTCAGACGCTTCAACGCCATTTGAAGCTACGATTGGGGCAAATGATTTTGCTAAACTTTCATCACTTTGCATTTGCAAATAATTATGATTGAACCATTTGTTTTTTTCAGGATCAAATTTTGCACCGGCTTTATGAACACGATTCAAATCGAATTTTTCAACCAATTCTTCTAATGAAAATATCTCTTGTTCTGTTCCGTCATTCCAACCCAATAATGCTAAAAAGTTGATAACTGCTTCTGGAAAAAATCCATTTTCACGATAACCAGACGAAATTCCTTCTTCCGTTTTCCACTCTAATGGAAACACTGGAAATCCTAATTTATCGCCATCACGTTTTGATAATTTTCCGTTTCCAATAGGTTTTAAAATCAGTGGCAAATGTGCAAATTCAGGTGCTTCCCAACCAAATGCACGGTACAATAAAACGTGTAATGGCATTGACGGCAACCATTCTTCACCACGAATTACGTGCGACGTTTCCATCAAATGGTCGTCCACAATATTCGCCAAATGGTACGTTGGCATTCCGTCACTTTTGAATAAAACTTTATCGTCCAAAACGTTGGTTTCAAACTTTACATCACCACGAATAATATCTTTTAAATGCAACGTTTCGTCAACAGGCGTTTTAAAACGAATTACATATTCTTCATTATTTGCAATTCTTTTCAGCGTTTCTTCATTTGAAATCACCAAAGAAGTATCTAATTTTTCACGATTGTGATGGTTGTAAATAAATGTTTTTCCTTGCTCTTCGTGTTGTTTTCTATGGAAATCCAACGCTTCGGAAGTATCAAATGCATAATACGCCCAACCCGAATTAATTAATTCGTCAGCATATTGTTTGTACAAATGTTTTCTTTCGCTTTGACGATAAGGTCCAAATTTTTCATTTTTACCAATAGTTTCATCAGGTGAAATTCCAAGCCATTCTAACGCTTCTAAAATATAACTTTCTGCGCCTGGAACAAATCGATTTTGGTCGGTATCTTCAATTCTCAAATAGAAAACGCCGCCATTTTGCTTGGCAAATAAATAGTTGAATAAAGCGGTACGAACTCCGCCAATATGTAAAGGTCCAGTCGGACTTGGTGCAAAACGCACACGAACTTGCTTTGACATTTTTGTAAATTTTCAGCAAAGATACAATTTCAATTAGTCAAATAAAGAATTTGAAGCAATTGAAAATCAAACACAATTTCACAGAATTGAATTCAAAGTTTTACAGCAAAAAACGGAAACCCTTAAAATCTTTATTAATTTTTGAATAGGAATCTATTGTTGCATTCATTTTATCTGAAAGGGTTTCGGTAATATAGTTTTTAATCAAATCTGGTTTTGAGTTATAATAATGTTCAACCAAAAGACTGTTGTAATTGTTATTTTCGTTGTTAAAAACAAATAAAGGGAAGCCTTCTTTCATCAATAAAAAATTTATCAAAAGCCTTCCCGTTCTTTTATTTCCATCTACAAACGGCTGATGAATCCATATTTCTTGTGCCAAAAAAACACATTTGTCAATTGTATTTTTGTCGCTTTTATTGATAGTTTCAATCAATTGACTCATATTTTCAAATACATTTTCTGGGGAACTTAACGGCATTATTTTTTCTATTTCAACAGCATTTTGTTTTATAGAAATTACATTTTGACTAATTTTAAATTCATTTTGCAGTTGCCCTTTTTCCTTTGCGCCTTGATAATAATCTTCGTTCCACAAGCTTCCAAGCGTTAGCCAATTGAGTTCCAAAATCAAATTCACGCTCAATTCTTCCTTATTCTTTACCGCGGATAACATTCTTTTCAAAGCGCGATACATTCCTTTTTGTTCTAAAATATCAGAATTCCGAATGTTATTTCCAGAAATGGTATCACTTTTAAATAGCTCTGTGGTTTGCAAAAGCGTCAATTGATTGCCTTCTAATTTATTGGTAGCATAAACATATTCATACAATAATGCTTGCTCTTCTTCTAAAGTTGCAGTATAATTTAATTCGTTATACGATTTTAATAATTGAATAAGTTCGTCCATAACTTTTCGTCGGTTATTATGTAAAAATACGAAAAATCTACGTTTTATTAACTTTGTTTGACTTTTTTTACCTTTTTCTTTGTCTTTAACATTTCTTTATTCACTTAAATTATTACTTTTAGCAGTTATTATAAAATTTCAAAATAAATTGGAAAGTTCGACATTTATTTACCAAAAATTAGAGGCTTTTATAAAAAAGTTTTACACAAATGAATTGCTTCGAGGCATAATTTTCTTCGTTGGATTTGGCTTGTTGTATTTATTATTTACACTTTTTATAGAATATTTTCTTTGGTTGAAACCAATGGGAAGAACGATTTTATTTGCCGTTTTTATTTCCGTTGAAGTATTCTTATTATTTCGATTTATTGCTTTTCCAATATTCAAATTATTGAAACTTCAAAAAGGCATTGATTTCAAAGAAGCATCTGCAATAATTGGAACGCATTTCACAGAAGTAAGCGATAAATTGACTAATTTTTTGCAACTTTCTGATGCGGAACACAATCAGGATAAATCAGAATTGCTTTTGGCGTCTATTGAACAAAAAGCAAATATGTTGCAGCCAATTCCTTTTGGAAATGCGATTAACTTTAATGCAAACAAAAAATATTTGCCGCTTGCTTTACTTCCAATATTGTTTTTTGCTTTCTTTTATATTTCTGGAAATAGCAAAATTTTATCTCAAAGTTTGAATCGTGTCGTACATTTCAAACAACAATTTCTTCCACCAGCACCTTTTAAATTTGTTATTTTAAATAAAGATTTGCAAACCGAACAAAATAAAGATTTTATTCTTAAAGTAAAATCTGAAGGAAAAATAATTCCTGAAAACGCAATGATTTTTATAGGTGATGAAAGTTATTTTATGGAAAGCAGCGCAAATGGTGAATTTCAATTCAAAATTGAGAAGCCAACTATCAACGTTTCGTTTCACGTGGAAGCAAATGAAGTTTCATCTGAAGAGTTTGAATTATCAGTTATAACTGTTCCGTCAATTTCAAATTTGGAAATGGTTTTAAATTTCCCATCTTATTTAAATAAAAAATCTGAAATCATTAAAGGCACAGGAAATGCGGTACTTCCCGAAGGAACTTCTGTTACTTGGAAAATGAATACGATTGCCACGCAAAGTGTAAATTGGTCGGATTTGAAATCTAATTATTCATTTTTGAAAGACGATAATTCATTCAAATTAACAAAAAATATTTCTCAAAATACTGAATATAATATAGTTACATCTAATAACAACGTTCAAAATTACGAGAAATTGAACTACCAAATTTCGGTAATCAAAGATCAGTTTCCAACAATCAATGTAAACAATGCGCCAGACAGTTTGAAGGTTTCTAAAACTTATGTTTTGGGGCAAATTTCAGATGATTATGGTTTGTCTAAACTTCAAGTTATTTATTATGAAAAAGACAAGCCACAAACCGCAAAACGTGGAACTATTGCTGTTAAAAAAGATATTTACGATCAATTCGTTTTTGCATTTCCAAGTAATCTTCCTGTAGTTCAAGGCGTTTCTTATGAATATTATTTTGAGGTTTTTGATAACGATGCACTTCACAATTACAAAAGTTCAAAATCATCTGTTTTTTATAACAGAGTTGCTACTGACGAAGAAAAGGAAGATCAAATTTTGCAAGAGCAAAACAATAATATTAACAGTTTAGAAAAGTCTTTAAAAAATCAAGACAAGCAAATTTCAGAAATTGAAAAGTTGCAAAAAAACGGAAAAGAGAAGGAAAGTTTAGAGTTCAAAGACCAACAAAAAGTAAATGATTTCATCAAGCGTCAAAAGCAACAAGACGAAATGATGAAGGAATTTGCTAAAAAGATGGAAGAGAATTTGGATAAATTTAAAACCGATAAAAAAGACGAATTCAAGGAAGAACTTGAAAAACGCTTGGAAAAAGCGGATAAAGATTTAGAGAAAAACCAAAAATTATTGGATGAACTAAAAGAGTTGAACGACAAAATTAAGAACGAAGAGTTGTTTGATAAATTAGAAAAATTCAAACAAACGAGTAAAGACCAAACTAAGAATTTGGAACAATTGGTTGAGTTAACCAAGAAATATTACGTTGAAAAAAAGGCAGAACAAATTGCTGATAAATTAGATAAATTGGCTGACAAGCAAGATAAATTATCCGAAAACGAAAAGGATAATAATGCCGAAAAGCAAGACGAAATCAATAAGGAATTTGATAAAATCCAAGAAGATTTAAAAGAGTTGGAAAAAGAAAATAAGGAATTGAAAGCGCCTGTTGCTCTTCCAAAAGATGCTGAAAAAGAAAAAAGCATTGACGAGGATTTGAAAAAAGCATCAGACGAATTGCAAAAAGATAAAAAAGATAAAGCCAAACCAAAACAGAAAAGTGCTGCCAAAAAGATGAAGGAAATGGGCGGTCAAATGATGGAAAGTATGGAAGGCGGTGAAATGGAGCAACTCGAAGAAGACGTTAAAATGTTGCGTCAAATCCTTGATAATTTATTGGCATTTTCGTTTTCTCAAGAAGATTTAATGAAACAGTTCAAAGGTTTGAAACGTGGTTCGCCGTCGTTTAATAAAGATTTAAAAATCCAACAAAATCTTAAACAACAATTCAAACACGTTGATGACAGTTTGTTTGCAATGTCTTTAAGAAACCCAAAAATTGCTGAAGATGTCACGAAAGAAATCGGAAATGTGCATTATAATATTGACAAGGCTTTGGATAGTTTCGTTGATTCGCAAATTCCAAAAGGACTTTCGCACCAACAATATACGATTTCAGCTGCGAATAAATTGGCAGATTTCCTAAGTGACGCTTTAAATAATATGCAATCCGAAATGCAAATGTCTGGCACTGGAAAAGGCGGAAAACCTAAACCAGGCAAGGGGCAAGGTTCGGGAATGCAACTTCCTGACATCATCAAAAAGCAAGAAGGACTTGGCGAAAAGATGAAAGAAGGAATGAAAAAAGGAAAAAAGCCTGGAGACGGAAAGAAACCCGGCGATGGAAAAAAACCTGGCGAAGGTCAGAAACCCGGTGAAGGCGATAAAGGTAAATCTGGTAAAGACGGAAAATCTGGAAGTGGTGATTCTCAAGGAGGCGAAAATGGTGAAGATGGAGAAGGAAATGCTGGCGAAATAATGAAGATTTATCAAGAGCAAAAACAACTTCGTGAAGCACTACAAAACGCTTTAAACAAAGAAGGAATTGGTGGAAATGGTCAAAATTCTTTAGAGCAAATGAAGCAAATCGAGAAGCAATTATTGAACAAAGGTTTCAACAACGAAACCCTTCAAAAGATGCTAAATTTACAATATGAATTGCTCAAATTAGAGAAAGCAGCGCAACAACAAGGCGAAGAAAAGAAGCGTCAATCGCAAACAAATCTCAAAGATTTCAACAATCAAAGCAAACCGCTGCCTTCCAATTTGCAAGAATATCTCAACAGCATCGAGATTTTAAACCGACAAACCCTACCTTTGCGTTCCAATTTCAACCAAAAGGTTCAAGAATATTTCAAAAACAATGATTAGTTTTAACTACGAAACAGATTTCGAATTAGATCACGAAGCCGACTTTTCAAAATGGCTTTCTGTTGTAATTTTATCTGAAAATAAAAAAGAAGGCGACATCAATTACGTGTTTTGCGACGACGAATATTTGCTCGAAATCAACCAGCAATACCTCGACCACGACACCCTAACGGACATCATTAGTTTTGACTATTCTGTAGGAAACGAACTACACGGAGACATCTTCGTTTCGGTCGAAAGAGTTCGTGAAAACGCCTCCGATTTCAACGTAACATTCCTCGAAGAAATCAAGCGCGTCCTCGTCCACGGCGTTTTGCACTATTGCGGCTACAAGGACAAATCGGAATCTGACGAGAAAATAATGCGAGATAAAGAAGACGAAAAAATGCAAATGTTTCACGTGGAACAATAATAATTAGGAGCGAATTTTCGGGTTTTTCTACAAATGCAATTCCCGCTTTCATTCCAAATCTCTCGGAAAAAACCTCGAGGATTTTCCCTTCAATCGGGGCTATTATTTTTTTGTATTTTTGCATTTGGAATTGACAGTTAAAAAAACAACAATGTTTCACGTGGAACATTTACAATAAAGAATAAACGAACATTAAATAAATATAATTTGTTTCAAGATATATACGATGTAATTGTAGTTGGCGCAGGCCACGCAGGTTCAGAAGCAGCGGCAGCAGCTGCTAATTTAGGATCCAAAACATTATTGGTCACAATGAGTTTGCAAAACATTGCTCAAATGTCGTGCAATCCTGCAATGGGAGGAATCGCCAAAGGACAAATTGTTCGGGAGATTGATGCGCTTGGTGGTTATTCAGGAATTGTTTCTGATAGAACCGCAATCCAATTCAAAATGCTGAATAAATCCAAAGGTCCCGCAATGTGGTCGCCAAGAGTTCAAAGCGACAGAATGCGTTTCGCAGAAGAATGGCGATTGATGTTGGAGCAAACCCCAAACCTCGATTTCTATCAAGAAATGGTTGGTGGTTTAATTATTGAAGACGGTAAAATCAAAGGAATTAAGACTTCTTTAGGCATTGAAATAAAAGCCAAATCGGTAGTTTTAACGAATGGAACTTTCCTAAATGGATTAATTCACATTGGAGAAAAACAATTTGGAGGAGGTAGAGCTGGCGAAAGTGCTGCTTACGGAATCACGGAAGATTTAGTAAAAGCAGGTTTTGAATCAGGAAGAATGAAAACAGGAACCCCACCAAGAGTTGATGGAAGATCGTTGGATTATTCAAAAATGAATGAAGAAAAAGGCGATGCAAAACCAGATAAATTTTCTTATTCAGATATTACAAAACCATTAGTTCATCAAAAATCGTGTTATATGACGTACACATCTTTGGATGTTCACGATATTTTGAGAGAAGGTTTTGACCGTTCGCCAATGTTTAATGGTAGAATAAAAAGTATCGGACCAAGATATTGCCCATCAATTGAAGATAAAATTAACCGTTTCGCAGATAAAGACAGACACCAGTTATTTGTAGAACCAGAAGGTTGGAATACCGTTGAAGTTTACGTAAATGGTTTTTCTACATCATTACCAGAAGACATCCAATTTAAAGCTTTGCGCTCTGTTGTGGGGTTTGAAAACGTTAAGTTTTTTCGTCCCGGATATGCAATTGAATACGATTATTTTCCGCCAACACAATTGAAACACACGTTGGAAACTAAGTTGGTTGAAGGATTGTATTTTGCTGGACAAATAAACGGAACAACAGGATATGAAGAAGCGGCGTCACAAGGATTGATGGCAGGAATCAATGCGGCTTTAAAAGTTCAAGAGAAAGCACCAATGATTTTAAAAAGAGACGAAGCATATATTGGGGTTTTAATAGACGATTTAATTACAAAAGGAACAGAAGAACCTTATAGAATGTTTACTTCGAGAGCAGAATTCAGAACGCTTTTACGTCAAGACAATGCCGATTTTAGATTAACTCCAATGTCTCACGAAATTGGATTGGCTTCAGAATTACGTTTGCGAAGAATGGAACACAAGCTAAAAGAATCTGAAAAAATGGTTGCTTTTTTCAAAGAAACTAGCATCACCGCAGCAGAGGCAAATCCTATTTTAGAAGCTAAAGAAACTGCTTTAGTAAATCAAAGTGATAAGATGTTTAAGATGTTTTCTCGTCCTCAAATTGATTTGAACGATATTATGCAATTACAAAAAGTAAAGGATTATATTGATGCCAATGAAGTTGATTTGGAGATATTGGAACAAGCAGAAATACAAGTTAAATATTCGGGTTATATCGAAAAGGAAAGAAACAACGCCAACAAATTAACACGTTTGGAAGATGTGAAAATCCCGGAAGATTTTGATTATGATAAAATAAAATCAATGTCAATTGAAGCAAGACAGAAGCTTGGAAAAATTCGACCGGTTACTATTTCTCAAGCATCGAGAATAAGCGGAGTTTCCCCGAGTGATATTTCTGTATTACTAATTTATATGGGACGATAATAAAGTGTTCAGTATTCAGTTTTAAGTAAACAGTTATCTAGTAATTGCACCAAACGGATCACTTAAAGCCAGCCACTGACCACTAAAAATTAAATTGTTCCACGTGAAACCATTATTAATTTTATATATAAATTTTTGGCAATGTTGCTAAACTGATTACTAAAAACTGACCACTGAAAACTAAAAATGGATATTTCAAATAAAAAACACTTCCTAACCGTAAAAGATTATTCTGTTTCAAAAGAAACATTTGATCTGTATTATGACGAAACTTTGGATATGTTAATTACATCGCCGCAGCCAAGTCTTGACAATCTCGGAAAATATTATGAAAGCGTTGACTATATTTCTCATACAGATTCTAAACGTTCTTTGTTTGAAAAAGCATATCATTTTGTAAAAAGTATTGCGCTTAAAAATAAACTTAATTTAATAAATAGTTGTAATTCAAGTAAAGGAAAATTATTAGATATTGGAGCTGGAACAGGAGATTTTTTATTGACAGCAAAAGAAAATGGTTGGAACATAATTGGCATAGAACCAAGCGAAAAAGCAAAAGCAATTGCGGTTAAAAAAGGAGTGGAATTTTCAGCCACAACAGAAGAATTAGAAAGCCATACTTTTGATGTAATTACGATGTGGCACGTTTTAGAACACGTTCCAAATTTAGAAAATCAAATCAAAGAATTGAAAAGATTAGTAAAGCCAAATGGAACAATAATTATTGCGGTTCCAAATTTCAAATCCTACGACGCGAAATATTATGGGAAGTTTTGGGCGGCTTATGATGTGCCAATTCACTTTTGGCATTTTTCTAAAACAGCAATAAAATTGCTTTTTGAAAAAGAGGAAATCAAATTGGAAAAAGTGCTTCCAATGAAATTCGATTCCTTTTATGTGAGTTTGTTATCTGAAAAATATAAAAACGGAAAAATGAATTTTATAAAAGCATTTTGGATTGGATTGGTGTCAAATTGGAAAGCAAATCGAAGTTTAGAGTTTTCATCGCACATTTACGTCTTAAAAAACAATCTAAAAGCAGTTTAAAGCGATTTAAAAGAAGATTTTTAGTTGAAACATATATTTTGCTGTCTTTTTTGAGAACGTTTTGTATTTCAAATCTAATAAAGCCACTTTTTATAGCTTTAAATTATAATAAAGATTAAAACCATTGTAAAACCTTATAGTTATAAAATTAGCTAAGTTTGAAACTTTTTAAATTTATTAATCAAAAATTTATACTTTTACCAATAATTAAAAAAACAATTAAAAATTAGGATGAAAAAATCATTAGTACTTATCGCAATCGCATTTTCAATTATCTCTTGTAATAAAACTGCAGAAGTTACCGCTACAAAAACCGCTTACGTTGACACGTCAAAATTAATGAGTGAATATACCGAAGCAAAAGATATTGAAGCAAAATACAAAGCCAAATCGGAGGAAATGGGAAAAGAGTTGCAAGCTGAAATTGCACGTTTTAAAACAGAAGCTGCAAGTTTTCAAAAAAATGCACAAATAAACGGTCAGGCTTGGGCGCAACAAAAAGGTGCTGAATTGCAAAAAAGAGAGCAAGAACTTCAATATGCGCAACAATCTATTTCGCAACAATTGCAACAAGAAAGTGGAGTAGAAATTGATTCGGTTGTTAGTAACGTGAAGAAATTCATCAAAACTTACGGAAAAGAAAAAGGGTACGCTTATATTTATGGAACAGGCGAAGCAGCGACAATTTTGTATGCCGAAGATAAATATGACATTACAAAAGACATCATCAAACTTTTGAATGATAAATATAAATCGGGTTCAAAAACAGCAACCGACACTAAAGCGGATGCAAAAAAAGAAATTGAAACCTTAGAGAAAAAGAAATAAATTTATAAATACAATCGCAAAAATGTCTTCCAAGTGAAGGCATTTTTTGTTTCTAAAATAAATATAGTTAAAGTATTTAAATTCAAAAAAATGTAGTACTTTCAACACCAAAATTTATGCCGATGCAAACCATCTCAGAAGCCGCAGAATACACTTTACGATTTATCAATCAAACGCATCGCTCGGTGTTTTTGACGGGAAAAGCAGGAACTGGAAAAACCACCCTTTTGCGAGAAATCATCCAAACGACTCACAAAAACACAGTTGTTGTTGCGCCAACAGGAATTGCGGCGTTAAATGCTGGCGGAGTCACTATTCATTCTATGTTTCAGTTGCCATTTGGAGGTTTTATTCCTGATAATTCGGCACCACATTTTTCCGATACTGTAAAATTTGAAACCAAAAGCACTTTGGTTAGACACTTCAGAATGAGTGGTTTAAAGAAATCGGTAATCAAAAATATGGAGTTGTTGATTATTGATGAAGTGAGTATGTTGCGCGCGGATTTATTAGATGCAATCGACTTTATGATGCAATCGGTGCGTAGAAAAAAAATGCCTTTTGGTGGCGTTCAAGTTCTTTTTATTGGCGATTTATTACAATTACCACCCGTTATTAGAGATGAAGAATGGAGCACTTTAAAGAAATATTACAATGGAAAATTCTTTTTTCATTCGCACGTTATTCAGCAGAATCCACCGTTATATATTGAATTATCAAAAATTTTCCGTCAAACGGATGATGCCTTTATTTCGATTTTAAATAACTTGAGAAACAATCAAATTTCGCAAGAAGATATTAAAAATTTGAATGAATATGTGCAACCTAATTTTGACCTGAAAGCCAATAAAGGTTATATAACATTAACCACGCACAATGCCAAAGCCGATGCGATGAATGCACAGGCGTTGCAAGATTTGGAAGGAAAATTAGAAATTTTCAAACCTGATGTTGTTGATGATTTTCCAGAAAAAATATATCCAATTGAGCAAAACTTGCAACTGAAAATTGGTGCACAAGTAATGTTTGTGAAAAACGATCTTTCATTAGAAAAGCGTTATTTCAATGGCAAAATGGGATTCATAAAATCACTTTCAAAAGAGGAAATTTTAGTTCATTTTCCAGAAGAAAACAAAACCATAGAAGTTGAAAAATACGAATGGCAGAATATTAGGTACAAAGTCAACGAAATGACCAAGGAAATTGACGAAGAAGTTTTAGGAACATTTGTTCATTATCCTATAAAACTAGCTTGGGCAATTACCGTTCATAAAAGCCAGGGATTAACATTTGACAAAGCTGCGCTCGATGTTTCACAAGTTTTTCTTCCCGGACAGGCGTATGTGGCATTGTCGCGATTGCGTTCCTTAAAAGGCTTGATTTTGCTTTCTCCGTTGCGGATGAATGGCATTTCGAACGATCAAGATGTGATGGATTATTCTTTAAACAAAGCCACCGATGAAGTATTGGCTGTTTCATTGGAGCAGGAAACCAGAAATTTCATCCGAAATTATCTAAAAGGCACATTCGATTGGTATGACTTGGCTCAGGAATGGCGCAACCATCAGTTTAGTTATAACGAAAAATCGGATATTTCTGAAAAGTCGAAACACGCTATTTGGGCCAAAAAACAAGCGGAATCCATCGGAGAATTATTGGAACCATCCCGCAAATTTTTATTACAATTGGATAAATTATTTGCGAGTGAAACTTTTGATATCAATCACATTTCTGATAGAATTCACGCCGCTTTCAATTATTTCTTTATTCCAATGGACAATGCGGTTTATGATATTTTATGGAAATTAGAAGAAGTAAAAAGAGTTAAAAAAGTTAAAGCCTATTACGAAGAATTATTGGTTTTGGAAGAATTACAAATCAAAGCGGTTTTGCACTTAATGAAAGCCAAATTGTTAGTAAATACGGTAGTTTCTGGCGCAACAATTTCCAAAGAAAACTTGACTTCCGAAGAAATTAAATCCTATAGAATTAACAAGATTAATTCAATTCAAGCGAAATTTAAGGAACTCAATATTACACTTGTTGAGGATGATTTTGATGTGGATCGTTATGCCAATAAAAAAACATCTAAATCTAAAGAACCAAAGAAATCTACCGTTCAGGAAACGTATGAATTGTGGCAACAGAAAAACTCTATAAAAGAAATTGCGGAAATTAGGAAATTCACCGAGGAAACCATTTTGGGGCATTTGACGAAATTAATTGTTGCAAAAACAATTAGCATCAATGAAATTTTGCCAGAGGACAAAATCCTTGAATTAACCGAAGCTTTCAAAGGTTATAGTGAAGAATCCATTTCGCCATTAAAAGAAAAATATGGCGAAAAATTTAGTTGGAACGAACTTAGAATGTTTAAGGCGAGTCTTGGATAGTGATCTGGAAAATGTATAGAAATTAAAAAACCGCTGATTGGATATGTTCGACAAAGGATAGCTCGGATTTATAATTCTATCTAATTCTTTTATTAAGTTATTGATAAACAAGCAGTTTAATTTTTTGCGTTTTCACTAAAATCCGTGAGGGGATTAATTCACCATTTTACACCTAGGCTTCACTCGCTCGATAAAGTTAGCAAATCTTTGTCAAAGTACCAACGACCAGTTTCTTTAAATTCGTGCCCACAAAGACAAGAAAAAAATGAGCGGTTTTAATTATAAAACTTAAAGAATTTCATAAAGGGCACGGATTGTAAATCCGCTATCGTATCGAGAGCGGTGTTGAATGCTCCAAACTTCACATAAAATTTGGCAATATTCCTCTTTTATGACATAAAATACCTCTTTCGTGACATTTAAAAAATTTGATAAGAAATTTTTATGCAATTTTGGAACAACAATTAAAACACTGCTTTTATTTTAATTGGACAACAGTGAATTAAAATATACAAGCCATGAAAATAATTACAAATAAAAATATATTATTTTTCTTTCTCCTTTCATCATTTTGGAATACTGTTTTAGGGCAGCAATACGAATTGACTAACACTTTTACTGTTAAAGATGGTTTGCCAAGTAATCACATTTATGATTCTGTCGAGGATAATAATGGTTTTTTATGGATTGGCACTGATAACGGCGTTTCGCGTTTTGATGGCAAACGCTTTGTAAACTACACTACAAAAAACGGATTGCCATCAAACGATGTTATCCAAATTAATAAAGAAAAAGATGGAACCATTTGGGTAAATTGCTACCAACAACCGCCTTCTTATTTTAACGAAAAAAGTAACTGTTTTGTTTCTTTTGAAAACAACAAAATCGTTATTGAAAATTCTAAAAGGTTATTAGCTCCGATAAATAATCCTAATGGTGGTATTTATTATGGCTTTTTTTACGGTTATTTGTTTTTTAAAAATAAAAAATTTATTGAATGCAGACAAACAAAAGACTTTCCTTTTTTTATTAACAATAAAAAATACACTCTAATTTCTGATGAAAATCAGACCATTAATCGAGTTAAGTTTCATTATATTTTCAACGAAAAAAAGCAGTTTGTAACAAAATTTGGCAACAAATCAAACAAGTCTTTGTCTCATTATATAATTAGTGACAATTCCTTCTATGAATTCTATGAAAATTTTTTCACGGTATTTCAAAAAACAAACCAACCTAAAATTTCATTCTCTAAAACCAACATCCAATTTCCCTATAAATTAAAATTCTCAAAAATAGTTCCAAATGAAATAGCTGTCGTAACCTTAAATGGCTACATAATTGTTTATGATAAAAACACGCTCAAAATTAAACATCAAATCAATACCCAAAAAAATGCCAATACTTATTACAAAGATTCGAAAAAGACCATTTGGATTGCTACCGTAGATAATGGATTGTTAAAATATACTACATCTCAGATAAAAACGTACAATTCAAATCTCGGCGAAAAATCAAATTTACTAAGCATTTATGTTGGTGCTGATGAAACTATTTATACCGGAAACTTTAAAGGCAATGCGTTTGCGACCAATAGCGAGTCAACGCGTACTTTTAATTTAAATGATGAGCGAGCTTGCTGGGTTAGGGCTATTACATTGTTTGATGGTAAAGTTCTTACCGTTTCAGATTTTGGATACAACATCAACTTTTGCAAAAATAAACCTAATGACTTAGCTTTAATAAAAACTGCGATTAAATTGAACGATAGTATTTTAATAATGGGTTCCAACCAAGGTTTGTGTAAACTCAATGTGCATAAAAACAAATATCAAACTATAAAAAGTCCACAGGAACGAATTTGGAATTTGAAACCCATTAACGCCAATGATTTTTATTTTGTAGCCAATAAAGGGGTTTTTAAATACAACCTACAAGCTGAAACTTATGTTCAAGTTTTTGCAAATAGTGTTTTAAAAAACGACAATGCACATTGTATTGAAACCGATAAAAAAGGAAGGATTTGGGTTGCCACTACCAAAGGAAATATATATTTATTAGATAATTTGAAGATTGTTTTTAAAATTGAAAATTCCGACCAATTACCAGAAAGTATCAATAAGTTGCTTTCTGTCGATCAAAAGTTATGGATTGCTTCAAAAACGGGATTATACATTTTGTCTGGTGCTCTTTCAAACAATTACAATATTCAAAAACTTTCTAAAGCAGATGGTTTAAATTCTGAATTTATAAATGATTTATTTCTAAAGGGAGATTTGGTTTATGCTGCAACTTCTAATGGATTTGCAACTATTCCAACCAAGAAGTTACCAAATTTATATAGTGTAACCCCGAATTTAATTTCCCTAAAAGTAAATAATAAATCACGGAATATTGAAGATATAGCTCAATTAAAAACGTATGAAACCTCTATATCTATTGATATTGCTGCCAATGATTTAACAGGACATTTCAAAAAATTTCAATATCAAATTAATGCGGATAGTCGATGGGTCGATTTGGAAGGTAATATTTTAAATTTAATTTTAAAACAAGGCGAAAATAAAATTGTAATTAGAACAATTGACACCAATAATAAATCAAGTAAAAAAAGCCTCAATTTAAATTTTAATGTAGCCGTTCCTTATTATAATAAAATGTGGTTTTGGATTCTCATTTCGGTTGTTATTTCAGGATTTATTTTTTGGATATTAAACCGACGTAAATTTGCTAAGCAAAAACAAATTTTTCAGCAACAACTTGCGTTAGAACTACAGCGCAACAAAATTACCGCCGATTTGCATGACGAAATTGGTTCTTCGTTGAGTAGTTTGCAAATTAACAGTGCAGTTGCCAATCAATTGATGATTAAAAATCCCAAAGAAGCCCAAAATATTTTAGAAAAAATTGAATTACAATCAGAAAATCTCGCAGATAAAATTGGCGATATCATTTGGAGTATGAAACCCGGAAAAGACGAATTTATGACGTTGAGTATTCGTATAAAAAACTTTGCAAATGACATTTTGGGGTCAACCAACATCAATTACAAAATCAGAATTGATCCCAAAATTGACGAACTTATTACCGATATTACCACCCGAAAAAATATTGTTTTAATTCTAAAAGAAGCCTTAAATAATGTAGCCAAATACAGTAAAGCAACCTATTTGGATGTCAATTTGAAAATGATAGAAAACACTATTTTTATTGAAATAACCGACAACGGAATTGGGTTTGATGTTTCTAAAACCAAAGGAAACGGAATTGGAAATATGCAAAAACGGGTAGAAGAACTGAAAGGGAATTTTGAAATCATAACAGCTATAAACCGAGGAACTACTATTGCTATACAACTTGAAAACTTGAAATAATTGAAAATTGAAAATTGAAAACGAATGAAAAAAGACAATATTATAAAAGATAAAAGTTTTGCTTTTGCATTGAGAGTCATAAAGATGTATCAATATTTATGCAAAGAGAAAAAGGAATTTGTATTGAGCAAACAACTTTTACGAAGCGGAACAGCTATTGGCGCATTAATAAGAGAAGCAGAACAAGCAGAAAGCAAAGCAGATTTTATTCACAAATTAGCCATATCACTTAAAGAAGCCAATGAGACTAATTATTGGATAGATTTGTTGTTTCAATCAAACTATCTTCCTGAAAACACATATCATTCAATAAATCAAGATATTATTGAACTAAACAAATTATTGTCTGCAATTATTATAGCAACAAAAAAGAACTTGAAATAATTGAGAAAGGGTAAATGAAAATTGAAAACGAAATTTAATAATTATCAATTTTCAATTTTCAATTAATTTAAGTTTTCAATTAAAATATTGCTCCCTAAATTTAGGTACTTTTTTAGTTTAAAACTATCCATACATTTGTGCTATGACAATTCGAATTTTTATATATGATGATTGCAATGATAGAAGAGACAGCCTCAAAGCATTGCTCATGCTCAATAACGAATACAAATTTGTCGGCGAAGCTGCTAATTGCTCAAACGTTCTTGCAGAAATAGAAACCTACTATCCCGATGTGGTTTTGATGGACATTAATATGCCAGAAGTAGATGGTTTGGAGGGTTTACGTCAAATTAAAATCCATCATCCAGAGGTAAAAGTGTTGATGCAAACCGCTTTTGATGATAGTGAGAAAATTTTCACAGCAATCAAAAATGGAGCAAGCGGATATATACTCAAAAACGATAAGCCACTACGTATTTTGCAAGCTATTGAGGAAGTAAGTCAAGGTGGAGCAGCAATGAATCCTGTCATTGCACAAAAAGTGTTGGATTATTTTAAACCCAAAACAATAAATAATCCACTCACCCAAAAAGAAAATGAAGTGCTGGCTTTTCTTTCTGAAGGACTTTCCTATAAAATGGTGGCCGACAAACTAGGGATTAGTTATGCTACCGTAAACACGCATAACAAGCACATCTATGTAAAACTGCACATTTCTTCATTGGGAGAAGCTATTGCTTATTATTATAAAAATTTAAAGCAATAGCGGTATTACCCTTAGCGCAGTTGAGGGCGCTACCTATTTTTTTTTACAATCCTACAGGCACAATCCCTTATCCCTATATTTAGGGATTTTTTGTTTTATAAAATTTCAAATCTTTGTCTTGTAAAACAAAACTGGCGTAACCTGAAAAGCCAAAACCAGAGTAGGGAAACAAAACGAAAAAATTATGAAAAAATTAGTACTTACAAAGGGATTTCAATTTCTTTTTTTAATGTTGCTTACAAACAACTTTTTAAACGCACAAACACTGTTAGACGAAAAATTTGAAGGAACTGCAATGCCCGCAGGCTGGACGTTTCAATCAACTACTACCGACCCAAATGGCACTTGGACTTTTTATGATGCGTTTGATGATTTAGAAGTTGCTACAGCCGCAGGAATTGCACCACAAAATGAATGGATAATTTCACCATCTTATGACTTATCTTCATTTAGCAATATTTATTTGACTGTTTCACCGTGGATGTATATCCAAAACATAGCAGATTTTAATAATAATACATTTGATTATAAAGTTCTTGTTTCAATAGATAACGGTTCAAATTGGATTGATATTTTAAATGATAATAGTTTAACACCGAATGACTTTACTAATGGTAGTTTTTTTTATGATAAAACAATTTCAGCATCTCTTCAAGGTTTTTGTGGCTCTGGAATGAACAACATAAAAATTGCTTTTCAATTTACAAGCACTGGCGCTTCAATCTCAACCTATATTGGTGCCTACTTAATGGACGTTAAATTATCTACTGATGTGCCTGTAACAACTATTAGAAGTGCTAATTTAACCGAGGTTACTTGGTTTTCAATCAATAATTTCCCTGGAACATTTGAAATTGAATATGGTCCAGTTGGATTTACTCAAGGAACAGGAACTTTAGTTAGTGGTTTGTCTGGCAGTTCAAGTTCCTATACTTTACCTTCAAGCTTTTGTAGTTACGATAGTTACCTCAGAACAAACCTTAATGGATCAAATAGTGTTTGGAATAAAAAAAGTTTTTACTCTGGAACAGGAAGTTTGCCAAACAGTAATACAACTTCAACTTCAAGTCAAATTAATTGGACAGGAACATTTTCAAATTACGACATAGAATATGGACTTGATGGCTTCACGCAAGGAACTGGAACCTTGATTAGTAACGTACCTGGATTTAGTTATATTTTAAACGGATTGACTCCAAACACAACTTATAAATATTACATAAGAACGAACTGTGGAGTTAGATTTGGTAGTTGGAGAAATAGTACATTTACAACTTCAATTCTTTCGGTAAACAATGTAACTAATGAAGAATTTAAAATATATCCTAACCCAACAAATTCTGTCTTGAATATTAAAACGCAAGGAATTGTATTAGGAGTAAAAATTATTGATTTAGCTGGAAGAACAACGAATATTTCAAATTTAAATAACAATACAATCGACGTTAGTAGTTTATCAAACGGAATGTATTTTGTTGAAATTAAAACAGAAAATTGTTTGTTTAAAGAAAAATTTATAAAAGAGTAATAGTTAAAACCCCGTCAGGATTATAAACCTTGACGGGGTTATTAATAGGGTGTACGCCAAAAATCCTGAAACGAGAAGGTGAAACAACTTTTTAATTTTTTTACAGAAGATAAAATCGAAGAATTAACCAAATTTTTCAAAGGATTTAAAGAAGATTCTTTGAGCGAATTAATGAAAAATATGGCGAAAAATTTAGTTGGAACGAAATGAGGATGTTGAGTAGGCTAAAATTAAAAAAATCATGGAAACAATTAAATTTTTGTTATTACTAACGGTATTCTTTGCTTATAGCCAAAACAACGCTCAAGGGAAATCTATTAAATCAAGTACAAGTATAATCAATAAGAAAGTGAATAATAATGTTGTTTCAACAGAGTCTAAAGTAAATAGTAATGAATTAAAGTCAGAAAATTATATTTTAGATTCGGTATTGTTGCAAACTATTTTTTCAAAATACATTTCCAAAGGGTATGAATTACAAATTGAAACAGTTGATACTACGGTTGAGGGCAAACCAATGCTTCAATTAAGCTATTGGAGCATTGAAACTAATTGACAAGAAACCATTACAGCAGCAATAAGACTTAAAGATGATAAAATTTTTATATCAAAACAGCCAATTATTACCAGAATTGTTAATGGTATAACTACGGTTAATAATTTATCAAAGGATATTGCGAAAAGTCAAAATTACATAGGTCATGTTACATTACTAAAATAAAAACCTCACAAGCCGAAAAGAGGACTTAGAGTAGGCAAAATATAATAATAAATATTATGAAAAAATTAAAATTAACCGCCCTTTTATTATTGTTTGCTACAATAATTTATGGGCAACAACACAAACTTCTTGGGCATGTTACCTTAACACGAAAAAACGCAGTTTCAGTAAGTGGAGGCATTGGTAATGTTAAAATCAACAACGGTAATAGTGTAAGTACTAAAGGCTTTGGACTCGATTATTTTTATGCCATCAAGGCTACCAAAAATTTCTCTTGGGGGCTTAATGGGGGTGCTAATTATTTTTCAGGTAGCAGCGACCCGTTTGAAGGCACATTGCCAGACCCGTTTAAAGTAACAGGACAGATTACCAATGTAGTAACAGGATCTGGAGACAGTAAAAACTCGGGGTATTTTGCAGGACTTGGGCCACAATTTAACTTTGCCATTTCGGATAAATTGATTTTTAGCCCCATATTTCAGGTGGGCTATTTGGGTGTAACCCAAAGCGAGTTTAAAGCCACACAAACAGTTGTAATGAATGGCGATGCAGGGCCAAATTACACCAAATCTTATGATTTAATTTCTCAAACCCAAACCAAAACCAGCGGATTGGGCTTTATTCCAAAAATACGAATGACTTATGCCCTAACCGAAAATTTAGGTTTATGGGTAGAGGGCAATTATTTATTAGGACCTACGGTAAAAAACAGCATAACAACATTTAAACCTGAACCTGTTGCAAACGCTCAAGGTGCTTATAACATTGAGCAAATGGAAGTAGGAACATACACAACCGAAATTAATGAAACCAAACACAATGCGGTTGGGGTTAATTTTGGGATTGTGTTTGGTTTTGGTGGAAATACAGATAGAAACATTCATAATTACCCTGGCGGAGATGCTGTGGTAGAAAAAGACAATCAAGTTGTTGAGGAGAAATTACCACTAGAAATTCAAAAAATTATAGATGCACAAGATCAAACGCCAATAAAAACATTTGAATATGTAAATAATAAAAACCAACAAAACCCAAAATCAGTATGTAATTTTAATGTTGAAAAAGTTGATATTAAATGTGATGGAAATGACCAAAACGGTAATAAAAAATATAAAATTACTATTACTTATAAGAACTTATCTGCAACAGGAACTGCTTCATTAGGAAATTATTTAACTGCTTGTTCGGCAACAGCAACAAACGGAAATTATATAGATGCTATGCCTTTTGGTAGCGCAACTATTTCAAACCTATTACCAAACACAACTTCAAAAACAATAATTGCTGCAGGAAGTACGAATATTATAACTTTTGATTTTGTACCAAATCCAAGCTTTGCAAGTCTAAATATTAAAGGAAATTTAATAAATTCAGCAACAAGCTGTGGCAATTGCGATGATATTATATCTTTAAAATTACCAAATTGTTGTGATGCTTGCCAGCTCAATCCTGTTACGGTTACTAATAATTCTATTGCAGTTTTAGATGCCAATACAGGAACTATTAGTTTAATAAACACGGTTACATCACCAAATATGATTACGCGAATTGAAGCAGATTTAGTTTCTGTAAGGGTTCTGCCTGATAATAGTTCTTGTAACAAATGTAATAATGTAGTAAAACAACAAGACAATTTTGTAGATGCAAACCAAATGGCAAATATTACTGGCTGGGCAAATTCTGGGCAAAGTTTAACAAAACCATATTATCCAATAGGCGGAAGCAGAGCTTTAACATTTAATGCCTCAACTGCTTCGGGAGTAAATATTGCTTCAGGCGCACAAATAAATCATACCATTGGAGTAGCACCAACATCTTGTTGCGGCGATACAGTTGTAATTTGGATTCGATACAGTGTTTGGGACAAGGATTGCAAAGTATGTGATAAATTGGTATCTGCAACAATAAAACGAGCAACAGCTTGTGGTAAAAATGGTGGCGGAGGAACAGGGGGCAGTTCTCCAAATTTGAATACTAACCAAATTAAAAATTAATAAAAATGAAAAATATATTTATAATATTAGTAATCTGTTTTTTTACAAATTCTATTTTGGGACAGGATTATCAAAAACAGGCAAACGAAGCAGCCAAAGATAGAAATATTCCCGCAAGTCAAGAAGTAAGTTTTAAAGCAAATTATATAGTTAATGCAAAACAAATCGCTATAATGGCCGCTAAGGCGGTATTTACGCCACCGCCTTTTACAACTGATATATGTGACGACGGAGGTTTTGAAACTAAAAATTTTAGTACATGGGGTTGGACAGCAATTAATAATATTCGTAATGTTCCAGGTAGTCTAGCAACAACTTATTTAAGCAATCAAGTATTATCTGCAAACCCAACAACGAATACAATTTTAAGTACAATTTACTCATGGGAAATAGTTTCAGCAGGCTCTGACCCAAATGCTGCATTACCAAAGGTTCATTCAGGAAATAAAGCATTAAAAATAGGAAGCTCAAATAATTATTATAGTGCAGAATCAGTTATGAAGACAATAAATGTAACTGCAAGTAATGCTAATTTGACATTTTGGTATGCTTTGGTCTTGCAAGATCCAGGAAATAGTCACACGATTACTGAAAAACCCTATTTTGGAGTAAGAATTCACTCGGCAGGTTCAATTGCATTTGCACCAATACTTCCTGTAATAGGGGGTATGGCAACTTCTCCAATAATTGCAGATAGTTCAGGATTTTGGATTCTTTCAGGTATAAAGAGAATACGACCTTGGACTTGCGCCTCCGTGAATTTATCTCAGTATATTGGTAAACAAATTACAATAGAATTTTTGGTTTCAGATTGTAGTCAAGGTATGCATTATGGATATGCGTATATAGATGATATTTGCATGGGTTGTGCTGGATCTGACATGGGAGATGCAAGTTTAAAAGCAATTTCGAAAGACTGTGGACCAACCGCAATCGTTGATGGGGCTTATACTTTACCACATAATGCAACAACGACCGGAACACTTAATTCTATAACAGCCCAATTATATCAGGGTGGTTCGCCGATTGGAAGTATAATAACTATCCCCAGTGCAAATATAAACAATGCGACACAAACTTTTAATTTTTCAATGTCTTTATTTGGAGCTGTACCAGTTGGTAATTATGATATTGTAATTAAAGCATATTTTACCTTATCAGGTTCTACTTTTTCTACAATTTCAAATTTAAATGGAGTAATTGCAGGGGTTAATAATGATTGGAAGTCTGTTTGCCCTCCTCCCCAATGCTGTCATAATAAATTTTCAGTAATTTCGGCAGCAGCAATACCGCCAAGTTATCCTTACAGTGGCGGGACATACAGCATTGAAGATTTTAATGTATATGTACCGAACGATATACCATTGACTGAAATAAAAGTAAATGTAGAGAGTTTTGAAATTATTAGTGCCTATAAAGATTGTTTAAAATGTGATAACAAACCCGTAACACTTGGATCATTATTTGGCGTAAGTACTATTGGGACAGGTGCTGATATGTTAACTTTAACAACCCAACCCTATGGCAATGGTAATAATGTAAATACAAACAATAACGAACTAATATGGTCTAATATAAACGGTGTAACTCTAAATACCACTGATAAATTAAGTGTTGTATATCTTTTACCATCAAGTAACGACATCCCTTGTTGTGCCACAAAAGCAAAAGTTTGTATTAGAATAAGTTGGAGAGATATAGACTGTAACTACTGCGAAGTGTTTACTTGCTCGACAATAGATTTGAAAAATCCTAAAGACTTGAAACCGGGATCCACATTACCAAATTTAACAACTTTATATTTAAATTCAAGAGGTGTGTTTGTAACAGGTCATGCAGATGGATTTTAATTAAATAAATCCATAATATTTTTTTACCCGCAAGTTATGGTATTGCTACTCAGCATTAGGAGTAGTAATACCAGAAACTGCGGAAGTATTACAAAATCCCTCGCATGCCGAAAAGAGAAAATAGAGTAGGCAAACAAAAACAAAAATAGTATGAAAAAGATAGAAAAATTAGTAGCAATGGTAACCGTAATTATGATTACCATATTATCAACAAGTTGTAGTACCAATAGTAGTAGTCCAGCACCAGCATGCGATGCAAGTAGCACAAATTTTCAAACAATATTTGGAGCAGGAGGAAATGTTTCGTATGATTTTGATGTGCATTCGTACACCTTTAAAGTAGCTACAAACAAAACGATTTGCAAAATTGGCTATCAAAGTACAGCTTATAATACGAGCATTCCTTATACCATAAAAATACTACAAGGGACAACCGTAATATATAGTCAGCCACACCTGTTCAGCAGTACGGCAATTTCTTACATTACGCCACCATCAACTATAAATCTAACAGCAGGTGTTGATTATACTATTGAGAGAATTCAAACTAATAATAGTCCAACAAGCTTCGAAAATTTGGGAAGAATAAAAGTAGTAGCTTTTCCATTAAGTTCGGGTGATTTGACAATAACAGGCAGTAAATTTTATTTTGATCCAACATACGTCAATCCGCTATCAGGTTTTCCAAATGGAACTAGTACAGCTATTGATGTTAGTTTGCCGTATATTGATATTGTATTTCAATAAAAAACAAAATTTTTAAAACAAAACCTCTTAAGCCGAAAAGAGTAAAGAGTAGGCAAGCCATCAATAAAAACATAATAAAAAAATTAAAATTAACCGCTCTTTTGTTATTGTTTACAACAAAGTTTTTCAAAAACAATTAGCATCAATGAAATTTTGCCAGAGGACAAAATCCTTGAATTAACAGAAGTTTTCAAAGGTTATAGCGAAGAATCGATTTCGCCGTTAAAAGAAAAATATGGCGAAAAATTTAGTTGGAACGAACTAAGAATGTTTAAGGCGAGTCTTGGAAAGTAATCGGGAAAATTTAGAAATTAAAAAAAACAATTGATTTTTTACTACATTTACCAATGTTAATTCAGCTAAATTTATAGTTTAATTCTAAAGTATGCCAAAAAACATTGTTATATGTGATGATCATATTCTATTTTCAAGTGGATTAATAGAAATATTAAAATCAGTTGGGAATGATTATAATTTTGCAGCTTTAAATGATTCGGAATCCTGCAAAGATTATATTAATAAAAATAAAGTGGATGTATTTATTTGCGATCTTAACATTGATAATTACGATGGGTTTTTATTAATTGAGGAACTAAAAGACAGGCTTAAAAAAACAAAAATCATTATCCTTTCCGCCTATTTTGAAGATTTTTTAATTCAGAAGGCAAAAAAAAGTGGAATCCATGCTTTTTTAAAAAAAGAAACTACCGCTAAAGAACTTATATCTGTTATAGAATCAAGATTGAGCGCGCCTTTTTATGCCAATAAGATGCTACCAATAGCAAAAAACAAGTTTTTTAAAAAAGATGAAAAAGCGATAATAAAATTTAAACTTTCCAATCAAGAAAAAGAGTTAATCAAATTGGTTGTAGAAGGAAAAACAAGCAGGGAAATCTCGGTTGAATTAAATATTAGCAAAAATACGGTTGACACTCATCGCAAAAACATTCATAAAAAATTAGAGTTAACAAATAGTGGTTCCTTAATAAAATTCGCCAATGAAAACAATTTATTTCCTTAGCGTTTTATTAGTTTTCAATTTTTCGTTTTCACAAGAAATTAATAAACTGAAAATAGATGGAAAATATACTGTTGATAGGAATTCAACTTATACTCTTTCTTCATTAAAAACGAAAACCTTTCATCCTTTTGTAAATAATAAACTAAGTATTGGTTATAATAATCATGCGTCAATTTGGTGTGTTTTTAAGATAAAAAATATTGATTTAAAAAATGATGTAAAAACCTGGTTATGCTTTGAAAACAATCACATCGATAGTTTGTTTTTTTATGATGGAAATAAAGTAGAACTTTTAGGAGATAGAACTAATTTTGTCAGTCCGTATATGAAAGGACAAAGTTTCAGTATTACTTTAAAGCCTAATGAAAACAGAACAATTCAAGTTAAATTAAAAAAAGAGATTTCCTTTTTTGAATTTTCTTATAGTTTTGAAAACGAAAAAACGTTATCTATTAGTACGTTGAGGCAAATATCATTTATTACGCTTTTTTTAGGAAGTATTCTTTTTTTGTTAATTTTCAATCTCATTCTTTACTCTATATCTAAAAATAAATTGATTTTAAAATATATTTTATACTCCATTCTTACAGTATTATATATTACAATAATCTCTAACTATCTTAAAAACATACTATTTAACGAATTTTTATATTTTAGTGAATTACAAATTTACACTTCTTGTTTCTGGTTTATAAGTTTAAGTTATTTTATGATGGATTTTTTGGAATTAAAAAAATATCAACCTCAAAAATATAACATCATTTATTATTGTAATCTTTTAATTTTTATGTCAATAGTATCTAGTATTTTGGTGTTGTATCTAAATTTTTTAAAAATATTACAATTGTTTTTCTTTGTTACTTATAGTGCTTTTTTAATTGTTTTATCAACAATAATAGTGGCGTCAATTGCTAATTATAAAATAAATAAAAAAAACAGTCTTTATGTTCTGTTGGCTTTTCTGCCTCATTTTCTATGGGGAACCTTTTTTGTTTTAAAATCATTTAGCATAATTAATGGCGACTTTCATGAGGATTGGGTGGTATATATTGGATTGTATGATGTGCTTTTTTTTGGTTATGTATTGACTAAAAATTATATTGAAACCTTTCAACAAAACAATGCTTTAAATCTTGAAATTTTAGCTGAAAAAGAAAATTCAATTAAGGTTATAACTCAAGTTCAAATTCGAGAAAGAAGAACTATTTCCAATATTATTCATGATAATTTAGGCAGCAAAATAGCTCATTTGATACATTTATTAGAATTGAAAAATTTGGGATTGATAAATAAAAATTTAAAAGAACTTGCAGATGATATTCGAGACATATCACATGGAATATTGCCAAAATCATTAGACGAAGGAACATTAATTTATAGTTTAATAAGTCAAATAAAAATACTTAATCAAGGATTTAAAAATAATAAAATTGAATTTTATCAGTATGATTTTCCTGAAAAAATAATGGAACCTTGGGTTTATGATTTGTACCTCATTTCATTAGAAATAATAAATAATTCTTTTAAACACGGGAAAGCAACAGCTGTGATAATTGAATTTTATGGACATCCTGATTGTTATGTGTTTCAATTTTCTGATAATGGAATTGGGTTTAATGATAAAAGCATTCAAAAAGGTTTTGGTTTGGATAATATTGAGAAAAGAATTTTATTTTATAAAGGTGTTTTTGAAATTAACAGCACCGAAAATCAGGGTTCAACAATTCAAATTAGTATTCCTAAATAATACTATTTCCCAATTAATTTTAAAGAAATTAGTTCGTTTTATTAATAATAATTTTGTTTTATTAATGCCGTTCAAAATTCAAATTTGTCTAATAAAAATGAGATTTACTCCTTCATTATACTATAATTATGTTAGTAAATACTTATAAATTGGAATATCATAATTTTCAGTATTTAATTCCCTACAATTTCTTCATCAATTTTACCTTTTCAGAATTTCTAATCGGAACTCCCAAAAACTATATTTTTCGGAATACGCTGTGTTTTTTGTAAAATCTTTTGATAATCAGTATCTTATGGTGAATTATTGAAAAAAATAAACAATTTTAAAATTATTTTTTATGAAAAAAATACCCATTATTGGGTATTGTTTAATGTTAAACATTAATCCACCTTTGGTAAAAATAATTAGCAAAGAAATGGAAAAATCAAATCGCATACTGCTATTAGCGGTTAAACTCGTATTTATTTGTTTGTTATATAGTTCTGCAACTATTGCTCAAACGGAATTTTTTAATTCTAAAATTCAGTTTTCTGAAAGTCAACTAAAAAAATTCTATTCCTCCTTTAGTGTCGACAGCGCTCAAGTCTATTTTAATGCCAATGATTATTATGTACATGCATACGATAAGAAAACAGGGGGTCTAAATTGGTCTTACAATCTTGAAAGTAAAACGAACACAGCCCCAATACCCTATCAAAACAATGTAATAGTAAGCAAATATTCCAGCGAATATGGTGACAAATGTCTCCAGCTTAATACCAAAACCGGAGATACAATTCAAACCCTTGTCCTTCAATCTATAAACACCAAGCCCATTTTCAAAGAAAACATCATGTATTGCACCGGTATTGACGGCGGATATGGCGGTGCTGTTATTGCCTACGATTTGAAAAAGAACAACATATTATGGGGGAAATTTATTGCCCACGGAGTAGATAAGCAACCTTATTATTTAAAAGATAAAATCATCGCCAATGCCGAAGAAGACAATTGGTTCGAATTAGACTATAACGGTAAAATGGTGGATACAACCTGTGAGTACAAAACCAATTTGTTTGTGGAAGACATAAAGTGTGTACAAAACTATATTCATCGAACCCACGACAATAAAGGCATTTCACAAAGCTTTTTGCAAGAGTATTTTGAAGATTATGAGAATCTAAAAGTTAGTTCCAACAATAACTACACTTTTTTATTAAGCGATTCCAAATTGATGCTTTTAAAGGACAACCTTGAAATTGGCAAAGAAATTAATATAGACGAAATAGTGACCCTTCCAGAAAAGGCTATCAATGGCTATCGAGAAATTTTAAAAATAGACGACTCTACCATTTGGTTTTTCTATAAAAACTTGGTTGTGGTTTATGATTACATCAATTATCAAACCCTGAAAACCATTGATGTATCTTCCTGGAGACCCCATCAAGTGGTTTTAGAGAACACCCAATTATGGTTGATTTCTGAAAACGATGGACAGTTGGTTGGTTTAGAGCTTGATCCCGAAAAAGCAACTATGATAGAAGAAAAAGCCAAAAAGCTAAGCGAAATAAACAAATGCAATACCACCGAAATTAAAAAAATACAAGTAACAAAAAGGGCAAAAGGAAAATTAATGAAAACAGTAAAACCACAAAAAAAATGAAAATCACTATCAAGTTACTATTTACTATGCTCTTGCTCGTGGCAATAAGCAATGTACGAGCGCAGTCACATACTTTTGCAACAGGCTGGTGCAAATTAGCAAAATCAGGGGGTGTAAAAGGCGAAAGTGCCAGACTAGAATGCCAAGCTTGTAATGCTAAAGACAAAAAAGAAAAAGCAGCTATAACTGCAGAAAATAAAAGGCGTGATGATGCAATTGTGGCAAAAGCCAAATCAGAAAACGATGCCAGACAAGCGGCATTTAAAGAAGAACAAAGAGTAAAACAAGAACAATATAAAAAAGAACGGGCTGAAAAAGTTGTTATTGATTTACCAAAAAAAACCACTTCTTCTAATAAATCTAATACTTCAAACTTAGATGATATTAATAAATATAGTGCTGAATATAGGGATCTAACTCCATTTGTATCTAAAGATTATATGTATTCAGATAAAAGGAATGTAAAGATTCTTTATGATAAAAAGGTTGTCTATGAATCTAATGAATATAGTTTTTTAACACAAGTTTATGGAAAGAAAATGTTTGTTTTAAGATATACATCAGTTAAATCAAATTGTTCAGGAGAGCATGAAAATAATTCTATTATTATAGATGAAAAAGGGCAAAAAATAAATTTACCTGGTCTTGATAAATTTGGTCATTTTTTTGGAAACAGAGAAAATGATGATTATTTTGATATTGCTGTTTACAATGGTACTTGTACCCCTGTCGAAAATGATAATTATGCTAAAGGTGATTGGCAAACAACAATGTACACCTTTAGTTACTCTAATATGCAACTTGTTTCAACCAAACCGAGTTGGCAACATTCACAGTGTGGTTGTAAATAAATTATAAAAAGATTAAAAAATAGTAAATGAAAAAACTAATTATAATAATCACATTTCTTTTTGCAATTGCTGCTTTAAAAGCTCAAAGTGTTCCTTATGAAAGACTAGAGAAATTTTCTAAGGAAATAAGCAAAATACAATTTGATGCGAATGGTAAAACCTACAACGATGGCAAAACAGATTATGAGATTAGCTTTCCGGAAGAGAGTTTTACGATATTTTTTAATAGCCAATTAGCGACCAATGTGGTGTACAAAAAATCAAACAACAAAGAACTAATGTATTTAACAGAAAATATTAGTTTAGGGGGAGTTGTTGGTTTTACATCAGTGATAAGAGACAACAACATAATTGTGTGGAAAATAGATTTCGGAAAATTTAACGTAACCACGCAAATTTTTGATAATGGTAAGTTGACAGGTACCACTTCCAGTAACGAATTGATTCTTTATGAATATATAAATTCGAATAGTAAAGCATCGGATCCATCTTTTTTTAATAGTTTCCCGGAATTGTGCAATACAATGAAAAAAAGTATTGGTATGATAACAGACGACGCAATAGAAACTGAAAATAAAGATTGGAAAGATAAAAACATTACTAAAGCTGATTTTGTAAAAAAATATCCTAATTCTTTAAGAACAATGCAGGTTAAGCTTACTATTGAGAACAAGAAAAAAAAAGAATTAAATGAATATAATAAAGTGCAAAGTTTTATGGATAGTCTTTGTCAACTTTATAAATTTAAACGTGGGCTATCAGAAAATGAATTTATAAACTATAATCCAGAAGCATCAAAGATTATTAGACCGAGCAAAAGGACTCCATACAATGGAGGGCATACTTTAATGTACTGGAGGCAGAATAGTAGATTGGGGATTAACATTATTGACTTTACAGACGGTATTGTCTCCAGGTATGAAGAAATGGTTGTAGAGGAAAAAGGCCATGAAAAATCTCAATCCTATTTTACAGTATTACTCAATAAAGTGAAAAAGTATATTCCTGATTCCTATTTTGAGCACTACATTAACAAAGAAAATACGTTTCAAACTCTAAGTATTTATGATCCAAAATTAAAATTTGAAATAGAAATTAAATTTTATACGGAATCCCCAAATACAAAATACGAGGATAGTGATGTTAGTATAACATTTCAAACTAATAAACTTAAAACGTAAACTAACAACACCAGTGTTATTAGAGAATTGAATTGCTAACATAAAAAATTAAAATGACTAAAATGACTAAAAACCATTGATGTATCCTCCTGGAGACCACATCAAGTGGTTTTAGAGGACACCCAAGTATGGTTGATTTCAAAAAATGATGGGCAATTAGTTGGTTTAGAGCTTGATCCCGAAAAAGCAACTATGATAAAAGAAAAAGCCAAAAAGCTAAGCGAAATAAACAAATGCAATACCACCGAAATTAAAAAAACACAAGTGACAAAAAGGGCAAAAGGAAAATTAATAAAAACAGTAAAATCACAAAAAAAATGAAGAAACTAATTGCAATTTGCTTGTTAATAGCAACAGGATTCACAGTAAAAGCCCAAATTATTAAAGACAACAAAGGTCGTGCTTTGGCTACTAACGAAGTAACATTAACAGTAACTGCCAATCCAGAAAAAAAAGAACTAGGATGGCAAACCGGCTTTAATGTAGATTTTAATATAACTATTGGTCAGGATATCTTTCAAAAAACATTCTATTATATTCAGGTGAATGCCATAAAACCGATTACCTCAAAAGGATATTTTTACAGCCCATCAGGCAGACAAAGTAAATATTTTCCTTGTTCGCAATTAGGAAATTCCTGCAACAATTTACAATTAAGCTCCGCTAATATTCTAGCCGTTTGGAGTTACCAAGGAAAGGAATATAAAACGGGTTCACTACAACTAAATACCCAAAACCAAAATTTCATCAATTATTACACCTCAATTACTAAACCAGGTGGGGTAGAAATGCCGATTGATGCCATTAAATCGGGAGCGGCGAAAGTGGTAAGAATTGAATTTGTTTCTTGGGACTTTAAGAACGAATATGAAATTACCGAAATATTAAGAAAAAAATTCAAGTAAATTATCAAAGACAAAATGAAAAAACTAATTACAATTCTCATGCTAATCGCTACAATATCAGTAGTAAATAGCCAAAATACAAATGTTAGAGCACAGGGAAATTATTATTCTGCAAAAAGCAATTTCCAATCTAAAAACTATGAAGAAGCTTTGAAGTATGTAAATAAATGTAAAGCAGCTTTATTGGGAACTAATCGTGAATTGCAATATTTGCACATTTTAGCAGCGTTTAAACTTAATAAATATGAGGAAGCCGCTAAACAACTTCAAACCTATTTTGATATGGAAGAAAAGAAATTAAAAATTGTTAATTTTGATAAATCCGTAGATAGGTTATCGGATGATGAAACCAAAGAACTCTCGATGTTGATTGATCCAATTCTGGAATCGGCTGAACACAGAAAAAATAATCCTTGTAATAGATGTAATGGGTCAGGATTGATGAAAAAAAGTATTGCCTGTGGTGATTGCTCAGGAAGAGGGAATTTAAAAGAAAAATGTAAAGTATCTGAATGTTATAATGGAAAGATAGATTGCAACTGTCAAGGTTGTGGAAATATGAATGGAGTTTATAAGATTTATGGTTGTAGCGAGGGAAAACATTCGTGTGATAATGAAAGTCCGTGGTCATCATTTGGAAATGCTGGCTCATTTAGACAATGGAGAAGAGATTGTGTTCGTTGTGATAATGGTTCATATAATTGTTCAAAATGTAAAGGCACAGACTATATTGATATTGATTGTAACAAATGTAATAATACAGGGAGCGTAGCCTCTGCATACGAGGAAGTAACTTGTAATAAATGCTATGGTAAAGGGTTTTAAATCTACAGAAGTTTTAACTATAAATATCAAATTTTAAAATTATGAAAAAAGGAATCATAATTTCGCTTTTACTCGTTTGCATGAACCTCTTTGCACAGGAAACAAAGCCGTGGCTATTTATAGGGATTTATCGCTCTGCAACAGGCGATTGTGCAGACTGGATATTGGTTCGAGAAGAAATTAATGATATGAACGAATACAAACTTCGTAGTCAACGATTTTACGATGAACATAAAGGTTTTAGCCCTAGACCTGACTATGTAAGCGAAAAGCATTGTGTTATTATTTGTGAATTTAAGACCAAAAAGTATAACTCTAAGTGTTTTCCAAAAGGATATAAAATATTCAAAGCATACAGTATCAAAGATTGCAAAAGAGCAATGGAACAAGACACGAAACTATATAAAAATGATCGTAGTGTACAACCTTTTCCTTTGTATGAGCGACAAGCTATTGGTGGAAAACAAAAGTAAACCGTTACTGAAGATTTTGGAGGTGTTGCAGGCAAGCTTTATTTAGTTGGTGAATCAAATGGAGTTGACCTTGTGGTAGCTCAATTAACCAATAACACTACCAATAAAAGAGCAATGGTAATCTTGCGCACTGAAGATGGTAAAATGACGAGAGAATATGTGGAACCCGGATTCACTTTTACCAAAAAGTACAATGGAAAAACTTTGGAAATTCAGGTAGAATATGAAGATTTTACCACCCAAAAACCACCGTTTATAACTGTTGACTTCATCAAAAATAAAATAAGAGAAAAAGTAATTAACGACCGAGGAGAAATTAAAATGGAAAAAGAAATACCTACAATCATAGGTGTACGAGGCTAATAAATTAGAATTTTAAAGTAAAAAATAAAAATAAATAAAAACCCTTAAATTAATAATTATGAAAAAACTAATTACATTAATTGCATTAATTGGAATTTCTTTTGCTACAATAAGTTTTATAAACTATGACAAACAAATTGATGAATTTCCTCAAATTCAAAAATATTTAGAGAGTGTAAAAAAAATAAATATGGATGGGGAAATTATGCAGATATCACAAAAATTGAAAGGGAAAATATTTACTTGCAATACAATATGGGATATTGGAGATAAAAAGAATTTTTATTACGAAAATACGAATTGGGAGTCATTTAGTAGTGTGGAATTTAAAGAGTTAAAAGAAAATAATAAATATACAATATGTATTTTCTATTTTGGAGATAAGATGAAATTAACAACTACTCATTCATTTGAATCAACACCCACTAATTCAACAGAGAATATTAATTATTTTACCTGTTACATTTTTACTAAAGATAAAAAAGAAGTAGAAAAAATTATTGAAGAATTTGAAAAAAATATTGAATAACATTTCATTGAAAAAACAATTTATTTTTTTTCCAACTTATATCAAAAGAACAGATGGAACGAGATTTGAATTTATTGAAATTTGATACAATAGAAAAAGAAGTCATTCCGCTTTAGATTACAAAACAATTGAAGAATTCTGGAAACAGAAAAATAATTTTAAAAATGTTGCTTAACTGATACTGCGGGTTTTATTTGCATATCCACTATCTGCTTACAAAGTATTAAATCAAAATAACAGAACAAAATGATTAACACACAATTAAACCAAACCACTATGAAAAAAATCTTGACAACACTACTTATGTTCTTTTGTATCTCTTCTGTTTTTTCTCAATATAATTATATCCAAGATGTATATTCTGCTAAGAATATGAATATAAAGGGTAAAATAAAAAAAATCACAGAAACACTAGTTTATACTGACAAAAATGGAAAAGTTGATGATAATAAGAAAAAAAACGAACTTGTTTACGAGTTTGATGAAAATGGTAATTTAATTAAAATAATTTCCTTCGATGAAGATGGTTTTGAAAGTTATTATGATGAATTTAAGTATTTGAATAATAAGATAAGATCAAGGTATGTCGGTGATGAGGATTTCTATTATTCGCCTTCCACGATCACGATTAAATCTAAAGAAAAAATAAAAGAAGTTCAGTCTTTAAGCAATGGCAGGGTTTCAGAGATTACATATTACACAGATAGCCAGAAACACTATGATTTTAAATATAAGTATGATTACAATTCAATTGGGCAAATAACGAAGAGAACATATGATCGTTCCAATGTCGGTTATTCAACTTTTGATACTTACGAGTATAATAAACTAGGAGATATAAAAAGAAAGATGCAATATGACGAGAACAGCAAATTAGATTGGATCAAAGATTTTGATTACGAGTATGACAACAATAAGAATTGGACAAAATGTACAAGTGTGTTTTATACTCCTGGTGAAGATAAAGATCTTAGATTATACGATCAAATAACAAGGATTTATGAGTTTTATTAAAAAACATTTTATCCTTTCCTTACTCCTACTCGCCACTTATTCAGCAATAGGTCAAACAGATATTGAAAAACAGAATCTAAAAGGAAGTGTTTTATCGGTAGCACAATCAACCTATATTGCCGAGGATAGTTTAGGGAATCTAGTTAAAGAAAAAGCAATCAGCAAAGCAAAATACACTTTTAATACTAGGGGTTTTATAATAGAATCTAGTGTTGACAATCCTGATAAATACCAGTTCCATTTACCCGAAAAGTCGATAACTACGTATAAATATGATGCTGATTTCAAAATCATTGAAACCATAGCCGAAGAAGGTCAGGAGACGCTGCGAAAAAAATATATTTATACTAATTCAGGAAATTGCATCAAAACAAAAACATACAGCCAGAGAACAGGATCCCTGATCGACAAATCGGAATTCAAATACAATTCAAAAAATCAACTTATAGCAGAGAATAATAAACATTATTCTGACATCAGAAATAGAAAAATGGAATATGATGCAAATAATAATATATCGGAAGAAATTTGGAGTGTGAAAATTAAGGGAGAAATAGAGTGGTCAAGCTATACTTATAAATACAACCAAAACAATTTAGAAATAGAATCGGTTTATAAAAATGAAGAGCAGGAAATTTCAATCGTAACAACAGAATATGATAGCACCAATAATCCAATACTAAAAACAAATGACGGAACTATTTGTAAATACAAATATATTTTTGACGTGCAAAATAACTGGACGCAGTGCATACAAACAATTGATAGCGTTAAATATATGATTACAGAAAGAGAAATTACCTACCAGTAGACGGTGTACTAAAACAAATTCTAAAACAATTTGAAAATGAAAAAAGAAGCAATTACATTACTTTTAATCCTTGCAGGATTTACAAACACTTATACCCAAAGCTACCCCGAAATGGTCACAGTAGAGGGCGGTACTTTTACTATGGGCGATACAGAAATGGATGGGAATAAAATCGAGTTACCCACCCATCAGGTCACCCTAAAAACTTTCAAAATAGCTAAAACAGAAACTACGGTATTACAGTGGAGGGTTTATTGTGATGCAACAGGCACAAAAATGCCCAAAAGCCCAATTTATGGCTTGAAAGATAATAATCCTATAGTAAATGTAAGCTATGAAGATGTAATGGAATATTGTGGCTGGTTGAGCAAAAAAACTGGCAAATTATATCGTTTGCCTACAGAAGCCGAGTGGGAATATGCTGCACGAGGTGGTAATAAAAGTAAAGGGTATAAATATAGTGGTGGGCAAAAACTCGATTTGGTAGGATGGTTTCGGGATAATTCTCGCGGTGAAGAAAATTTAGTTGGACTTAAAACACCAAATGAATTGGGTCTTTACGATATGAGTGGTAATGTATATGAATGGTGTATGGATTGGTTTGACGAATATAAAGGAAGCCCGCAAACCAACCCTAAAGTACCTAATACAGTGCCTGGCAAGGGCTTTGGGAGAGTATTACGTGGGGGCAGCTATAACCTCCCAGCTACAAATTGCCATATTACTGCCCGTACTTGCAATGAACCTACATCCCTTCTTGACTTCGCTGGCTTTAGGGTGGTGCTTTCCCAGTAAACAGTTGGGTTTTTTGCCCGCTCCTTTTAAGCTAAAAAAAACGAGTTTTGCAAAAAGGAAGGAGGGACAGCCTGTCCCGCTTTTTAGCGGGAACTGACTGAAAGCAAAAAGAATACTAATTTTTAAAGCGGTCGAATTTTTTTTGACCAAGGAAACAAATTAAAAAATGAAAAAAATGAAAAAACAAGCAATTACATTACTTTTAGTCCTAGCAGGATTTACCAGCACTTATGCCCAAAGTTATCCCGAAATGATTACTGTTGAAGGCGGCACTTTTACTATGGGCGACACCGAAATGGAGGGAGAAAAAGACGAACAACCCACGCATCAAGTTACCTTAAAAACCTTTAAAATAGCCAAAACCGAAACCACTGTAGCCCAATGGAAAACCTTTTGCAAGGCTACGGGGCGCAATATGCCCGAAAAACCAAGCTGGGGCTGGATAAATAGTCACCCCATAGTAAACGTAAATTATGAAGATGCATTGGCTTACTGCGAATGGCTTTCTGAGAAAATGAATGCCAACTACCGCCTCCCTACTGAAGCGGAATGGGAATATGCCGCTCGCGGCGGCAAACTAAGCCAAGACTCCAAATACAGTGGCGGAAGAAGTTTGGACAATGCAGGATGGTATTTAACAAATAGTAAAAATCAAACGCAGACTGTAGCGAATAAAAAACCGAACGAATTGGGTATTTACGATATGAGCGGCAACGTTTTGGAATGGTGTAATGACTGGTATGGCGACTTTAGTGCCGAAGCACAAACCAACCCTAAAGGCACCAAAAGTGGCTCTAGTCGTATGGTGCGCGGTGGTAGTTGGGACTTCGGAGCTTCGGATTGCAGTGTAAACTTCCGCCGTGGCTACGGCCCTGTGGAAATAAATGATGACCTCGGTTTTAGGGTGGTGCTTGCCCAGTAAACAGTTGGGGTTTTGTCCCTCATTTTTAAGCAAAAAAATAATAATCTTTAAAGCGGTCGTATTTTTGGCCAAGCAAACAAATTAAAAAATAAGTAAAATGAAAAAAATACTCACAATCTGCCTGTTAATGGTGGTAACATTTACAGTAAATGCGCAAGAAAAAAAACTTAAATTATTTCAAGATAAGACAACTGGAGGTTTTGGTTTTAAAAATCTTAAAGGGGAAGTTATTATAAAACCAGAATATGTAGAAGCACATGAATTTAATGAAGGACTTGCTGCTGTTAAGAAATTAGGAAAATGGGGTTTTATCAATACTTCCGATGAAGTAATTATTCCTTTAAATAAAACTAATGTAAGCGATTTTTCCGAAGGACTGGCTGTTGTGACAGAAAATGGACATCAGGTGTTTTATAATAAAAATAATCAAATTGCTGTTCCTAACACTAAAAAATATATCCAAATAGAAAGTTTTTCAGAAGGATTAGCGGCAGTAGAAAGCGATAATTGGGAATGGGGATTTATTGATAAAAGTGGAAACGAAATTATTCCAACACAATTTGAATTGGTAAATAAATTTTCTAATGGAATGGCTGTAGTTCATAAAATAATTAAAAAAGGAGAGTATGGGCATCCACCTTTAAAATCATTACAAGGATATATAAACAATAAGGGGAAGTTAATTATTGATTACAAATATTATTACGCATCTCACTTTAAAGAAGGATTTGCCAACGTATCTGACAATTCTTTCATTACTGCTGATAGGTATTACATCAATCTTCAAGGTAATAAAATTTCAAATAAATATATGTATGGAGGATTAGACTTTAGTGAAGGTAGGGCAAGAGTAGCAGGTAAAGGTGGTGGTATGGGATTTATTAATACAGAGGGCAAGGAAATAACCAAATTGAAGTATAAGAATGCTAAAAGTTTTTCTAATGGTTTTGCAGCTGTGCAAAATGAGAATGAAAATTGGGGATTTATTGATTTAGATGGTAAAGAAATAGGTGAAATAAAATATACATCTGTATCTAATTTTAAAAATAATGGGGTTGCTCTTGTGGCATTAAATGAAGCAAAAGGTGTAATCACTAGTTCTGGAAAAATAATTTTTATGAAAGATAACATTAAATCTATACAGTATTCAGATAATTATTTTTCAGCAACTGACTCGTCAGGCAAAATTTTCAAATTTGACATCAATGGAAATGAAGTAAAATAAAAAAATTATTACTAACTAAATCTAAATATATTATGAAAAAACTAATCACAATTTGCCTTTTATTGGCTCCTCTATTTTCAGTATTTTCCCAAGAAACTTTCGAATTAGACACCTATTTCGAAAATGGTAAATATGGACTTTCAGACAAACAAGGGAACAAAATATCTCGAGCAATCTATGATGCGTTTAGTGCAACATTTTCGGAAGGACTCTGCAGTGTTGCTATAAACGACTATTGGGGATTTATAGATATAAAAGGCAATATGGTCATACCTTTTGAATACTCATCTGTAAGTGAATTTGATGGAACTGGAGTGGTTTCGGTTAAAAAAAATAACAAATGGGGATTTGTAAATAAATATGGGAAAATTATTATTCCAATTGAATATGATGATGTAGATAATTTTGTACCTGAAGGTTTAACACGTGTTATGAAAAATGATAAATATGGGTTTATTGATAATAATGGTAAAGTGGTAATTCCATTTACTTATGATTCTTGTGATATATTTTATGACGGATTAGCAAGCATAAAAATAAATAACAAAATTGGTTTTATAAACCAAAATGGAACGCTAATAATTCCATTACAATACGATGCAGAACTTTATTCACGTTTTAGTTTTAATGAAGGTTTGGCATGTGTAAAAAAAGATGGGAAATATGGTTTTATAAATAAAGAAGGTAAAACAGTTATCCCATTTAAATATGATTACAAATCTTATTTTTTTGAAGGATTAGCAGCGGTAAAAAAGGAGGGCAAATATGGATTTATAAATAAAGAGGGCAAAATAGTAGTACCTATGAAATATGACAATGTTAATCAATTTAGATTTGGATTAGCATCTGTAGAAATAAATAAAAAATGGGGCGCAATTGATAACAGGGGCATAATAATTATACCATTAAATTATGATTTTTTTGCCTATTATTATGAAAAAGGAAAAGTATTAGCGCGTTTAGGAACCAAAATGTTTTATATTAATAATACAGGAGAACACTTAAAGCCTGAATATAATATTGTAACTAAATATGGTAAATATGCATCAATTTTAATAGATGAATCGAAAACAGCCTACCAATTTTATGATGAAACTATTCAAAAAATATTACCACTTAAGTTTCACGAAATTTCAGAAACTTCAAATGGACTCGCAGTAGTAAAATATAATGGTAAATGTGGCTATGTAGATGGAAATGGGAAAGAAATAACACAGATAAAATATGATACTGCAGAACCCTTTGATGGAGAAAGAGCCGAAGTTAGTAAAGGCTACGTAAAATCTATAATTAATAAAAACGGCACAGAAATTATTCCTTTTAAATATTCTGTTATAGGGAAATTTAGCGAAGGACTTGCATATGTTGTTAGTTTTCATTTTGACTTGGAAGATGATAAATTTGGATTCATAAATGAAAATGGCAAGGAAGTAATTCCACAAATTTACGATAAAGTTCTTTCTTTTAAGAATGGTATTGCAAGAGTAAGTATTGGAAAAGATGAGTTTTATATCAATAAAAAAGGAGAACGGATTAAATAAAGAACCAACACAACCACTTTCAAGAGTGAAATTATTGAATACTCAAATGAAAAAACACAATCCATTACTGCTACTATTCTTCCTTACTTTGCTTCCGTGCAATGCCCAAAATCAGTCATCACCGTATCAAGAAAAGCTAGAAGAATTCAGGGAGCTATTTATACAAAATAATGAAATAAAAACAGGAAAATTAAGTAAATATAAAATTATAACTTATGGCATTGATGAATGCACTATACAGATAGAAACCATAGATTATGAAAATAGTAATGAAGAAGAGGTTACAGTAACATTCCCCACCTCAGGCGCTATACTTAAAAAAAACGGAGAACTACATTATAAAACTGAAGCCATTAAGGAAACAATCAAAAATAAAATTACAAAACTAATAACTATCAATTTATATAAAAATTCCAAGTACATTGGGCTCCTTTTGAAACTTAAAAATAAAGAACAATACAAAATAATGCAGAAAAAACTAAAGGAACTATCGAGATATTGTAAATTAGAAAAAAAATAATGAAATGAAAAAACACATCAATTGCTTATTCCTACTTGCCCTATTTTCTGGTTGCGCACCAAAAGAAGCCGTATTTGTTTATGGTAAACAATACCAGAAAAACAAAGATTTTAAAAGTCTTGTCAAAGCGGTAGATTTGATGCCAAAGGATATTACAACCCAGCAAGTCAAAAAAATATTGGGCGAACCCATTGATAACGGTTTTGATTATCGATATTTAGTAGATTCTACGGGAGTCAATAACTGCACTATTGGCGCGGTTTTCAGCATTGACAATCAAGGAATTATAAACCATCGTTGGGTAGATGAAATTTGCGAATAATTTTAAAATAAATAAAAGTGAAACTTTGCATCTACTTTCTCTTATTTTCAATGTCATTGTTTGCACAATATCCCAAATCACCGTTTTATAAAACGCTTGACGGTATTAATAGTATTTTATATCAAAATAGAACAGCGCGGTTCATAGACACGGATAATAATTATTTCTACTTGCGTAAAATAAAGGCAAATACAAAAGGGGATATTCGTCTTATAGATAGTTTAACCAGTGATTACAAAAAGAACAATCGACTGATTTTCAACATATTGAAGATTAATAAATTTAAAATAGATGGAAATAAAATTCAACTATTAGATCAAAAAAACCAAAAAGCAGGTACAATAATCAATATTGAAATACAGTATATAAAACCCATTATAAAACAATTAGATGCCTTGCGAGTCCTTTGTATTTTATATGAAAAAGAAAATTCTAGTAATTAATACGATTGGAAATTAAAACAAAAACTAAACTTTAAACCAATGAAAAAAATAATACCCCTTTTCCTATTCCTCCTTATCGCTTTGAGCAGCCAAGCACAAGAAAAGAAGGCGGAAGTTTGCGATTGTCCAGAGCCAACCCGAATGGACTTTCTAATTCTTTGCAAAGACGTCTATGAACGAAAACCTTCTAGCGAGGAAAGTGAACTTGCCTTCAAGTATCAACAAGCCTTGTGGAGAATGTCTTGCGCAAAAGAAGGAGTGGACGATATGGAAACGGCAAGAAAAAAAATACAATGCATGTGGAATAATAACAGAGAATTATTTAGTTGCGACTATCCAGGAATGATGGTCCCGAAGGGTAATATTACTAAGTTAAGTCTCGAAGCAAGCTTTCCCGATTTCTTAATAACTGCAGCGAAGGACTATAAGCTCGATATGAATTTCAAAGATCCGCAGGATGATAGTACAATCATAGACTTTGTCAGGGACAAAATAATCCAAATGAAAAATGCCCCAGTTGATATGACACCTAAAATTAAAGAGTATGAAAGATTATACAAGATGCTCCAAGAAAATGGTGCAAAACACGGTAAAGACTTATAAAAACATTATTTAACACAACTTATACAAATGACTTTCGAAGCAATTTTTACCGTCTTTATCCAAAATCAAAAAGTAATTGGTTTTGGTTTTCAAAATCCCACAAGAGTAAAACTCCCAAATGATTTTTATGCCTTTCCTGGTGGGTATTATACACTATACGAAAACGGATATAAAGTGATGGTTAATGGCGCTTCTATTGGAGAAACCGCTATTCAGGAAATCTTAATTTTAGATCCAGAAGGAGTGCCTGTTGCAAGAGATTCGCAAGATCTTGGAGAGATTGAGTATTAAAACAGAAAAAAACTGTTGCAATAAGTTTCTAAAGCCTTTCCAAGAAATTGGACAGGTTTTAAAATTAAATTTATTATCCTGAAAAAACGATAATAATAAATAATTCGAAACAGCTATATGCAATTCTATTACAAATTATAAATATGTTTTTTTCTTTTACCAAAACTAACTCCACAAACCATTTATGGGCATTTTGCAAAGTTAATAGAAACTGGACAAGTGCAACTTTCGGACGTTTTACCAGAAGATAAAATCGAAGAATTAACGAAGGTTTTCAAAGCTAATAAAGAAGATTCTCTGAGCGAATTGATGGAAAAAAACGGCGATAAATTCACTTGGAACGAAATGAGAATGTTCAAAGAGAGTATCGGGAAGTGAATCTAATTCATCCAATACACCACCATCACAGCAGGAATAAAATAGATTACAATAGTTCTTGCGCCGTCATAATCTTTTGCTAATCGTTGCCCAAAAAGCAACATCAATAATGTAACACAAGAAAATATTCCGCCATAAAACGCAAAAGTTCGCCCTTCATTTACAAACAATTCAATGGCGCCAACAACGCACAAAATCCCCGAAATTAATTCCAAAACCAAAACGTGAAATAAGGCAAGAGGCACGGTATTTTTCAAAACCGTTTTAGAAAAATGTCCAGTTAACCAAGCCACATTATCCTTCCAATGAAATAATTTATCATACCCAGATTGCAAAAACGTAATGGCCAAAAAAACCAGAACCAAAATAGAAGCTACATTATTCATAATTTGTTATTTTTTGTGAATTAAACGAGTCAGTTTTATAGATAAATCCGTCAAAATTATTTTCGCATTTCCGTTGCGTTCAATGTGATACATCGCATCCGAAAGCTCCTTAAAAATGTCATTTATATTGTTTCCATTTACAAACGGCGCAAAATTTTCCAGCTTGAATTTGGGCACTTTCATTTCCATATAAACCAATTTTGGCGTTTCATAATTCAGTAGCAACGCCTGTCGAAACATATCAATACAAAAGTTCAAAAATTTCTTCTGCGTTTCCCTTCCCAAACCTGCAATTTGTTCGCTCCAAAGAATCAAATCTTGAATTGCAGCCGCATTTCCTTTCGCTCGAAAAGCCGCACGAACCCAAGAAACAAACCATTCTTCAAACGGCAATTCTTCACTTTCTTCGTCCAATAAAAGCAACGCTTTGTTATAATTTCCTTGCGATTGATGCGCAATTTTATCCGCCAAACTCGCCTCAATATTTTCTCTAAGAATCAATCCGTCGGCAATAATTTTCTCACTCAAACCATTAAAATGCAACACCTGACAGCGCGACCGAATGGTTTGAATTATATCTTCTTCATTTTCAGAAATCAATATAAAAACCGTTTTTTCTGGCGGCTCTTCCAACAATTTCAGCAGTTTATTCGACGCCGAAATATTCATTTTTTCCGCCATCCAAACAATCACAATTTTGTAACCGCCTTCATACGATTTTAGCGCCAAAGCCTTCAAAATTTCCTGCGCATCGTCCACCCGAATTTCCCCTTGCTTGTTCTGAACGCCTAAAATTTTGTACCAATCAAACAAACCGCCGTAAGGATTTTCAGCAATAAATTGACGCCAATCTACCATAAAATCCAAACTTTTCGGCTTTGTTTTCACGTCTTCAGTCGTTACGGTCGGGAAAATAAAATGCAAATCAGGATGCGAAATCGACTTAAATTTCAAGTTGCAAGATTCGTTTCCAGTGTTGTTTTCGCCATCAAAATTCCCGCACAAAACATACTGAGAATAGGCAATCGCCATCGCCAAAGCCCCACTTCCTTCTAGTCCTACAAACAATTGAGCGTGAGGAATTCTGCCCGAAGTGGCGCTTTTTGTCAAATGATTCTTTATATAATCTTGTCCTAAAATTTGGGAAAACAGCATAAAGCAAAGATAAGAGAAAGTTCTCTAGTTTTTATAATTTGGAGCGAATTGTCTTTCATTTTCAGTAAATCATATTCCCGCTGTCCGCTATAGTCTTGCTCCGTTCCTCCGCAAGAGCTACCGCTTCCATCAGGGCTAGAGAGTTTTTAAAGGTTTATTTGGCTCACATAAAAAAGTTGGGGATAAGTTATAGATTTGCATAAAAAAAGCAAATGGATTTTTCAATATCTTCTTCCTTTTTACCCCAAGGGTTATTAACTCATTTTGACATTGTTGATTTCAAAGAATTGGGTGATTTACAAACAAAAAATGATTGTTTTTATATCTATTT
>OZ248358.1:0-106431 GCA_965234425.1 Flavobacterium neuenschwanderi (SeqCode) | reverse complement strand
TCCAATAATAGGTTAATCCAGAACCTGTAAAAGCAGTTACTCTATAAGATACAGTCGTTTGAGTTCCAACAAAAGGACCTACTGCTAATGTAGCAGCTGCAAAACCAGTTGCAGTTGTAGTTGTACTTGTGATTGCACCAACAATCTCAGTAGGTAAAACAGCATCTGTAATTGTAACGACCTCAGACGTTTCAGTACTGCAAGAACCTGTAACTTTTACTCTATATTTTGTTAATGACAAAGGTAAAACCAATGATGATTTTCTAATGTTTAGAGTTGCATTAGTACCACCTGAATAAATTGCAGTACCAGAAGTTGGATTTGCAACATTTGCCCAAGTTGTTCCTGTAGGAGTTTGTGTTTCCCATTGGTAAGTTGCATTTGGATTCGCAGAAACTACTGAAAGCACTGCAGTTCCTCCTATAACTTTACATATAGATGTACTCAATGGTTGAGTAGTAATTCCGTTAACGGTTACTAAAACTTGAGTTCTAGGACTCTCACATGAATTTTGAGTTTGAGAAACATAATAATTTCCTGAAACTAAAGCCGTATCTGAAGCTAAAGCGTCTCCACCCGTTGCAACTGAATACCATTTGAGAGAATCTCCTGAAGCTACTAAATTAGCAACTGTAGATGATGTACACAATACCTGAGATTCAACCGCTGGTGAAGATATTACATTTACAGTTACAGAAACTGGAGTTCTTTCACTTTCACAACTATTTAAAGTTTGTGAAACATAATAAGTAGAAGTAGTTAAAGCATCTGTTGAAGTTAATAAATTCCCTCCTGTTGGAGCATCATACCATTTTAAATCAGTTCCTGATGCCGATAAATTAGCAACAGTAAGAGAATTATTTGTACTACAAAAGGTTTGAGACTCTGTTGCAGGAGCCGCTGTATTATTTCTAATTACAGAAACTAAAGTTCTCGAACTTTCACAACTATTCAACGTTTGAGAAGCATAATAATTTCCTGAAACTAAAGCCACATCAGAAGCTAAAGCGCTTCCGCCTATTTCGGCTGAATACCAATTTAATGCAGTTCCTGTAGCTACTAAATTAGTAACTGTACCTGAATTACAAAAAGTTTGTGATGAAGCAGTTGGAGTAGCCGGTATTGGATTTACAGTAATCGTCATTGTTCCAGTTGCAGCACACTGGCCTGCAGTTGGTGTAAAGGTGTACTCTGTTGTAGCTGCATTATTTAATGCTGGCGACCATGTTCCTGTAATACTATTGTTAGAAGTTGTTGGCAAATCACTTAAGCTTCCTCCTGAACAAATAGCAGCCACTTGAGTAAAGGATGGTGTTGTTGCAATTACAGCAAAATTCCCCGCAGACGTTCCTGTTCCTCCAGGAGTCGTTACCACTATATTTCCAGCGGCAATAGGTCCAGCAGATAGAATAGCCGTAATGGTAGTACTATTAGTAACTACGAAACTGGCAACAGCAACACCGTTAACGGTTACTGCTGTGGCTCCTGATAAGTCAGTTCCTTTAATGACTAAAGTAGAACCTCCACACGCTTCTGTGATTGCAATTGTTCCATCGCTGGTCAAACTAGTCACTTTAGGTTCAGCAACATAAATTAATTGTACTTTTCCATTTGTACCAGTGATATAATTTACCGACCATCTTGGTTTTGATTCTAAACCAATAACACTAGCAAAGTTTCCTGTAAGTATACCCGTAGCATTGGTCGTTACTATATTAATATTTCTATTTCCAAGTGGCGTAAATATACCTGTTAAGTCTAATGTTGCATTGGTAATATCAAATCCTCCACCAGTAGCACTGTTGGTAATTTTGTCATAAGATGTACTTGATGCAATACTTTGAATATCCAATTTCAATGTACCGTTAAGTGCAACCGTTGAGCCATTCGCAATATCTGTATTTCCTACTCCAGAAGTACCACCAGGGGCAATCACACTAGTTGCAGAAGTCGTTATGCCCGCAAAAGTATTTAAGTTTGTAGCCGTTCCTGTATTGACATTACCATTGTTTGTAAAAGCAGAATTAGCTGCAGATAAGTAGGTTGCTTCAAATAAAGTAATTGCAGTATATGCAATAGATGCATCGCCCGTACCAGATGTTTTAGTAAGACTAGCTGGTGCAGGAGTAGTAGTTCCAGTTAATGGAAAACTACCTGTTAATGCTGTACCAGTTTTGGTGAAAACTACGGTATAAACATTTGAGTTAGCATCCGTATAAGTAGCGCCCACAGCTGCGACAGAGCCCGAAAGTACGGTAAATTGAACCGATCTAGTTGTAGCTGGAGTATTATAGTCAAAAGTAATTGTCCCAGCAGTACCATTTGTAACAGTAAAATTTTGGAATTCAGAACTTGAAACTATAGTTCCTGTGTTATTGATGGAAGATTTAGTAGCTGAACCACCAAAATTAATACTTTGCCCTGTGAAAGTTAACGCACCTGCATTATTAATAGTCACAGCAGGAGTATTTGCAGTCGCAAAAATACGTATTGGACAGCCTGTAACTGCGGTAAATGGTTGCGAATTTTTCAAGTTCAGTACACCTGTGCCAGTATTTGTTATAGTGACAAGACCCGCTGTTGTACCTGCACCTTGTACTCGAAGCGAAGCATTATTAGAAGACGCTGCAATTGCAAGATCTACATTTAACGTACCCTGATTTTCAAAGTTTATCTTGTTTATAGCCGGTAGAACATTGGCACCGTTGTTAACACTTAGATTAATACCAGTATTTGATGAAGCACCTAAAATAGCAACAGTTCCTTTATTAGTAAAATTAACGTCAGCAGAAGCATCAGCAGTTTGAAGAATATTGATCCCATTGGCAGTATTAGTAGCAGCGCTATTTAATGTCAATGTTGTTCCTGTATTTACAGTAACACTGTTTCCATTATTCCCCATTATTAATAATCCATTATTAACAGGTGCACCTACAGTTCCTAGCGTAAATCCAGTACCACCGATAATTATAGGGTTTTTAGCCCCATCGACTACTCGAAGTGCATAAACGGCTAAAGCCGTGTTGTTAAGGCTAAAAGTAGTGTTACCATTAAAAAGCATTTTATAGGTAGTGTTCGCTGTAGTACCATTAAATTGAATACCTCCACTTGCGGCATTACCTAAAGTAGTGGTAATGTTTAAAGCACCAGATCCTGAATAACCATATTCTGTAGCACTACTAGGTGCCACAGAAGGAACTAAACAAGCGATACCAAAAGAGCCACCCGTATTAGTAGCAGTAGCATTCAGTGTTCCGTTATTAATAATACTACCTCCTTTTAAGGTGATAGCGACAGCTGCAAGAGTAGCACTGGTATTGTTTACTGTAAGAGTTGCCCCAGAATCGATGGTCAAGATAGAACCTGTGTCAACACCAGTAGCATTATTAATAGCAAGGCTGTAAATTAGGTAAGTACCGCTAGCTATAACAGAAGTACCCCCATTGCTGATTACAACATTATCAATACTTCGTCCTGGAGTTTGCCCAGGAAAAGAATCAGGACCAGTTCCTGTTGTTTTTGTCCAGTTAGCAGCAGTTGCCCAGTCGCTAGAAGAACTTCCGTTCCAGGTAAAGGTATCAGGACAAGCATTTACTGTAATGGTCATTGTAGCTGTTGTAGCACACTGACCTGCGTCTGGTGTAAAAGTGTACTCGGTAGTTGCCGTATTATTTATTGCTGGCGACCAAGTTCCTGTAACACTATTGTTAGAAGTTGTTGGCAAAGCCGATAAACTTGCTCCTGAACAAATGGCAGAAACAGCTGTAAAAGTTGGTGTTACATTTGAATTTACCGTAATGGTCATTGCAGCTATTGTAGCACACTGACCTGCAGTTGGTGTAAAGGTATAGGCCGTGGTAGCTGCATTATTTAATGCTGGCGACCAAGTTCCTGTAATACTATTATCAGAAGTTGTTGGCAAAGCCGATAAACTTCCTCCTGAACAAATGGCAGAAACAGCTGTAAAACTTGGAGTTACATTTGCATTTACCGCAAAATTCCCACCAGTTGTTGAAGCTCCTCCCAAACTAGTCGTAACTACTACTGCTCCAGAGGCAATTGCCCCAGCAGGAAGAGTAGCCGTTATTTGAGTTGCACTATTAACGACATAGCTCGAGCTGGCAACAGCAACACCATTAACGGTTACTGCTGTAACTCCTACGAAGTTAGTTCCTGTAATGACTAAAGTAGTACCTGCACAACCTTGTGTGATAGCAGTTGTTCCATCACTAGTCAAACTAGTAATTGTTGGTTCATTAGATGACACATTAGTAGTAAGATTCAAGGTGGCGGTATTACAGCCACTAACATAAGTGTAGATTCCAGATTCAGTATACGTTTGGCTATTGAGTGCCCAAGTATAAGAACCAGTTGGTTCTGCTACTGTTACACTTCCATCTGTTGTTAATGGATTAACTGTAATGGTCATTGTAGCTGTTGAAGCACATAAGCCTGCGGTTGGTGTAAAAGTGTACACGGTAGTTGCCGTATTATTTAATGCTGGCGACCAAGTTCCAGTAATACCAGTTGTATTTGTAGAGGTTGTTGGCAAAGCCGATAAACTTGCTCCTGAACAAATGGGATCCACTTGCGCAAAAGTTGGAGTTTCACCTGAATTTACCGTAATGGTCATTGTAGCTGTTGAAGAAGCACACTGACCTACGGCTGGCGTAAAGGTGTACAGGGTTGTTGCCGTATTATTCAGAGCTGGAGACCAAGTTCCAGTAATTCCATTGTTAGAGGTTAATGGCAAAGCCGATAAAGTTGCTCCAGAACAAATGGCAGCCACTTGCGTAAAAGTTGGAGCTACACGAGTACCGCAATTCCATGCACCAACATCCTTACCATCAGATCCAAAAGCTATAGGAGTAGCATCTCCAACAGCCGCAAGCCTAAATCTAACTTTACCACTAGTATCGTCATAAGTTAAGTTAGACGAGCCAAGTGCAATAGTAGGACTTACGGTTGAATTGGTATTAGTTACATTAGTACTAATCCATTGACCAAGTGAATTAGTAAGAGTTGAATTTATACTAGCCGCAGAGCCCCAGTCGCCTGCAGCAGCAGCATCAGTATTCAATTTATTATCATAAAATAAGGAATTATATACTTTTGTTGTTCCACCATCTGTTCTTATTACTCCATAATCTTGGTTTGTAGTTCCTGTAGTATTTTGAAAAAAGGTGCAATTGTACGCATTAACAACAGCACCAGTAACAACATTCAAAGCAGCAGCATTAAGATTACCAGTAGTACTTGTTGTTTTATTTTTATAAAAAGTCGTCCTAGTTAGTGTAACATTAGCACCAGCACCGATACCAATAGCCCCACCTTTTGATTGGGCAGTATTTTCTTTAAAAAGGCAATCCGTAATAGTTACAGTAGTACTAGTAATAAAAAGAGCACCACCACCTATCGCGACAGTTGATACCAAGCTATTTCCTTCAAACCTACAATTTTCAAAATTTATAGTATTAGCTTGATTGCTTAACAATACTCCTCCACCTGCTCCTGTAGAACCAGTAGCCCCAGTAAATTTGATGTTTTTAAAAGTTACATTTTGACTAGCCGTACTAGCAGTATTATTAGTAAACATTCTTACAGCACCAGCAGTACCAGTTAATGTTGATCCTCCTGCATCACCCTCTATGGTGTATGCGAAATTTTTATTTAAAGATTGACCTGAAGCAGGAACAGTTCCCACAACCCTTAAAATATCGCCTGCTGAATTTATTTGAACGAAAGCTGAAGTAAAACTACCAAAAGCATTAGCTTGACTTGAACCATCAGCTAATCCTGAAGCGGTAGCCTTAACCCAAACGGTTTGTTGAGAATACAAATTGCCCACTAAAAATAGAAGGCATAAAGTATAGAAAATATTTTTTTTCATAATCGATTTTTTTTAATTAAATTTAATTTGAAATTTATTACACAAATAAAAATTAGTGACCCTTGATAGTTCATTAAGATCTAATTGTTGTCCTGAGGTTTGCCCAGGTAAAGTATCGATACCAGCAATTCCTGTTTTTGTCCAGTTGCCTGCAGTAGCGCAGTTTTTAAAGGAACATCCGTTCCAGTTAAAGGAGTCTTGCACCATTGCCATATTGGCAAAGAGGCAACAAAATAACGTGAGTAGGGTCGTTAATACCCATTTTGGTTTTTTGTAAGAATAGAAATTCTTTTCCATACATTATTGGTGTTTTTGGTTGAATAGTATCGGGAACTTTTCCCGTTTTTTTTTTATTAGGTTGTACCTGAAATTTATTTTCGATTGTTTTTTTAAAACAGTTTTTTTTTTAAATTTTAAATCCATTTTTATAAGGCACTTTAGTTTTGACTTTGGGTGACCTCCATAAAAAAGACACATTATGTTGTTTTTTAATTTGAGTTTGGTCTTTATTGGTAAAAGACAAAATCAGCAACGCATTCCATACTGAAAAAATTTAATTTTATATTACAAATAAAAAAGCAAAGCATTAATTAATTATTAATTTTCAATTAACAAGTAAAACTTATTAGGTTTAATTTTTATTATTTAAAATCCATATTATGCCGAACCCCTTGTTTTAAAGAAAATATTCAATTAAATTAAGATAGTTTTTTTTTGTTTTTAGGCTAAAATTGAAAATAACTTTATACTGCATCCTACGTCATCTATTTTTTTTTTTATATTTAAGAAAGATGCTCTCCATAAAGTAATTCATTTTTCAAAAAATTAATTTGCCGGTTCTACTCTATACCGTCTTTCTATACTAACCTCTGTCATTTTTTTTAGGGCTTCATCTGATAAATCCATTTTGTATTCTTTTTTCAGTTCTTCCAATCTCGTTTTAAGATTTGAAATCAATGCTGCGTTTGCTGAATTGTTATATACATTATCTACTTCAAAAGGGTCTTTTTTCAAATCGAATAACTCCCAGTTATCCTTATCGTAGTAATAATGTATTAATTTATACCGTTCCGTTCTTATCCCGTAATGGGGTTGTACATGATGCCAATAGGGATATTCGTAATAGTGATAGTAAACGGCATCTCTAAAAGGTTTAGCGTTTTTGTTTTCTAGCACTGGCACAAAACTCTTCCCTTGTATGTCTTTTGGAGTTTCAATACCTGCCAAACTCAATAATGTGGGAGCAAAGTCTATATTTAAAAGCAAATCATTGCTCACCGTACCCGGACTAATATGGTTAGGATAACGAACTAAAAGCGGCATGTGTAGGGATTCTTCATACATAAACCTTTTATCAAACCAACCGTGTTCTCCTAAATAAAAACCTTGGTCAGAAGTATAAACCACTATTGTGTTTTCGGCTAAACCGCTTTCATCTAAATACTTTAGCATATCGCCAACAGCGTCATCAACTCCTTTTACAACACGTAAATAATCCTTAATATAGTGCTGGTATTTCCACTCTTTTCTTTGGGTGTCCGTCATGGTAGAATCCGGTGTCCAAAATTCGCCATCATTATTACCAAAACTATTCCATGCATTAAGTTGTTCTTCTGATAGCCCTTTAGGAGGTTTGATTTTCAAATCCTTTCTGTTCAGATGTCCGTCAATTCTCATCCAGGCGTCTTTTGCAGCGTCTCTTCCTTTATAATCATCATTAAAAGTAGTTGGATAAGGAATGGTAACATCCTCTAGATAATTTTCATAACCAGGACCGGGTTCCCAAGGGCGATGCGGTGCTTTAAACTGATACATAAGCATAAATGGACTGTCCTTTTTTTCTCTGTTTTTTAACCAGTTAATAGCATCTTCTTTTATTACCGCTGTAGAATGTTTTCCTTTTTCTTCAATAATTTTATTTCCTGTTGCTTCAAAAACTGGATCAAAATAAGTACCCTGACCTTCTTTATTAAATAATACTTTATAATAATCAAAACCAGTTGGAGCGGTTCCTAAATGCCATTTTCCAATTACAGCTGTTTCATAACCCGCACTTTGAAGTAACTTAGGAAAAGTTTGTTGTGAACCATCAAAATCACCGCCACCTTCATTTTTAAAAAAACCATTTACATGACTGTATTTTCCCGTAATAATGGAAGCTCTTGAGGGGCCACAAATGGAATTGGTACAAAGCATATTATTGAAACGTACCCCTTCCCTAGCGATACGATCTATATTTGGGGTTGGAGCCACTTTCGACAAAAAACCTTGATAAGCACTAATGGCGGCCAAAGCATGGTCATCCGTCATGATAAACAAGATATTTGGTTTCTTTTTTGGAATTTTATTTGTGGCTACAAATGCCGTATTACAACTTATCAGTGAAAAAATAAGTACTGTAACTAACAAATAGAAATGATTTTTAGAATTCATGGATTTAATCTGATTATTTTTTTTAAAAATTTTTATACTTCCATTTCTAATTTGGAATTTTAGCATTTTTCCCCCATTCTTTATTTGGGAGTTCCGATAATTCAAGCCTTAATTCACCACCAGCCATTATTTGGGCGTGGGTTATAAAGGGAGCATCAATTTCAATATTATTTAGGAAAGCCTTTTGAATATATTTATTAGTTTTACTGGCTCCTTTAGCAAGAATTGCGAAAGTTTTTCCATTTTTAAGATTAATTGTTGTTTTCTCAAATAGAGGACTTGTAATAGTATAGTAGGGCTCACCAGGAGTTACAGGATATAAACCCATAGCGGTAAACACCACAAAAGCCGTCATACCCCCACCATCTTCATCTCCAGGAATCCCAAATACATTATCTTTGAACCAAGTATCTAAAAGGAATCGGGTACGTTTCTGAGTTTTCCAAGGAGCTCCAAAATAGTTGTACAAATACGGTATGTGAAATGAAGGCTCATTACCCATAGAAAATTGCCCAACAAGTCCCGTGGAATTAGACCCATTTATGTAGAAATCGCTTTTACCCATATCAAGAGCTTCTCTAAACAATTGATCCAAACGCATTTCTGCCCCTTTTTTGCCTCCAAGTAATTCTGTTAATCCACTAATATCATGTTGCACATCCCAGGCATACGTCCAACCATTGTTTTCGTCATAATATTCTCTAAACCCTTTTCCTCCTCCATTTTTTGGATCTATCATTACCCAATCGCCGTTAGTATCTTTTGGCATAAACAAGCGTTTTTCAGGATGCCATAAGGTTTTATAATTTTTGGCTTTTGGGGCAAAAAGAGCATAATCATTTTTTTTGCCGAGTTCTTTTGACAGTTCGGCTAAGGCCCAAAAATCGTAGGTAATCCCTAAGGATACTGCCACCGGTTGTCTTTTTTCAAAGCTGTCCACATTGGGCTCTGTCTCTTTTTCATCTATTTTTAATGATGGAAAATAGCCTTTTTCGTGGTATATGTCATCAATAGGCAAACGAGGGTTGCCTTGTCTCCAAGGAATAAAAGTGCCAGCAATTAAATTTTTCTTAATCCCTTCATACGCTTTTTGTACATTATAATTCTTGAGCCCTTTTCGATATCCATCTATAAAAATAGCGGAGGAATGATAGGAATTCATGCAAAGATGGTTGCCGAAAACCTGAGGAAATGTAGGCATCCAGCCACTTTGTTCGTACATCAATGTATAGGAATTCAATATGTCATCTTCCATGTTCGGATCTAGGATTGTTCGCAGCGGATGTTGCGCTCGATAGGTGTCCCAAATCCAATCATCTACATAAAAAGGCCGATTTGAAGTATGCACTTTTTGATCATACCCACTGTAATACTTTCCTCCTTCATTGATGTTAACCATTCGTTCATAAGTTCGGTATAAGGAAGTGTAAAAGGTTCTTTTTTGAGCTTCTGTCCCACCTTCTACTTGTATTTGATTTATAGCATTTTCCCACTTTATTTTTCCTGATTTTGATAATTCATCAAAACTTTGTGTTCGCAATTCCTTCTCAAAATTAAGTTTAGCCTGCTCTAAACTCACATAAGAAACTGCATACTTAATTAGGATTGTTGAAGGCGCATTCGAATTTGCTGAAATGGTAATTTTTTGTTTGTTACTAGCAAACTCAAATTCATTTATTGGATTATTATTACTATCCGCTATTTCGCCATATAAAAATACAGACATACTACTAGTAACCGGGTTAGTTCCCTTGGTCTTTTTGCTTATCACTTCAGTAACATTAAAATAATTTTTATCCCTAGAAAAGACTATATTTTCAGATCCTTTTATCAGTAAATTTTTTTGAACGTTTTTCGGAAAATCTATTTTATAAATAGCGCATTTTTCTCCAGGAGTAAAACTTACGGTTATGTCATCATCAATTAAATAGGTGGAATAAAACCAAGGGTGAATTACCTCTAAATCATGATCAATAGTCATTTTTTTGTTCCATGAATTTCCATTCACTTCACCATGATTAATTTTCATTTCCAGAATACCCGGCGTTCTATGTGATGTTACCTGAAATGGAAAGGCATCTACTTGATCTGAAATATAATCTTTCTTTATGGGGTACATCCGCATCATTTGGTTTGGCAAATGCATGGTAGGATACGTTGGCACCAAAAAAGGGGCAACATTACCAATGGTTGGGTCAATATATTTAGTAAAATCTTCTTGTGAAAAAGAGGTACTAATCGTAGCAATTGTTAGCAGTACAATCGCGAAATATTTATTTGTTTTTTTAATCATTTTATTATTTTTTTAAATAATTTATTTTACGATTGCTTTGTTGTTATGGAATTGATAACCGATTTTTTTGAGATTCATTGTTGAAATGATGCTGATTTATCGTTCACTCATTGAGTTTATTTGTTTAAAAAACTCCATATTATCACATTTAAAAATCGCTTTGATTTTTTGCTTGCTTTCAGGAATATTTTCCCTAAATTTTATCACAAACTTATTCCAACCTCTGTCTAATGGAATCTCCTTCAGAGGCGCTCTTTTATCTCCATTAAGAATAAAATTGAAATTAGCCACCTCCTTAATTTCTAAACTCAACTTAGGCATATCCGGTTCAGCCAATAAATCGACCAACGATCTTGGACTAAATACCCAAAAGCTAATGCCATCAGCATCTTCCTTAAATTTAATCAAGTTTCCATTCAAGTCAATAGCTCGTTTATTTTCATAAATCGAATCATCAAATTGTATTCCCAAATTGGTTAACATTAATCGAATAGGCGACTCCGATTCAATAGGCATATCTTTAAAGTCAAACGAAGCTATTATCACCTCTGATTTTCCTTGATTAAAAGTAATTAAAGTAGTTCCCACACCTTTTTTCTCCATCTCGCTTCGGAAAACACTTCCGGTTTTAGTTGGTTCAGGACGACCATTCCAAGCTTGCCATTCGGTATTACAAGCAGTAAGTAAAACGGTCGCATTTTTAACCATTTCGCCCGTCATCCCATAGTTTAAAGCGGTTTTTCCTAGCGGCAATAATTCTGAAAAATAGAAGTCGCTATGCTCTAAATTTGATAAAATTGGTGCATCTTGCACTTTGAGAAACGATGTAGCTTTACGTGGTTCAAGTCCCAAAGGAAAAGGCAAAATAGTATTTAACGAAGAAAGCGTTTCGGGCGAAACTCCCCAAATTATAATCCGTGCACCGGCATTTACGGCTTTTTCATATTTGGTTTTCAGTACTTTATCAGTAGCTACATTCAAACCATCTATTATCACCAATGATTTTGCTGTAGGCAAAGCTGTTTTACTAAAGCGAACACCCATTTCAGTAAGTTTAAGAGCCAGTTGCGACGAATCAGTTCCAATCAAAATAAGGTTGTCGTTTTCGATTACTGGAAATTTTTTGGATGACGCTAATTTAGGATACATCTTAAACTCCTTTACTGGTGTGCTATTGGCTGCTTGAACAGCCTCAAACATCGGCCAGGTTTTGTACAATGGCATATTGACATCGTAGCCAGGATTGAGCGTGCTAGTGTAAGGTCCTAATCGTTCGGGTTGAACGCCAAAAGCGCCTTCATTAAAAGCAGGAAAGAAAATACCGTCTTCGAGAATTGGCGCACGAGATGTATCTTTCATCCCAAAAGCCAAAGGTTTTAATCCATACCAAACAATATTAAAAATACTGGTGTAGCTCGGTTTGTATTTAAATTGTGTCGTAATAAGTTTATAAGCTTCGTTTGCCAAGCCTTCCATTCGCCCTAGTTGTGATTCGTAAGCACGATTGCCATTATGTATTGCTACCTGTTTTGGTGATCCGAAGTAGGCTATCCCGGTCTCGCCAATTCCCCAGGGCAAACCTCGTGATGACCATGCTTTCATAGACGATTCATTTCCATAATGTCCAATCACAGTAGGTAAATTGGTAGGATACATCGGTTCACCATCGCCCGAAATCCAGTTTCTGCTGGGGTCAAATGTTCTTGTAATTTCTGTCCAATTATTTATTTCCTGAATCTGGCGATCGATCAGTTCCTTTGTGCCACGCATAACATTCGTAACTACTGGCAATGTTTCGTTACACACACTCCATCCAAAAACGGAAGGATAGTTTCGATCACGCAGTACAAGGTTTTTTACATGAGTTTTACAACTTGCCCAATACGTTTCCGAATCCATTTTAGGTCCCCCATCGCTTGACCAAATTGCTGTTTCGTCGAGTACGCACATCCCCATTTCGTCGGCCATATCAAGATAAAAAGAAGGAAAAGGCTGTGCATGAAGCCGTACTGCATTGGCATTGGCATCCTTCAGCATTGTGTACCATGCCCAGGCGTAACGACGAGTCATCTGTGGTATTCCCATAAAATGCCATGAATCGCCTTTTAGCAGAATAGGTTTTCCATTCAAGGTAAATTCAAGTCCTTTGATTGCAAATTGTCGCCAGCCAAATCGGGTATATTTTGTATCAATAACGGTCTTTTTATCGGTATTCAAGCTTATGACAGAGCCATAGAGGTTTGGAGACTCCGGCGACCACAATTTTAGTTCTCCATTTATTTTTCGATTCAGATTTACCACAATGCTATCGCCCGCTTTCAGGGTAAATTTCTTGGCATTAGCTATGACAAAAACCTCATCGGTCATACCTCCGTTATCTAAAGGCAATAGGTTGATATCGCTTGTTGTGGATTTTACCCAGTTTTTGACTGAAGCATTGATGGTAAACGATTGTTTTTTAGCCGAGTTATTTTTAATACTTACTGAAAAAGTCAATGTGTCTTTTTGGACATTGGGTTGAACAAACACATTGGTAATGGCCAATTCAGGTAAAGCAATCAATGAAACATCCTGCCAGATACCGGCAATGTGCTGTCCCCACCTCGAGCCCGCCACATAATTACGGTGACCATATTTCCCCGGAGCATCCGTTAAACTGGCTTTGGCCACACCAACCATCACTTCATTGGTTCCTTTTTTCAGAAATGGGGTAACATCAAATTCTCGTGGGAAAAACAAATCAATATATTCTCCGACAAACTGCCCGTTTACATAAATTTTGACAAATCCGGCTATGGCTTCAAAATGAAGTTTTTTCTGCTTTCCTGTCCAATTTTCGGGTAAAACAAACTCTTTTCTCATCCAACCCATTTGCGCTTGTTCCCACGCTTTTGGATAAGAAGGAAAAGCATTAAAGTCACCACCTTCGCCATTGGTATAGGCATTTACATTCCAAGGCGAGGGTACTTTTAAAGGGACTGTGTCCCAATTAAATAAGACTGGCTTTACGAATTTTGCCATATCGGTTTCGTAAACAGGCATAAATTGCCATTTTCCACTCAGGCACAATTCGTCCCTGTATGGTTTTTCGGCTTCGTTTACAAATCCTTTTATCGGATTAAAAACATGCTTATAAGTTTCTTGTGCAAAGGACAGATTACAAAATGTACAAGCGAATACAAAAAATAAAAAACAAAAGTTAGATTTAATTCGTAACATATTATCTTATTGTTTGATGAGAACTATTTTTGATTTTAGGTAAAAAAAGCCACCTAAATAGTGACTTTTTGAATTGAATTAAATAAAAATATTAGTTTTTAGCTTTTGCTTCATTCTCTGCTTTTTTAAAATCAGCCCAGATTTTCCATTTTTCATTTCCAACAAAAGCCTTTACGTCTTTATTGAATTGTTGTTCCACTTCTTTTCCTTCAACTTTAAAACCCTCTACATCATCCCCAAACTTTTCTTTTAAAGCTTTTTTATCTTTGTTTCTCTTAGATACAAGATCGTATACCTTATTTGCTTCTTCTGAAGATAAAGCCATGACAGTAGTCATGCTCTCTGAAACTTTTTTAGCGCCTAAATCAATTTGGGTTTGAGCGTTACCCGCAAAAGACAAACCTAATAATGCAATCAATAGTAATTTTTTCATTTCTTTTAAATTTAGTTTAATACTAGTTTAATACTAGTTTTTAATTTTTATTGTACAAATAAACTATCCAATCATTAATTAATTATTAATTTTCGATTAATAGCTTATATAAATTCTATTTTTTAACACTTTTATTCCAACTATTAAATTCATTAATTAATTCTTCTACTTTCTCAGGATATTTATCTGCTACGTTTTCAGATTCCTTTGGATTATTTTTAATGTTAACCAGATAGAATGAGTTTTTAGTTTCTATTGGATTTTTTTGTGATGGATCGATGGGGTTTTTCAACAACTTCCAATCTCCTTTTCGAACCGCCCAACGGTTTGCATTATCAAACCACCAGAAGACTTCATGTGGCGATTTCTTCTTTTTATAAATTACATCCACAAGACTTTTCCCTTCAAAATCATCTTTATCGTACCCTATTTTACATAAATCAAGTATGCTAGGAAACCAATCTACATTAACCGCCATCTCATCTATAACCTCATTCTTCAAAATTTTAGAAGGCCAGCTTATAATAGACGGTACTCTAATACCCCCTTCAAAAAAAGAAAACTTTGCACCCCGATAAATTCCAGAATTTCCTCCACCAGAAAAAGTCCGTTGTTCCATTGAATGCCCATGATCCGATTGAAAAATAACAATGGTATTCTCTCGAATTTTTAATTCGTCTAGCTTATCTAAAAGCAAGCCTATTCGTTCATCAAGAGTCGAAATACAAGCGGCATACTTATCTCTGGGACTTTCTAAATTTTTATAATATTCTCTCCATTTTTTCGATGCCTGCAATGGATAATGAGGAAGGTTTAAAGCATAATAAAGGAAAAAGCTCTGATCCTTGTTTTCTGTAATAAACTTTTCTGCCTTGCTTGCCATAACATCTTGAAAATATTCACCTTCCATCCATACTTCTTTTCCGTTTTCCCATAGGTCATGTCTATTGGCTCCCTCCCAATAAAAATAATGCGAATAATTATCAATACAGCCACCCATATGACCAAACGAATAATCAAATCCTTGTGCTAAAGGCATAGTTTCGTCGCTATACCCTAAATGCCATTTCCCAATGTGGCCGGTTTTATATCCGTTTTTTTTCAGTGTCTCTGCAATGGTAATTTGTTCCGAAGGCAATCCAGCCTCACCTCTTATTGCAGGAGCATTGCCTGGTAATCCCGCCTTGAAGGGTGTTTTACCTGTTAACAAAGCGGCTCTTGATGGCGAACATATAGCAGCTGCAGCATAAAATTGGGTAAACCGAACTCCTGAATCTGCCAATCTATCGATATTGGGTGTATACAAGTCTTTTGCGCCATAGCAATTAGCATCAATAGTTCCTTGATCATCTGTATATATTATAATAACATTGGGTTTTACTGCTGATTTTTGTGCGGTTAATATTCCTGGATTTAGAATACATATTAGAATTAATATTTCAACACCCCTTTTTATTATTCTTGATTTATTTTTCATACTATTTGTTTAATATTTAAAAACCACTATTTTTTATTAAAAATAAACCTCTAGGATTTTAGCACTGTCAGAAGCGTTAAGCTCAAGAGTTGAGATGCTAGATGGGAACATAATCGTTTCGCCTTGTGAAAGGAAATAAGTTTCATCATTATGAATAATATTAAGGACTCCTTCTACACAAATATAAATAACAAAAGAATCAATATTTGAATAGTCCTTTTTCACTTTCCCTTTAATACTTAGTATGTTTGTTTTAAAATAAGGGGAATGTACCAATTTATTAGAAACATTTGTCTTTAATTCATAACTTGTTTTATAGGAATCATACACTTTAAAATCTATCACATCAATGGCTAATTCATTGTGTAGTTCTCTTTTTTCTCCTGTTTTAGCATCTACCCTATCATAATCATAGATACGATACGTTATGTCTGAAGTTTGTTGAATTTCGGCCAACAAAACACCAGCACCTATAGCATGCACTCTGCCTGTAGGAATATAAAAGGTATCACCTTCACTAACATATTCATGATGCATGACATCTAAAATGGTATTATTTTCTAAATGTGTTTTATAACTCTCTTTATTTATTTCTTCATCAAATCCAACGATCAGCTCGGCGTTTTCATCGGCTTGCATAACATACCACATCTCATTTTTACCAAAAGATTCGTGTCTTTCTTTAGCTATTTCATTACTTGGATGAACTTGGATGGATAAAGGGGTTTCAGCATCAATAAACTTTATCAATAATGGAAAATCTTCTCCGAAATTCTTATAAACATTTTCGCCCACAAAATCACCTTTGAATTGTCTTGTAATTTCTTTTAAGGTTTTACCTTTTAAAAAACCGTTTTCCACTTTAGTTGCATCTCCAGAGACATCCGAAATTTCCCAAGATTCACCGATATTTGCTTCTGTGTACTCTTTATTTAGTGCTGTCTTTAATTTACTTCCACCCCAAATTCTGTATTTAAAAATAGGTGTGAATTTTAAAGGATATAATTCCATTTTATTTTAATTTAAATTAATACTATTTGATTGTTGTTGTTTTTAAAATTACTTTAATTGTGTCTTTCCATGTATGGGTAATTTCTAAGTTTTTATCAAATTAAGCTACAAAATAATTATGAAAATTATCGGTTACTCCGCCATTGTTATTTCTACAATAGCCAATTATTTTGTGCTCTTTTGGTAAAATTTTTACCATTGAACCTTTAAAAAACGCATCTAGAATTACATTATGAAGCATCTGATTCTGGAAATATAAATTTAAACTGGGCTGCTCTTTCTGTTGGTGTTACCTCAATAACTACGTCATATTCTGCTAAATATGTTTTATAGTGATAAGGTGTAACTGTTTCTGCTTTTTGAGGTGTAGCTATTGCCGTATATGTATTGCCATTTGACAAACTTTTTTTAGAATATTTACCAATTAAAGGGTTTACATAATCAACTAAATAAATCTCGTCTTTGGAGCTTTTAGTTTGTCCTTGAGCATTATAGGAAGTAAATAAAATCACAACAAGTAATGATTTAAAGCTATAATTTGATTGAGTCATAATCTATTTTTTTTAAAAGGTTGCAAGTACAGTTGTGGGTTTTGATATTTTTGCAGTAACGATATTGTTTTTATAAATCCAACTGGTAACACCTGCAACCACTTTTGGTTTTTTAGTGCTGTAAAAATCGATTTCTGCATTTTGAAATACATTTTCTATAGTTACTTTTATCGATTGATTTTTTGATTGATAAGGAACTAATTTAATTTTTTCTGCATAGCGAACTCTATGTAAGTAGGGTTCTATTTCTTTTTGAAGCGGAGATATAATAATCTCTAATTTATCAGAAATATGATTCCTTATTTTACCAATTTTTATATGTTTTTCTAAATACGTTGCAGTTGCATTTCTAATTTGCCATTTCATATTGGAATGACGCACTAGATAAGTAACTCTTTTATTTCCAGAGGTCGAAATCTCATTGATACTTCTTGTTTCCAAGGGCTTGTCTAACTCTATTTTTTTGATTTCCCCTTTTGCTAAAACACCAGAAGTTTGGTAGTTTTTAGTATCAATAATTACACCGGCATCTACTGTGTTTGACGTTGAATGCTCTTGTTCTAGTTTTAAATATTTAATATCTACATCTGTATTCATCCCTGTAAAAGAGGCTTCTACCGCAATATTTACTAAATTATCACTTTGTGGATTACTGTAAATGGTATCAAATTTGGGCAAGTTTGGCACTTCTAACAAGCAGTCTAGTTGCTGTTTTCCTTCTACCAACATTATTTCGTCTGATTGTACAATTCGCAATTTACGTCCGTTAATATCATATATGTGCAAACGCAACCATAAACGTTGTTTGCCTTTCTCCCCTTTTACATCTAAATCGATGCTTGCCTTGTATTTTTGACCTAAAGGACATCTGTAATAGGAATATTTATCATAATTATCAGAAGGCATTGTTAAGGTAGTCCACCAATTATCATTTGCTTTTAAACGAATTCCAGGATTTGTATATTCGAAACCTGCGTTTCCATGATTCACCTTGGCAGCGAACAAAATTTTATCTAATCCGTGATACGCAGTTCGTTCTGTGTATTTTGTCATGGCGTGATCATCATTAATAACAGCACTATTGCAGCCTGTTAAAAATAATTCTGATTTAGTATTCTCACCTACGTGATGATGATATGCAGGAATACGTTCTCCATTTACAGCACCACCAACTCCATAACTATATGCGAAATCTGCTCTATTATCAAATGTGGTTTTAACATCAAGGGTTTGACTTAAAGACACATCAAAAGAATCTAAAAACATATCTTTTTCTGCAGAATAACATTTTACGATTAGCTTGTCTTTTGTAATTTCGAAATACACACCACCAATACCATATTTCCCTCTACTAGGATCAAAACCGCCAATTCTTCCATTTGAAACAAACAACATATCGTCTCTATTTACTATTTCATAATTATGATTATGACCGTGCATCCAAGTAATAATATTTGGATTTTTCTTAAATACTGCCAGCATTTTATCACTATCCATTACACCTCTATACCCATTTTCATTCCCTGTTGTTGTGCCAATAATGTTATTGTGCGACAACATTACAATGGTTTTGTCTTTGTTAAGTGCTAAATCTAAATCTAACCAATCCCAAGCTTCTTCAGTAATATAGACAGCTCTAATCAATTGCGGAAAAGAGATAAAATGAATGCCTTGCATATCAAAACTATAATAAGGTCTGCAAGTATTACTACCCATAATATTGGAGCGCATTTCTGGATCATCATCTTCATTTGAACGCAATTCGTGATTGCCAATTACATAATAAAAAGGAATTTGCTCACAGCCACCCTGAATAATATCTACCCAATCTTTTCTTGCTTTATGAGGATTTCCATTATTATGATGGTCATTATGATGTGCATCTCCTGTATCCAAAAAGATATCTAAATCTGGAAATTTTTTCATAATATTTTTAACTGCTGCTGCTTGTTCCTCGATAAGAGGTTGCATTTTATTTACCCAACCAAAATGAGAATCTGAAACAATAAATCCTTTAAAAGAATCTTTTTTAGCATTGTTAAAATTAGTTGATGCAAAAACTCTTGGAGTTATAAATGCAGCAGCTGAAAACATTAAAGTTGATTTTATGAACTTGCGTCTTTTCATTATATTATTGTGCTCTTTAGATTAAACAATTATAGAATATTTTATTGGTCTCAAATAGAGTTTAAAACTCTGCCTGTCGGCAGACAGGTATGCATTTTCAGTGCATCTCGCTTAAGCTTCTTAAATTTTTTTTTGCCACAGATTCACAGATTAGAAATGATTTAAAAAATCCGTGAATCCGTGGCAAAATTTCACTGATCAATTTGTATCTAACCTAGCAGACTTATAGTCTGCCAAACCAAATCTATGGACTGGAAGTCCATAGTGGTTTAGTTACATTAATTTTCGTTTTAATACGCCATTATAATGCTTAGAGTTATTTTTTTGCAACCACTCTAATAAGCAACTTCTTAATTCTTCTGCTTTTTGTTCGTATTGTTTTTTATTGGGGTTTATCCCTAATAAATTATTCATTTCATGCGGATCTTTATTCAAATCATATAAGGCATTTAAGACATTAGAGTCTTCTGTGTAAGGCACCATTAACTTCCAGCCGGCTTTAACAATCATATAATTTGGAGTTATAGGTCCATTATAATCCCATTCTGTAACAATATATTCCCCATGTTTTGTAGCTTTACCTTCAATTAAGTCTCTTAAACTTTCGCCTTCCGATTTATAGTTACCCACTTTTAGATAATCCATAATAGTAGCAAATAAATCGACGTTAGAAACATACCCATTAACGGTTGTGTTTTGTTTAATTTGATTTGGCATGTTTATAATTAATGGCACATGAGATGATTCTTCATAAAACACATTTTTCTCCCGCATGCCATGAGCTCCAAGCATTTCGCCATGATCACTCGTGAAAATAATCAAAGTGTCATCCGCAAGTCCAGTCTCATCTAACTTGTCCATGATTTTACCCATCCAAACATCTATCTCTTTTATTAAACCATAATAATTTGAAATCATGTATTTAATTTTTTCCTCGTCTGCAAACTCTGGTAAATTTTTTCTTCCATTAGCATTTGAATAAGGGGAATTCGTCATATCATCATGAATACTAATGGGTGCCTTCATATCCTGTGCAGGATACATACCATAATAAGGCGAAGAGGGAATCATGGGTGCGTGTGGAAAATGGAATGATGCCGTAATGCTAAAAGGTTTATTTTTAAGACGCTCAATAGCATCTATCGTCTTTTTTGCATAAAAAGCGGTAATAGTTTGTTCATGAGGAATGGAAGATTTACCATGAAAGTTGGGTTGTGAAAACTTTTTATCTTCTTTTTTTACCAATTCATACGATTTGCCAAAATTCACGTCCAAAGGGTCAGGAGTATAAGGTCTTTGAGTGAAATTATCTAATAATTCAACGCCTTGAGGTTCCCTTTTTGGATAGACTTCATCAAGATAATCTTTATACATATAACTTTGACCTTCAGGTCCAAACATGTATTTGCCGTTTTTTGCATACTTGTTTGGATTTTTATAGACGGCTGCATGCGATGCGAGTACATGCCATTTTCCATAATATTCACAATGATAACCATTTTCTGTAAGAATTTCATCGAATGTTTTCATTGTCATTACGGGTTCGTCTTTATAGTAATAGGTTTTATCATTAGTGGTTACTCCGTTCGTACCTATTGTAGTTCCTGTTAAAATGCATGATCGTGTTGGCCCACAAACTGCAACTGGGGTGTAAGCATTTTTAAAATAGGCACCTTGTTTTGCCAATCGGTCAAGATTAGGAGTTTCTAAGACGGTATTTCCAGCAATACTTAAAGCATCATACCGTTGTTGATCCGTAATGATGAAGAGGATATTTTTCTTTTTTTGTGCCTGGAGACTTCCATGTATTTGAATGAACAGAAAAGTACTTAACACTAATTTTAGTGTAAATTTCATGTCTGAATTTATTGTTTTATATAATTTAACCTTCGGTATTTATTTTCTTTATTATCGGTAATTAACTCAAACATGCTGCTGTTATTTTTCCTTAAAAAAAACAATCGCTCTTTTTGTTTTTCTGTTATTATTTTTATGGAATCATTTTCGATGATGTAATTAAACTCTTTCACATTATTATTGTTTTTTTGTTCTCCTTTGCCATTAGGTTTAAAAACTAAATCTTCATTATTAAACTTCCATGAACCAATAATTTTACTTTCGGTGATATCTTTTGTTGGATACTGATTTTCTAATTGTTTATCTAATGCGGTTTGGATTGTTTCAATGTTTTTGTTTTTAATCTTGAATTCACTAATAAAGAGAGTTGCAATTTCCAGTACACTCTTTTTGAAAACATCCGGATAAGCAGCACTTAAGCAGGTGTGATTAATTTCATCATAGAGCATAACCTTGGCTTTACCACCGGATTTTTTAATCTTTTCGGCAAATTTTATACTTTGCGTGTAATGACACAAGCGGTCTTCTTTTCCATGCAACAAAAGTGAAGCAGGTGGATTTTCTTTTAAATTATAAAATGCAGATGCCATTTTACTTTTTTCCGTGGTATCCAAGCCATAAATTTTTCTTGCTTCAGCACTGGGAAATGGAGATTCTTTTTCATCATGATCCACTAAGTTATACATTCCCTCTGAACCTATATAAACCATGCAATTTGGATATTTTTGAGCCATTACTGCAGATAAAGTAGATCCCGCCGAAGCACCACCAAAACCAATTCGGCTAATGTCGCCATTAAATCTATTTGCGTTGTCTAAAAACCACTTAACACTAGATTCCAAATCATTTATTGCATCGGCAAAAGTGGCATTATTTCCTTTGCAGCGATAGGCTAAGCCAACATAAATAATACCCAGTTCATTAACCAAGAAGTTTGCATCTCCAGAGATTGTTGCTGGAGGGACTTCATTTTGTGTGCCTCCATTCCAGCCTCCACCATGAACAAAAAAGAAAATAGGGCTTTTCTCTATGCTTTTTTTTGGCAGTTGAATTTTTATTGGTATGTCATAACCACCCCCTTTTGTTGCTATAGTGTCAATTGTTTTTTGAGCCGTGCCATTTAAAACAAAACAGCAAGCTATGATTGTAAATATTAATTTTATTGCTTTCATACTATTAGTTTGTAAATTCTCCATAAGGTCTTTGTGGAAAGGATTTTAATATTTTAGCTAGAAGGTTTATCATTTCATTAGCTTCTGTTTTATTTTTATCAAAGACATTTTTTGTTTCTAAAGAATCTGTTTTCATGTCAAATAATTGATTTTTTTCAAAATAAAAAGGGTTATATAATGCAGCCTGGTGGCCTAGGTGGACATTCCTTAAATAATAAGGCAATTTAATTTCTGTGTTATTCCATCCTTTAAATAGAACTCCATTATCTATCTTGTTCTGTGTTTTTTCATCGTATCTAACCGTAATGTATTTCCAGTCTTTTGTTGCTACACCTCTTGCAAAACCCAATTCGAAATACAAATAATCATGCACCGATTTACTATTACCTTCAAGTACATTTTTTAAACTGACGCCATCTAATTTTGTTTTTACTTCTTTTAAATTTACACCTGCCAATTCTAAAAAAGTGGGGGTGTAATCTATGTTTTGAACCAACTCATTATAATGAGAATTTGGTTTTATGCCGACTGGCCAATGCATCATTAAGGGTACTTTTATTCCTCCTTCATAAAGAGTAGTTTTCCCTCTTTTATAATCACCATGATCTGAAGTAATAACAATTAATGTATTTTCATAAATTCCCTCAGCCTTTAATTTATCCACAACTGCACCAACAGCATGGTCAAACCACCTTAACCAAGCCTGCGCTTCCTCTTTACCTAAAGATTTTACTTCCTTTTTTATTTCTTCTCTTGTGGGCAAATAACTGTAATCTGCATCCAAATATCCCTCTCCCGTAAATTTCGGGTTGGCATCTAATCCATGTACAAATTTTCCATTTTTCTTTATCCAGGGCGCTGGCCCATGCGGAATGGTTTCACTATAATACAAGAAGAATGGTTGCTTTTTATTTTGATCTATAAATTTTAGCGCCGCTTTATTCTTCCATTCTACATTGTGAACATTCAAAGAATCGTTATATAATTCCTTTAAATTTCCTGCAAATATACCCTCAGCATAGTCAAAGCCATATTCTTTTATCATTCTGGACCATTCCTTATGATTGTGAGCCATGGCATTCGAAACCAAACTGTCATTTGGATCTGATTTTTTATCGTAGTCTATAAGTCCGTTATTTTTCCAATTTTTCTTTTTCTCCAATAACTCATGTTCTATAACATGACTTTTCCCTACAAAACCTGTTTTATAACCTGCCTTTTGAAGCAATTTTGGTAAATTATCCTTGTTGATTTCTAATTCGATATTATTTTCAACTCTTGATTGTTGGCCGTATGGATATTGTTTCATAAAATTAGTACCTTCCGATCTTCCAGCGTAACGCCCCGTTAATGCGGTATAACGACTTGGAGCGCATACAGAACTCGACACATAAGCCCTGTTAAATACTATGCCGTTTTTTGCCAAACTATCAATAATTGGCGTATGTATGAAGGTATCGCCATTGAAACCAAAAGGATGGGATTGTACTTCTTTATCCGAATCTTTTGGAACTATAGCGCTTTGATCATCTGTCATAATAAAGATGATATTAGGCCTTTTACTATTTTGAGCAAAAACCGAATTCCTATTGCTAACTAAAACTAAAATTAAAATTAAAAACAGTATTAAATTATGTCTAGTCATTTTATGCATTGTCTTTTTTATTAATTCTTGTTTTCCAATGTTTGGAACTGCTTTTTCAAATTTACTATAATAATTTCGAAGCTGCTTTATAGAATTCTTATAATTATTATTTTCAATACCATTATGTATTTCTAAAGGGTCACTATTCCTATCAAAATAAATGTCTCCAAATTTTCTATAATCAACATTGTTAATATTCATCTTAACATCCCAACCTTTATGAGTTCCTCCAGATAAATAACGTTTACCGAATAGGCAGTATCGTTTTGCAGCTACAAGAAGTTGGCGATTTTTACCACAAAGGTTCATACGAAGAACGAATGTTTGTGCTACCACAAAACTGGCAAACGAAGCACTGAACCGCCAGTTTCTTGTAGGTGCTGTTAAGGGCTGCCTTATTCCTTTATTACTTTAAATGTCTGTTTCACATTTTCTCCTACACTGAACAAATAAATACCTGCCGATAAATTCCCCAACTCAACGCTAGTGTTTTCAGTATTTATTGTTCCTGTTAAAACTACTTTACCTGTGTTGTCATAAATAGCGTATACAGAACCAATAAGTTTGGCATCAGCTTGTACATTGACTATACTTTGGGAAGGGTTAGGGTAAATTGTAAATAATTTATCATTTAGATTTTCATTGATGCCTAAACTTACAGCATTAAACTTTACCAGGAAAGCATCATTGTAAGAGTTGCCAACACCCCCATCAACAGTTTGATGCGCTCCTGCTGTTGCTATACCAGAATTAGATTGTGTATGTCCCGTCATATAAATATTGCCTGAAGCATCGGTAGCACATGAACTTGCTATATCTATATCTCCTCCACCGTAATAAGTGCCCGATTGCCTTACTCCGTTTGAATTAAACTTTACTAAATAGGCGTCATTAACGCCAGATATAACAATTTTAACTGCCCCTGCTGTGGCTATACCAGTGCCAGATTGTGTAAACCCCGTCATGTAAATATTGCCTAAGGCATCGATAGTGCAGGAATTTCCCTCATCAGCTAAGCTGCCCCCATAATAAGTCCCCCATTGCCTTAGACCGTTTGAATCAAACTTTACTAAGAAAGCGTCATTGTATCCACCACCATAAGCACTTTGATGGGACCCTGGTGTAGCTATGCCCGATGCAGCCATTTGTTGCTGTGCCTGTCCAGTCATATAAACATTTCCCGATGCATCGGTAGTGCATGAAAATCCATCATCAGGTCCGACACCACCGTAATAAGTACCCCATTGTCTAACGCCACTTGAATTAAACTTTACTAAAAAGGCGTCAGTATACCCCGCATTGGCAGTTTGATGCGCTCCTGCTGTTGCTATCCCTGAACTAGAAAATGTCACCCCCGTCATGTAAATATTGCCTAAGGCATCGATAGTGCAAGAATTTCCACCTTCCGCAGAGCTACCTCCAAAATAAGTACCCCATTGCTTTACTCCGCTTGGATTAAACTTTACTAAAAAGGCGTCACTACCGCCACCGTTAATAGTTTGATGCGTCCCTGCTGTAGTTATACCTGAAGTTAAATCTGTTTCTCCAACTATGTAAATATTGCCTGAAGCATCGGTAGTGCAGTGCTTTCCGTTGCCTCCAAAATAAGTTCCCCATTGTCTTACGCCACTTGAATTAAACTTTACTAAAAAGCCATTATTAACTGCAGTTTCATGCGCTCCTGCCGTGGCTATACCTGAGGTGGAACTTGTAATTCCAATCATGAAAACATTGTCTGAAGCGTCAGTAGCGCAAGAGAATCCAAAATCATTTCCGCTCCCTCCGTAATAAGTAGCCCATTGCCTTACTCCACTTGAGTTAAACTTTACTAAATAGGCATCAAAACTGCCCGATCCACCGCTGGTGGGGCCACCAGCATGAACAGATTGATGTGCTCCTAAAGTGGCTAATAAATTTGACCCAGCAGCTGAACTTGTGTACCCGACCATGTAAACATTGCCTGAGGCATCGGTAATGCAGGATTTAGCTAGATCTTCTCCGAACGGCCATACTTCTTGGGTGGCTGTGTAATAAGTACCCCAACCTAGATGATTTTGAGCCATTGTAACTGTTGCAAATCCTAGGATTACAATTACTGTCATTAGTAAATTTTTCATTTTCATGTTTTGTTTGTTTTTAATTGGTCAACCTATTTTAGTACGAGGCACGGTTCAAGCTTGCCCTTAACGTTATTATAATAGAAAATGGTCGTTATTAGTAGCTTTTTTTTCTATTTAATATACTAGTACTACATGAAAAAACAATAATTAAAAAAGCCGTGTAAATCGGTATAAAAATTATTAATTTCTTCATCTTAAATTTAATTTAATTTGATGTTTTGAAAATTTGTGGTATGTTTTCTTCACTAGCGCCCCAAGCTTTATTTGGATGGGATCCCATTTCTAAATCTAAAGTCCCTCCATTAACAAGATCATCGTGAGTAAACCAAGGCCCATCTAGATTTTTTCCATTCAAAGAGGCTTTTTGAATATACTTATTTTTTTTATTACAATTTGGAGCATTAACGGTAAACGCTTTTCCATTTGGCAAGTTAATTTTGATTTTAGAAAACAAAGGGCTACCAATAGTATAAACCGGAATTCCTGGTGTAATTGGATAAAACCCCATGGAAGAAAATACAACAAAAGCGGACATCCCTCCACCGTCTTCGTCACCCGGTATTCCGAAAATATTATCTTTAAACCATGTATTTAAAAGGGTTCGTATTTTTTTCTGTGTTTTCCAAGGTGACTTCGTTAAATTATACAAATATGGAATATGAAAACTAGGCTCGTTACCCATAGAAAATTGCCCTACAATACCTGTAAAGTCTGGAAATCTGGCATTTAAAGCATAAACACTTCTGCCTAAACCTTCTCTAAACATCTGATCCAAACGTGATTCAAAAGCATCACGACCACCCATTAATTTTTGCAACCCCAAAACATCTTGTTGCACATTCCAAAGATAAGTCCATCCATTATTTTCATCATAATAATCTCTTCCTCCCATACCGCCGTCAAATTTTGGATCGATATCAATCCAATTTCCAGCTGCGTCTTTTGGCATAAAAAACCCCTTTTCTTTCCAATATAAATTCTTGTAATTTTTTGCTGTTTTTGAAAAATACTCATAGTCTTGCTCTTTACCAAGATCTTTAGCAAGTTGAGCCAATGCCCAATCATCATAACTCTGGGCAAGAGTAACTGCAACAGCTTGTCTTTTTTCAAAACTATCAACTAAAGGTTCTGTTTCTGTTTCGCCTGGATGAAGCGCTGGGAAATACCCTAATTTTAAGGCTAATTTATCTAAAGGGGAAGCTGCTCCCAAACGCCACGGCACCATGGTTCCTTCTAATGCATTTTTTTTCATGGCTTCATACGCAACATTAATATCAAAGTTTTTAATGCCTTTTCTATAAGCATCTAGAATCATAATTGTAGAGTGAAAACCATTCATAGGTGGAGCATCACCATGTATTTGAGGAAATTGTGGCATCCATCCTGATTGTTGATACATCCTTACATAGGAGGCCATCATGTCAGACTCCATATCAGGTTGCAGTATATATCGAAGCGGGTGTAATGCTAAAAAAGTATCCCAAACCCAATCATCAGAATAGAAATTTTGCTCTCCTTTATGAATTTTTTTATCGTAATTACTATAATATTTACCCTCTTCGGTAATATTTATCATTCTTTCATAACTACGATATAAGGCAGTGTAAAATGATCTTCTATGAGCTTCAGTTCCTCCCTCAACTTCTATTTGATTTAAAACATTGGACCACTTATCTTTTGCGTTATTTTTAACTTTTTCAAAATCCCAATTTGGTATTTCTTTTTCCAAATTATTTTTGGCCTGCTCTAAACTGATAAAAGATATTCCATATTTAAAATTGACCTGTTTGAGTTCTGTACTATTCCATGTTATCCATGTATTGGTATTTTTTTTATCTGTTTTCACTTGGGTAAAATCACCTTTAACATCAAAAACACCATACGAATAAGCTTTCATACCTTCAAATGATTCTGTACCTGTAAGCGAACCGTCTTCATTAAGCTGCCAATCTACCCCGTTTAATTTTTTAAGAAACAACTTTCTACTTTCTTTATTTCCATAATTAAAACGGTAAAAACCTGTTTTTTCTCCAGGAGAAAACTCAAGAGTAATATTAAAATCTTCAAGCCATGTAGAATAATAAAAAGGGTGAGCTATTTCTAGTTCTTGATCCCAAGCTGAAATAGGTACTGAATTTTCAGGTACATTTCCTGAAACTGGCAGTAAACAAAAAAGAGGATCAGATCGATGTTTTCTGGTTGTTAACGGGAATGATTTTATTTGATCATCCTTATAATCTTTTCTATCAGGATACATGCGAACCATTGAATTTGGCAAATGTATTCTAGTTTTTGTTGGTTCTAAAAAAGGAGCCACGCCCCCAATTTGAGGATCTACATACTTTAAGTTGTCAATGTTTTCAGCTTGTGTGTAGGCTGAATTGCTAGAAAAAAACACTAGCACAATGACTAAAAAGTTTATGTAATTGATACCGGACATGTAGTTGAATTTTATCATTTTATGGTAACACTAAAGATTTTTTACTGTTTTTTAGAATAAGTTGGTTGCGATTCAGATAATGGTATTTCTTTTCGTAACATTTTTCCTGCTTGACCTGTGAGCCATAAATAGTAATCTGAAGGTACACCTTCTTCATAGCTAATAAATTTAGTGGCACCAACAGGCGGATTATTTGATACTTTAAAAATAGCTGTACCTTCGTCTATTTCATCAAACATGGCGACGTAGATAGTTTGTATGTCTGCTGATATTGCATTGTACATTTGTCTCCATAAAAAATCGCCTTTTAACCTTGGAACGATGTCAAAGTTTTCTGGCTTATCTTTTAAGTTTCCTGTGCTAAATCCCGGGAAAACAACGGGCATATACAATAAATTGTTAGCATCACACCATTGTTTGTCTTTTACTATTTTTTCTAGTTTATGTTTATCCACACCTGCTAAATCTCTATACCTCATAGGTGTCCAAGGGTGAACGATATCTGCCATTTTAATTACTTCATGAAGTTTAGGGTCTGAATTCGCATCATTTTTAAGTTCTCTCCAATGAGTAGGCACTCCTAAAAGCACTGTACAATTTCCATATACTGGATCGTTTTTGAAAAAATCAATCAATGCTATTACATTTTCAAAAGTGTAGTCTCTGTTTTTAAAACCTACTCCCCAAATTGAAATTACCGCTTTTGATTTATAGGTTAAAATATTGGGGTTATTTGGGTTGTTTAGTTTGTATTTATCTACCAATTGTTTCCAATCGTTAATTGTATTTTGCACTACATCTCCTGATTTGCTTCCAGATAAATCGTACATGACACTAATTAATCGATTATTATTTTTAGAGGCGATAAAACAATTATCAAAAACCTTATTTAAATTGTTTTTTATTTTTTCATTTTTAAACCCTGTTGTAAACCTCTGAATAAAAACACCATCAATATCATAGTCTTTCATCCATTCAAAATGTCTATTTACCGTTTTTGGGTTTGCAGAACTAAATACATAAGCTGGTTTTCCATCTTTATGAACAAAGGATGTTTTATAAAGCTCGTCTTTATCAAATTCAGATACGTCTGGCCAATATTCTATTGTTGCACTTCCGGGTTTAAAGCCTTGTTTACCATTGTAATGTTTCCAACCTAAATCGGCACCATCATTTTGTGCATTAAACCAACCTTGATAGCCGCACAAAACTTTTCCGATTATAGAACTATTTGATGCAATCTTCTTTTTGCCTTTATTAATTGCTATTTCCTTATCCGGATTATTGCTTTTAATTTTTTGACCGAAGCCAAAAATTATGCATCCAAATAATCCAATTATAATTGCCAATTTTTTCATATATTGATGGGTATTATTTTTTAAAGGTTATATGTAATTGCTTCGCCTATAGGCTTTCAATCGGGCTACATATCATCATAAGTCTTTGCAACCAATTTTTGTTTATGCTCATTTCATAAACATAAGAATTTTATAAGAAGTAAAATCAAACTAATAAATAATTTGATTTGACTCTTTTTTTAATAATTCAATACTTGGTGTTTCTTTTATTACAATTTGAATTCTCCCCTAAGAATTCTGAGGTAATCCTCTCCATACGTAGTCGCAGATTCTATTTGTGTATCTAAATTCCAATTGTTGAAAGAATCTATTAAAACTAATTTGCTGGCTCCTGATGCTCTTCTTGCAATATTGCAATTCGCTTTAAACCAATCTGCATTTTTTGCAATAATATAATTTGTACTGGATACATTATTAATTTTAGGATTATAGGATGGGGAAATAGTAGGTACAAATTCGATTTGGTGTTGAGCTAATGTTTCTTTATGGTAGCTCCAAGCTAGATCAACATATTTGTGAAAAAACAGTAGCCTGTCATAAAAAACAAATTCAATATTAGCATAATTAGTAAAGGTTAAAGCATCGACACAACCTTTAAATCTATTATCTTTTCCAGTAACTTGATCACCAAAGAATCTCAAGGTAGGTGTCCATTCTAATTGCATACCTATCAAATACAATTCAACCCCTAACGCACTCATTTGAGACCTTAATTGTTGATATAGTAAAGGATTGTCATTTGAAAACAAATTAAAACTATTGCTCAGATAAACTACTGCTTTACCATTAATCTTCATATAATTAGATCTTTGGAAATAAGGCACCATTAACATAAAATCATTTAAAAAAGTGGGTACTAAACCCCTAGTCTCAATTGTACTAGTTTTACTTAATCCCATGTTAGCAAAATTATAACTAAAAGCAAATTTCATGTCACCAGAATTTGGAGCCATTTGCAAATTATCTATGTATGTCTTGTCTGTATTATAATTTGCCATAACATTAGAAGACCTTAAACCAAATATAAAGAAATCGACACCGGCTGTTTGGGCTTGTTCAACATGATTTGAATACGTAATTGGATCCCCAATATTTCCATCATATATTCCTATTGAAGGCGTTTCAATTGTGAGAGGATTTCTAATGAATTTGGTATAAATAGCCCCAACAGTGTAATTCGTAGTAACGGGTACAATAGGAATTGGCTGACTATATATATTATCTTCAAGTAAGATGGCTTTATCTTCTGTACAAGAAAGAAAAAGCAATACTATTACTAATAACGCACTTTTTTTAAAAATTTTCATGATAATTATTTTTATTATTACTACAATATTCTTAGTATTGTATATGTTATTCCTGCTGTAATAAGATCATTCTCCGATTCCCCATAAAACTTACGAGCAAATTCTTGATTAAATTCTGCCGGTAGAGAATTCCAATAATCTGATGTAAATAGTGGGGCTTTATTCATTCTCAATGGAGTACTCATTAGATTTCCTCCTAAAGCCTGGATGGCTGCTAAATAACCTGCGTTATTTAAACCAATTTCAGAAATTGGATAAACCATTCTTTCTGGTATATCCACATACTCGGCACCAACTGATGTGTCAGGACTAAAATGTGGTATCAATGGCAAGAGTCTCGTGCGTTTTTGTAAACACCACACATCATGACCTTGATTGTAGGATGTTAACCAAAGTTGTCTTGCAATCTTGTCCATAGGATCCGCTGAGATACCACTGGTTACAATACCAAACAAGTCTCTATCTCCTATACTAGAAGTCCCCCATTTAACACCATCCCTTGCTTTATATACTGCAACCCCAGAAGAAACTCCATATTGTTGAAATGAAGCGTCTATCCCTGCATAGTAATACTGCTCTGCTGTTCTACTCCCGCCCCATCCTTTTAATTTAGCTTCGGCTAGCATGAAATTGAGCTCGGCGTAAGTTGCAATATAAAATTTCATGTCTTGTGCCATAAATAATAACTTACTCGGCTTACTATATCGGTTGTTTGCTATACCGTTCAAAATGTTATTACTAGGATTTAAATTCCAGTCTGAAAGAGATACTGTACCTCCAATAGGCCTTCCAAAATAAGGAAGCTTATATTGAACAACAACTCTTTGTCCGGTAGTAGATCCAGACTTTAAGAGCGTATCTTTGATGGTAATGGGATTAGTTGATGGTTCAGCTACAACTTTTAATCTTGGATCATAGTATGTTTTCATATTCAATATGTAGTGAAAATTCACAAATGGAACTACATCCTCCTGTGCTGGAACATTGACATATCTTTTATAATTAAACGACCAATTTTCTAAAATAGTTTCCCATTTCATGGCAATGTTCTCTGTATTGGAAGAAATTAGTCCCGCTTCATTGGCCATAACTTCAACGCCGTGATTTTGTGCTAATGTTGGAAAACCTTCCGAAATTCGCAATGAAATTTTTAAACGCAAAGTGTTTGCAAATTTTTTCCACATCAGATTGTTACCATTAAAAACGGGATCGGTAGTTAATTTATCCCCCGTTACGGTAATACCTTCACCCGCAGCTTTTAACATGTCTAATATTGCAATATAAATAGCTTCCTCGCTCGTGTAAGTTGTAGTAGTATTTGATCCTAAAGCATCTACATAAGGAACTGGGCCAAAAGTAGAAACTAGCACAGAATACACATAACTTTTCCAAATTTTAGCAATGTGCACGCGGTTTGCATATTTTGGATCATCAGAATAATTATCAATTATTTCTTGAGTATTCTTGAGTATATTTACATAAAAACGTCTCCAATATTGATCTACACCAGGATCTGTATAAAAAAACTTGGGAAACTGTCCTCCCTTTCCTCCATAGTAACTGGCATAATTATTATACATTTGATCATTCATCTCACCACCTACAAGATCTACGGTGCTTTTTACAGCACCCGCTAGCAAGGCTTCAGGTGTTGCAACATCAAAATTATTTGGATTTTCATTCATGTCTTCAAAACCATCAGTACACGAAAACATACCGATTGCTAAAAAAGCTACAAAAAACACTTTGCTTATATATTTATTTTTTTTCATTTTGTTCTAATTAAAATCCGAGGGTAATATTTATTCCGAGGGTTCGTGTTGGCAAAAATGAACCATATTCAATTCCTTGACCATTACCTGAAGTTGTTCCTGCTTCCGGATCTATCCCTTGGGGTGTATTTCTATAAATAGTCCATAAATCTCGCCCTACTATAGAAAATTTAGCTCTTTTAAAAGGCATATTCTTTAAAAATTTATTGGGTAAAGTATAGCCAATTGTTACTTCTCGTAGTTTAACATAAGAAGCGTCATAAATAAATCGCTGCTGATCTTGCAATCCATCAAAGCCATATTCCTGTGGGCTTATCCATGCTTTAGAATATACTATGTTTCCATTTGCATCACGAAGCGCCACTAAATTACCATTTGCGTCAGTGGTTGAAATCGCTGCTCCGGCATACTGTCTTCCTTTAATACGATCTATATCCGCATAAGTATTTCCGTAAAGTCCATATCCGCTTCGTTCATCGTTGGTCTCACCCATAATAACGCTTGAAAATAAAAATTCGTCTCTACCAGCATAAGTGTCTGCATGAGCTCCTTGATTAACAGTCTTTAGCATTGTACCAGAATACATATCACCTCCGATTTTCGCATCTAAAAGTACATTTATAGCAAAACCTTTATAACTAAACGAATTTCTCAACCCCCCTATCCAATCCGGTTGTGCATTTCCTAGCACTCCATTTGTCGTCCATTCAACCTTACCATTTGGCTTTACCAATGGTATGCCTGTTTCTGGATCTCTTGCTTGAATATTACCTCTTAATTCTCCTAATGGCTTCCCTACTTCGGCAAAAACGTTCACATTATTCCATGATCTTAATGACAAACGATCTACTCCATCAATTAATGAAACGACTAAAGATTCACTTTTGGACCAATTCAAATCGACAGCCCATTTAAAAGAATTATCTATTATTTTTCCAGAAAATACAACCTCCATGCCTTTATTCCGTATTTCACCTGCATTGAAAAATTGACTTGAAAAACCGCTTGTAGATGAGGTCTGAGCGGCAATAATTTGATTTATTGTAGAGGATTCATAATAGGTTGCGCTCAAGGAAACTCTATTTTTAAAAAGGCGTGTTTCGATACCAAATTCATTAGAAGAAGTTAATTCAGGCTTAAGATTTGAATTGTTTCTTGTTGGCTGTAATTCTAACCATGCTGAACCGTTATACAACCCTCCATATTGATAGTTTGTTATCGTATTGTAGGGTTTGGTGTCATTACCAACTTGTGCATACGAAGCCCTTATTTTTCCATAAGTCAGGATATCATTTTTTGGTATCAATTCTGAAAAAATAAAGCTTCCGCCTATAGAAGGATAAAAATAGGAGTTATTATTGCTAGGTAAAGTGGAAGACCAATCGTTTCTGGCCGTAACATCCATAAAATAGGTGTTTTTGTAGCCTAGGGAAAGCGAACTAAATGCTGAATTTACCCTTTTTCTAGCATCTATTTCTACTACTTCTGGTATACCATTAGAATTTGCCAAACTCATTACATCACGAACCAACAAGCTGTTTATTCTTGTTTGTCTTTGAGAAGAGGACAAATCAAACCTATTGGCCCCTAACAAGGCAACAATAGAAAAATCTTTAATTTTTTTATTATAATTTAAAATTGCTTCATAATTCCAGTTTTGGGTTTGGTTATTAAATGTTTTATAAAAACCATCCGGATCATAAGCAGCTCCCATATTATTAAACTCTTCGCCCTCTACAAGATTTACGGCGCCATTAACTTTTGATTTAAGACTAAGTGCCTTTGTAATATCCCATTTTAAAGTAACATTTCCAATTAAATTATTTGCCTCATCTTGATTACTATTTTCATATAAGTTCCAATAGGGGTTTTTAAATGGACCATTTCCTGGGGCGGCATATGCCATATTATCCTCCGTTAAATAAGGAAGTAAATTATCACTACCCATATCCGGCAATATGTACATGTAATTATTTGCGGGATTCCGTTCGCTTCCATTTTGGTACATCCGGTTTTTTACTTTATTATTGGTGTATAAAACACTCATGTCAGTTGAAAGCGCATTTGAAATTTTTTGTGATCCTCTAAAGGTTAAGTTGTTTCTATTCTGTACTTCCATATTTTCCATAACATGGTCTCCAGAAGTATTGGCAAAAGAGAGTCTGAAAGAACCTTGATCTCCGCCTTTATCAATGGCAATACTATTGGTTTTTACAAATCCTATTTGATATAACTCCTTAATATTATTAGGTTTTGGAAGATATTTTGACGGTGTTCCAGTATAGCCCAAAATATCTTGTCCTAACATTAGAGCTCCATAAGCCCTATAGTTCGTAATCCCTGCTACACTAGGTAAGCCGGTGACTGGATCAATACTAGCAGCACTAGTTACTAATCTACCACCACTACCTGAACCATAAACATATTGGTAATATGGATATTCTCTATTGCTCGTAAAGGATGAATTTGAATTGATGGATACGCCTAAACTACTATTGGTTTTACCCTTTTTGGTTGTTATCAAAATTACCCCATTTGACGCTCTCGAACCGTATAGCGCAGCGGCATTTGGTCCTTTTAAGATTTCTATGTTCTCTATATCGTCTGGATTAATATGAGATAATGGGCTACCATAGTCAATGTCAGGATTACCTTTACTTTTATTTGCATCCGCCCAAACGGAAACAGCACCATCTCCTTGACCACTATCAAGAGCGATACCATCGATTACATACAAAGGCTGGTTATCACCTGTTACTGATGTAAGTCCTCTAATCACTACCCTATTTGATCCTGTAGGAGTGCCTGATTTTACAATTTGAACCCCCGCCGCTTTTCCCGATAGCGCATTTATAAAATTGGTAGACCTAGCTTCTGTCATATCTTGGGTATCGATAGTTTGGGTAGCGTAGGATAACGATTTTTTTTCTCGTTTAATACCTAAAGCGGTAACGACCACTTCATCGAGTTGTTCTTCCGTTTCTAACAAGGACACATTAATGGTATTGGTTTGATTATTAAAAATCATATTTTTAGAGGTATATCCAAGGTAACTAAACACCAAAACTCCATTTTTAATTTTTCCGGCTGCTATTGAATAGGTTCCGTCTAAATCTGTTGTTGTTGCATTATTTGAATCCTTAAGCATAACTGTTACACCTGGTATGCCTAAACCAAAATTATCAACCACTTTCCCTTTGATAATTTTATCCTGGGAAAAAATTAGAAGTGGAAACAAGAATAAGAACAAACACCATTTAATTTTTACCATAATACTTATTTTTTTAAACATAGTAATATTTCAATACCTATTAAAACATCAATTGTATGTTAATAATTACAAGGCAGGGTTTAATACACAAAACCCTGTACTTGCAAATTACTTAATAGTGCCTAATTAATTTATTACCAACTTTTTAGTAAAAGATTTATTTTCTGAACCTTTAGCAACTAAAATATAAACTCCAGACTGCAAAGAACTTGCACTGATATTTTCCTCTTTGCTCGCGTTTTTAAGTGAGATTACTTTGCTACCCATTAAATTATAAATTTCTAAAGAAACCGAATCCTCATTGGAACGAAGTACTTTTAAATTTTTTGTTTTAGCATTGTAAGAAACAGAAAAATCAGCAGCAAATTCATTGTCTTTTACCGATAAAATTAATCCCGAATCCCATGCACCAGCATCCGCACCATCATCACCAAAATCTATAGGTGAATTTTCACCAGCAACAGTTGGAGCAATATAGGTAACTTTACCTAGTGCATCATCATAGGTCAAATTGGAAGATGCTAAATTAGCAGCTACTTCGAGTGGATTAGTAGTGGCTTTTACAAATGATATAAAATTTGATCTAAAATCTATATTACTACTTATCCACTGCCCTATAGAGTATGAGAAAGTTTGTATTCCAGCTGCCGCAGAGGTTGGTCCCTGGACACCCCAGTCTGATGGGCCACCAAGGACAGGGGGGGTAACAGTAGTATTTGTCACTTTATTACCATAAAATAAAGAATTTTTTATGGTCGTATTCCCATTATCTGATCTTATTGTTCCATAATCTTGGTTTGGATGTCCTATATTGTTTTGGAAAAATGTGCAATGATCTATATTAACAACTGCATTAGCACCAGTAACATACAAAGCACCACCACCAGATGATTGAGTTGTACCTGTTGTACTATTTTTATAAAAAGTACACCCAGTCATTGTAACATTAGAATTATTATAGACAGCAATAGCACCTCCATTTTGTAGGGCTTGATTTTCTTTAAAAAGGCAATTCGTAATAGTTACAGTAGAATTTGTAATATTAAGAGCACCACCACCTACTGTAACGCTTGATGCTAAGGAATTTCCTACGAACCTACAATTTTCAAAAGTTACATTAACATTAACCTGATTAGTAAAGAATACACTTCCTCCTGCTCCTATAGAACCTGTCGACCCAGAAAAAGTGATGTTTTTAAAAGTTACATCTTGACTAGCAGAAGCATTGTTAATTGTAAACATTCTTACAAGACCAGGAGCACCAGTTAGAGTAGAACCTCCCGCATCACCTTCTATGGTGTATTGAAAAATTTTATTGATTGATGTTGCACTTGTTAAACTTAAATTTTGGGCTCCAGCAGGAACAGTTCCCACAACCCTTAAAATATCGCCTGCTGAATTTATATCAAAGAGAGCAGTAGCTAAAGAACCATAGGCGTCAGCTTCACTTGTACCATTAGCAGCTCCTGAAGCGGTTGCAGCAACCCATACTGTTTCTTGAGCTGACATACTACCTACCAAAAATAAAGATAGGAATAAAGATAAAATTGTAATTTTTTTCATAATTGTTTTTTTTGTTAATTATATATAGTTAGAAATTTATTATACAAATAAAAAGAGTAAACATTAATTTTTGATTAATTTTTGATTAATAATGGACTATTTTAATGAAAAAAAATAAATCAATAAAAAATAGTGTGTTTTTTTTTGATACCTACTTTTATTTTAAAAGCCTTAAACGAATAAGTCATTTAGGTATTCCATTTATTTTTGAAGAACAAAAAACCAAAAAAAACGATGACAATCGAAAAACACACAAGTATAAAAATACAAAATTAATTACCAATATTACTTTCTAATGGGCATTTCTTGTTGTAGCGGCATTTCTTTTCGTAACATTTTTGCTCCTTGGCCCGTTAGCCATAAATAATGATCAGTTGGAAGTCCACCATTGCCAACAAAATGGGATTGATCAGTATTGGGAGGTGTATTTGAAACTTTAAATATGGCGGTAGCTTCATCAATTTCATCAAACATGGCGACATATATCATTTTGCTTCCAGCCTCAATGGAAGCGGTCATTTGATCCCAATAAAATTTACCCCCTAATCTTGGGATAGCATCATAAGCGGTATATCTGGCTAGTTCTGGTTTGGCTAGAGATAAATTTCGCCAACTAAACCCAGGGTAAATTACTGGTACATAATCAATACTCTGATCTTTTGTCCATTTTATATCCTGTATCATATGATCTCTTAAATGATCTTTAATGTTGTGAACCAATGGGGTAAATCGTTGCACCATCCAAGGCATAACAATATCTACAGATGCAATGATCTCATGCAAATAAGGATCCGGCAGACAATCTTTATTTAATTCTCTAAAATAAGTGGGAACACCCAATAAAATAGAACAGCCTCCATAAACAGGGTCGTTTTTAAGAAAATCTATTAAAACATTAATGCCTATTTTTCTTGTTTCATAAGGACGATCGGGAAATCCAACCCCCCAAATAGCCACTAATGGTTTGCCATTATGAAAAAGATAATTTTGATTTTTTCCTTGATTGGTGATTTTAAGTTGATCCACCAGCATCTTCCAATCTTCGATAATAGCCGAACAATCTTCCCCTTTTGATTTTAAACCCGATAAATCATACATCACGGCGATAGCCCTAGTATTCTCATTTGCGGCTTGCAAAGCATTTTTAAGAATAACATCTTGGGGTTTATTAAGTTCTTTGTTCGCTCTTGCAACTCCAAAAAAACGTTGCATAAAAACCCCATCAATACCATATTCCTTCATCCATTTAAAATGCAAATCAGTAGTGCTTTTGTCGTAAGAACTAAAAACAGTAGCATTTTCGCCATTTGGATAGGTAAATGAAGTAGTATATGTTTTTTTATATTCGGAAACATCCGGCCAAACATCAATAGTAACATTTTGAAAATCAAATTTCCCGTCTTTACCATAATGAATCCAGCCTTTTCCTGAACCATCCTCTGGAGTACGAAACCAGCCTTGATATCCAGCCATAACTAAGCCTTTATAGGAAGGATAATTGCCGGGCAATCCATGTTTTGATTGAGAATAACCACAATAAAATAGAAAAAAAAGAAAAAAAGAAAAAGTAAAATGTTTCATTATCAAAGTGTATTTAGTTGATAACCGCTTTTATGTTTAAAATTTATTCTATAATTACTTTTCTCACAAATACACGATTATTAATATTTATTCTTGCTAGATAAACTCCCTTACTTAATGTATTTAAAGCAACTTTTATAGTATGACTTCCTGAATCTAATTTTTTCTTGTCGCTATTTTGTAAAACAATTTGTCCCGTAAAATTAATTATAGAAATACCAACATCAGATGGCTCAGGTAAAGAAAAATTAATGTAAACTTCTGAATCAGCAGGATTTGGGTAGATTGTAAGGCTATTTTCTTCATTAAAATTATCAGTTGACAAAGTAGAATTTCCTAGAAGTTGAATAGCATCAATTCTAGTGGTTATGCTCCCAGTCTTTATTCCGTAAATTCTAAACCAATTTATGGCGCTCAAATTTGGTGTACCACCCGTTATTGATGCGTCTGCAGTATTTAATTGAATAAAATTCCATCCATTCACTAAGCCTGTCAATGTCCACTGGTACTCATTGCTATCAGGAACTCCAGAACTTCCTATTTCTAAATAATTATTAGTTTGTATCATGGACACATCCGAAACATAGTACCAAAATTGTAATGTAGCTCCTGTACCAGAACCAACGGTATTGTATGGTGTAGGAAATACCTTTGAATACTCTGGAGTAGCAGAACCCGTATATTCAAGAGAGTTCAAACCCTGTATTTGATTTATATTGTTAAGAACTAGCGAACTTGGATTCCAATTTGTCTTTGCGTCGCAATCGTCTAAATAATTTCCACCTTCACCTATTGCTATTATTATATTTGGGGTTAACTCTCCAAACCATTCTTGACCTTCTTTTATTAATTTCCATTGAAAATTATTATATCCTACAATATTTGGAGCAGTAATTTCAAATTGGAAAGTTTTTTCTTGACCAGGCAATATAGCATCGGTGTCAGACAACTCGACTCTACTAAAACCCCATAACGTATTATCTTGCGTATTTTGGCTACCCAACTTATAACCACTTGCCTTAGTCCATGTAGTTAATCCTATATTTTTCATAGTAACATTTACAATGGTGTTTTGGTTAAGTCTAAGGAGAGCAGGAATATTTTGCTGTGTTATAAACTCAGCACCATTACCTGCTGCAGTAACTGCCGATGGTGTAATCGGTATAACACTGGTTAAAGCAATAGTTCCATCCAACATTTTCTGGGTTTGATCCGCTAATTTTAAATACCAGTCACTAGGTAAATTAACACCATCAATATCTAAAGATACCAGTCTATCATTAGCTTGAATGGGGAGTTTTGCTGTTATGTTCGTAATTTTAAACATGGCAGTACCTTCATCAACTTCATCAAACATGGCTACATAAATAAATTTCACACCCGCTTGCACAGCATTATACGCCTGACGCCAATAAAATCCTCCCCCGCTTCGTGGTATTTGGTTTAATGTTTCAATTGTTGGTGGTGTAGAATTAGATTTTAAATTTTTCCAAGAAAATCCTGGCCAAATAACAGGCATATAATCTTTATTATTAGTGTTACACGCTGCCAAATCAGGCACTATATTATTGGTTTTGAAACTATCCGCACCACTATTATTAGAATACCTACCTACTGACCATGGACTAATCATGTCAAGGGAGTTATAGACGGCTGTCCATCCCACACCCGTTTCTGACGCTCCACTTCGTGTTCTCCATCCATCAGGCACCCCACCCATAACATAAGCACGGTATTGAGGAGCTGCATTGGTCTTGAAATAATCAATTATTGCTTGAGATGTCGCCGTTGTCAAACCACGGTTTTTAAAACCAATACCCCAAATAGCTACTACTGGTTTTCCATTCTGTTTTACATATTCCGGCTTGTTTAAGATATCATAGGTATTAACCAGATATTCCCAATCTGCTACAATTTTTGCATACATGGTAGCATCAGTTACATTACCACCTATTGATACATCATACATAACTGCAAACTTACGGTTGTATTCTGTGGCCGAAGTCATTACATTATTAAGTACTTTGTTTTTTGCTCTAAACATACCTGAAGTTTGAAGTTCTACAGCACTTAAAAAACGTTGCAGATAAATACCATGCACGTTGTAGTCTCTCATCCACTCAAAATGTTTGCGTGTCGTGCTTAAGCTGTAGGAGGAGAATAATTGAGCGTTTGAGCCATTAGCATAGGTCATATTGGTGTTAAATTTATCTGTATATTCAGACATATCGGGCCACATATCTACAGTTAAATTTGCTGCGTCTGGGGTTGCGGCAGTGCCGCCTCTAAACCAGTGATTCCAAGGATTATTTGTTGTAGAACCATCTCCAGGAGCTAAAAACCATCCTTGATATCCCATCATCACTTTGTAATCAAGTTGATTTTGTGAAGAGACTGAATTTGAATACCCTATTGCTAAAAACAATATAAAAAGAGAAACATTTTTTTTTGATTTCATAAATAATACAATTGTACTTGGAATATTTTATACAAGTAAAAATACAATATAAATAGCAACACTGTGTTTTAATTTTATAATAAAAGCACAATATATTCGCAATAATAGTTTGCAGTACTTAACAATGTATTAATAAATCATTAATTTTTTTAAAAAATTAATGATTGCCGTTTATTATTCAAAAAACCTTTCAAATTAATCATTAATTAATAATAAATTAATTAATTGATTTTATATTTACAAATTATTCATTCTTTATTATATTTAAAACTCATTCTTATGATGAAAATTAAACATTTATTTTTGGTATTTCAATTTTTAACTGCATTAAGCTCTTATTCGCAAGTAGAATCAACTTTGGTTTATCCTGGCACAAACGGAAGACTAGTATATGCGAACTATGCAAATAATTACCAGACAAATGAAAATAATACCTTGCCCGATTTTTCGAATGTTGGTTATATGGATGGTGCTATCGGAGTGCCGGTAGGAGAAGTGCCAGTAAAAATCACATTGAATCCAACACCTTCAGGAGAAGACAGAACTCGAATTCAGGGTGCTATTGACCAGGTTTGTGCAATGCCACTTGATGCTAATGGATTTAGAGGAGCGGTATTGCTTAAAAATGGGACTTACAGATTGAATGATGGAAATATTCCTGTGCTCTCTGATGGAATGGGTTATGCATTGAGGATTTGGGCCAGCGGAGTAGTGTTGCGTGGCGAAGGACAGGGAGCTGATGGAACAGTTCTTTATTCAGATTTCGCTTTGAATCACACCATGATAACCCTTGAGCCACTTTCTCAAACCACATCCGAGACTAATTTGCAACGCATTACCGATGCTTATGTAGGGACTGGTGCAAAAACATTTACGGTAGCCAATGCAAGTAATTATGCTGTAGGAGATAATATAATAGTAAAATTCACTCCAAATGCAACCTGGTTTTCGGATCTCAAAGTGGACGAAAATGGATATATTTTATATGTAGCTCCGCCAGCAGAAAGTGATTATTGGAATGCAAATGCCGGAGCTTTCAACATTGGATTTAAACGTAAAATAATTGCAAAAAATGGCAATACAATTACCATCGACTGTTCGATAGTGCAACCCATGCAGACCTTATATGGTGGGGGGCAAATAACAAAATACACCACAACCGGACGATTAAACAAATGCGGTGTTGAAGATTTGCGTATCGTGGGGATTCAAGATGGAGGGAGTCCTGGGGTGTCAAGTAATGGAAATAGATTGCGGGTAGGGATAAGACCCCGATTTTTGGATAATAGTTGGATTCATGGTGTTACAGTAACGCGCACATCCGAATCGGCTGTAATGACTTGGGGAGTGATGAATCTCACCGTTCAAGAATGTGCGTATATTGATCCACGGGGAACCATTTCTGGTGGATGGCGTTATAGCTTTAGCTTGGATGCAGGCTCTACACGCGTTCTTTTTCAGCGTTGTTATTCCGATTACGGGCGACATGATTTTGTAACTCACGCCAGAATGCCTGGTCCCAATGTATTTGTTGATTGTTATAGCGCAAACGGACTGAGTGCTTTGGGTCCTCATTATCGTTGGGCTACGGGCACATTATTCGACAATATAAAAGCACCTCAAACTCATATGGCAATTAATCTTTTTGATTTATCTAATGGTCATGGTTGGTGTGGAGCACAAACGGTTGGTTGGAATCTCGAATGCGAAGGTTTAGTAAATGACGCCTCTAGGGGATCTCAAAATTTTTTAATTGGAAGTATTGGCGCTGAATATACCGTTCCTACATTTAAACCTGCTAATTACCCTGGTTTTATTTTTCGTGGATATTGGGAAAGATCTGGGCCCGCTGGTGTCCATGTGAATACTCGAAGTCTGTATTACAAACAACTGGAAGACAGGCTTGGTGCTGACGCTGTCGCAAACATCACAATACCAGAACAAAGAACCGGAAATATTTACAACATATTGGCAAGTTGGGCCGGAAATGGTGAACTTGTATCCGCCAATATTCCAGTTACAGGAATAACTCTACTACCAGCTTCTTTAACTTTTAGCGTAGGTAGTCCATCGCAACAACTAGCATCAACAATAGCACCAGCAAATGCAAGTAATAAAAACCTTATTTGGACCTCAAATAATACAGCAGTTGCCACCGTAAGTGCAACAGGAATGGTTACTGCCGTTTCAGTTGGGACAGCTACGATAACAGTAACTACTGAAGATGGTGGAAGAACTGCAACTACAGCCATTACTACAACTAATCAGATATTTGTGAGCAGTGTAGCGGTGTCTCCTACTACTGCAACAATTGCAATGGATAACCAACAGCAACTTACGGCAATGATCTTACCAGCAAATGCATCGAATAAAAATACAACTTGGACCTCGAGTAATACCAGTGTGGCAACCGTTAACTTGCTTGGATTGGTTACTTCAGTAGCACCAGGCACTTGCAATATTACAGTAACTACTCAGGATGGCGGCAGAAATGCTATTGCTGCTATTACTGTAAATCCACGCCCCGTAAATAAAATTATTTCTACTTGCGATTCGAATACCGGCTGGACATCGTCGAACACATTAACGTTAAACAGTACCGACAAAAAAGTAGGGACTGCTAGTCTACAATCAGTTGGATTAAATACAAATGATTTTACAAGAGTTTTTTCTACACCTATTAATACCGATTCAACCATAGCAAACGGAAATCTGCAATTCTGGTATTTTGTATCGGACATAAGCTCATTTGGTGCAGGCAATCAAGTTGAACTAGGCAGTGGTGGAGCAGCTGATACAAATGAATTTAACTGGAATATTAGCATTGCCACCTTGCAAAATGGATGGAATTTGATAACATTGCCTTTTAGTACTGCCAGTATAACGGGTGGAACCCCTGATTTGAGTGCCATCAATTGGTTTCGTATTTATCGCACCAAAACGGCAAGTGTTACCACTAAAATTGATCACATTATTGCTGATGGGACATTAAACACAAATACAAATATTTTTTTATCAGGCGTTAGTGTTTTTCCAAATCCATTGAAACACGACAAGCTCTCTATAAAAGTGGATGGCGCAAATGAATCTGAAATTTTCAAAGTAACGATAAGCAATATTCAGGGGCAAGTAATCTATCAAACCAATTTTTCAGGCAAAAATTTCATTGAAATAAATACTGCTGGCTTGTTGAAAAGTGCTGTCTATCTGGTTTCGGTACAATCGGGCCAAAAAATAAGTACTTCAAAACTGATCGTACAATAAACAAGTATCAATAACAAACTAAACTGTATAATCTCGAATAAAATAGCATAAGTAAAAATGAAATATCGTTTATATAGAAAGATTATACTCTTTATTTCTATTGTTGTTCAAGTCGTTGCGTACAAAGCAACAGCACAAGATTTAACTAAATATGTCAATCCTTTTATTGATACGCATAAATCGCGTTGGTTTTTCTTTGCTTCTGCTGCCCGACCATTTGGCATGGTGAGCTTAAGCCCGGATACTTGGGTAAAAGGCGACTGGAAAGCAGGATATCTTTATGATACACTTTCAGTAAGATGTTTTTCGCATGTGCACGAATGGCAAATGTCGGGAATTCCTGTAATGCCAACTGTTGGTAAATTCAAAGGGCATTTGGGAATGGAGGCTTATAAATCTTCTTTTAGCCATAGTGACGAAGTAGCTCGACCCGGATACCACAGCGTTTACCTTAAAGATTACAATATCCGTGCAGAGTTGACATCAAGCAGCAGAGTGGGCTTTCATAAATATACATTTCCGAAAGATACTACCAAATATGTTATTTTCGATGTTGGCGCCCAACTAGGACAAGGGCCTATGGATTTAGCCATGGTACAAAAAATAAATGAGTATGAAATAGCCGGTTACAGTTTAATGGCTTCCAATATTCGTCGGTCAAAACCCACCTATGTGTATTTTGTAGCGCGCTTTAATCAACCAATATCAAAATTTGGTACTTGGGAAAAAGGACAATTGCCCAACTTGCAATCGGAAAGCATAAAAGGTGAAGGAGTTGGAGCCTATGTCAATTTCGATAAAAATCAGAGCAATACATTGTTAATGAAAGTAGCTATTTCGTACACGGGCATTGAACAAGCCCGTTTAAATATGAATAGTGAAATAGGGCATTGGAATTTCGACCGAGTTGTTGCTGAGTCGAACAAGGAGTGGAACAATTATTTGGGCCGTATAAAAATCAAAGGCGGTACCGAAAAACAGCAAGTTAAATTCTATACCGATCTCTGGCATTCTTTACTTGGTCGTAAAATTAGTAGTGATGTAGATGGAAAATACTGCGACATGACAGGAAATTCTCCTGTTATTCGTCAGATTGAGCTTGGAGCAAACGGGAAGCCCAAACACAATCAATACAACTTTGATGCGTGGTGGGGAAGTCATTGGAACCTGAATGTCCTTTGGTCGATGGTTTATCCTGAGATTATGGATGAATTTTGTGCCAGTATGGTCGAAATGTATCGGCACGGTGGCTTAATTCCCAGAGGGCCATCGGGAGGAGATTATACTTATGTTATGATTGGCGATCCAGCTTCATCGTTCTTTGCTGCGGCATATAACAAAGGCATACGCAACTACGATGTACAAAAAGCCTACGAAGGCCTTTACAAGAATGCATTCTTAGGTGGAATACGCGACCGTGCCGGTTACGAAATAGGGGAAAATCCAAAGGGTGGAGGAATGTCTTACTATCTCGAAAGAGGCTATGTACCCGAAGGTATTACAGGCAAAGGAATGCATCTTGATGGTGCTTCTATGACCTTGGAATATGCCTATCAGGATTGGTGTGTTGGTCAATTGGCAAAAGCACTTGGAAAAAATTCGGATTTTGAAATGTTTAGTAAACGTGCTGAAAATTACAAAAACCTGTGGAATCCACAAACACAGTTCATGCACCCACGAAACATTGACGGAAGCTGGATTGCGAATTTTAAACCCATTGGCGAATCATTTAATTCACTAGGATTTTGTGAAAGCAATTCTGCTATTTACACCAATTTTGTTCCCCACGATTTAGCCGGGTTGATCAAGTTAGTTGGGAGTAAAGAGAAATACACTCAATTTCTCGATAGTAGCTTTGTTAAAGCCAAACCAAACCACTTCGTAGCGCCCCATAACAATCATGCTGTTAGCTGGGTAGATTACGAAAACCAGCCTTCGTGTCAGATGGCTCATCTGTTTAATTACAGCGGTTCGCCATGGTTAACGCAAAAGTGGGTTCGTGAGGTAAAAGAAATTGCATTTGGCGATATTACACCTTATGGTGGATATAATGGTGACGAAGATCAAGGACAAATGGGCGCTTTGGGGGTATTGATGTCCATCGGATTGTTTCAAATGGATGGTGGTGCGTCGGTAAATTCACAATATGAAATTACTTCACCACTATTTAATGAAATTAAAATACAGCTCAATACTAAATACTATCAAGGAAAGAGTTTTGTTATCAAAACAATGAATAATCTACCTGAAAATAACTATATTCAGGGTGCTGAACTAAATGGGCAAAACTGGACAAAATTTTGTTTTCCTCATGAAATTTTCGCAAAAGGAGGTACTCTTAAACTGGCATTGGGGAAACAACCAAATAAAAATTGGGGAATAAACGAATAAAAAAAGAAATTCAAAAATTAACTATTCTACCGAAATAAAATTGCAAAAAAACAGAATAATACATCATAATAAAAAAAACTAAAATGAGGTTAAAATTTTTAATAGTGTTTTTTTTGACTAAAAGCATCCTAATCAATGGACAAGTATTCATGGATTTAACCAAGTATGTTAATCCATTAGTCGGAACCGATTCAAAAAAAGAATTATCGAATGGGAATACTTATCCGGTCATTGCTATGCCTTGGGGAATGAATTTTTGGACACCCCAAACCAACAAAATGGGCGATGGTTGGTGCTACCAATATGCTGCAACCAAAATTAGAGGTTTTAAACAAACACACCAACCCTCACCATGGATTAATGACTATGGTGCTTTTTCGATTTTTGCAACGACCGAGAATTTAGTTTTCGACGAAGATAAACGCGAATCGTGGTATTCTCACAAAGCGGAGATCTCCACTCCTCATTATTACAAAGCGTATTTGGCTAATTACAATACAACAGTTGAAATCACTCCTACTGAAAGAGCCGCTTGCTTTAGAATTACCTATCCACAAACAGATAAAGCCTATTTAATTGTAGATGGATTTTTCAAAAATTCTTATATCAAGGTTTTTCCTAAGGAACGTAAAATTATTGGCTTTGCCTGTAATGCTTCAGGTGGCGTTCCGTCTAATTTCAAGAATTATTTTGTAATACATGTTGATAAGGATTTTGATCAATCTTTTACGGTAGAAGACGGGGCTATTTTAGAGGATAAATTGGAAGTTGAAAGCAAACATTCGGGCAGTATAATCCGCTTTAAAACAAAAGCAAACGAGCAGGTGAATCTAAAAATTGCCTCTTCATTTATCAGTTTGGAGCAAGCTGAACTTAACCTTAAAAGAGAAATTGGAGATAACACTTTCGACCAGATAGTACAAAAGGGCAAAGCGGAATGGAATAAGCAATTGAGTAGAATATCCGTTGAAGGCGATACCGATGCGCAGCTGACCACCTTTTACACAGCTATGTATCGAACTATGCTTTTCCCGCGGAAGTTTTTCGAATTCGAAAAAGACAATAAAATTGTTCATTACAGCCCCTATAATGGAAAAGTTTTAGATGGGTATATGTTTACCGATAATGGTTTCTGGGACACTTTCAGAGCAGCATTTCCGCTATTAACCATCGTATTTCCAGAACTAAATAGCCAGATTATGGAAGGGTTGGCAAATGCCTATAAAGAAAGTGGCTGGTTACCCGAATGGGCTAGTCCAGGTCATAGAGATTGTATGGTTGGCTCTAATTCAGCCATTCTTATTACGGACTCTTACCTGAAAGGTATTCCAAATAAAGAGATAAAAACGCTTTACGAAGCTATAGTAAAAAATAGCCAGAACGAAGGACCATTGAGCTCTGTAGGGAGGTTTGGCGTAGATTATTACAACAAATTAGGCTACGTGCCCTATAATGTGGGGAAAAAAGAAAATACAGCCAGAACATTGGAGTATGCCTTTGCGGATTACAATATTTGGAAACTTTCAATAGCGCTAAACAGACCACAAACCGAAATTGACATCTTTGCAAAAAGAGCTCACAACTATAAAAATGTATTCGACAAATCGGTGAACTTTATGCGAGGTAGAAACGAAGACGGTACGTTTCAATCGCCTTTCCAACCTGATAAATGGGGAGATGCCTTTACCGAAGGATGCTCATGGCACTGGACTTGGTGTGTGTTTCACGATGTGCAAGGTCTTATTGATTTGATGGGTGGAAAAACTAAATTTATTGAAAAAATGGATTCGGTTTTCATAACACCACCTACTTTTGATTATTCGTATTACAAAAAACAGATTCATGAAATTACCGAGATGTTGATAATGAACATGGGACAATATGCGCATGGAAATCAACCCATACAACACATGCCTTACCTGTATAATTATGCTGGCGAACCTTGGAAAACGCAATATCATGTCAGAGAAATTATGAATAAACTATACACGCCAGCACCTGACGGACTATGCGGCGATGAAGATAACGGACAAACTTCGGCTTGGTATGTTTTTTCGGCTATGGGAATGTATTCAGTTGCACCGGGTACGAATCAATATGTGCTAGGTGCGCCACTTTTTAAAAAGATCACACTTAATCTTGAAAACGGTAAAACATTTGTGATAAATGCTGGAAATAATAGCGCAGAAAATCGGTATGTACAAAAAGCAAAACTAAATGGCAAAACACACACAAAAACCTATTTGAATCATTCTGATATTACAAATGGCGGAACATTTAATTTAATAATGTCTTCGGAACCGAATAAGAGCAAAGGAGTAAACGAAAGCGATTTCCCTTATTCAATGACCAATGAATTAAAGCCAAGATAAAAGTCTTAGCAACAATAACTTTTTTTGATTATCAACTACTTTGAGATTTATAGCTAACTTGATTTTGATGCCAGGATGCAGTTTCAATAGGGATTCACGTAGGCAGTATTACTGATAAGGGACAAGCTGTGCCGCTTGAAAGAGATTGAAGAAAAAAAGTACTTACCTGAAACTCGGTCGCAAAACGATTTGGATAATAACGAAACAATTGATGAAATCTTCATTTATCTAGAGCCAGATTATACAGCAATCAAATCGCAAGTAAATTGGTATTTAGGAAAATGCATAAACGCAACCAATAACAACCTTAGTAAAAGTTAAAAACTTTGACAAAATTAATTTACTAAATTTTTTATTCCTAAAAATCTTGGACGTTAATTTTATTTTGAAACTAGTTTTTTTTTGAGTTCATTTTGAGCACTTCAACAAAAGAATATTCATATTCCTGACCGTAAAGAACTTCATATTCTTTTATAAATTTCTTAAATGTACTTTCAGCTAAACTGTGCTTACCCATTATATATTGAGCTTTGCATTTGAAAAACATTGCTTCTTCGTTTATTGAGTCAAAATTAAATATAGAATCAGCCAAGTTAATCATAAAATCTGGTTCTTCTTCAATAGTGAAATTTTCTCCAAAATCGACCAAAGTATCAACTATTCTATCCGAAACATCAGATTTAAAATTATCCAACCATTCATAATTTAAATTAAGCAAAAAGGAGCCCTTTTTGGTTATTTTAATCAAATGTTTGATATGCTTTTTATTGATTTCCTTTCTTTTAGTTTCCATAATTTGCATTACTTCAAAATAATCATTTTTCAGTATCTTAGGATCAAATTTAATTTTCCAGTATCCCGTATCACATGTTAATTTACAATTACCAACCTCACTCAACAGCCCTTTTAATTTAGCTATGTTAACAGATTTATTATTTTGAGCACTTTTAGTGTCTTTATCATACCATATGATTTCAATTAATTTATCAGGAGATATTCCTTTATTATTTTTAAGGCTATATAACCATATTAATAAAAACAGTTCTTTTAAAAGTGGTGGAAACTTATTCGTTATATCATTTTGTTTATTATCTATAATTTGGAAGCCTCCAAAAAATATTATTTGATAATCCACGTCACTAGAAATTGGTTCAAAATCAATTTTTTCGTTAACTTTTGAAATAGAATCATTAAAATGGACTGTATCATCTTCATTCACTTTAACAACAATTCTGGCTTTGTGTTTTTTTGAGTAAAAATACCAAACAAGTCCTGACACAAATAGCAATAGAAAGGCGATGTAATAAAAGATGTTTTTAACATTTTTTATATCGGATTGAGCTAGGTTGTCTTTTTTTAATATAGGAGGGTATTCAATAGAATATATTTTAAATTGTGTCTTGATTGAATCTGTCAAAAAAGAGGTATACGCCAAAAACTTTTTATTCTTTGGAAAATAATATAAAGTTGCAAAAGACTTCACATCTAAAAAATCATAAGGTATTTTGCTTCCTACTAATTCCACTTTAGGATTATCTAAATTACCTTTCAATATTTGTAGATAACCTTTAGATTTTATTTTATCCGAAATTAATGCATAAAAATCTCTGTTTTTTTTATCAATCCATATGTTGTTCCCCACAATCATATCTTCTAATACGTGTGGTATTTCAAATTTTTTTATGAATTTTTTTTCCTTAATAACATACCCTAATAAATCAAAATAGCTTTTTGGATTTAACAACTGGCTGCCCGAATCACTACCATATCCACCCAAGATATAGATGGTGTCGTTAAGCTCCCCTATTCCAGCCAAATATCTAGGATGAAATATGGAGGTGTTTGTTTTTAAAACTTCAGAAAAACCTTTTTTTAAATCAATACGCCTAACTTCATTGTTATAGTTATATTGCCCATAACCCCCAAAAGTATATACAGAATTATCAATCATACTATAAATACTGTTATGATGTTGGTATTTTTGTTTATGTCTTTCTTTAGTAAAAACAGCTTCATTTTCCCAAACTCCAGTTTGAATATTTAATTTGGAAACTACATTTCTGTCAATTAAGTAGCAATATATTTTTTTGTCTTGATAGTTATAAACAGCCCTGTGATCTGAGGTTAAATAAATGGGAGAATTTTTATATTTATTTATTATTTGCTCATTCTTTTCAATATTATAAACCAATAATTCTTTATTTCTAAGTAAATAAAGAATGTTATTAATAGTATCAGCTGTTATCAATTGAGTTCCGGTCACCTCATTTTCAAAAATCTTTTCCCATTCTTGATGTCTATATAGTATCCAATTTGAATGGGTTGCAATGGCTTTATTTTCACTGAAATTATCATGAGCAAAACTTCCGTTAATTTCATTTAAAGGATAGTGAGACTTAAGGTTTTTATTAACATATAATTTGATGTCTCGAATACTCATATCTGGCACATCTGTAGAGGCAAAATCCTTATAATTATTAGCCCCAAACATAACTTTAAACGAGCCTGCATTTTTAAAATTTATATTCTTTTTAAGTACCGTAGAACCTTGAACCGAAAATAATAGCGTCTTTTGAATTAACGAAACCTTCAACCCCAATTTAATCCACTTATTTTTATTAAATGTAGTTGTATTAATTGGAACAACCGATTTGGTAGTGCCAATTATAATGTTTAAACTTTTAAACGTAGTATTTGATGAAGGATTGTTGGAAATAATTAAATCAATATTTTGATTCTTATCATTAATTACTCTTAAAATATAACCAAATAAACGTTTTTGCATCAAATCAATTTTAATATCAAATGTAATATCAAATTCATTATTAAAAGACACAAATTCGTTTGGTGTTAAATTAAGACCTGTCCTTTCGTCAAGAGAGTAATTCTGTCCATTAAATGTTAACCCATAGTCTTGTGAGAAAGCCTTATAAGTGTTAAAGCTAAATAGAAAAACTAATAGAAGTAACATGTATAAACGATTTGAATATTTTAATTTGTAAATAGTATTCATAATTTTATATTTTCAATCTAAAGCAAACTTTTCCTAAGAGAGTATTCAGTTAATAATTCAAAGATAAATGTTTTTTTTGATTTCTTGTTAATTTTAATTTTTGGCACTCATTTCTACGATTAATAATTGCAATTTTCTTCAGTTTTTGTCTTTCTTTTAATATCATTTCACCTCTTCAAAAATACACATCTGCAGGTGTTAAGTCGTTTAATGATTCATGATATCGCTGATTATTGTATCGGTTAACAAATTTTTGTAAAGCAGCTTCTAATTCTTCTGGCGCCAAGTAATTATCAAGTTTCAAAACGTTTTTCATGGTTCTGTGATAGCGACAATCTTTCCTTGTGTTTGTGGATGATTGATTCACAATTTCAATCTTGAGTTTATGGCGTTAAGGTGAACATTGGAAACGCTTCAAATACGAAATTACTAATTGTGAAATAAGCCTAAATTAATCGATTATTTTTGGAATGTAATCTCTTATCTTAAAGATTGGACTTGCAAAATAAAACCCGCAGTATTAGTTAAGGAATCATTTTAAAATTATTTTTCTGATAAAAAATGATTTGGATAGTTACAAATAAATGGTGTTTCAAAAAAAAAAAATTCGCTGGCCTCATAATTAAAGTGGTTTGTTAGTCTACTCTTAAGCATTAATAAAAAATTACTCAATTATTAATATGGGTTTGCTGCAGTAGTTTTTTGTCTGGTAGTTACAAGACTAGTCATTATCCCAGTATTATTGTACAATTATTTTTAATTTAGCTTCATCTTGTTCTTTGAAAGCATTTGATGATTCTAATAGTAGTTTTAATTCTTCCAAAGTACCTGCATATAGGGTTGCACTAAATTCTTGAGCACGCTGTAACATTTTTATATAAGCTAACGGGTCTTGTTGCCTTGTTAATCTTCTTAATGCACCTAAATAATCGTCTCGATATACTGTAGGAATTATGATTCTAGTTTGTTCTGCTTTTACTAATTCCGCATTCATCATTACTCTCGCAATTCTTCCATTACCATCTAAAAATGGGTGAATTTCACTAACCATAAACATAATATAAGCTGCTTTTGCAAATGGGTCTGTAAGTGCCTTGTAATAATCAAAACCTTTTATTAAAGTCCCTTTTACTAATTCAAAATCTACAAAAAACGTTTCGCCCGCACGGTTGTTTTTATCTTTAAATACACCTGGCATTTTTGATTTTCTGGCCTCCAATAGCAATCGGTGTCTGTATTGGAGAATAGCAATGAACTCCTCAGCTTTAGTTGGCGTAATATTCATTTCAACTTTACTACTGACCAATTTATACGTTCCTAATATGTCGTGAGAATCTTCATCTCGATTGAACATTGGTGTATCGGTTTCGATGATGTTTTTGGCCTCCTCTACTTCAAATCGAGTTCCTTCTATATAATTTGAAAAATAGGATTCAAAAAAAGCAAAATTTTTGAAAGCAGTGTTGGAAGTGTTTTTATCAATTACGTTCTTAAATTCTCTTTGTTTTAATTCTATAAATAGTATTTCAAACAAATCTATTCTGGATTGGTCATACGGATTTCCAAATGCTCGAGCAATTGCCCGTGGCGATGATAATATTTTGGAAGGCTGAGTGGATAATAACGCACTTATAAGTTTGTTTAATTTTTCAAACTCTTTTTGCATACCCAATTTCTCGGCGATTACTTTTGCATTATCTCTAATCTGATTTAGTCCCTCTTCCCCTTTTACTTGTGCGATTTTTTCTAGTTTATTTTCTAATTCAGAAATTGATATCGTTTTAGATTCTGGACCTGTTTTTCTTGATGATTGTAGATTTTCTAAAAAAGCTCTTTCTTGCTGCGAAACAAATAGTTCTCCTGAGAATGAATTATCGCCCTCAATTGCTCCAATACCTTCCATAAAACGAATTGATATTCCAGGTAATTCAATTTTTTTGGTATAGGTATAGGTAACAAATATTTGACCTGTGGTGGTTGGTTTAAATTCAATTGCAGAACGATGGCTTAATAGTGAGCCAGGATATAAATTACCTAGTATAGAAAAAATATTCCTTTTGATAATAACCTCATCGGTATCGACAAAGTTAGAAGTGAAGATACGAGGAGCAATTTTTTTAATTTTACCTGTGCTTTCAAGCAAAGCAATTTGCTTTCTTACTTTTTTATCACTCGAAGAATAAATAATTTCTTGTAGGTGCGTTGGGATATAATTTTCCATTAGTTCTACTTTATGTAAGCAAAACTATACTTTATTTTCCACTAAAATGTTATTTTTGGGCTTTTTTTTCCATTATAAATGAATTGCGTTTAAAAAGGAGGTGTTTTAGTTTGGTATTTGCAAATCAACTAAATCATTTGGTTTAATTTGAAATTATAAAAAGTTTCAAATTTCATCCCAAATTTTGATAACAAGTTAAGCCATAATTTACATTAAAACAATTATAAAATCAAAATTGATATTTTAAGAAAAAATAATAATTTAAATAAAAAAAAGTTTATTTTGCACTCGAAATTTAATTCAAAAACAGTACACCAAACCGTACACCATTTTTAAAGAAATCATCTTTTTTAGCATATAAAAGAGGGCAAAAATCGAGTAAAAACTCAATTCATAACCCTGAGGTCAAGGGTTCAACTCCCGTCCTCGCTACACCAAAATCCCTTAATATTTAAATATTAAGGGGTTTTTTATTGGAAGTAACTCTTATTAGTGTTTTTTGGAGTAAGGAAATGGAGTAAGGAATTTTTAAAAATGTTGCTTAACTAATACTGCAGGTTTTTATTTACATGTCCAGGTCAGCCTGTCTAATAATTGTCCCTGTCTTATTGAACAATTATTTTTAATTTAGCTTCATCGTGTTCTTTGAAAGCATTAGATGATTCTAATAGTAGTTTTAATTCTTCCAAAGCATCAACAAAAGCTTTTTGATGAACAATTATGTTAATTATTTCTACAGATTACTGATTGTTTTTTGGTGCAGGAAATTGACATTCCATTTTCCATTCGAAAGTATTGATTCTATTTTTTAATTTTGTTAGCTCATCGATTATTTCTTCAAAAGATGGTGAAACAATGTAAATCATTTGTTCTTGCATCGTTTTATAATCCGTTTTCCATTCTTCCATAATTTCTGGAATAGGTAATGGATTTATAGTTTGTGGCTGATGTAAATTATAGTTTACGCCTCCAACTCGAGTAAATCGATACCTGTGTTTTACAATGGTTTCGTAAAGCTCGTTGTCATTCAAAGCAATTTCTCCAAATTTTGTTTTAGATAATTGGTAAATGTCATATAAATGCCTGCTTAATCTATCTACCCTTATTTTAGTTTTTGGTTTCTGAAATTCTTCGTGTAGCAAGAATATCTTTTCTAAAAAAGTACGTTCTGGATTTACCGAAGGAACGTTTACAGGTAGTTGCGAAAAATCTGATTCAGGATATTCTGTATCTATTAATGATGTGAAAGATTGAACAGTGTAGGGTTCCCGCAAGGAACGACAACCAATTTCGATTTGGATTCTTGGTTGAATGTATCCTGGAACTTCCACTACATTATTGTAATTCAAAATAATAATTATAGGGTCTTGATCACTGTTTACTGTAGCAACAATTTCCCACTTTATATCGTTAAATCCTTTTTTTCTAAATGTATCCATCAACTGAGGATAGAAAATTTCAGTCAGGTATTTATTTGCTTTTTTGCGGAGTGAACTAATTTCTTGTTTTGATACTTCTCCTTCGTAACCAAAAAACTGCCTGTCAATAGCCAAATCAATGTCTTCAGAGAATCTGTCAATTAAATTCCAAGCTTTGCTTAATGATGTTCCCCCTTTGAAAACTAGATATTTTCCAATTTCCATTTCAAATATGGTGCTTAATGTTTGCATTACCCACCAATCTTTTTCAACTGCGAAAGCTAACAATCCAATTGTGTCTCCTGTTTTTTGTAAGATGTTAATTTTTTCGTTTTTTGGTAACGTATAAAAATTTATTTTTTTCATTTATAGTGCTTTTTGCATTATTTTTTTTATCCAAACTGGAGCCAATTGAATGTCGTGTTCTAAATTACTTGGATTTTCTTTTTTAAGGAGTTCGATTATTATTTTTTCTTCGGCTTCGGTTGTTTTGTCTATGCCTATTTCTCTTAATGCTTGTAATACCAAACTACTGATTTCTCCCTTTGCCAACAAGTTTTTCGGGGTTGTTTTTTTGAATTTTATAGACCGTTTTCCTATTTTTATTTCTCGAGGTGCCCCGTCCGTAAGAAATACTAATTTCATTGGTATTTGCGTACTTAATCCTAAAGCGTTTAAGGCATAAACTCCTGTTGGAACTATTCTGATTCTATCTCTTTTAGCAATTCCTTTTGCTACTATTTCTGCTGAAGGCAATACTTCTCCCACGTATTTACTGATTATTGGTCTTGCATAAATACCTTGTGCCACTCTTTTGACAACCTCTTGTTTTTCTAACCGATGCAACGCCAAACGTACGGCTTCCGAAGAACCATATTTATTGAAATCTTCGGGAAACAATAATGTCCCTCGCTTTGTTTTTAAAATAATGTCTTTTATTTGTTTTTCAGTGCTTTGCATCTTTATTGGATTGCTTAATTTGTAACAAAAATAGTAAAAATTTGTTACAAAATAAGTTGAGTTAGATTATTTTTAGTCGCAGCATGTATTTCAACTTTCATTTTTTTACCTCAATTTCTTGGCTTTGTGGGTAAGTATTGCAAATCCAAACAAGAACGAAGTTGGTTTTCGTAATAGTTTTCTATTTCAAAAGCTAACAGATTTGGATGACGTTAGTAATTGAATTAATCATTCCAAATTTTGCTAGCAAGTAACGTTTAATACATATAAACATAATTTAAAATCCCAATCGATATTTAATAAAAAAACAGTATTTGAAATAAAAAAATCAGTATATTGCACTCGAAATTTAATTCAAAAACAGTACACAAAACAGTACACCATTTTTATAGAAATCATCTTTTTTGGCATATAAAAGGGGGTAAAAATCGAGTAAAAACTCAATTCATAACCCTGAGGTCGGGAGTTCAAATCTCCCTCTCGCTACAGATACAAACCCTTAGTATTCAACATATTAAGGGTTTTTATATTTGTATTTGAATTAAATGGTATAAATTTGCTCAAGTGAGGAAGTTGAGATCTATTGACGCGCCAAGCCTTACTGACACTCCAAAAAATGAGAATTTTTCAAGTGAGGAAGTATTAAAATGACCTGTAAAAAATCTTGTTTGGCATTGTGCGATTTTATCAACAATACGAACCTAAAACAGAGGTGTTTGGAGATATAAAAAGGAGTAAACAACCAACAAATTAATTTAATTGTGAGTTATTCACAAGTGTATGAGATACTTAATTATTGAAAACACTCTCTTAGGAAAAGTTCAATTTAGTTTGAAGACGTACACAAATTAAATCAAGTTAGTTCATTTACTATTAATAAAAACAAGGAACTAAATACAAAATAGCATAAAACTATACAAATGCTTATATTTGCCAAATGAAAAAAAGCATTTGGTTTTTATTTTTATTAATAACAATAGGTTGTTCTCAAAAACCCAAAAGATTACCTTTTTTAGGCAATCCGATTATTAAGGGTAATGATACCTTATATCCTAAAATTAAAGACTTTTCATTTATAAATCAAGACAGCTCTATTATTACCAATAATACTTTTGAAAATAAAATCTATATTGCCGATTTTATATTTCTTTCTTGCCCTACAATTTGTCCAAAAATGAACTTTGAACTTAATAAAGTTTATAAAGTTTATAAAAACAATCCCAAAGTCAATTATTTATCACACACCATTGATCCCGAAAGAGACAGTATAAAAAAATTGAAGGCTTATAAATCTTCATTAGAAGTAAATGAAAATTGGCATTTTGTAAAGGGTAATAAAGACAGTATTTTTAGTATAGCCACAAAAAGTTATTTCACAACTGCTTATCCCGACGAAAAAGAACCTGGTGGTTTAGTTCATGGTGGTGGTCTATTATTAGTAGATAAAAACAGATACATAAGAGGCGTTTATGATGGTACCAATCCCGAAGAAACCAAACGTTTAATAAGAGATATTAAAATATTATTAAGTGAATAGAAAATGTATCTTTGCAGAATGAAAAAAGTAGTAGTTTATTTTTTACTTTTTATTTTTATAATCCAAAGCACTAAAAGTTTATGGATTATAACTTCATTTCAAATAAACAAAGAATATATTGCTTCCAATTTATGTATCAATAGATTTGATAAAATACCAACGTGTAAAGGGCAATGCTTTCTTACTAAAGAATTGAACAAAGAACAAAATGAGAATAAGAAAAACATAACTACAATCGAAAAAGAAAGTATTTTTATTGCTCCACAGTTTATTGTAATACAATCTCCAAGCTATTCATTAAGTAGTTCTAAAAATAAGTTTAGTTTTCATAAAGCAACTAAATACACTTCCTTCCTTTTCAATTTTGAAAATCCACCCGAGTTAGTTTAATAATTCCTAGTAATTATTAATTTAAAACTAACCAATTATGCAATCAAGTTTAATCTCGATTTGCAATTTGGAATATTTTAACAACAGTAATTATGATATTTTTTATGATTCCTTAAAAGGATTTAATACTAAATTTCCATTTGTTGAAGAATCTCACAAACAAGATTTTTATTCTATTTTGTTTTTAGATTCTTGCAATGGAGAAATTGAAATTGATAATCATAAAATTTATTTTAATTGCCCTAAAATTGTTGTTATTCAACCCAATTGCATTTCTAAAATAAATTTACATCCCGAAACTTCGGGCAAAATTATTTCTTTTACCGAAACATTTTTTTCGCTGCGTTACAACAATAATTCTTTAAATGATTTTTCGTTTTTTGAAAATGGTTGTAAACCTTACATGTCTTTAAATTCGTTTCAAAAAGAACATTTGCAAACATTTTTTGAATTATTTGAGTATGAATATAGTGCGATACTCAAAGACAAGACAAAAGTACTTCGTTCCTATCTGAACATTTTATTAGTACAACTGGAACGCATTTACAATCCGCAAATAATTACCAAAACCCACAATAGCAAAAACGAAAAAGTAAAAGAGTTTGAAAAATTAGTAGAACAACATTTTAAAGAACATAAAATGCCTTCGTTCTATGCCGAAAAGTTACACGTAACACCAAACTATCTAAATAAGATTTGTAAAAGCGAAGCAAGTAAAACAGCAGGTGATATTGTTAGAAAAAGAATAACAATAGAAGCACAACGACTTTTACATTATACCAATCTATCAATAAATGAAATAGCAAACGATTTAGGTTTCGAAAATGTATCCTATTTTATAACCTTTTTCAAAAAACAATCGCTTGTCACTCCTGAACAATTTAGAAAAAATGCAAGTCATTAAACAACAATTAACATTTAAAACAATGAAAAAAAATCAAATTTTATCCGTTCTCTTATTAATCTGTGTTTCAGTATCAGCGCAGTTTACACAAAAGCCATTGCCTTATAATTACAATGCTTTAGAACCATTTATTGATGCACAAACAATGGAAATCCACTACAGTAAACATCATGCAGCTTATGTGAAAAACATAAATACTGCTGTCGTTGGAACAGATGCTGAAAAAATGACAATTACAGAAGTTTTTGCCAATGTTTCTAAATTGAGTCCAGCCATAAGAAACAATGCAGGTGGACATTTTAATCACGAATTCTTTTGGTCTATTTTAACTCCAGAAAAAAACACCAAACCATCTGCCGATTTAGAAAAGGCAATTAATGAAACTTTTGGGAGTGTAGAAGCATTAAAAGAAAAAGTGAATGCGGCAGCAACTTCTCGTTTTGGTTCGGGTTGGGTTTGGTTGTATGTAGGTCAAGAAGGAAAATTGGCAATTTGCACAACAGCAAATCAAGATAATCCGTTGATGGATATAGCGGAAAATAAAGGAATGCCAATTTTAGGAATTGACGTTTGGGAACATGCCTATTATTTAAAATATCAAAACAAACGTGCCGATTATTTAACTGCTATTTGGAATGTAATTAATTGGAACGAAGTAAGTAACTACTACAAAACAGCTACTCCTAAAAAGAAAGGCAAATTTGATGATTGGCAAGCCTTGAAAGATTTTCATAAAGTAATGTCGCAAACTTTTCATCCCAGCGAAGAAGGCAACTTACAACCTATCAAAGAACGTAGCGGAGAAATGGTTCAAAAAGCCGAGTTATTAGCAAAATCGATAATTCCTGCGGAGTTTAATTCAAAAGAAGTTGTGGCTGCTGTTAAGAAACTAGAAAACGATAGCAAAAAACTAGACAAATTAGTTAAAAGTAAAAAATCGGATAAGGAACTTACAGAAGCTTTAACAAAGTTGCATGATGTGTTTCATGAAATTATCGGATTATGTAGCAACGAAGACCATCATTAATAAAAAAGTATAATATGAAATCGCCATAAACAAGTCGTTTGCTTGCAAATACCTATGAAAATAGCAATACATATGCACCAATAACAAATAAAATTTACATATGAAAAAACTAATCTATCTGTTGTTAATTGTAATAGCATTCAGTTGCAACAAAAAAGAAGCCAACGTAGTGAAAGAAACTACTAGCGTAATTGATCCAAAAAATCCACTAAACAAATTAAAATACGATAACAAAATCGATTTTTATTGTAAGATGGATATAACGAAATATGGAGTAAGTGATACAACACATTATAAAGGAAAACTTTATGGTTTCTGTGCTAAAATGTGTAAAGATGAGTTTTTAAAAAATCCTGAAATGTATTTGGCTAAAAAGTAAAATATAAGGATTGAAAATCTAAATTAGCTAGAGTAAATAGCAACAAACAAGGCACTTTTATCAAAGCAAGCAGGAACGTTTTTCGAAACTTCCTGCTTTTTTATTTTTAGTTTTTAACGCACAACTAAATGAAATTTGTACCATCAAAATTTATATTGTTATGGATTTTCCAATGTTTCATTTAGACTGGCTCAATAATAGAATGCTTATTGCAATCATCGCCATTCTACACGTTATTATCAACCACGGTTTAGCCGTTGGTTTTATGCCTTTTGTTACTTGGTTAGAACAACGAGGAGTTTCTCGTAGTGGTCAAGACCAAATCACCGATTTAGAATGGGATAACATGGTGTACAAAATAATGAAAGTAGCTTTTATTATCACAACTACTATCGGTGCCATGACTGGAGTTGGAATTTGGTTTTCGGTGGCATTAGTTAGTCCAGCTTCAATTGGAAGTTTAATTCGAGTTTTTTATTGGGCATGGTTTATAGAATGGCTTGTTTTTGTTACCGAAGTAGTTTTAATTATGATTTACTTCCTTACTTGGAAAAATAGTAATTCTTCACTAAAAGCAAAAATTCGTCACATCAATTTCGGTTGGTATTTAAGTATTTTTTCTTGGATAACCATGGCAATTATCGTTTCCATTCTCGGATTTATGATGGATCCTGGCAATTGGGAAACCAACAAAAGTTTACTAAACGGATTTACAAATCCAATTTATTTGCCACAACTACTTTTTAGAACACCAACAGCAATGCTTGTGGCAGGAATTTTCGGTATGCTATTAATTACACTATTCACAAAAGCAGGAAGTAATTTGCGCTTGAATGCTGTAAAATATGCTTCAAAATGGCTATTACTTTGGGCGCCAATATCATTAATTGGAGCTTACATCTACTACAATGCTATGCCCGAAGCCATGACTGCAAACATGAGTACAGCAGTAGGAACAATTGCATTTTCACAATACTATGATTTACTAAAATATTTTGTGGCAGGCGGAGTTGGTTTTACTTTAATTGTCGGAATTGTTGGAGTGTATAAAACAAAAGTATTAAAGCCTTATATGGTAATTATTCCTGTAGTTACAGCCATCGCCTACTTAGGTTTTTTTGAAAGAGTAAGAGAATTTATTAGAAAACCTTATGTAATCGGACAATATATGTATTCTAATTTATTGTTAGAAGATGACTATGTGGTGTACAAACAAGATGGAATTTTAAAACACGCCACCTACACTTCAGTGAATGAAGTAACAGAAGATAACAAAATTGAGGCAGGTAAAAATGTATTTACAATAGCTTGTAGTCGATGTCATACAGCACAAGGTGTAAACAGCATTCTCGATGTTTTTGATAGAATGTACGGTAGCACAGGAAAACCGCTAGATGTTGCATCAATGGCTGCTTACATGCCTAATATGCATACAGCAAGAAATTTCATGCCCGAATTTCCAGGTAATGAAAAAGAAGCAGAAGCCTTAGCAACTTATATTAAATATCTACAACAAACAGGTGATGTTTTAGAAGGAGCACAAGAAGAAGGAATTTCTGTAAATCCAAATAATTCAGCATCAGCCTTAATCAATAAATCCAAATAGCATGTTTCATAGTTTAGTTATAGCACTACAAAGCGTTACTCCAGTTCCAAAAGATTTACCATTACCATTGCCACTACCAGAATGGCTGTTAGTTGCCATACTTGTAATTTCTTTTTTGGTACATATTTTATTTGTAAACTTAATGGTTGGTGGTTCATTGCTAACGCTTTGGTCACAAATAAAAGGATTAAAAAACAAAGAATATGATATTTTAGCGCATGAAATAGCCACAACAATTACAGTAAATAAAAGTATTGCTGTAGTAATGGGAATTGCACCTTTGTTAAGTATTAATGTGCTTTATACCGTCTATTTTTATTCTGCAAACGCACTAACAGGATTGATGTGGATAGCCGTTGTTCCATTAGTAACAGTTGCATTTTTACTAACCTATTTGCACAAATACACTTGGAAGTTATTAGAGAATAATAAACCAGTACACATTTCAATATTGGCTGTAGCGGTAATCATCTTTTTGTTTATTCCGTTCATATTTCTAACCAACATCAATTTGATGCTGTTTCCAGAAAAATGGGCATTAGTAAAAGGGTTTTTCAGCGCAATGACATTACCGAATGTTTTTCCAAGGTATTTTCATTTTATCTTTGCTTCACTGTCCATAACTGGCTTATTCTTGCATTGGTATATGGGGAGAAAAAACTATCCGTTTGAAACTATTTTTCCAACTTTTACACGATACGAATTAAAGAAAAAAGGATATTCTTTGGCATTGGTAGCTTCAGTTATTCAATTTTTAATTGGTCCATTGGTCTTATTGACATTACCATCTAAAGGATTGGGATGGAATTTAGTTGCCGTAATATTCACTGGAGCTGCAATTGCACTTCCTGCCATGTGGATGATGTGGAAAGGAATTCAAGGAGACGAAAGTACTATTGACAAAGATTTCAAAAAAGTATTGATTTTAATGACCATAACTGTAGTCTTCATGGGTTCTGGTCGTCAAATATACAGATCCAATGCTTTAGAAAAACACCGTGAATTAGTTCGTTTAAAAACAGAAGAGTTCCAGCAAATCAAAAAAGATGCTATTGCCAAAAGTAAAGAAGCAAAAGCACAAGAAAGTTCGGCTAATTTAACCGAAGCACAAAAAGGAGAAAATGTATTCAAACAAAACTGTACCGCTTGTCATAAACCCGATGTAAAATTAGTTGGTCCGCCTGTCATTGAAATGGCTTCTATATACAAAGGAAATAAAGCAGGTTTGCAAAGTTGGATAAAAAAACCTGGGAAAAAACGTGCTGATGCACCACAAATGCCAGGTTTCCCACAATTAAAACAAGAAGAATTAGATCAAGTTTCAGAATATATTTTAACTATTAAACCCGTTGGGTGTAATTAAATTTTTTGATTTTTAATATTATTTATTGGTCTATCAAATATAAATTTATTGATATATTGAACCAAAGTTAATGCTGTTATTTTTGCTAAAATTCTTGTTTTAAAACCTTCAAAAGTTTTAGCATAATTGTTTCTTATTTTGAATTGGTCACACAATTGTGAAAATAATGTTTCAATTCTTTTTCTTGATTTTCTGAATATATAAGGTTGTGGCTTATAGTCTTTTTGATTTATTCTTTTTGGCGTTTCTAATTTGACATTTACTGTTTGAAACAAATCTAATTGAATGCTTTGAGATAAATAACCTCTATCACCAAGTAACACACAATCAGACATTTGTTGTTTTATATTCTTCAAAAAATGAACATCGTGAACTTCTGCTTTTGTAATATCTAATGAGTGGAAAATTCCATTTATTGAACAGACTCCGTGTAATTTGTATCCGTAGAACCAATTGTTTTGAGAGGCACAAAACCCTTTTGAAGGAGCAGTTTCAAAATCATTTTTGCAGATTTTAATTCTCCTGTGACGAGCAAATTTACAAATCTCCAACGGCATACTATCTACGATGAAATAATCTTCAAATTCTAAAAAACGTGATGCTAATTTTGTTCTTACTTCATCTAAAAACAAAAATAACTTTCTTCGTCTTTTATTAAATTGACTTCGCTCAATTAAATTTGGAATTTGACTAACATCAATCGATTTAAACAATGAGTTTTCACTATCAATGGACATAAATTCAGCCGTTAAACTCAGTGCAACTACTTCTAAATCAGACATTTTTTGGCTTCTGCCAACGCCTGTCTTGTATTCCAATTCACAATTCAAAGAACTTATAACTTCTAAAACTCTTAAATAATTTTTCACTATATTTGACATAAATATTGGTTTGTTTAGCGACTTCAAGATACTGAATTTCAGTGTCTTGACCAATATTTATTCTATTTTTTTACTTTAAATAATTACACCCAACGGGTTAAACACTTATAATATAATTATGAAAAAAATTCTTTTATCTACGACAATGTTATTTGGATTTGCATTTATTGCAAACGCTCAAAAAACTTCAGAAAATGCTTTAGGACTTCGTTTGGGTTCGAATGATGGATTTGGTTCTGAGATTTCCTATCAAAGAGAATTGGCCTCTAACAACCGATTAGAATTAGATTTAGGTTGGAGAAGTAGCCATAATGTCAGTGCAATTAAATTAACTGGTTTGTACCAATGGGTTTGGAATATTGACCAAGGATTCAATTGGTATGCCGGAGTTGGTGCAGGTTTAGGAAATTGGAATACTGACGTTAGTGGATACAAAGACAGTGGCACTTTTGTATATGCTGCGGGTGATATCGGAATTGAATATAATTTTGATATTCCTTTACAACTATCTTTAGATTTGAGACCTGAATTTGGAGGAAATGGCTATTATGAAAATAATTATGGTTCTGACATAGCTTTAGGACTTCGGTATAAGTTCTAAAAACCATTTTAATAAAAAATTAAACCTTTAAGAAATTCAGTAATTACTGGATTTTTTAAAGGTTTTTTTATGTGAATAAAGGAACGATTTATTTGAAAACAATCTCTTTTTTGGAATTTATCTTCACAATACAATACGGATAAACATAATCCGCAGATGTAATTCCTTCCCCTTTGGGTTCTATTTCTTTGACCGTAACAATAATTTTATTATCGGTTTCTTGAACATCTACAACATTTATTAAACAGCCATTTATTGATTTTTCACCCATATTCAATATTAAAAAGTTGGACTCATTAATGTCATTTGGTGTTATTTTTCCTTTTAGCTTTTCGTCACCTTGAAGCATTCTGAATTCCTGAGAAGTAGATACAATTTCAAAAAAATGAATATTTCCGCCGCCGTCAGGCTGTTGAGTCAATACTTCAAACAAAGGTTTATCGATAACTTTTGATTTTGTTGTACTACAAGAAAATAAAATTATACTTACAAATAATAGGCAGATTCTTTTCATATATTTTTACTTAAGGCTTCTTTATAAACTTCTTCATATAAAGGTACGATATTTTTAATATCAAATCGCTTTGCAACGGATAATGCATTTTCTTTGAATTTAGCTAAAATAGTATCGTCTTTTAAAATTTTAATAGCATTTTGTGCCATTTCTTCAGTATTTCCAACATCACTTAAATAGCCAGAAACACCTTCAAAATTGACTTCTGGAAGTCCGCCCGAATTACTTGAAATAACAGGAACTCCCCAAGCCATTGCTTCTAAAGCTGCTAATCCAAAACTTTCGGTTTCAGATGGCAAAAGAAATAAATCAGTATAACTCAGAATTTTATCGATTTCATTGCTATTCCCAAAAAAGATAACCTTGTCAGAAATGCCTAATTTTTGACATAAATTTTCTGCAACTTCTTTTTCAGGGCCGTCACCAACCATCATTAATTTAGAAGGAATTTGTTGCTGAATTTTATAAAAAATTTCAATTATATCTGGAATGCGCTTTACTTTTCTAAAATTACTAATATGTGTAATGATTTTTTCATTTGCATTTGCCATAACCGAGCGATGACAAGCAATAGTAGAATCAATTTTAATTTTATCCAATTCAATAAAATTTGGAATCACGTGGATTTCCCTTTTAATATTGAAAAGTTTATAGGTTTCGTCTTTTAAATTTTGAGATACCGAAGTTACTACATCCGATTTATTAATACTGAAACTAACTGCTGGTTTATAGAACGGATGATTCCCAACCAAAGTAATATCTGTGCCGTGAAGTGTTGTTACCATTGGAATTTTAATCCCTTCGGCTTTCAACATTTGCTTCGCCATATACCCTGCATAAGCGTGTGGAATGGCATAATGAACGTGCAATAAATCGATTTTGTAGAGTTTTACCATATCAACTAATTTGCTTGACAAAGCCAATTCATAAGGTTGATAATGAAACAATGGATATTCCGGAACGTTTACTTCGTGATAATGAACATTGGGATTTAATAGTGCCAAACGAACAGGCTGACTGTAGGTTATAAAATGAATTTCGTGCCCTCTTCGAGCCAATTCAAGACCTAATTCTGTAGCAACAACGCCACTTCCTCCAAATGTTGGATAACAAACTATTGCGATTTTCATTTATGAATTTTAGTGTAACGAAAGTAACGAAAATTGATTGTAGAACAATTAAACTTACGTTAAAAAATATTTAATAGTAATTATCTCTCAATTGCATCGTAAATTACCTTCTGAATATCTTCACGAATATTCTCTTTTGATAGTTTATTTACAGTTGCTTCCGGAAAAGTTCTATTGGATAAAAAGACATATACAATTTCATTTTCAGCGTCTGCCCAAGCAATTGTTCCAGTAAAACCAGTATGTCCGAAACTTATCATTGGCACACAACCACAAGTTGGCCCAGCAGCACCCAATTGAGGTTTGTCAAATCCAAGCCCTCTCCTATTTGCTTCTTTACAGAAATAACAAGTGTTGAAATCGTCAAAGGTTTTGGTTGAAAAATATTGAATATTTCCATAATTTCCCTTTTGCAAATACAGTTGCATCATCTTTGCAACATCCATTGAATTTGAGAAAATCCCAGCGTGACCGCCTACTCCACCTTCCATAGCCGCTTCCATATCGTGAACATAACCCTGAATTAATTGGTGACGGAAATACGTATCAATTTCTGTTGGTGGAATTGAACTTTTGTCCAATCTTGTTAATGGATTGTACATCGTGTTGTTCATTCCAAGTGAATTGTAAAAGTTTTCTTGACTTAATACATCCAACTTTTTTCCAGTCATTTTTTCTAAATAATCTTTTAAAATTATAAATGTAAAATCACTGTATTTGTATTCTTTTTTGACTGATAACTTACTATTAACAATCATTTTCATAATTGTATCGTGATAATCATTTCTAATAAATAAGCTATCAGCAACCTTTTTTGAAAATTGTTCGTTTAAGGTTTTGCTATAATATTTAGGCAAGGGAATTTTCGAACTGTCTAAAGTTGCTTTATAAAAAGGAATCCAAGCTTGAAAACCTGCATAATGCGATAATAAATCCTTGAATGGAATTGTAGCTTTATCAGAATTTTGGAAAATTGGAAGCATATCTCCTAATTTTGTTTCTAAATTCACTTTTTTCTGATCGTACAATTGCATTACATTTGGCAATGTCGAAACGATTTTTGTCAACGATGCAATGTCATAAACATCAGAATTTTTAACCTTTGTAGTGTTTTCATAAGTATGCGAACCAAACGATTTCTGATAAATCACTTTCCCTTTTCGAGCCACTAAAACTTGTAATCCGGGCGTCATTTTATTGTCAATCGCTTTTTTTGCTAAAACATCAATTTGAGCCAAAATAGCAGGATTCATTCCAACATTTTCAGGCGTTGAAAATCCTAAACGATTTATTCTTTCGGTTGACAAACCATCATTTACATTGAAATTTGGAAGAATTGAAACAGGTAATTTTCCTTTTGCTTCAATAGCTCCGAATAGTAATTGTGCCGAAACTTCTTGAGCAATATCTGCATTTTGATAGGAAACAACAACAGCTTCAATTTCATCGAAAGTGGTTACAGGAAGTAGTGAATAGGGTTTGGTAAATACATCTAAAATAACATTGTTGTTTTTAGAAATTTCTTGCAACCATACTAATTCTTTCTCAGTAAAATCTTGCTTTTTCCAAGCCTTATCTGATTTGTGAAAACCAACAATTACAGTATTGTATTTGCTTAATTGCACATTTAAGCTGTCAATATTTTCATTAGCAACTTCTGTAATTTCTGTATATTTTTTTAAAGTCGAAACAAAAGAACTGTTGACATCATCGCCAAACTTTACATACGCTATCTTATTGTTTTCTAATGATTTGATTGGTAAAATTTCATTTTTATTTTTCAAAACTGTAATTGCATTTTCATACAATTGATACTGTAAAGCATCGTTTGAAGTTGGCGTAATTTCCTTAATTAAATTTACAGTATTTATAGGTTTGAAATTATTTAATCCTGCAAAATACTTGAATTTTAGAATTTTCTTAACCGAATTAGATAATCTAAATTCAGAAATCAATCCGTTTTGGTATGCCAAACAAATTTTTTCAATTGCAGCTGGAACATTTTCTGAAAATAAAAGAATGTCATTTCCTGCCAAGAACGCTTCCAAGTCAATATCACCGGGCGTTAACAGAATACCATCTTCCCTTTTGTAATTACTGGCACCTTTCATATTCAAAGCATCAGTGAAAATTAAGCCATTAAATTCTAATTGATTTTTAAGAATATTGGTAACAACATTATACGATATTGAAGTGGGATAATTAATTCTTGGCTCTAAACTTGGAACGCTTAAATGCGCAACCATCACTGAAGTCAGCCCTTCCTGAAACATTTTTTTATAGGGATAAAACTCAACTTCGTTAATTCTTTCTTTTGAAAAACTAACTAATGGCAATGACAAATGAGAATCTGCTTCTGTATCTCCGTGCCCAGGGAAATGTTTTCCTGTTGAGAAAACGCCTTGTTTTTGAACGCCTTTCATCAATGCAATAGCGCTATTGGTAACATTTTCTTTATTTTCTCCAAAGGATCGAAAACCGATTATTGGATTTTTTGGATTGGTATTGATGTCTAAAACTGGTGCAAAATTGAAATGAACACCCAATCTTTTGCTTTCAAATCCCATTTTAGAACCTACTTTTTCGATTAATTTGGCATCTCGAATTGCCCCCAAAGTCATATTCCAAGGAAAACGATAGGTTGAATCCAAGCGCATACTCAATCCCCATTCTGCGTCAATTCCAATAAACAATGGTAATTTAGATTTGGATTGGTAGCGATTTGTTAAATTAGCTTGACGAACTGGGCCACCTTGAAAAAAAATCAAACCTCCAATTTTAGAGTCTTTAATAAGTTTGTCAATGGAATTTATATGAATAGAATCTTTGTTGGAATAGGCTGCAACCATAAAAAGTTGACCCACTTTTTCGTCAAAACTCATTTGATTGTAAACACTATCAACCCATTGTTCTTCTGCTATTGATTCAGAAAAAAAGGGGTTTTTGAAAGGTTTTTTATCTACAAATAAATTAATGTCAAAATCATTTGCAATTGGATTTTTAGATTTAATATTTTTGGTTGTAGAACACGAAATTCCGAATGCAATTAGCATTACAACTATAAAAAAACGAAGTAGAACTGATTTCATTAAATGAATTTATTTTAAAAAAAGCGACTGTGCCAACTATCCATTGCTGGAACTTCCCAAGATTCATTGTACTCAGCAATATTATTTATCAAATTATTGAAGACAATTGTGTTTTCTGTAACCGCTTTGTCCTTTGCCATTTTTTTGAAATCAAGCAACGTTTTATGTGCAACGTGTTCTCCTAATTTGAAAGTAACATTCATTTTATCCAATAAATCTACTTCATATTTCTGTTCCAAATTTTGAATAAATTGAACCGAAGAATCTATAGAACAACCAGTTGCAGCTTGAACTTCTTGATTTACGGCAAGAATAATAAACCGATTGTATTTTAATTCAAATGACGCTTCCAAACTGGTTCCGTGTGCTGCCCAATTTTCAATAAACGCTTTTAAATCGACTTCAATTGCTGCAAATTCCTCATCAGAGAATTTTCTGTTGGATTGATAAATCCATATTTTAGATTCTTCTGGTAAATTTTCGAAAGGAATATACATTGTAATTTATTTATTAAATTCTGATTTATACAATTACAAATCTTGAGCATTTGCAATAAGTTCGGCAATATCCATAACTTTAACATCGCCTTCTTTTTCTTTGTTTTTTATTCCGTCGGTCATCATTGTGTTGCAAAAGGGACAACCAGCAGCAATTATATCAGATTTTGTATCCAAAGCCTCTTCCGTTCTTTCGATATTCACTTCTTTATTTCCTGGTTCGGCATCCTTAAACATCTGCGCGCCACCAGCACCACAGCATAAACCATTGGCTTTTGAGCGTTTCATTTCAACCAATTCAGCATCCAATTTGCGAATTAATTCCCTTGGTGCTTCATAAACATTATTGGCTCTTCCCAAATAACAAGGATCGTGAAAAGTGATTTTTTTACCTTTAAACTGACCGCCTTCAATGGTTAATCGACCATCATCCAACAACGATTTTAAAAATTCTGTATGATGCACCACTTCGTATTTTCCACCTAATTCAGGATACTCATTTTTCAAAGTATTGAAACAATGCGGGCAGGCAGTAACTATTTTTTTTGCTTCGTAAGCATTCAAAACTTCAATGTTCATCATTGCTTGCATTTGAAACAAAAATTCATTTCCAGCACGTTTAGCAGGATCTCCAGTACAACTTTCTTCGGTTCCAAGTACAGCAAAAGAAACATTGGAACGATTTAAAATCTTCACAAATGCTTTTGTAATTTTCTTTGCTCTATCATCAAAACTTCCTGCACAACCAACCCAAAATAAAACTTCGGGTTGTTTTCCTTGTGCTAACATTTCTGCCATTGTTGGAACTACTAAACTTTCTGACATATTATTTATTTTTATTTGTGAAAACTCACAAGTTGTCTTTTTTATTCGTGGTGTTCGTCATCAAAAACCTGAATTGTAACTTCTTTATCAACTAAATCTGTAAATTTACCTCTGTATCTTGTTGCTTTAACCAAGTGATTATCAATCCAATGGTAATTTCCTCCACGCGGTTTTCCCATTACCATTCCGTGGTATTTGAAACCGTGTTGTTTCAGCCAAATTTCAGTATATTCTCTATGTTCCTCCGTTCTTGAAGTAAAAAAACAAATTATATGTCCTTCATCATACCATTTATTCAAGGTAACTAATGCATCAGGATAAACTTCTGCAGTCAACATTCTCTCTGGTTCTTCATTTGGAATATCGTCACAAATTGTACCGTCAATATCTATTAAATAATTTTTTACCCCTTCTGGTAAAATTGGACTAATTGTGTTACCATTTTCTGATGCTGCAACTAATTGTTTGTCTAAATCTTCTGAGTTCATTTTTGTTGTGTGTTTGTATTTAATTATTAAATGTTAAGAACTCTCCTAAACTCACCTATAGAAGAATTATTAATGTGATTATTGTTATTCGTTTTTCCAATTCAAACGATCTTGCTGATTGTATTGCCAAGGCGCACCGTTGTTTTCAATATTGCTCATCATAGCATTTAAAGGCATTGGCGCAGCACTTTGCTCCATTACTAAATACCGTCTCATATCCATAATAATTGATAATGGACTAATATTTACAGGACATTCTTCAACACAAGCATTACAAGAAGTACACGCCCAAAGTTCTTCAGGAGTGATAAAATCGTTTAATAATGTTTTGTTATCTGGAATAAAAATCCCTTTATTCGCATCTATATTTTTACCAACTTCCTCTAAACGGTCTCTGGTATCCATCATAATTTTTCGAGGAGACAGCTTTTTACCCGTTTGATTTGCAGGGCAAACTGAAGTACATCGACCGCATTCAGTACAAGTATAGGCATTCAATAGTTGCACCCAATTCAAATCTTGAACATCGCTTGCGCCAAATTTTGAAGGAACTGCATTTTCATCAATTGGAGCTGTTGCATAAGGATCTGCATTTGGATCCATCATCAATTTCACTTCTTTTGTAACCGATTCTAAATTGTCAAACTGTCCCAAAGGATTTAAATTGGCAAAATAAGTATTTGGAAATGCTAATAAAATATGCAAATGTTTTGAGAAATATAAATAGTTTAGAAATATTAATATACCTATAATATGCATCCACCAAACGCCTCTTTCAATCATCATAACCAATGATTCTGATAATCCGTTGAAAATTGGAGCAATAAATTGAGAGATTGGAAAAGAACCCGCTTGAGAATAATGACCGAAACCTCCAGTTATATTTTGCAAATGTAAATCGGCGGCATTCATCAATAAAAACAACGACATCAGCACGATTTCAAAATATAAAATATAATTCGCATCGCTTTTTGGCCAACCTTTTAAATCAGAATGAACAAATCTTTTTAATTTAATAATGTTTCTACGAGCATAAAAAACGAGTACTGCAACCAAAACTAAAAAGGCTAATATTTCAAAAGAAGCAATTAGAATATTATAAAATGTTCCTAAAAATGAAAATACGCGATGGGTTCCAAAAAGTCCGTCAATTATGATTTCTAATAACTCTATATTAATGATTACAAAGCCAATATACACAATTATATGAAGTGCTCCAGCAATTGGTCTTTTAACCATTTTAGATTGTCCAAGCGCAATCATTGCCATATTTTTCCATCGAGAAGCAGGATTGTCCGAACGATTAATATCCTGTCCTAAATTAATGTTTCTGATAATTTTTCTAATATTAATAGTAAAAAAACCAAAACCAAAAAGTAAGATAATTGCAAATAAAATATTGTCTAAATAACCCATAAAGTATTATTTTTTAGTATTTGAAATGGTGTCCTTCGGAGTTGTATAAGGTTTGTTTTTCTTTCCAAAAAGAGAAACATTCACATATCGCGTAGGATTTAATCGAACATCTTGAAGTAATAACTCCAATTCTTTTGAAGTTTTATCCAAATTATTGTACAACGATTCGTCTTTTATCATTTTCCCGAAAGTTCCTTTACCAGATTGAACGTCACTCATCAATTTATCAACATTTGCTAGTGTTTTCTCAAGATTTTTAACTATTTGTCCAATATTTGCTTTTGATAATGAATCGGAAATTTTAGTAAAATCGGAAGAAACTTTGTTGATATTAGAAAGTGTTCCGTCAATTTTACTTTTATTATTAGCCAAAATAGCATTTACATTTATGGAAGCTTTATTAAATTCCGCTAAGGTTTGATTCAAGTTAGCAATACTACTTTTCAAATTTTCCTTAGATTTTGTATCCAAAATATCATTCAAATTTTTAAGTAATAAATCAGCATTCACAACCATTTTTTCGACTTTTTCCTGCAATGGACTTAATTTTTCTGCAACAAGATCAGTCAATCCTTTTTTAACATCACTTTTCAGAGTATCACCATTGACAGCCAGATTTTTATCATCAAAATTAGGAATGATTTGGATTTGTTTTCCACCTATTAAACCAGGCTCATAAATAGCAATAATACTTGATTTAGAAAAGGGAAAACTACTTTTCACTTGAAGTTCAACTAGTAATTTTCCATTTGTATTTTGCAATGTTATATTTGAAACTTTACCAACAATCAAACCATTAATTGTAACGGGGGCGTTCGATGCTAAACCTTCTACATTGTCGTATTCAACGTAGATGATTTTGTATTCATTTAATAAATCTCTTCCCTTTAAATAGCTATAACCCCAAATAAATAACGCAATGGAAGAAAGAACCAATATTCCAGTTTTAATCTCTTTAGTAATTTTCAATTTCAGATATTTTGTACAAATTTAAAATAAAACTTTGGTTAATGTAGCATTATTTAATAGCTTCTTTGACAGAAATACTTTTCCCGTTTTTAAAAGCAATTAAAAATGCCGAATCATATCCTTTAGATTTTGCATCCGATAAATTTTTCTTTGCTTCAGAATAATCAGATGTTTGTCCGTAAGTATATTTATATATGGTTCCGTTAAAATCTGAATCAATGTTTTTCAAACCCTTAAAATTACTTGGGTCTAAATCCATTTTCTTACTACTTGCAGCAATTTGAACTTTAAAAACAACCCCAGTTTCATTTTGAACCTCTTTAACTACTTCTTTAATAGGTTCTTTTTTGATTTCTTTTTTTACCTCTTTAATAGGTTCTTTCTTAACAACTTCTGCAATTATTTTCACTTCTTTTTTAACTGGTGTTGTGGTGTCTTTAGATAGTTTTTCATCAATTTTTTTTGAAGGTCTGTCTTCCTCATTTTCAAGAACACCACTGCCAAAATATTCTTTTTTGTAATCAATTATGGCTTGTGCAATGGCTGTTGCAATTTCATTTTGTCCTTCTTCTGAATCCAATTTATCTCCTTCTGCAGGATTTGAAATGAAACCCATTTCTATCAAAACTCTCGCCATATACGCTTTATGAAGAACCATAAACGGAGCTTGTTTAACACCACCACCTCTTATTTTTTTTCCTAATCCTGAAAAAGAATCTTCAATTTTACTCGCCAAAGAGATACTGTTATTTAAAATATCTTCTTGCATTAATGTCAATCCAATTAAGGTTTCAGGAGAATTCGGGTCGTATCCTTCGTATTTTTGTTTGTAGTCTTTTTCCAAAGTTACTACCTCATTCTCTTTTTTTGCAGCAGCAAGGTTTGAAGCGTTTTTTGACATACCCATCACATACGTTTCAGTTCCATCAGCAGCTGTATTTTTATTTGCATTACAATGAATGGACACAAAAATATTCGCATCTACCCTATTTGCAATATTGGCTCTTTCAACCAAACCGATAAATACATCCGTTTTTCGGGTATAATTTACTTCAAAATTAGATTGTTCCTCTAATATTTTACCAACTTTTAAAACCACTGCAAGTGCAATGTTTTTTTCGACGTGACCTTTATAAACTGCACCGAAATCGTGTGCTCCGTGACCCGCATCTAATGTGATTTTGAATTTTTTACTTTGGCCAAAGCCTGAAATTGAAATTGCAACTAATCCTATGATAGCTAGGGCTTTAATTTTATTTTTAATAAACATAAATATATAAAGTTAATTTTATTAGAACCTTGGGGTTATAAATTTATTATTTGACTATTTTTGACCGAAAATTATGTGTAGTTTTGAAACTTCAATAACTAAGCCATAATTTTACAAAAATAGCATTTAAACCTTTGCATACAAACTTATTTAATATCGTTTTATTAGCTTTTTTCCTAACAATAGGATCTGCTAAGTCGTATTCTCAAGATTTACCTAAAAAATCTACCGAAATTGCTCCAAAAAATGAGCCAGAAACACTAAATGTCAATGTAAAAGATTTGGTAAAAGTTTCAGATACGATTAAAAAAGACACAATAAAGACTAAAAAAGCACTTCTTGAAGGCAAAATTAAAAGAACAGCTGTTGGTTATGAAAAAATAAATCAGAAGAAAAAACAGATGACTTTGTACGATAAAGCGGAGTTATACTATCAAGATATTGAATTGAAAGCCGGAATTATCGTTATGGATTATGAGAAAAACGAAATTTATGCTGGACGTTTAAAAGATTCTACAGGAAAATATACGCAATTACCTATTTTCAAGCAAGGAGCAAATGTTATCGAACCCGATTCCATTCGATTTAATTATAAAACAAAAAAAGCCTTAGTTTGGAATTCCAGAACCGAGCAAAATGATTTTAGAATTAAAGCTGAAATTACGAAAAGAGAAAATGATTCCGTCTATTTTATGAAGCGTGCACGATTTACAACTTCAAAAGATGTTGACAATCCTGAATATTATTTCCAAACAAGTAAAGTTAAATTTGTACCTGGAAAAAAAGTTGTGGTTGGTTTTACACATATGGTTATTGCCAATGTTCCAACTCCAATTGCACTGCCTTTTGCCTTCTTTCCAATGTCGGAAACGAGTCAATCGGGAATAATAATGCCTACATTTAATGACACGCGATTGCGAGGATATTCCCTTCAAAATGGTGGTTATTATTTTGCCTTAAGCGATAATTATGATTTGGCACTTTTAGGCGATTATTACACCAATGGAAGTTATGCACTTCGAGGAGAATCGAGTTATGCCAAGCGATACAAGTTTAGTGGAAATGTAAATATTAGGTTTGAAAATTTAATTACAAGCGAAAGAGGCTATCCAGATTATTCGAAAAGTAACATCTATAATATTCAATGGTCGCATACTAAAGATCAAAAATCGAATCCAAATTCTCGTTTTTCAGCCTCTGTGAATTTAGGAAGTAGCACTTATTTTCAACAATCTATCAATCAAATAAATAATAATTCACGGTTAAATAATACGTTAAGTTCCTCAATATCATATTCTAAAACGTTCAATTCTGTACCTCAAGTAAATATGTCATTGAGTGCTACACATTCCCAAAATACGCAAACACAAACCATAAATATGACTTTGCCCTCGCTTCAAGTGAGCGTAGATCGTATTTTTCCATTTGCACCAAAAGAAGGAATTAAGAAAGGTGTATTAAAAAATATAAATTTACAATATTCCTTAAAAGCGGATAATCGAATAGCAACAACAGATGAATTTTTCTTTAAACCTCAAATGTTTAGAGAGGCACAATCAGGATTTCAACATTCGATACCTTTAAGTACCAATTTTAAAATATTCAAATATTTCAGTGCTTCTGCAACCGCAAATTATAATGAAGTTTGGTATTTAAAAACTAATAAAAAGAGTTTTGATGTCTTGACAAATAAAGTTATTGATACTGATGTAAATGGTTTTGATGCTTTCAGAACCTATTCCTTTAGTTCAAGTTTAGGAACTACAATATACGGAACGTTTAATTTTGGTGACAAAAAACGCATTAAATCCATTCGTCACGTGATGCGTCCGACGGCTTCATTCAGCTACACACCAAGTTTTGAAAAATATTTTGATACCTATGCCTCCGATGGAAGTGGGACAATTATAAAGGAATATACTCGTTTTGAAAAAGGAATTTATGGCGCTCCAGGACTTGGAAATTCAAAAGTAATGAGTTTCGATTTAAGCAATACTTTTGAAGCTAAAGTTACCGATAGCGATTCAACAAAGACAGAGCCGAAGAAAATAATGTTATTGAACAACTTGAATTTCCATACCGATTATAACGCAACTTCCGATTCGCTTAGATGGTCTCCTTTGAGGATTAGTGGTGGAACTACTTTTTTTAATAACAAAATGAATGTGAATTTTGGAACCACATTAGATCCTTATGCAATTGACAATTCAGGTAGAAGAATCAACACTTTTAACATAAATAATGGTGGAAGTTTGTTTAGAATGACGAGTTCTAATATGACTTTAAATTATTCATTATCGAGTAAAGATGGTGATGATAAAGACAAGAAAAACGATCAAGGTGAACGAAATGGCGGACGATCTGACGATTTATACGGAACCAATACCGATTTCAGTGACAGACGAGAAAGTCAGTTTGGCGAAAAAGATAAAGACGAAAAAGAAGAAGTCACCGAGTTTTTCAAATCTAAATTACCTTGGGATTTAACTATGGCGTATTCGTTAACGTATAGCAATTCCAATAGAGAAAATACGATTATTGGAAATACGTTGAGCCTTTCGGCAAATGTAGATTTGACTCCTAAATGGAAAATTGGAGCTTCCTCTGGATATGATTTTGTGCAACACGGAGTTACCTATACGCAACTTCGATTTGAACGCGATTTATTGAGTTGGAGAATGGATTTCAATTGGCAACCCTTTGGCGATAATGCCTTCTGGGGTTTCTTTATTGGAATTAAATCGGGCGTTTTGAGTGATATTAAATGGGAAAAAAGAACAGTACCAGACAGACAATTAAGATAAAAATATATGAAAACAATAATTTACACCGATAAAGCACCTGCTCCAATTGGACCTTACAATCAAGCGGTTTTAGTTGACAATACCCTTTATACTTCTGGGCAAATCGCATTAAATCCAGCAACTATGGAATTAGTTTTGGATACTATTGAAATAGAAACTAAGCAAGTAATGGAAAATATGAAAGCGGTTCTTGAAGCTGCGAATATGACTTTTGCAGATGTTGTGAAAAGCAGTATTTTCATTTCAGATATGAATGATTTTGCAAAAATAAATACTATTTACGGAAGTTATTTTGACGAAAAAACCGCTCCCGCAAGAGAAACGGTACAGGTTGCAAAACTACCAAGAAATGTAAATGTTGAAATTTCTATGATTGCGATTAAGTAAAAACCATAAACTTTTCCTTTGAAGCGAATTGTCCTTTTGTATTTGGAATTGCAATTCCCGCTTTCGGCTATATCTCTTCGCTTCGCTGCGAGTATACCGCCTCAATCGGGGCTGAGGGAAAAATTGTTTTGATGATTTTTATATTTTGGAAAACAAAGCCTTTATTGAATATTTAAAACTACATTTGAAAATAAATAACACTCAACTATAGTTGAGTATATGCCGCTAAAAAAGCTATATATACTCTATTATTGACAATAAAAATTGAGTGTATAAATAAGTTATACACAATTATACACCAACAAAATCTATATGAAACATATATCCCTTTTTTTATTATTAATATTTACTTGTTATAACGCAGAAGCTCAAAAAAATTTTGAAGGTTTAGTCAAATTTTCCACACATATTTCAACCACTAATATTGCACCGCAAGATTTTAAAAAAGATTTAGATGAAAAGTATGGAGATAGTTTAATAATGTACTATTCAGTAAATGGAAATTTTAAAAGAGTACATAAAAACACTGCTAAATTTGGTGCAGATTCTCAATTATATATAGCTAACAAAGGAGTTTTATACTTACAAAATAAACGAAATGAAATAGATTCATTAAATGTTAAGATAAATTCACTTCAATTATTGAGCGAGAAAAAGATCGCTAACGAAACAATAATGGGTTTAGATTGTAATTGCTATCAATATTTAGCTACAAGTATGTATCAACAAAACGTTATTCTAACATACTGTTTTAACAAAAAAACTCCCAAAATTAATGAGGAATTATATTCTAAACACACAGATTTTTTCTTATATAATTTCTACAAATTGGCCAAAAGACCATATCTAAAATTCTCTATTCAAACCGAAGAGTTTAACATTACTTATTTAGCAAATGAACTAAAATCTCAAAGTTTAAGTCAAGACCTTTTCCACACAAAATAACTGTGTATAACAGCGGTTTCGCAAGATTTGGGTTTTAGGCTTAATTTAAAGTTGGTCTTGTATTTGTAAAATTTGTGTTTAACCTAAAAATAAGTCTTAATTTAGTCCCAAACCTCGCAAACCCAGATGGCTCGGATATGTTCTGTTTCGATACCCCGACCGGGCGGATATGTCCCCACAACGGATAGGGCGGATTTTCAATCCGTTCCCTCAAAGACAAGAAAAAAATAAAAAGTTTTAATACGAAATTAAAGAATTTCATAAAGGACTCGGAATTGTAAATTCGCAATATCTGCTAAGAAGTACTTTAAAGTGGTCTTGAACTACTTTTAACTGGTTATACTACTACTTTAAAGAGTTCTTGAAGTACTTTAAAGTGGTTATACAACTACTTTTAAGTGGTCTTGAACTACTTTTAAGTGGTCTTGAACTACTTTTAAGTGGTCTTGAACTACTTTTAAGTGGTCTTGAACTACTTTTAAGTGGTCTTGAACTACTTTAAAGTGGTCATAGGACGTATTAAAAGTACTTCCGAACCACTTTAATGGGGTTAGACAACGTGGTTAAAGTGGTCTTGAACCACTTTAAAGTGGTTATAGGACGTATTAAAAGTACTTAAGAACCACTTTAATGGGGTTAGGTAACGTGGTAAAAGTACCTGGATCAGACACGGTGAAATCCCATAGGGAAGACCCATTTTGTAACGTCGGACTTTAGTCCGATGATAAAAATAATGCAGCCGCAGCTTTGCAAAAGTTCTTATGAAAATATAAACGTGAAATTTTAGCCCTGACAGCAGCGGCATCCCACGCTTTTGGGCGTGGATACAGCGAATGGCAGGTGGAATAGTGAAGAAAAAAATAAAACGTTAGCTCCAAAAAAAAGAAACAAGCTACTAAATAAAAAAACGAATTTGAAAGGAATCAAATTCGTTTTTTTTATTGTGAAAATTAGCTTTTTCTAATTCAATAAATGAAATTGAATCAGACCGTCAATTGGTCGTCTCAATACATTTCCAATCGTTAAACCATTGAATTCCAAAACCTCTTTTAATTCTTCTTTAAGATAAAAAGCAATTGACCCAATAAAATGAACGGGCACTTCTTTGCAATTTTCATATTGCGTGATATAATTATCTATGAAAACTTGCATATCTTTTCGAACCAACTTCTGACAATATTCTTCGTCTTTATTTTGAATTAAAAACTTTGCAAAAGTCGCCATATAGGCATTAGGATTTGGTTCTTTGTATAAATTATGTTTGATTACATCGGCATCTAAATCGTGTGCTTTTTCAAATTTCTTAGCCAAAGCAGCTGGCATTTTACCAAAATAATAATCCCGAATTAGTTGTCGTCCAAATTGGTTTCCACTACAATCATCCATAGCAATATAGCCCAAAGATTGTACTTTTTGATGCAAAATATTCCCATCAAAATAACTACAATTTGAACCTGTTCCTAAAATACAAACAATTGCTTTTTCATTTTTGGGCGTCGTTGCATAAACTGCAGCATACGTATCTTCGTGAACCACAATTGCAGCGTTTGGGAAATACTCTTGAAACACACCGTGCAAAAAATTTTTCATTCTATCGGTTCCGCAACCGGCACCATAGAAAAACAAATGAGATACACTTTCTCTGTTTAGGGAAAGGTCGAAACGATCATTTAAACGAGAAATAATTTCTTCTTTCACAAGAACTTCAGGGTTTAATCCTAATGTTTGTGTTGTAAATAATATTTTTCCAGTTTCATCTATAGAAATCCAATCGGCTTTTGTAGAGCCGCTATCAACTAATAATTTCATAATTTAAAGGTATTAGGAGTGATTTAAATACAAAATCCCCAAATACTATTTGAGGATTGTATTTTAATATTATTTTAAATTAGCAATATGAACTGATAAATCAATCAATTTACTTGAATATCCGTACTCATTATCATACCAAGAAATGATTTTGAAAAAAGTAGAATTCAATCCAATTCCTGCATTAGCATCAATGATTGAAGTTCTTGGATCAGAAACAAAATCTTGAGAAACAACTAAATCTTCGGTATAACCTAAAACACCTTTCATAGTAGTTTCAGAAGCTTTTTTCAATACTGCCATTATTTCTTCATAAGAAGTTTCTTTGGCAACTTTTACAGTTAAATCTACCACAGAAACATCAGTTGTAGGAACACGCATTGACATACCCGTTAATTTTCCGTTCAATTCAGGAATAACTTTCCCTACTGCTTTTGCAGCTCCCGTAGAAGAAGGAATGATATTTACACTTGCAGCACGACCACCTCTCCAGTCTTTTCTAGAAGGACCATCGGTTGTCATTTGCGTTGAAGTTGTAGCGTGAACAGTTGTCATTAATGCTTCAACTATTCCAAAATTATCATTAATAACTTTAGCCAATGGAGCCAAACAGTTTGTAGTACACGAAGCATTTGAAACGATTAAATCAGTTGCTTTTGCAGTTTCGTGATTTACACCCATTACAAACATTGGTGCATCTGCTGAGGGTGCAGAAATAATTACTTTTTTTGCTCCACCTTTAATATGTTCTTGAGCGGTTTCGATTGTTGTGAAAAAACCGGTACATTCTGCAACTACATCTACTCCAACTTCATCCCATTTCAAGTCTGCTGGATTTCTTTCGGCAGTAATTCTGATGTGTTTGTCATTTACGAAAAGGTTTCCGTCTTTAACTTCAACTTTTCCTGCAAACCGACCGTGAACAGAGTCGTATTTTAATAAATAGGCCAAATGATCTACATCTAATAAATCATTAATTGCAACTACTTCAACATTATCTCTGTTGTATGATTCTCTAAATACGATTCTTCCAATTCTTCCAAAACCGTTAATTCCTAATTTTACTGTTGACATTTTTTTTAAGCTTTAGGCAATAAGTAGTTCACTTATGCCGGTTATATATATTGATTAATTTTAATTTTTTAAGCTAAAAGCAGATGACTTAAAGCTCTAATTTATTTATGTTGACATTATATCTGAAACTCTCAATAATTCTTTATCAATTTCAGTATGCCCTTTTATGGCTTGTTCCAATGGAGTTAACATTATTTTGTCACCCAAAATTCCAACCATAAAATTTGATTTTCCTTCCAATAAAGATTCCACTGCTTTTACTCCCAATCGACTTGCCAAAACTCTATCAAAACAAGATGGCGAACCACCACGTTGCATGTGTCCTAAAACAGAAACACGAACATCATATTCTGGTAAATTGGCTTCAACATAATCTTTAAGTTCAAAAACGCTTTTACCCATTTTATCACCTTCAGCAATTACAACAATACTTGAAGATTTCCCTGAAGATTTACTTTTTTCTAAAGATTCTAACAAGCGTTCCAATCCTAAATTTTCTTCTGGAATTAGAATTTCTTCAGCACCAGCTCCAATTCCTGCGTTCAAAGCAATGTGTCCCGCATCTCTTCCCATTACTTCCACAAAGAATAATCTGTTGTGAGAACTGGCAGTATCACGAATTTTATCAATTACTTCAATTACGGTATTTAGAGCGGTATCGTAACCCAAAGTGTGACTTGTACCAAAAATGTCATTATCTATAGTTCCAGGAATCCCCATTACTGGAAAACCAAATTCACTATTGAATACTTCGGCACCTGTGAAACTACCGTCACCACCAATAATTACAAGTGAATCAATCCCTGCTTTTACTAAATTTGCGTGAGCTTTTTTTCTTCCTTCAACAGTCATAAATTCTTTAGAACGTGCCGATTTTAAAATAGTACCGCCTTTATTGATAATGTTATTAACACTTCTTGGTCCCAATTCCTTAAAATCACCCTCTATCATACCTTCATATCCGCGATAAATCCCGATACATTCGATGTTGTGATAGGCACAAGTTCTAACAACAGAACGAATGGCAGCATTCATTCCAGGTGAATCTCCCCCAGAAGTCAAAACCCCTATTTTTTTTATTGTATTACTCATTTTTTGTGTTTTAAAATGTAAACATACTATAATTCACGCTTTAAAAAAGTGGAATTTTTATTAAATTAATATTTTGCCGAAATTCAAACGTTTTCGTTGATAAGTTTTTAATTCAGTGGATAAGTAACACTATTTCGTAGGAAAAAAATATCCGTTTTTTTAAATTTATTTCATTTAAAAAAACCGATTTTTAATCACCATCTTTATTCAAAACTCCTTCAATATTTGCTTTTTCAGTTTTAGAAGATTTGCTTTTTTTAGTTTTAAAAATAATTCCATCTGAAGGTAAATCAGAGTCCGTTTGCGCATTGTTTTGAACAGCTTTTTTAACGGGAGTTTTTTTCTTAAAAATGGTATTCACCAATTCCTTAAAAGTATCAAAATCTATTTGATAGGATATTCCTAATCCTTGTGTGTATCCAATTCCTTGTCCAATGTAACTAATGTCGTTTTCCTTATTAAATACTCGCAAATTAAGCGTTCCTTCTTCATTTACACGGTATTGAACTTCCACATCACCAACAACTGCCGATTGATTTATTCCGCCAACAGGAACTCCTAATTTACCATTAAAAGTAATTCTATCATTAATTTTAGAGGAAACTGTAACGCCAAATCGACCATCAGTTTCAGTTCCTGGGCGTCTGTCCGCTAATACATAATCAATTCCTAAATTGAATTTTCCTTCTTCATCTTGAAAAATATCATTGAACAATCCACTTGCTTTTTCAAATAAATTTCCTGTTAAATCCGATTGGCTTACTCCAACTTGACTCAAAAAACCACCTGATGAAAGCAAATATAACGCTTGTTTTTGTCGGGCATCTTTGTCGTCTAATTTGTACTGAATTTCAGATTTTAGAACCGAACTAACCGTTGGAAAATTAATTGTAAAATCAGGTTCTGGATTGCTCAAATTCCCTTTAATTCCAATGACAACTTCCACCGGAACTTTTTTATTAAATGAAGGATTGTCTAATAAAACTGCTGGATTTGCTGTAGTTTCATACACCGCTTCTAAATTCAAAATAGCACGAAGCGGGTCGCCTTCCCAAACAATTGAACCGAATTTTTTTACTTTAAATTTCTTGTCAATAAGTCCACCATATTTGAAATTGTAAGTTCCTTCATAAACTTGGAAATCCCCAGTCATAATAAATTTTCCTAGCGTATTTATTTCTAATAATAGATTTCCATTTCCACGACCTTTCATCCCGTGACCTGAATTTCTATTCAAAATCACTTCAATTTCAGCTTTTTGATTGATGTCTAAATTGAACTTTAATTCTAATCCGTTGTAATTTCTTGTTTTATCAACTACGCCTTTTCCAAGATTGTATTTTTCTTTTGTAGTTAAAAAATGAATATAATCATTCGTTCCAACGGCATCAGCATCATTAATTGGTATTTTGATAGCAGTTCCTTTTTCAGATTTTGCATCAATTTTTATTAGCAAACCGCTTGTTGGCCCAGCTATAGAAGCGGTTCCGTCAATAAATGCCGTTCCAAAATAAGCGGCGTCTTCCCTATCTTTCGTGTCCAAAGCTAAAAATCTGTTCGATTTTATATTTAAATCCAAAACCCAATCCGCTAATTTATTATGCCGAACTCTGCCTTCTAAAATTCCTTTTGATTTGTATTTAGAATCCGAAATAATCGCATTTCTCACAATAAATAAACTCTCCGTAATATCTACAACCGACTTATTTTCAAATTCATAATTCACATTCATATACGGAATCGATATTCCAGAATCATCCAAATACATTCTACCGTTAATTTTTGGATCTGATAAAGTTCCTTCAATATTGGTACTTCCCGAAGCAAAACCCTTGATATTTGTAATGATATCGCCACCAATTAATCCTAAAATACCTAAATTAAATCGGTTGAATCGCAAATCTAAATTTGTTGTTGTTTGCTCATTTTCAATACTAAAATCACCTTTTGCATTGAAAGATTCCACATTTTCATTTTCAATTGAAGCGTTTACATAAAACTTTTTCAAACTATCATCGCCCGAAACATCTAAATTTAATTTGCCTAAAACTACTTTGTTAACACTTAAACTATCAATAAATAAAGCTGCTGTAGGTTGATAAATTTTATTTTCTTGTTTCAAATTAACACTTCCATTCAAAATCCCATTAAATGTAAAATTTGGAATATCTGGTGTTAATTTATTGATGTCAATATTGGAAAAATCTAAATTTAAATCTTTCGTATCAGCATCTTTTAAAAACCCTTTTAGATTAATTTTTTGATTTTCGTGTGATAAAACGATATCGTCAATTGAAAAATTCTTTAGCTTTTTATCAAATATAATTTTGTTTTGGTTGTTCTCTTTTTCATTTAAAAACCACAAATAATCTTTAAATTTTATCTCTGATTTTTGAATCCCAACAACATTATTATTTTGATTATCAATCGTATGAAACAAATTTAAATTGTAATAATCATCGGCTTTATTTCCACCTTTAAATTCAGTTCTAATGTGTAAAGTATCTTTTTGAGTTACATTTATCAAACTAAAATCGGAAATTTTGTAGTTCTTAGTTTTAATGCTATCCATTTCAATATAAGCATTGTACAAAGGGTTTTTATTGTCAACTCGAATATTTATCTTGTCAAAATAATTTTCAAATGCCGCAATTTGTGGCGAATTAAAATTGAATTTAAAATCGTTATTGTCAGAATTAATCGAACCTTGAAGAACTGTATTTGGCGCCAACGAAATTCCGGGAAAGAAAACTTCGATGATTTTATTATAAACTGAAAAATCAAATTTCAAAAACTGACCTTTTATAACTTTGTTCGGAGAATAATTGGCATAAAGGCTTCCTAATGAATTTTCAATCATCTTTTGAAGTTGACCAATTTGGAATTTTCCAACTACTTTTCCTTGAACAATATCTGGGGAATTGATAGATATTGTTCTAATATTATTTACATCAAAACTCGATATCAAATCAAAATCATCAAAATAATAGGTGTCTTTTACATTTTGGTACGACGTGTTTTTGATATTTACAGCACCTTTTAGATTGTCCAAATTGGTGCCCGTAACTTTCATATCAATAACTCCTTTGAAAACTGAAATTGAATCAGATTTTACAAAATTCAACTTTGCTAAATTGGCATAATCAATTTTTGCATTGAAATTATAATTGATGTCTTTCTTTTCTAAATCTACCAAACCATCAAAATCCATAAATAAATTAGGATCATTTACATAAATTTTTCCTTTAAATATCGGCTTTTTGAAATTTCCATTCACAACAATATTTGTATAATTGTAGCCTTTATAATTAATTTTATAAACATCCCCAGAAAATGATGTGTTCAAATTAGCAACTTTAAAACCACGACCATCAACATCTAAATTCAAAGTTACCATTCCCAAATCTTTCTTTGAAAGAAATTTTCCAATCTTAAATTGCTCCAAAATTACATTTCCGGAATAAGATGAATTATCAATATCATCGATATTTGTCATCTTCAATTTGGACTGAATGTTCCCCAAAGCAGTGGTCATATAAAAATCTGCATCGATAGTAGAAGTCGTAATTTCAGTTTTACCTCTCAAATTAAACTGCCCTAATTTACTAAGAGAACTCGGTAATTTCTTGCCTAAAATGTTAGGTAATAATATTGTTAAATTTTTATAATTGGAAGAAATACTATTGAAATTTCCTTTCATATAAAATTCTTGCTCCTTAGTTCCAAATAGGTTTTTAAAATTTACATTTCCAATAATCTGAGTATTTTTTCCATCTATCAATTTCAATTTTGACGCATACAAATCGTTCAAAGTTCCTCTGATAATTGAAGTTAATTTGAATTGTTGGTTTTTCCCTAACTCGTTATAAAAGTGCCGAATATCATTGGTAGCAAGTGATGCCGAATCCAATTGAACATCAAATTGAACCTTATTAACAAAATCTACAAAATCTTTTCTGTCATAATTCAGAACGGCATTTCCTTTCAGAAAAGACTCTTTGGTAAGAATATTGAATTTTTCTAATTTTATATGTTTTAAAGTATAAGTGAACTTTCCATCTAAATTATCTACAAACAACCCACGATGGTCTAAAAAAGACATTTTCATAATGTTTGTGGTGACTTCAGGTCCAAAAATTTTAAAATTACTCAATTCAACGTTGAGTTTTTTGAAGTCTAAATCATTGGGAACGCTATGATTTTCATCTGTTAAAATAAAAGTACTATTTGAAATATAAACATTCTTAGATTTCATCAAAAACTTCTTTGTTGATGGCTTTCCCGAGTCGAAAAGGGCTATGAATTTATCAATATTAGAATCTTTTTCACCCTTATACGTTTTCATATTAAAAAATAGACTGTCAACTCTGATTTCGCCAAATAGTAAATCACCATTATACAATTTTTGGAAACTCAAAACATTCGTTTTAATGGTTTTAGCTGAAAATAAAGTATCTTTTCGATAATCTCTAACTAACACTTTTTTAAGTTTCACACCACCAAAAATCGAAACGGAAACCTGCTCAACATTAATATCAGCTTTGTAATCTTTGCGAAGCATATCGGTGACATATTTCCCAATTTCTGTTTGAACCACTGGCAAAGAAAGGGAAATACCGAGTACCAATAAAAGTAGGATTAGTCCTAAGAGCGAACGAAATACTATTTTTTTAATTTTTTTGATACCTAAACTTATTATTTATTTATAAAAATTTTATTTTGACTGTGTAAACGGAAGCACTTTAAATAAAAATTCTTTAATTTTGGCTTTTCCGAAGCTTATTAAGGAACGGATTGTCAAATATAATTCAAAATTTATACCTTTTTATGCTTAATCAGCCTGTTTTTATACTTGCAATAGAAAGTTCTTGTGACGATACGGCTGCCGCTGTTTTACAAAACGATGTCGTTTTGTCGAATGTTGTTGCTAACCAACTCATTCATAATCAGTACGGTGGCGTAGTTCCAGAACTTGCTTCACGAGCACATCAGCAAAACATTGTTCCTGTTATTGATGCTGCACTTCGCAAAGCGAATATACAAAAAGAACAGTTAACGGCAATAGCTTTTACGCAAGGACCTGGATTAATGGGTTCGTTATTGGTGGGAAGTTCCTTTGCAAAATCATTGGCATTGGCATTAAACATTCCATTAATTGCTGTAAATCATATGCAAGCCCACATTTTAGCTCATTTTATTTCAGAAGAAGGATTTGAAAAACCAACCTTTCCATTTTTGGCTTTGACTATTTCTGGTGGTCATACCCAAATTGTGAAAGTAACCGACTTTTTTGAAATGGAAATAATTGGCGAAACCACAGATGATGCGGTAGGAGAAGCATTTGATAAAAGTGCGAAAATCCTCGGATTGCCTTATCCTGGCGGCCCTTTAGTTGACAAATATGCACAATTAGGAAATCCAAAAGCATTTTTATTTACAAAACCAAAAGTACCCGGATTGGATTTTAGTTTCTCAGGATTGAAAACAGCAATATTGTATTTTATTCAGAAAAAAGTAGCAGAAAATCCTGATTTTATTACTGAAAATTTGAATGATATTTGCGCCTCCATTCAACATACAATCATAGAAATTTTGATGGACAAGTTGAAATTGGCTGTTACTGCAACGGGAATTAATAAAATCGCTATTGGTGGTGGCGTTTCCGCAAATTCTGGAATTCGAAATACATTGGCTGCAGCCGAAAATAAATATGGTTGGAAAACCTATATTCCAAAATTTGAATACACCACAGATAATGCCGCAATGATTGGAATTGTTGGTTATCAAAAGTTTTTATTAGAAAATTTTGAAACTTCAGATGTCGTTTCTAAAGCAAGAATTCAATTTTAATTTATATGCAATTATTCTACAATCCCAACATAAATGAAACTACCGAAAGCTTTTCTTTTGACAAAGAAGAAAGCAAACACATTATTAAAGTAATGCGTAAAAAGGGTGGCGATATATTATTTGTAACCAATGGTTTAGGTTTTTTATTTAAAACTGAAATTATTTTAGGTTCTGATATAAAATGTACCGTTAAAATTGTATCCATTGAAAAATCGGAACAACCGAAATACCATTTGCATTTAGCGGTTGCACCAACAAAAATGAACGATCGATACGAGTGGTTTTTAGAGAAAGCTACCGAAATGGGAATTTCAGAAATCACACCAATAATTTGTGATCATTCGGAGCGAAAGTTTGTAAAAAGTGATCGTTTTGACAAAATATTGCAATCAGCAATGAAGCAATCGGTGCAATTTTATTTACCAAAATTAAACGAACCAATCACTTTTAAAGAGTTCATAAAACAAAAAAATGAAGGGTTACTTTTGATTGCACATTGTGAAGAAACAGCTAAAAAATCATTAAAATCTGTTGTAAAACCAAATGAAAGTGTAACTTTATTAATTGGTCCTGAAGGTGATTTTTCAAATAAAGAAATTGCTCAAGCATTAGAAAATAAATACACACCCGTAACTTTGGGAGCTAACAGATTACGAACAGAAACCGCAGCAATTGTGGCGTGTCATAGTATTGTTTTTATAAATGAAAGCCCCTTAGCCGCTGATGAGGGAATTAAAAGTAATGCGTAATTTGAAACTCATTTTATGAAAAAAATATATGTATTAGTTATACTATTTTCTTTAAATAGTTTTTCACAAGAAATCGCGTTGTTAAAATACAGCGGTGGTGGCGATTGGTATGCAAATCCAACTTCCTTACCGAATTTAATTAAGTATTGCAATCAGACTATAAATACGAAGATAAAGACAAAAAATGCAATTGTAACTCCAAGCAGTCCTGATATTTTTTCCTATCCTTATGTTCACGCAACAGGACACGGAAATGTCGTTTTCAGTCCTTCTGATGTTGAAAATCTTAGGAATTATATGACTTCGGGAGGTTTTCTACACATAGATGATAATTATGGAATGAATGAATATATTAGAAACGAGATTACAAAATTGTTTCCTAATAATGCTTTAGTTGAAATTCCTGCCAATCATCCGATATTTCAAAAACCAAATTCATTTCCTGCTGGGATTCCCAAAATTCACGAACACGATGGAAAGCGTCCTCAGGCTTTTGGAATTTTCATAGACAATAGATTGGTTTTACTTTACACGTATGAAACTGATTTAGGTGATGGTTGGGAAGATGCAGATGTTCACAATGATCCTTTAGAAGTAAGAGAAAAAGCACTGAAAATGGGTGCTAACATCTTGAATTATATTTTTAATAATTAGTTTTAAATAAAATAAAGTTTGGATAGTTCGCTCCTACATCCTGAAATTCAAAAATTCATTACCGCCAATATTGGTGCTGATAGTTCCAATCTTGCCCTTCAAAAGAATCCATTTCCTGAAGAAAATTGGATTGCTATTATAAACCAAATTGCTGCTAAAACAAAAGCAAAAGATAAACTACCAACATTTTTTAGAGCGGAGAATATTATTTACCCAAGTAAAATTTCAGTAGAGCAAACTTCCTCTGAAAAAACGGCACAGTATAAAGCTTCAATTGTTAGCGGAGACTTTTTAATTGACTTGACAGGTGGTTTTGGCGTTGATGATTTGCACTTTTCAAAAGTGATGGGAAAAGTAATTCATTGTGAAATTGATGCCGAATTATCAAATATCGTAAAACATAATTTTGAAATATTGAATATTAAAAATATTCAATGTGAGTTGGGAGATAGCACTACTTATTTAGAAAAAACGCAATCTAAATTGGATTGGATTTACATCGATCCTTCGAGGCGAAACGATACAAAAGGCAAAGTTTTTATGCTTAAAGATTGCTTGCCAAATGTACCGGAATTACTGCCTTTTTACTTTACGAAATCAGATAATATCTTAATAAAAACTGCACCAATATTAGATATTTCAGCAGGATTATTAGAACTATCAAACGTGAAATACATTCATATTGTAGCAGTTGACAATGAAGTTAAAGAATTAATTTGGGAATTATCAAAGTCATTTAGTGGTGCTGCAACTATTAAAACCATAAATAGTACAAGTGAAAAAAGCGAAGAATTTAGTTTTGAATTGAATTCAAATACACAATTTTCGAATTATAGTTTACCGAAAAAATATCTTTACGAACCCAACAGTACCATTATGAAATCGGGAGGTTTTGATGAAATTGGCATTCAATACAATCTTGACAAATTACACCAACATTCTCATTTATATACATCGGAAGAAAAAATTGATTTTCCCGGGAGGATTTTTGAAGTTCAAGATGCTATTTCCTATACTAAAAGTGAAATGAAGACCTTTTTAGAAAATAAAAAAGCGAATATTACCACTCGCAATTTCCCTGAAAGCGTTGAAGAAATAAGAAAAAAATGGAAAATTAAGGATGGCGGAAATTCATATTGTTTTTTCACAACCGATATGAATAACCATAAAATAGTTTTAATTTGCACCAAAATAAAATAAAATGAAAAATTTACTTTTCTCAATCATTATTCTACTTAATTTAAGTTTGTTTGCACAAAAACCTTGCGATTATAGCGTGAATGTTAAGGATAGCATAGGAACATATAAAGAAACTAAAAGCAGCATTGTGCATGAGCATGTTTTTGGAGGAACTTCAAGTTATGTAGTTTTTTCGTTAGCAATAACTGATGAAATGCCGACTTTAACCGTTCAAATCATACAAAAAAGCAAAGATTTTATAAAAGTAAATTGTTTGGATAAAAATTCTAAAGTCTTTTTACAATTGGATAATGGGAAAATCATCACGTTAATTGCTACTGATCAAGAAAATTGTGGTGCTGCCGTAAAAGATGATTTGGGTTTTAATAATAGGATTTTATCTGGGACTTTTATGTTTATTAAAGGCACATTGGAAGATTTGCAGCATTCACCTGTTTCTTCAATGAGAATAAAATTTACTACCGAATCTTTAGATTATATCTTTAAAAAAGAATTTATTTCAGAACTTGATGGGAAAAATTATTCCCCTGGAAGCTATTTTATGGATTACTTGCCTTGTGTTTTAAATTAATTACATTTCCATTTGAAATTAGAAATAGGATCTAATTTGGCATTTTTCATATTATAATGCCACCATTCCGAATCAAAAGATTGGAAATTATAGCGCAACATAATTTTTTTTAGGAGCTTTCTATTGTTCAAAATTTCCTTTGAAAAGTTTTTATTATTGTGACTTGCTTCAATTCCAAAGTAGTCAAAAGAGGTTCCCATATTCAGTTCAACTCCGTTTTTATCGACAAGGGAAATATCCACTGCTCCTCCTCTATTATGAATCGATCCTTTGCTGGGATTGGCTACATATATAGGATTAGAAACTATTTCCCACATTTTTTTCTGAATATCTAAAGGCCGATAACAATCGTATAATTTGATTTTATAACCCTTTTGCATAAATTTAGCATTGGCTTTCATCATTGCTTTTACGGTTTTTAATCGCAAATAACATTCCGCACAATCATAGACTTTTGCTTTCAGAAAATTATCATCTGTAGCATATTTCATATCATAAACGAAATCCAAACTGTATTGTTTTAGATTTACAAATGTAGAGTCGTTCGTATTACCAAAAGGGATTGTTTTAGTTTTAAAATCTTCTTTAACTACTTTATCGTTAGTTTCATACTGATTTTGGTAAACTAATTTAGATTTACATGAAATCGTTAGAATAATTAAGAAAAATAGTAAAAATCTTAGCGTAATTGACATTTTATTTTTTATTACAAATTAAAGAAATATTTATGTAACATTAGCATATTCAATATATTGTGTGCAAAATAAATAATTTCATTATTGAATTCTAAGTAATAATTTGAAAACAAAATTAATATTAGATTAATTATTTCAAATAACTGCTTTTTGTATATTATAATTATATAAATTTGTTGCCCCTAACACAAAAATTAATTAATAAATATTTAATGAAAAATCTTTACCTTATTATTTTATTCTTTTCTATTAACTATTGCTTTTCTCAATCTCAAATTCCTACGGGATATTATGGTACAGCTGACTCAAGTGGTTACACATTAAAATCACAGCTTTATAATATAATTAATAATAATACTAATTCGTCTAGTTTACCATCAAACTACGGCGCAATGTGGAATTTATTTACAGGAAGTGATTTCAGAGATAATTATTATGAAATTGATGGATCATTACTGGACATATATTCTGAAATACCATCTGGAGTAGATAGTTATTCCTATACTTCAACTTCACAACAATGCGGTACATATAGTTCTGAAGGCGATTGTTATAACAGGGAACATACACTTCCTCAATCAGTTTGGGGTCAAGGAATTTACCCAATGTATTCTGATGCACATTTTGTATTGCCAACAGATGGAAAAGTAAACCAAACTCGCGATAATTTTCCTTATGGAAAAGTAAATATAGCTTCTTGGACTTCTACAAACGGTTCTAAACTGGGGAGCAATACAAATTCTGGTTATTCAGCTGGATTCAGTGGAACAGTCTTTGAACCTATTGATGAGTTCAAAGGCGATATTGCAAGATGTTTACTTTATTTTGCAACAAGATATGAAAACCAAGTTTCATCCTGGACATATAGTATGTTTAATGGCACATCAAATCAAGTTTTCACAAATACTTTTTTGAATATTTTATTGACATGGAATAATTTAGACCCAGTAAGTCCTTATGAAATTGAAAAAAATAATGCAGTTTATAATTTTCAAGGCAATCGTAATCCATATATTGATCACAATGAATACGTTTGTATGGTTTGGTCTTCTGCTTGCGCAGCGTTATCATTAAACGAGCTACAAATTGCTAAAATTAATATTTATCCAAATCCAACTAACAATCATTCCATTACTATAGAAACTGCCGCTTTAATTGATACTATTCAAATTACTTCTATTAACGGTCAAATAATCAAAGAAGTTAAAAATCCTGTTTCAATCAATGGTTCGTATTTATTAGAAAATTTACCTCAAGGGTTTTACTTTTTGAAATTATCATCGGATAAAAATTCAATAACCAAAAAAATAATTGTGAATTAGATTCTATTCTATCTTAATTTATACAAACAAAAAAAGCTTCGAATTACTTCGAAGCTTTTGCGTTTTTGGGTGGCTGACCGGGTTCGAACCGGCGACCCTCGGCACCACAAACCAATACTCTAACCAGCTGAGCTACAACCACCATTTTTAACGAGTGCAAATATAAGTAAAAAGTTTTATTTTGCAAAGGAAAAAATCAAATAATTAAATCAAATCCCCTAAGCTATTGACTGCCAAATACCTTTCTACGGTAAATCCTTCCGCATATTCCGTTCCTATTAATCGTCCTAATTCTCGGGAACGATTATGAATACTTTCCAAGAAGTTTTTCGTAGCAATTGGAGTTTCTGGTTCTTCGGAATTTGGATTGTAAAACTGAGAACCGTACGCTAAAATTGAAGCTTCCTTTTTATCTATAAATCCAGTAATATCAACAACAAAATCAGGTTCAATATTTTTCCATTGAATATAATGATACACTAATTTTGGTCGCCAAGCTGTTTGTTGAATCCCATCAATTGAAGTTTCAATTCTGATTAATCCTGACAAAAAACAAGCGTCAGAAACTAATTTACTTCCTTTTGCGTGATCAATATGACGATCGTCAATTGCATTGCATAAAACTATTTCTGGTTTGTATTTTCTAATGATTTCAATAATTCTCATTTGGTGACTTTCATCATTTAGAAAAAAACCATCCCGCATATCTAGATTTTCTCGAATAGAAATACCAAGAATTTTTGCCGCAGCTTCCGATTCATTATTCCTAATTTCAACTGAACCACGAGTTCCTAATTCGCCTCGTGTCAAATCGATGATTCCAACTTTTTTCCCCAAGGAAATCTCTTTTGCAATGGTTCCCGAACATCCTAATTCTACATCGTCTGGATGTGCGCCAAAGGCAAGTATATCTAATTTCATACTATAATATTTTTCATTGTCATTGCTTTATTCGCTGTTTCTTGCCATTCATTTTTAGGATTGCTGTCTTTTGTGATTCCGCAACCAATATACAAATGTGCTTCTGTTTTATCCAATTTTGATAGTATTTGCATACATCTTAAATTCACAAATAAATCCGTTTCTGAATTTTCATTTTTGTTTATTTCACCCAAAAAACCAGCATAAAAACTTCTATTATATCCTTCATTTTCAATAATAAAATCTTTGGTACTGCTTTTTGGTAAACCACAAACTGCTGGCGTTGGATGCAAAAGTAAAACTAATTGTTTTAATGACGCATTTTCATTTATAATTCCTTTAATATCTGTTTTCAAATGCAGTAAATTTCCAGCTTTCAAAGTATATGGCGATGAAATTTCGACTTCGGAAGTTACATTTTTTATTGTTTCCAATATATAATCCGTGACGAATTGTTGTTCAACTTGCTCTTTATTTCCCCAAATAACGGTCTCATTATTTTGAAATAATTGTGTTCCAGCCAAAGCTACCGTATGAAATTCATTCCCATTTGCTTTAAGCAATCGCTCTGGCGTGGCACCCATCCACAAACCAATTTCAGGATGAAACCAGCAATAAGTAAAGGCTGTGTGATAGGAATTTACTAATTTTTCAAATAATGAAACCAAGTCGAAATTTGGCAAGTCAATTACTTCCTCACGAGATAAAACAACTTTATTAAAACTTCCATTTTCAATGGCGTCAATTGCTTTTTGAACTAAATTTTCAAAATTATTTTTTGCTAATTCATCTACAAAAATATCGGATTTGGCTTTTTTAATTATGGGATTTGGAATAAATTCAATTTCAATCAATTCTGATTCCTGCTCTGGAATTAGTAGTACTTGTTTGCCATCAAATGGTGCAAAAACAAAACCTTTCTCGGTGAAGTCTTCTGTCAAATACAACTGATTGTTCTTTTGAAAAAGCCCTGAAATAGTATTTATATTGGGTTTGCTATAAATTACAAACGGTAAATTATTCTGAAATTGTAGTTTTACTTTTATAAAAAAATCAATCATAATTTCGTTTTATGAGTTTAAAACACATTTAAATTATTGCTTGTTTTTTATTTGTAAAACCATATTCGTCAGTTTACAAAGCGAAATTAACTTCCCTTCTTCATCGGTGATTTTAATTTCCCATAAATGCAAACTACGACCTTTGTGAATGATTTTTGCAGTTCCAAAAACAATTCCTTCTTTTTTACTTCTCAAATGATTGGCTGAAATTTCAATGCCTCGAATTTCACTTTCTTCAGGATTTACAAACAACATTGAAGCCGCACTTCCCACACTTTCTGCCAAAGCTACTGATGCACCGCCGTGCAACAATCCCATTGGTTGATGAATTCTTGGATTGACAGGCATTTTGGCAACTAAAAAATCTTCGCCCGCATCTATAAATTCAATTTCTAATGTTTCCATCAAAGTATTTTTTGAAAACAAATTGCACATTGAAAGGATTTTCTCTTTATCGAAAGCCATTTTTTTTTGATGTAAAATTAAGACATTATAAGGTTAGTTGAAAATTTATTACCATTTTAGTGCGCTTATGCAAATTGGCAAACTAAAATCGATACTTTTTCGTTATCCATTAACAATTTAGAAGTTCGGGTATTTATTATTATCAAATTAATACCTATTTTTACAAAAAATCAGTAGCAATGCGAAATACAATTTATGTCCTTTTTATCGGAATTTTAATTTCAATGTCTTCGTGTAGAAAAGATTTTGTATTTGAACCAAGCTCTGGTAATTTGGGTTTTTCTAGAGATACCGTTTACTTAGATACTGTTTTTACTAACATAGGATCAAGCACTTACACATTAAAAGTTTATAACAAAAGTAACAATGACATCTTAATTCCTAAAATCCAATTAGGAAAAGGAGCGGCATCAAAATACAGAATGACAATTGATGGAATGCGAGGCGAAAACGGGAAAATATTTAATAATGTTGAACTTTTAGCCAAGGACAGTATGTATGTTTTCATTGAAACTACAGCTGAAATTACCGATGCAAATCCTACCGATTTTTTATATACCGATCAAATTCAATTTGATTCTGGTAGTAATTTACAAAACGTTGAATTGGTAACTTTAATTCAAGATGCGGTATTTTTATACCCACAAAAGTACGTTGATGCCACAACTGGCGCAGTAACTTACGAATCATTGCCTTTTGGTGAAGATCAAATTTACGGTTTTGTTTTAGACCATAATGACCACAATGACGAATACCGTTGGACAAATACAAAACCTTACGTTATCTATGGTTATGCGGGAATTCCGAGTGGCGAAACGCTCAATATTGATCCAGGAGCGCGAATACATTTTCACGCCAATTCGGGAATTATTGTTGGAAATGGTGGTTCATTAAAAGTGAACGGGGATGTTTCTACAACAGCAAATTTAGAAAAAGAAGTCATTTTTGAAGGCGATCGATTAGAACCTGGTTTTTCTGATGTTCCCGGACAATGGGGATTGATTTGGATGAGTCAAGGAAGTGTCAATAATCAAATTAATCATCTAACTTTAAAAAATGCAACCGTTGGTATTTTTGTGGGAGATGTTGAAAATGCTACAAACACCACTTTGAAAATTGATAATTCTCAGATTTATAATTGTTCAAATGTTGGGATATTGGCACGAACTGCAAAAATTGAAGGCACTAATTTAGTCATTAATTCTGCTGGTCAAGCAAGTCTCGCTTGCACCGAAGGCGGTTCCTATATTTTCAAACATTGCACGTTCAATAACAACTGGCAAAGTTCCAAACAAGTTGCGGTTTTAGTGAGCAATTACAGTAATATAGATGATATTATTACCCCGATTGCTTTGAATCAGGCGGAATTTGACAATTGCATTATTTATGGTTCCAACCAAGTTGAAATGATTTTGGATAAAAAAGACGGCGCCAATTTCAATTATCAATTCAATAATTGTTTGCTCAAATTTAACAACACAGCCAATCAATTCACCAACAATCCTTTGTATTTATTTGATACTGACGCTACTCATTACAACAATATTATTAGAAATCGAGACCCTAAATTTCAAGATGCAAATCAAAATAAGTTGAATATTGACGATACTTCCGCCGCTTTCGCAAATGGAAATCCGGCATATCTAATTTTGACAGATATTTTAGGAATTACCAGGACTTTACCCCCAGATTTGGGTGCTTTTCAAAATGCACCATTTAATTAAAAAAATAATTAATCCATACTTATTAATTTTGCACATTGCACTTTTTTAAAGTAAATTTGCGCAACACAACAATACTACAAAAAATGATTCACTTCTTCGGAAACCAGACCAATACGGTATTTGCTGTTCTATCGCAAAACGAACTTTCTGCCCAAGATACTTCAAAATTAAACTGGCTTTTTGGCAATTCAAATAAAATAGAAAAATCCGTTCTAAATACAATTGGAACGGATTTTTTTATTGGCCCACGAGCCACAATGATAACGCCTTGGAGCACGAATGCTGTTGAAATCACTCAGAATATGGGCGTTTCTGGAATTATCAGAATTGAAGAATTTCTAAAAGTCACCGCTGATTTTACTGATTTTGATCCAATGCTTTCGCAAAAATATTCTGAATTACATCAAGATATTTTTACCATAAATAGTCAACCGGAAGCCATTCTTGAAATCGAAGATATTGCAAGTTATAACAAATCAGAAGGTTTGGCTTTAAGTCAAGAAGAAGTTGATTATTTAGATGCTTTATCAATTAAAATAGGACGAAAACTAACCGATTCTGAAGTTTTTGGTTTTTCACAAGCCAATTCAGAACATTGCCGACATAAAATTTTCAATGGAACATTTGTAATCGACGGAGAAGAAATGCCTTCTTCCCTATTCAAATTAATCAAGAAAACAGCTGCTGAAAATCCAAACGATATCGTTTCTGCTTACAAAGATAATGTGGCATTTGTAAAAGGACCACGAGTGCAGCAATTTGCACCGAAAAGTGCTGATAAACCTGATTTCTATGAAACCAAAGATTTCGATTCTGTAATTTCATTAAAAGCAGAAACGCATAATTTCCCAACAACTGTTGAGCCTTTTAATGGAGCAGCAACAGGTTCTGGCGGAGAAATTCGTGACCGATTAGCTGGCGGACAAGGTTCATTGCCATTGGCAGGAACGGCGGTTTATATGACTTCCTATTCTCGTTTATCTGAAAATAAACCTTGGGAAAATGGAATGTCAGAAAGAAAATGGTTGTATCAAACCCCAATGGATATTTTAATAAAAGCTTCGAATGGCGCTTCGGATTTTGGAAATAAATTCGGTCAACCTTTAATTACGGGTTCTATTTTAACATTTGAACACGATGAAAATAATCGCAAATTAGGATACGACAAAGTCATTATGCAAGCGGGTGGAATTGGGTACGCAAAATTAGATCAAGCCATCAAGAAAAAACCAAAAGCAGGCGATAAAATCGTGATTTTAGGTGGTGATAATTATAGAATTGGAATGGGTGGAGCAGCCGTTTCATCAGCAGATACAGGTGCTTTTAGTTCTGGAATTGAATTGAATGCCATTCAACGCTCGAACCCAGAAATGCAAAAAAGAGCTGCAAATGCCATTCGTGGATTGGTTGAAAGCGACTTAAATCCAATTGTTTCTATTCACGATCACGGCGCTGGCGGACATTTGAATTGCCTTTCAGAATTAATTGAAGAAACTGGAGGTTTAATCGATTTAGACAAATTACCAATTGGCGACCCAACGCTTTCTGCAAAGGAAATTATTGGAAACGAATCTCAAGAAAGAATGGGATTGGTAATTGCACCAAAAGACATTGAATTACTTCAAAAAATAGCCGACAGAGAACGTTCGCCAATGTACCAAGTTGGAGATGTTACGGATACCAATCGCTTTACATTTGAATCAAAAACTACGGGTCAAAAACCTATGGATTTTGCTTTGGAAGATATGTTTGGAAGTTCCCCAAAAGTGGTTATGACTGACAAAACCATTACTCGAAATTACTCAGAATTAGTCTATTCCCAAGATAAAATATCAACCTATTTAGAGCAAGTTTTGCAATTAGAAGCAGTTGCTTGCAAGGATTGGCTGACCAATAAAGTCGATCGTTGCGTGGGTGGAAAAGTCGCCAAACAACAATGTGTAGGACCATTGCAATTGCCATTAAATAATTGCGGTGTAATGGCATTGGATTATTTAGGAAAAGAAGGAATTGCAACCTCCATCGGACATTCGCCAATTGCTTCGTTAATTGACCCAATAGCAGGAACCAGAACGGCAATTGCAGAAGCATTATCAAATATTATCTGGGCACCAATAAAAGACGGAATGAACGGACTTTCGTTGTCTGCCAATTGGATGTGGGCGTGTAAAAATGAAGGCGAAGATGCCCGTTTATATGCTGCTGTAAAGAGTTGTTCCGATTTTGCAATCGAATTAGGAATCAATATTCCAACAGGAAAAGATTCGCTTTCGATGAAACAAAAATATCCAAATGACGAAGTAATTGCACCCGGAACGGTGATAATTTCGGCAGGTGGAAATTGTATTGACATTAAAAAAGTAGTCGAACCAGTATTGCAAATTGACGGCGGTTCCATTTATTATATCAATCTTTCACAAGATAATTATAAGTTGGGTGGTACTTCATTTGCTCAAATATTAACAACCATTGGAACAGAAACGCCAACAATTAATGATTCAAAATTCTTTAAAAACGCATTCAATTCAATACAAGAATTAATTTTAGAAAATGAAATTATTGCTGGTCACGATATTGGAAGTGGCGGATTGATTACCACTTTATTAGAAATGTGTTTTGCAGATATTAATTTGGGAGCTAAAATTGATTTCAAAACTTTTGAAGAAAAAGACCTTATTAAAATATTGTTTTCTGAAAATATCGGAATTGTATTCCAAGCCAAAAATGATGCTGTTATTGAAAATAAACTTTCAAACAACGGAATTGAATTTTTCAAAATTGGTTCTGTAACTAATGAAGCTACCTTAGACTTTGGACATTTGACATTCGACATACCAAAATACCGAGATATTTGGTACAAAACATCGTATTTATTAGATCGAAAACAATCTAAAAACGGAATGGCGAAAGCTCGTTTTGAGAATTATAAAAACCAACCTTTACACTTTACTTTTCCAACTCATTTCACAGGGAAAAAACCAGTAATTGATTCCACCAAACCACGTCCAAAAGCGGCAATTATCCGAGAAAAAGGAAGTAATTCAGAACGTGAAATGGCAAATGCAATGTATTTGGCTGGTTTTGATGTGAAAGATGTTCACATGACCGATTTGATTTCGGGACGTGAAAATTTAGAAGAAATTCAGTTCATTGGTGCCGTTGGAGGTTTCTCAAATTCAGACGTTTTAGGTTCAGCCAAAGGTTGGGCAGGAGCTTTTTTATACAACGAAAAAGCAAAAACAGCCTTAGCAAATTTCTTTAAAAGAGACGACACTTTATCCGTTGGAATTTGTAATGGTTGCCAATTATTTATGGAATTGGAAGTCATCAATCCTGAGCATCAAGTTCATGGAAAAATGAAACACAACACATCAAACAAACACGAAAGTGGATTTACATCCGTGACCATTCAGGAAAACAACTCTGTAATGTTGTCCACATTAGCGGGAAGCACTTTGGGCGTTTGGATTTCTCATGGCGAAGGTAAATTTAACTTGCCATTACCCGAAGAAAACTATACTATTGTTTCTAAATATGCCTATTCAGATTATCCTGCAAATCCGAATGGTTCCGATTACAATACCGCTATGCTTTGCGATAAAACGGGAAGACATTTGGTAATGATGCCGCACATTGAGCGTTCCACATTCCAGTGGAATTGGGCGAATTATCCAAAAGACAGAAACGATGAAGTTTCGCCATGGCACGAAGCTTTTGTGAATGCCCGAAAATGGATTGAAAAAAAGTAACCGCTTCTAAATTATTATTTTTTGGCGAACCCTTCGTTTAGAAGGTCATTGCGAAGAATGAAGTAATCAGGGAATAAGCGTGTAAAAAGTTTTCTTGTTACTTGTTTTGACCCGGATTCGATTCCCAGCGATTCCACAAATGTATAACCCCTAGAGAAATTTAGAGGTTATTTTTTTATAATTTTTTTAATTGTGGAAATACCATTAACATCTATTTTAAAGATATAAATTCCATTAGAATACTCAGTTAAATCTACATTACATGTTTCAAAAACTTCATTGATTGATTGAATTAAACGACCTTCCAAATCATAAATCTCAATTTTTACCAAATTATTTTTTGACATAATAGTAATATAATCTGATGTAGGATTAGGTGAAATATAAAGCTGATTTTCACTATTTACATCCTGAATTGACAAAGTATTTGAAGCAATCCAACTTGATCCAATATTGTTATCTAAAGCAGTACTAATTAGTTGAAGATAACTACCGCCACCATCAGCATTTGTTGGCCAAGGCGCACTGTCATAATAAAAAACCTGATCTATTTTATTACCAAATGCGTCTGATAATATTAAATTTTGATTACTATTTGATAAATTTCTATAAAACTCTCCGAAAGCATTAATTCCGTATCTACTAAAAAAAGTGGTTGATTTACTTACTAAATACAAACTTGAGTTAGCTGCAAGTGAACCGTTTGCAGGAAACTGATAGGTAAGTCCTAAACCACTAAAATAAATACCAGATAAATTTACTACCTGATTTCCAATGTTTTTAATTTCTATAAATTCTTGATCATTACTCGTGAAATTAAGCGTTGGAACTGGATTATAATTAATTTTTGTAATTACTAATGGAGGCGTGACTACTGAATTGCAACTTGAAAAACCACCAATATTAGAATTCATCCAGATAATTCTATCACTCAAAAAAGTTTTAATTCCGTTTATTTGATCTAAATGGTTTCCTACAGATCCCCATCTGGTTTCCTCACGAGCTATTGCTGGAGTAATATAAGTTACAACTGTATCAATCAAATTATATAAAGTATTTAAATTCATCGGTTTTCCAACTTGAGTAACTTCATTCCATCGCTTGGAAAAATAACATTTAAATTGAGGACTCAAAAATAAATCTTTCCAAAATTTAGCTCCGTCATTGCCCCCGTCAGAAAATTGCCAAACATCGGTATGGCTTCTATCAAAACCCCATAAAAAAAGATCATTCCCATAGGTCAAATTAAAATCCCAAACAGGTCCAGCTCTTAATTTTCCGTTTCTCTCCTTATGGAAATAAGTGCTAAAATGATACCCATCAGCGTTACTTCCTAATTCATTTGACAGCATAAAATCAACAAAAGTTGGCACATCGATTACAGAAGGATAACCGTTAATAATAGAGGTGTTATTTACAGCAGATGTGTTTGCTAACTTATAAAATTCGTTTTGAATATAAGTGTTTTGCTGGGTTGTCACTTCTTCGGGTTTTGGTAAATCATGAATAAAATTGGCATTATTACCATTAACGTATGAAGACATTGTCCAAGCAACTGGATCTCCGCCAGTATCTTTGTCGGACTTTGTTATATAACCTCCTGATAATTCTGGCAACGTATTTTGAGTAGTCGTAATTTTAGTTATATTTACTCTTTGAGAATCCGCTTTTATTTTTTCTTGCAAAAGATATAAACCTCTGTAATCTCCATTTACAATCAATTCACAAAAAACAGTTCGAGGTGCATAATTGCCCATATTTCTCGAAATTTCATACGAAATATAATCTCTAATTAAAGAAGGGTCGAAAGCTAAGCCATTTAAAATCCAATCATTTTCAGATGGCATTCCAAGTAGTGACACATTGTTATTTGTAACATTATCCGCCATTCTTGTTGTTAAACCGTAGCCTTTTTTGTCCAAAGCTTGTGAACTAGATCCCCGTATTTCAATATCAATTCTACCATTATAATTTAATGATAGTGGATTAGTTTGGTTTGATACATAATTTTGAACACCCGGACCATTATATATTATTTTCATAGTTCCCAATACTCGAGGTTCATCTAAAATGCCTTGCGAATTATCAGTGTTTATTATCACAATTGGAAGATTACTCTGGGTAAAAACTTGACTATAAATACTTAGTTTACTAAACAATAAAAAAAATAAAATAGGCAAACCATTTTTGATATTGTACTTTATAAGAAAATTAAATTTCATTTCAAAAAGTTAAAATTATTTGTAAATGTACTTAAAAAAGCCAAATTATAATAAACACTTATATAAATTTGATAAAAACCTTTAATTAGTTTCAATTTGACTAAATTGTGAATTAAGTAATCCGAAAATTAATTTGATTGGATTTTAGAATTTTACCAATTTAATTGTATTAAAAGGTATAATAGTACTTTTATACAGCAAGATATAATTTTGTTGTACTGATTTGAAATGAAAAACGCCTTTTCATTTCTGAAAAGGCGTTTTTGAATTATAACAATCTTTATTATCTCTTAATCACACGAAGCGTTTTCACATTTTCTCCTTGCGTTACAATAATATTGTAAATACCCGATGGATAATTATTTCCAACTTCTTGATTGTTCATTTCAGTTGTGCTGAATTGTCGAACTTCTATAAGTTTTCCAATCATATCATACACTCTCATTTCAACTTGACTTTCACTTGTAGTTGTGAAATTCAATTGGAAAGTTGAAGCATAAGGATTTGGGTAAGCAACCACTTTAAATTCATCTGATGAAACTATTTCAAATTTACCAGTTGTCGTTGGGCAAGTAGCAAGTTTAACCAAAGCCAATGCTTTTGCAGTTGAAGTACCAAAAGCATTTCCAGATTT
>OZ248357.1:0-130716 GCA_965234425.1 Flavobacterium neuenschwanderi (SeqCode) | reverse complement strand
CCTGATAATGAAAAAGTTGTTGGAGCATCTTCTATTTCAATCCATTGTTTTCTGTATAATAATCCGAAAGATAAATTCTCTTTTGATCCCGCATAAGCTGGATTAATTACGTTCATATTATACATGTATTGCGTATAATGTGGGTCTTGTTGTGCGGTGGCGTCTAAAAATGTTAGTAACATTAAAAGCGCAGGTAAAAGTATTTTTTTCATTTTCGTTTATTGTATGCTTATAATTATTTATTGATATAAATCCACCCAGTATTGGTTTTGCCACTTGGAAAGTAAACCACATAATAATAGGTTCCATCAGGAAGTTCTGTTCCTGCATTGGATTTTCCAGCCCATTCGTTGGTATAATTAGTTTTTGAAAATACTTCAATTCCATGTCTGTTGAAAATTTGAAGATTTTGAACATTTAAATTAGTTAAATCTAAAAAATCATTATCACCATCACCATTCGGTGAAATTCCCTTCGGAACAGCACAAAGGATGTTAGTTACAGTAATTGGTTTTTCCTCGCTACAGCCATTATTTGATAATTCTAAACTATAATTTCCTGAATTGGTAATTACTATAGATGAGGCAGTTCCAATATTTTGACGAAGATTATCATACCATTTATAACTGGCATTTGTAGTTCCAATTCCAGTAGCACTTAAAACAAAATCCGAACCATCGCAACCTTCAGTTATTGAAAATTGTGGGAAAGGCGTTACCGTTATTGTCATCGATGCATTGGAAGAACATTGCCCTAAATCTGGTGTGAAAGAATAATTAGTAGTTGCTGTATTATCTATAGCTGGAGACCAACTTCCATTAATTAAATTTATTGAAGTTGTAGATAATGGTAATAATGTTGCTCCCGAACAAATAGCGGGTACTTGTGTAAATGATGGTGTAACATTTGGATTAACCGTAATACTCATCGAACCATTTGAAGCACATTGTCCTGCTGTTGGCACAAATGTATAGTTTGTTGTTGCTAAATTATTTGGTGCTGGCGACCAAGTTCCAGTAATTAAGTTATTAGAAGGCGTTTGCAAAGCAGCTAAAGTTGCTCCTGAACATATTGGATTTACTGCTGTAAATGTTGGAGTAACAATTGGATTTACGGTAATCGTTAGCGAAGCATTTGAAGCGCATTGTCCTGCTGCTGGTACAAATGTATAATTTGTTGTTGCTAAATTATTTAAAGCTGGAGACCAAATTCCTGTAATTGGGGTTGAATTTGAAGAAGAAGTTGGCAAAGCAGCTAAAGTTGCTCCAGCACAAATCGGATTTACAGTATTAAATATAGGAATAGTACTTGGAGTTACAGTTATCAAAACTGTTTTTGATAAATTACAAATTACATTAGTTGTAAATGAAATATCGTCAATTGCGAAATCATTTCCATCACCTAATGTTACCTTATCATACAATGCAATATCGGCGGAGGTTGCAGTTCCTGAATTCCAAGTATAAGTTCTCAAAGACCAGTCGCAAAGTGAGGATGGTGCTAAATCAGTTCCAATTACAACTCCATTAATTTTTACTTCGATATTGGCTGGATTTGGTTCCACGACAGATCGAACCCAATATGAAAAAGTATATGTTTTATTTGGTTGAACAGCTATTGTTTGACCCCAAGCTTTATCATTTCCTGAGTTTGATATAGAACCGTCAAAAATTATCATATTTCCAATTCCATTAGCATGTTCATCATTAACATTAGTGCAGAGTGGAAAAAATCGAAACCACGAATTTGGAGTTATAGAAACACCATAAATACCTTGCGCTCCTCCTCCACCAGCATTTACAAGATAGGTATAATCTGTTGTAAATCCAATATTCCCAAGCGAAAAATCACCGTTGAAAACCATATTTGAAGAGGGCGAATTACTTGTTGAAGTAACCGTATAAGTTGTTGTTGTTGTTGGGCTAACAGTTGGAGAAGCACTTGTGTTATTAGCTCCAGTTAATGAAGCATCAGTTGGACTTGCCGTCCACAAATAACTTGTAGTGCTACCGCTTACTGATAAATTTGTAGAAGTTCCTGAACAAATTGTTGCTGGTAAACTAACCGTCAAATCATTTGGAGCAGTAATTATTATATTTTGTGTAGCAGTCAATGAAAAAACATCAGAAATAGAAAGCGTATAGTTTCCTGGAGCTAAATTCAAGAATATTCCTGTTGCATTCGAAACGACATTCGAGCCATTAGTCAAAGTAAAATTTGAAAGAGGCAAGTTTCCTCCGGTCACAGTTGCATAAACAGCTCCATTATTTAATCCTGGACATGTGGGATTTGTAGAAGAATAATTTAAAACTAATGCTGGGGGTAGTTTTGAATTTTTATTAAGAATGTTTCCAGAATAAGAAATAACAGATAAAATCAAAAATAGGGAAGTTGCAATTTTTTTCATAATGGTAATAAATATTTAAAACCCAAATATAAGTAACTAAACTATGTGGTTTATTTATTGCAATTATATAAAAACTATACATTATTGTTAATTTCAAAAAGGGATTTGGGGTTGAAGTAATTAAAACAAATTACCTTAAATAATAGATGGTTTTATTGCTTTTTAATACTGCAATTTAAATGATTGATAATATTATAATGTAAAAAATGTTGTGGTAATGTATGGTTTACATTTAAAGATTGATTTACATTTAGAATATACTGCAATTTCAACAGTACCAAACTACTGTTAAAAATAGATTTATTTTACATAAATCTGTCCAAAAATATATTAAAATCAAAAATATATTATTGTCAGAAAATCAGTCATACAACATTAAATAAAAAAATAATACTCTATTTAACTAAAGATTTACATATTATACAACCATCCATTTGGATTAGAATAGGTTGTATTCTGAGAAATTGTGAATTTTATAATTGTTTTTCCAGTGTCGCCATTGGTTCTAACTCTTCCAATGGATTGTTTTATAGAAACTTTATCTCCTTTGCTCACAGAAACGGAACTCAAATTTTGATACACCGTGAAAAAATCTCCGTGCTGAATCATTACGGCTTTATTTACAGGCGAAAAAACCATAATGCTTGTAACTTCTCCGCCAAAAACGGCTCTGGCTGTAGCGCCTTGATCGGTCGTGATTTCTACTCCACTATTGTGAACAATCAACATTTTATGAACGGGGTGCGGCTGGTCGCCATATCCTAAAGACACAAAACCTTTTTCAACAGGCCAAGGTAATCTTCCCTTATTTGCTTTAAAATTATCAGCAATTATTTTTCCTTCGGCAGTCAAAACAATTTTAGAAGACGATTCAGCGGCAACAGCTTTTGTAGTAGCAGCGGCAGCAACTTTGGGATTTGATTTTGTATTTGCGGCAGCAACTTTTCTATTCGCTTCAGCTGCTTTTCTATTGGCTTCAGCAATTGCTTCCCGAATTAAACGCTCTATTTTTTGATCGATTGCTCTTGTTTCTTGTTGCTTTTTCTTGATTTCAGCAATAATTTTTTTCTTGTCTTTTTTAATAGAATTTACTAAAATTTCTTGCTCTTGCTTCTCTTTTTGAAGTGCCAAACGTTCTTTTTCGTTTTCTTCGATCAATTTTTGTTTGGCTGTTTTTTGAACAACTAATTTTCCATTAAAAATCGTAAGTTCCTCTGATTTACCTTTTATTTCAACTCCTTGCGTTTTTCTATAGCTTGCATATTGCTTCATATATTGCGCTCTTTTATACGCTTGCAAGAAATTTTCTGACGATAATAAAAACATCGCTCGACTTTGCTCCGAACGACTCTTATAAGATTTCACAATCATTGCAGCATAATCATCTTTAAGAATTTCCAATTCTCTTTTGAGTCTATTAATTTGCAACTGATTAATATACATATCATTACTAAGCAATTTGGTTTGCTTTTCGGTAGTATTAATTAATCTTTCTTTTAGTTTTATTTTACTCGCCTGAATTATAATTATGTTGGTAACCGATTTTTCTTTTTTCTTGGTTGCTTGCAACAATTCTTCGTTTTCACGAATTTCTCTTTGGATTTGAGCCTTACGTTCTTCCAATTTTTGCTGCTGATCTTCCTGACCCCAAATGGAAGAAGTCATACAGATAATTAATAAACTAAAAATAAATTTTGACATATTGGAGCTGTATTTATGCAAATCTAATTAATAAAAACTCGTTCATACGATTCTGGAACAGAATATGGAAAAGAAAGATCTTCATTAAATGAAACAGAATTATAATTGATATTAATATTTGTTTTTCCTGAGTTTTGAATGGCTTCAATAGCGATTCGTAAAGGCAAGAATGCTTCTGATGCTTCTTTGCGTTCGGAATAACTCACTTGCAACATTCGACCTTGTGCGGTTTGTGAAATTTCCTGTTTTTTAATCAAAAAAGTATCACTTCCCAAGTAGAATGTCTTGTTAATTCCCGTGTTTGAATTGGCTGATAATTTATATAATTTATCTTCTAAAATGGCATCGTATTTTCCAATTTTCAAATCATCAAATGATTCTCCGATTAACATATTTTGTACTTTCTGAAAATCTAAATCGGTGCCTAACCATTGGCTTAAAGCGGCATAATTACCTTCAAAATAACTACCATTTATTTTCTCATAATACTGAACTTTGTCAGGCGTGATTAAGGCTTTTGCCATTGTAATTCCAATAAAACGGATGCTAATTAATATTTTTTCGTCTTTCTTAACTTTAATTTCTGCCGTTACATTTTGCGATTTATTATCGTCTTTATAACTCGCACTCGATTTGATATATAAAGTAGAAAAACTCATTTTATCATTGTAATGTTTTTCTATTATTTTTTCAGATGTTAGCTCCTTATTTGCAACGATTTCTGCAACCAAAGTCTTTTTGGCGGTGCAAGAAAACAAAACGAAAATCGTGGCTAAGCCAATATATTTTTTCATTATTTTTTTTGTTTTAAAGCATTTTCAGCTTTAGAGAAATAAAATTCTTTCTTCTTCAAATCGCCTAATCCGTTGTAAGCTTCTCCTAATTGTATGTCGAAATTTATTTCCAATTCTGTATTATCAATTATAAAATCCAATCCCGTTTCAAGCATTTCTTTTGCTTTTTTGAACGCTCCTTTTTGATTTAATGCCAATCCTGAGTAATAATAAAACTGAGGTTGTGTTGGATAAATTTGCAACAAGGCATCCGTTTTCTTTTCTATAACGTCAAATTGACCTTTTTCAGTATAACATTCTAACAAAAGTAATGCCGTTTCTATATCATCTGGGTTTTTATTGGTTTGCATTTCATAGAATCGGATGGCTTTGTCCCAGTTTTTTTTGTTGTGATAGAATTTTCCTAATTCTTTTGCAACGTGAACATCTTTATCGTTATCAAAGTAAGAAACTGCTTTTTCTAAATCTCCATCAAATTGTGGTTTGTCGCTTATAAATAGTATGAATTCATTCAACATTCTATGTTTGATTTTGCTATCAATTTTTGGACTTGCCAATACAAAATTCATAGCTTTTACCACATTTTCTCCTTCATTATTATTTAAATATAATTTAAACAAACTCACTTGTGCCCAATCCGAATTTGGAATTGCAATTTCTAATTTCTTAGCGATTTCTTGCGCTTTTTCTTCTTGGTTGTTTTCATTGTATAAAAAAATCAAGGAAACATAATTCGATTCTTCCTTTGGATTTTTCTTGATTTGTTCCAATAAATTAAAACGCTCCGAACTCTGGTATTTTGGATCTTGAAGAATTTGAGCTTTATAATTTTCTCGTAATTCTAATTTTCCAACGGCATCGTTCAACTCATTTATCAAATCCAAAGCTTTATCAAATTGTTGTGTATTCATATACAATGAAACCAATTCTTCTTTGTATTCTTTTTTGAATTCTACCAATTTTATAACAAGTGGAATTGCCTTTTCAAAATCTTTGGTTTCATAACAAACGTCGTACATTCCAACCCAAAACCATCTGTTTTTAGCATCTATTTTTGTAGCACTTTCAAAAGAATCGTATGCTTTTTTATATTCTTTTTGTGCTAAATAATTTTTTCCTAATTCAAAATAAATAGTGGCATTTTCAGGTTGAATTTTCAGACATTTTTCTAATTCAATAATGGCTTTGTCATAATTTTCTATTCCTTTTTGTTTTAAAGATTCGTAAAAAGAATCTTGAAAATCGTCTTTTACCAACGCAACATCTTCTGGTTCAGTTTGAGCCAATAGAGAAGTTGGATTGCAAAGCAAAAGCGAAATAAAGGCTATAAAAACTGACTTTTTCATCATTATATTTATTCTAATACAGAGTAATCTCCAATGCTAATGCTTGTGAAATTTCCGTCAAAACTGGCGTGACTTCCTATCATTGCATTGTCTAAGGTAGCATTTTTTATTGTAGAATGGTTCTGTACCAAACTATTTTTTAACGTTGCGTTTTCTAACAAACATCCGTTTCCTAAAGAAACATTTGGACCAACTGTTGCGTTTTTCAAGGTTACGTTTTCACCTATATAACACGGTTGAATAATGGTGCTGTTTTCTGAATTTACAGAAGCCGAAACTAAATGTTCTCCATCGTTATGCAAAAAACCCAACATTCTTGAGTTGGTTTCAACAGTTACATTTTTGTTTCCACAATCCATCCATTCATCAACTTTTCCAGGTACAAATTTCATACCTTTTGCCATCATTTGTTTAATTCCATCGTTGATTTGATATTCGCCACCGTGAATAATATTGTTGTCTAAAACGGCTTGAAGTTCTGTTTTTAAAACGGCAACATCTTTGAAATAGTATATTCCAATTACTGCTAAATCGGAAACAAATTCTTTTGGTTTTTCTACTAATTCTATTATTTCGTTGGCTTCATTAAGGCTAATTACTCCAAATTCTTGAGGTTGATCGACTTGTTTTACCCAAATAACACTATCGGCAGATGCATCTAATTCAAAGTCGGCACGAATTAAAGTATCCGCATAAGCTATAACTGCAGGGCCACTCAAAGAATCTTTTGCGCACATTATGGCGTGACCTGTTCCTAAAGCTTCATTTTGATAATAAATGGTGCCTTTTGCTCCAAGTTTTTGGGCAATTGCAATTAGTTCTTCTTCTACTTTTTTTCCAAAACTTTCGTGAATGATAAAAGCAACTTCTTCGATTTTTTGATTTAAAACACCTGCAATATCTTCTACTAATCGGTGCACAATTGGTTTTCCTGCAATTGGAATTAGCGGTTTTGGAACTGTTAATGTGTGTGGTCTTAATCTGGAACCTCTTCCAGCCATTGGTACGATTATTTTCATATTTTTTTTTATTAAGAGATTAAATAATTCAAAGATTTAATAATTATCGAGAATCTTTCAATCTTTGAATTTTTAAATTATAGAATGTTTTACTTTACTCCCGTGCTTCCGAAACCGCCTTCACCTCTTGATGTTTCCGACAATTCTTGGACTTCAATCCATTCTGCGCGTTCGTGTTTTGCGATGATGAGTTGTGCGATTCTTTCTCCATTTTCGATAATGAAAACTTCGTTGGATAAATTTACTAAAATTACTCCAATTTCACCTCGATAATCGGCGTCAACTGTTCCTGGCGAATTGAGAACTGTTATTCCTTTTTTGGCGGCCAATCCGCTTCTTGGGCGAACTTGTGCTTCAAAACCAATTGGTAATTCTATGAAAAGTCCTGTTTTTACGATGGTTCTTTCCAATGGATTTAAGGTTATGGATTCGGATAAATTGGCACGCAAATCCATTCCTGCCGAGGCAATGGTTTCGTAATTTGGCAAATCGTGTTGTGATTTGTTGATGATGTTTATTTTCATATTTTTATTTTTGGTAGGGACAGCTCGCGAGCTGTCCGTACGTGTGTTGATCCGCAATTATTTTCGTTTTAAAATTTTGTTCAAAGTTTCTTTTTCGTTATAATATATAAAATACATAAATGCTAGTAATAACGGGATTCCGACGAAGTAATTTTCGCGGAAATAATAGAATGAAATTATGGAAAATAGAATGGATAATCCTAAATATCCTATGATTTTTTTGATGTCGTAGGGAATTGGATAATATTTATTTCCGAGAAAATAGGAAATTCCCATCATCGTTCCGTAAGCAGCAATTGTTGCGATTGCAGAGCCGTAATAGCTCATTGTTGGGATTAATAAAAAGTTCAAAACCAGCGTTACTATTGCTCCGATAATGGAAATATAGGCGCCGATATAAGTTTTGTCGATGAGTTTGTACCAGACCGATAAATTGGTGTAAATTCCGAGGAAAAAGTTCGCCAAAATAATTAACGGAACGACTTTCATAGCTTCCCAATAGGACGAATCACGTATCATAAAATATTTGAAAATATCGGCAAAAACGATTACAGACAACAAAATAAATGACCCAAAAATGACGAAATATTTGGTTATTGTGGCATACGTTTGAGGCGCATTTTCGTTTTTGGCGTGACTGAAAAAGAAAGGTTCGATTCCTAAAGTATAAGCGGTTCGGTACAAAACCATGAATAATCCGAGTTTGTAACAAGCGGAATATACACCAACTTCTGCTTCGGCGATATTGGCGGGAAGTAATTTTCCTAATAAGATTTTATCGAATTGTTCATTGATGGCAAAGGCGATTCCGGCTATCATAATTGGCAATCCGTAGCGCATCATTCGTTTCCAAAGATTGAAATCGAAATTCCAATTTACGTGAAAATAATTCGGCGAAAGTGCTATAAAGGTTAGTAAACTTGCGATGATATTGGAAACAAATATGTAGCCAACTTCAAAATTTTCGGTGTATAACGACCCCAGAAAACTGTCTGGATTTGCTTGAGCGATTTTTGGTAAAAAAATTAAAAAGAAAACGTTTAAAGAAAGGTTAACCACTACATTTCCAATTTTTATTACGGCATAAATCATTGGTTTTTGATAGGCTCGAAGTTTTGAAAAAGGCACGATTACTAGTGCGTCTAAGACTAAAATCCAAATGGTATAAATGATAAATTGCACATCGATTCCTGATAATTCGGCGAGGTAATTTTTTAGTAATAAAGCGGGAAAAAGAAATAATAGTGTTGACCAAAATATGGAAACTGTCGTGGTTTCAATCACTGCTTTTTTGTTGGTTTCATTGTTGTAAAACCTGAAAAAAGTGGTTTCCATTCCGTACGCCAAAATCACGTTGAAAAAAATCATCCAAGCAAAAATAATGGTGACTTTTCCGTAGGCTGCTTTTGGAAGCAAATCGGTGTAAAGTGGCACTAACAAAAAGCTGAACATTCGCGGCAAAACCGTTGCGAGTCCATAAATGGCAGTTTGTTTGAAAAGACTTTTATAAATGCTCAAGGTTGTTTTTTAGGATTTTAAAGTAACAAAAATAAGTAATTTTTGGTAGTTTTTGCCTATTCATACATAATCATTGGAATTTCTTTGATATTGCTACATTTATAAAAATATGTTTTACTTTGATTTTGATATTCAATTACGGCTTCATTGTCTTTCAAATTGAAATTTTTAGACGCTGCATCTGAAGAATGTTGTTCTCGATATAAGGCATTGGAATGAAAACTTGCGCTAAATTTAGTTTCGTTTTCTTGGACAATTTCTGTTTCTTGATTTTGAAAATAGATTTTCTGTAGGTGAATATTTTTTGGCAATTGTTTTTTAAATTCGATACTAACTTTTGTTCCACTTCCTGTTTCTCTTCTTCCTCCTGTCCATTTTTCAAATGACATTGACGTAATTTCTTGTGGGAAATTTGCTTTTAGATTTTCTTTTGAAGCGCAAAAAGTGATTAAATTAAATAGCGTCAATAGCAAAAGTTGTATTATATATTTTTTCATATTTTTCGATTTAGGAAAGTACAGCTTCATTTAAAATTTTCAAAAAATGAAATCCTTTTGGAGCAAATCCTTGGTTATAATAAAACCGATGGGCATTGAAATTCCCCGTAAAAGCGTCAAGAACAATCATGGTGCAATTGGTTTCTTTGGCTTTAGCATCTATGTAATCTGTCATTACTTTTCCATATCCTTTGGAGCGATGTTCTGGATGAACAATAAAATTATCAATTTCTATGTATTTTCCCGACCAAAGTTTGGTTCCAGACCAAAACCCTGTTAATGCCACACATTTATCATCTTCAAAAACCACCAATTGTTTGTAATTGAAAGGCACCATTTCATTGAGATACGCCTCGTATTTTTCTACCGTAAAATTCGAGTATAAATGCAATAACATTTCATATTGCGCTACCATTTCTGGAATTGTGTCTATTTCTTGAGTTCTCAAAAGATTTAATTTTTGATAAAAATACATAAAATCAGTTTGGTTGTGCTATTTATTTGCAATAAATGAAGAGTCCAATTTCATATAACAACAAAAAGTTAACATTGTGTTGTTAAATTGTGCTTTGTTTAAACGTAATGTGTTTTTATTGAACTACATTTACAGACGTATTATGAAAAAAAATTATGAAAAATATCATATATCCTGATAGAAATAATATTCTCATCTACTTTCCATCAAATAAAAATGGCACTTTATTTGAAAAAATTTACACAGCCTCTCCATTTTCCAATATTGGAAGTTTCTCCATTTTGAAAAATACTTTAAATGGAGAAAAAATAGAGAATCGAAGAATATTAAACTTGGTTATCAAACGAGATTCTATTTCATCCGAAATGGAAATCCAAATTGCAGGAAAAGCATTCTGCGAATTTCAAGAGAATGAGTTGGCATATTATTTAAATAAAGAAGATTATTATTTTCACGAATTAACATTGGAGGAGTTAAATTTAGACATTAATTATACAAAAGTTAAAAAAGGGAAATATCCAATTTCAATAACTGAAGAGAAAATTTCGATACTTTTTATACTTAGAAAAGAGAATTAATTTTTCTGCTTCAATTGATTTTTACAATTTAAATCTTTTTAAAGAAATTTTAAAAAGATTTTTATCATAATACTCCATATAATATAACAAAAAATTATTGATGGTATAACTTTTTTTTAATGAAGTGAATTAATAATTTGTTAAAATATTGTGTTAAATCAGCCGAATTGTTTAATTATTCATATAAAAGTTATATTTTTGATTTTTAAACCCAAAACTAAACTATCAAATAATGAAAAAACAATTACTAGTTGCATTTGCATCTCTTTTTATGTTTTGTAATTTACAAGCACAAACAGATAAATTATGGAGTAAACACAAAGGAACTATTTTGGCTACTTCAAAAAACATTGAAAGACCAGATTTTCCAACAGATTTTGATTTGTATGATTTGAATTTCAATTCAATGAAACAAATTTTATCAAACGCTCAAGATCGTTTTGTATCAAGAAACGGTGTTGTAATTTCTCTACCGAACAAACAAGGTGTATTAGAACAATTTGAGGTTTTTGAAGCATCAAATTTTACGCCTGATTTTCAAGCACAAAACCCAGATATTCGTGCTTATGCTGGAAGCAGTTTGCAAGATAAATATGCTACACTTAGAATGAGTATTTCTCCGCAAGGAATTCAAACAATGGTTTTTAGAACAGACAATAAAAACGAATTTATGGAGCCTTACTCTGCTGATGGAAAAGTATATGCAATCTATAACTCTTCTAGAAACAAAGGAACAGGAACTTTTACTTGTCATACTATAGATAACGGAATTTCAGAATCTGTAAGTAAAGGAATTTCCAATACAAAACGTTCAAGTGCCTCAGAATTGTTAACCTTTAGATTAGCTCTTGCTTGTACTGGAGAATACGGAGCTGCTTTTGGTGGTTCTGCTGGTGCATTGAATCAAATGAATGCAACAATGAGTCGTGTAAACGGTGTTTTTGAAAGAGATTTTACTATTCATCTAGAAATGATTCCTAATAACGACATTCGTTACACAAATGCTGCTACAGATCCTTTTTCTCCCGCTTCAGGTATGAATAACTGGAATGCACAATTGCAAGCTGATTTAACACTTAAAATTGGTGAAGCAAATTACGATGTTGGCCACTTATTTGGTGCTTCTGGAGGTGGAGGTAGCGCGGGTTGTATCGGTTGTGTTTGTGTTGACGGACAAAAAGGCAGTGCAATAACTTCTCCTGGTTCAGGATCTGCAATGGGAGACACTTTTGATATTGATTTTGTGGCTCACGAAATGGGGCATCAATTTGGAGGTAATCATACTTTTTCTCATAGCGCTGAAGCAAATGGCGTGAATATGGAAGTAGGCTCAGGTTCTACAATCATGGGATATGCAGGAATTACAGGAAATGCCGATGTTCAAGCTAATTCAGACGCTTATTTTCATTATGCTACTATTTTTCAAGTTGAAGAAAATATGATTGATAAAACATGTCCTACAAGAACTCCAATTTCTAATTTAGCACCTGTTGTAAATGCAGGAGCTGATTATACAATTCCTAAAAGCACTCCATTTATGTTGACAGGAACTGGAACTGACCCAAACGGAAACGCACTTACCTATTGTTGGGAACAAATTAATAATAAAGATTCAGCGCAAGCAGCAACTGCTGCCGCAAGTGCTGCTGCTGCACTTAAAGTACTTGGTCCAAATTGGAGGTCATTTACCCCAGTTTCATCTCCAGTAAGATATTTTCCAACAATGAAAAGTGTTGTTGCCAATTCAGCAACTACAAATGCTTCTAACTCAACATTTAAAGTCGAAGCTCTCAGCTCGGTATCTAGGTCACTAACTTTTGCTTTCACAGCTAGAGACAATGTTGCAGGCGGAGGATTAACAGATACTGACGGAATGATTGTTAATGTTAGTGCAGCTTCAGGAGTTGGTCCTTTTTCAGTAACCTCTCCAAATATAACACCAGTAACATGGCTCGGCGGGAGCAATCAAACAGTAACATGGAATTTTGCGGGTTCAACTGCTAATGGTATTAATGCTGCTTTTGTTGATATTTACCTTTCTACAGATGTTAATACTACTGCTGGTACTTTTACTTATCCAATATTATTAGCTAGTAAAGTGCCTAATGATGGTTCGGAAGTTATTACTGTGCCTAATATTGTGGGTACTACAAATAGAATTTTAATTAAAGGATACAATCATATTTTTTACGACATATCTAATAATAACTTTGCTATAACGGCTGCTCCAAGCGGTTTTGTTATTGGCTTCAATGGTTTAGCAGAACAACAAACTAAACAAGCATGTCAAGGAAATGGTGCAACTTATACCTTTCCTTATTCTACTTATGCAGGATTTACAGGAACTACAACTTTTAGTGCTGGGGCATTGCCATCAGGAGTTTCTGCCTCATTTTCGCCAGCTACAATGACTGCAAGTGGAAATGTAACAATGACTGTTACTTCGACTGGAGCAGCTACATTAGGTGTAAATCTAATCACTGTAACCGCAACCTCGGGTGCAACTTCTAAAACTGCACCATTTTATTTAGAATTATTTAGTCCTAATTTTGGTACTCAAACGCTAATTAGTCCAGTTAATTTAGCCACTACAATAAACCCTTTATCATCAACATTAACTTGGACTGCAAATGCTGCAGCAACGACTTATGATGTTCAAGTAGCGACTGATATTGCATTTACAAATATTATTAGAACGGCAACAGTTACTTCAAATAGTTATACAGTTACAGGGTTATCGGATTCAAGCAACTATTTTTGGAGAGTAATTCCAAAGAATCCTTCTTGTATAGGAACCTATAGTGGTGGTAATAAATTTACAACGGGTCAAATTCTTTGTGATACATTTGTTTCCACTAATGTTCCTATTGCAATCCCTTTAATAGCGAATACAACACCATTTATATCAACATTAAATGTTCCTTCTACCAATGTAATTTCAGATGTTAATGTCACTGTTAATATAAGTCATACATGGGTAAAAGACATGACTATTTCATTAATCAGCCCAACGGGAACTGAAATTCAATTAGTTGCAAGTCCTTGTACTAACTCAGCTAGAGCTAATATTACAGCGACATTTGACGATTCAGGAAATTCTTTAGTATGTGCCACAAATCCAGCAATTTCAGGAACAGTCATTCCTTTTCAATCTTTAACAGGTTTTAACGGTCAAGCCATGAATGGAACTTGGCAATTAAAAGTTTTAGACCCTTACAATGAAGATGGTGGGGCAATTAATAACTGGAGTTTAAATCTATGTAAATTACAACCCGCAACAATGGGAATTGCTGACAATACATTAGCTAACTTTGCATTGTATCCAAATCCAAATAAAGGAAACTTTAACGTTCAATTTAATTCAACCTCTAATAAAGAAGTGTCTATTTTAGTTCACGATATGAGAGGAAGAACAATTTTGAATAACAAATATAGCAATACAGGATTGTTCTCTCAAAACGTACAACTTGACCAAGTTCAAGCTGGGATTTATCTTGTAACTGTTCAAGATGGAGACAAAAAAGTAGTTAAGAGAATTATTATCGAATAATAATATTTCAAGTTAAAAAAAGGGGGAAACTTTAATTAGTTTTCCCCTTTTTTATTTTCCATTAAATGAAGTCATTGTGTTTTCTAAACCTGCAGAGCCAAAAGATTTAATGATTTCAGAGGCTAATTCTAATCGTTCTGGAAGTTTTGTCTTTTCAGCTTCATCCCATTCTCCAAGCACATAATCTACTTGTTTTCCTTTTTTGAATTCGTCACTAATTCCAAATCGAAACCTTGCATACTCTTGTGTGTTAAGAACAAGTGTTGTGTTTTTTAATCCATTATGACCGCCATCACTGCCTTTTGGTCTGATTCTAATAGTGCCAAAAGACAAATTTAAATCGTCGGTGATTATTAATATGTTTTCCAAAGAGATTTTCTCCTTATCCATCCAAAATTTTACCGCTTTTCCACTAAGATTCATATAGGTATTTGGCTTCAAAAGCAACATTGTTTTCCCTTTGAATTTATATTCTGCCAAAGAACCGAATTTAACCATTTCAAAAGAAAGACTTTCTTTTTTTGCCAAATAATCCAACACTTTAAAACCTATATTATGTCGTGTATTGGCATATTCAGCACCAATATTTCCAAGTCCTACAATTAAAAATTTTTTCATAACCTCCGTGTTTTCTTCCTTTTTTGCTATTGAAAAAATATTTATTATCCATTTTATCATTTTACAAAAGTAAGAATATTTAGATAAATAGAAAATCAATGAATTTTTGATGTTGACTTTTTAAAATTATCTCCATTTAATATTCAAAAAATTCATTTTTAGCGGTTTGTTAAATTAATTTCTTAATTTTGATTTATTATTATTTCCTCAAATATGAAAAAGGCAATTGCTTTACTTATACTTTTTACGATTGCTTCTTGTCAATATTTTGGCAATGAAGTGCCATCGAAAAAAGAATTATTAGACAAAGAAATGAAAGCCATCAACTGGAATGAAGTGGATGAATTTCCGTCATTTACAGAATGTGAAAAAATCAAAGATGAAACGATGCGAAAACAGTGTTTCTTTGCTTTTTTAACCCAAACAATTCAGGATAAATTAAGCGTGGATACGTTATCTATTTTATATCCAGAATTAGACACAATTGAAGTGAAAGTAACCATTTTTGCAAATGCAACGATGAAGTTTGAACCACAATTTCCAAAAGATAGCATTGCTTACGACACCATTAAAATAGACAGTATTCTTCACGCACGATTGATAGACTTTCCAAAAGTACATCCCGCAATTAAACGTGGAATGCCCGTGAAAACCCAATTTGTTTTACCTGTTATTTTAAAAATAGAATAGTTATTTTTTGAAGGTTCGCCCTTTCCATTTATAAGTTCCCATCAAACTATATAACGCAACAGTAGTACTAAAAAAAGGATATATAAAACTACTAATTATCGGAAATAGGAATTTTCCTTTATTTAAAAAATAATTGGTTTTAAATAAAAGTATAAAATCAATTGTGAATTTAATACAAAAAAGTACAGAAAAATGTGTCCAATTTGCCAATTCTAAAACAGAAAAAAAGAACATTGCAACAAGACTTAAATTACCAAAAAATACTGCCATCGCCAAAATTTCACCGTAATCGCTTTCGTAGGAAGTAGTTTTAGAAGCCCATCTAACGCGTTGTAAGAAAAGTTGAATCCAATTATTTAATGGTTTTGTAAAAACAATATTTGAAGATGATTTTAAATAATGAACATCATTAGAATTTGATTTTATAGCTTTTTGCAGTAAAAAAACATCATCGCCACTGGCAATATTTTCGTTTCCTTTGAAGCCATTTAAATCTAAAAATAATTTTTTGGTATAAGCAAAATTGGCGCCATTACACATAAATGGTTTGTTAATTCCGAAACTTCCTATTGTTGCGCCTTGCAAACTTGTCAAATCCATTTGTTGAAATTGGTGTAAAAACGAAAATTTACAAGTATAGGAAACTGCCCCAATAAGCATCGAAACTTTATTGTTTTGGATATAATTATCTAAGGTGAGCAACCAATTTTCATTTACCATACAATCGGCATCCGTGGTAATAATCCAATCATTAATTACAATTGGAATTGCTCTTGAAATAGCATCTTTTTTGGGCGATTTAGTCAAACGAATGCTATCGATTACGGTAGTTTGAAAAAGCCCATTTTCTAGCCTCCATTTAGTAAGCACATTTTCAGAATTATCATTGGATGCGTCATTTATGAAAATGATTTCAAATAAAGATTTTGGATAAAGTAACTTGGAAATACTGTCTAAAAGATCGGGTAAATTTTGTTCTTCATTTCGAAAAGGAATTACTATTGAAAAAGAAGTTTTTGGATTTATAACATCCGATTTAAAAGGTTTAATTTTTGAAAAACCAAAAATTAATTGCAGTATGAAAAAGCCATAAACGAGAACATTTATGTAAATTAAAATTGTTATTGCTTCCATTTAGATTTAAAATTTAATACATAATAACTTCCAATTAGCACTGGCAAAACCACATTCAGAAACCACATCAAAGTACTTATAAAAATGACAATCCATTCATTGACACCCAATAATCCGAAGAAATAAACGGCAACGCTTCCCTTTACAGCAAAGTCTAAAAACTGAAAAGTGGGCAATGACGAGGCTAAAAAATATACTGTTGCAATGGATGCCATTAAAGTGAAATAGGGCAATTGCACATCAAAAGCCAAAAATAGAAAATAGTATTGATGTGAAAAAATCAAGTAGCGACAAACTGCCAAATAATTATTTTTCCGATGAATGCTTTTGGGAATTTCATTGATTTTGAGAATTAAATCTGATATTGAATACCCTTTAATTTTGATTTTTTTTAATCCAAAACCTAAAACTAAAAAACCTAAAATGATTGATAAAAGAAGTAATACCCATTTGCCATAGCCTAAATACAAAAGACCAAAAATTCCAAAAACAACACTTAAAATCAATTGAATTCCATTGCAAATCAAATTTAAAAACACAATATTTTTTGCTTGATATTTTTCGAAGAAAAGGGCTTTTCCTGCATATTCTCCAATTCCATTTGGTGTAAACAATCCAGCGGTTAAAGCTCCTAAAACCTGTTTAGTAGCATCAAATAATGTTATTTTATTAATATAAGAAACCAAATTCTGCCATTTCAAAATCTCGAAAAACCGATTCAAAACGCTTAATAAAAGTATAAATGCAATACCTAAAAAAGATTTGTTTTTGTTGAATTTTTCTACAAAAAGCACCCAGTTTAATTTGTCATTATGGGCTAATTGGTTATAAATAAAATAAAATGCACCTCCAACAATCAAAAGTTTGATTAAAAGAACAAGTAATTGTTTAGCTTTGTGAGAAATTGAAATCATATTGCCCAACCCTAAAAAGGGTAAATTTGTGTAGATTTATAATAATGGGCTAAAGTAATAAATAAACACTGAAACGAATCCAAAATTGACAAAAGAGAGAATCATATTAGGAATTGACCCCGGAACGACCATTATGGGTTTTGGTTTGATAAAAGTTATCGGTAAGAAAATGGAATTTTTGCAATTAAATGAGTTGCAATTGTCCAAATACGACAACCATTATCAAAAACTAAAAATCATTTTTGAGCGCACTATTGAGTTAATCGAAACGCATCATCCTGACGAAATTGCTATTGAAGCCCCTTTTTTCGGGAAGAACGTACAATCGATGTTGAAACTCGGACGAGCGCAGGGAGTTGCAATGGCGGCTGGACTTTCACGAGATATTCCCATTACAGAATACGAACCCAAAAAGATAAAAATGGCCATTACTGGAAATGGAAATGCGACCAAAGAGCAAGTTGCCAAAATGTTACAGCAACTTTTAGGACTTAAAGAATTGCCTAAAAACCTTGATAGTACCGATGGATTGGCGGCGGCTGTTTGTCATTTTTTCAACTCAGGAAAAACTGTTGGCGAAAAAAGTTATACGGGTTGGGATGCTTTTGTGAAAAATAATGAAGCCCGTGTAAAAAAATAATTTAAAGGTTTTAACAAGTGATCAGTGAACACTAATTTATGAGCGGAATATACATTCACATCCCTTTTTGCAAGCAAGCGTGTCATTATTGCAACTTCCATTTTTCGACTTCATTGAAGAAGAAAGACGAGATGGTTCTGGCTATTGCCAATGAATTAAAGTTACGTAAAAGTGAATTTGAGAATGAAATAGTGGAAACTATTTATTTTGGCGGAGGAACGCCTTCTGTTTTGCAAGTTGCCGATTTAATATTTCTGATTGAAACCGTTTATGAGAATTATTCTGTTATCGAAAACCCTGAAATTACTATTGAAGCTAATCCCGATGATTTAACAGAAGAACGAATTATAGAATTTTCACAAACAAAAATCAACCGATTAAGCATTGGAATTCAATCGTTTTTTGAGGACGATTTAAAGCTGATGAATCGCGCGCACAATTCCGAAGAAGCCAAGAAATGTTTGGCAATTGCCACAAATTATTTTGATAACATTTCTCTTGATTTGATATATGGAATTCCTGGAATGAGCAATGAAAAATGGAAAAAAAACATAGAAACAGCATTGTCTTTTGGTATTCCGCACATTTCGAGTTATGCTTTGACAGTCGAACCTAAAACCGCTTTGCACAAATTAATTCAGACTGGTAAAATTGAAAAACCAAATGACGATATCGCGCAAGAGCATTTTTCTATTTTGGTAGAACAACTTGAAGCAAATGGCTTTATACATTACGAATTATCAAATTTTGGAAAGGAGAATTACTTTTCTAAAAACAATTCGTCCTATTGGCTTGGCAAAAAATACATCGGAATTGGTCCTTCGGCACACAGTTATAATGGCATTTCTAGAAGTTGGAATGTTCCTAATAATTCACTTTACATAAAGGCATTGCAAGAAAATCAACTTCCAAATGAAGAAGAAACTTTAACAATTACAGATCGCTATAATGAATATATAATGACTGGATTACGAACCATTTGGGGCGTTTCATTGGATAAAATAGAAAAGGATTTTGGAATTGTTTACACTGATTATTTAATAAAGCAAGTTCAGAAATTCTTGAATGACGATTTGGTTTTTATAGAAGAAAACGTATTAAAACCTACCAAAAAAGGAAAGTTTTTGACAGATGGAATTGCAAGTGATTTGTTTTACTTAAATTTGGAGTAGTTTAACCACAAAGTACACAAAGAAAAACAAATCTTAGTGAACTTAGTGAAACCTTTGTGCCCTTCGTGGTTTAATATATTATGATAGCAAAAATAAATAATTTAGAAGTTGACTTATCAAAACCAATTGATATTTCCATTTCATTGTCCAATACCGATGAAAATCCGATTGCGTGGTACATTGAAAAACCCGTGATTGAACCCGTGGTTTTTGGCGATTGGATTGGAAAAGTTTCCGAAGGCAGTTCTTCGACAAATTTCAATAATATCTACTTTAATCCTCACGGGCACGGAACGCACACCGAATGTCTAGGACATATTACCAAAGAATTTTATTCGATTAATCAATCCTTAAAGCAGTTTTTCTTTTTGGCAGAATTGATTTCTGTACAGCCAGAATTACAAAATGACGACTTGGTACTTACAAAAATTCAAATTGAAAATGCGTTAAAAGGAACTTCCCCCGAAGCCATTATCATCCGAACGTTGCCCAATAATTCCGAGAAATTATCGAAGAAATATTCCAATACCAATCCGCCATATTTATCTGAAGAAGCTGCTATTTTCATCCGTGAAAGCGGCATCCAACATTTGCTAATTGATTTGCCAAGTGTCGATAAAGAACACGATCAAGGAAAATTATTGGCACACAAAGCCTTTTGGAATGTGAAAGATGTTGTTAATTTGAATGCCGATGCTCACATAAATTCCACCATTACAGAAATGATTTTTGTAAATGATGCGGTAAATGACGGGAACTATTTATTGAATTTACAGATTGCACCTTTTGAAAACGATGCAAGTCCAAGTAAACCTATTTTATTTGAAATTAAAAAATGAATTTAGAAACCTTCTACGAATATTGTCTTTCCAAAAAAGGCGTTACAGAACATTTTCCCTTTGACGAAGAAACTTTGGTGTTTAAAGTCGGTGGAAAAATGTTTGCATTATCGTCGTTAAATCAATGGGAAAAAGCTACTCCGTCAGTAAACTTGAAATGCAAACCAGAATATGCAGAAGAATTACGAGCGCAATATGACGACATTAAACCAGGGTTTCACGCAAGTAAAAAACATTGGAACACTATTGAAATTAACCGTGGAGTTCCTGATTCCGTTTTGAAGGACTTAATTGACCATTCCTACGATTTGGTTTTTAGTAACTTGACTAAAAAATCACAAACAGAAATCTTAGAATTTGACAATTAGGTAGTACTTTTGCACTTGAAAAATAAGAACTAAAAAGCTAAAATCAGTATGAAAGAGCAAATCAAGAAATTTTTGAACGAAGAACAAGATCCGAAAGCAATTGAAAAAATCACTTCAAAGTTGAATGATTTATTGATGAAAAATGAAGAAATTGGATATATTGGAGTGCAAAAAAAACCTGCGCTTACCGTTTTTCCAGAAAGTATTGTGTTAACAAACAAGCGAATTATCATTTGTAAGCCGAAGAATTTTGGTCTTTCAATGGATTTCACTGATTATACTTGGGATGAAATTGTTGGAACTTTCGTTAAAGAAAATATTTTAGGTTCTGAATTTTCATTTTCTACAAAAACCGACATCCAAGTTTCTATAGATTATATTCCGAAAATTCAGGCTCGAAAAATCTATACTTTTGCTAAAGAACAATTGGATATTTTGAAAAATGGTGCTACACCAATAGCAAATACGGTTATCGAAAGCCAAGTTGTAGCATCAGAAGATGTTGTATTTGTCGAGGAAGTAGAAACTGAAGAAGTTACTGATTTTGCTGAAATTATGCCAATAACTTCACAATATGAAGTGTCAACTTCTGATAATTATGCTTCAAATTCAGAGAAACAGTTGAGTGAGTTGTCAAATGAAGAATTGTTTGAAAAACTGCAGAATTATAAAAAACTATTAGACAATGGATTGATTTTACAAGGCGAATACGATGTTTATAAAAAAGAGATTTTGAGTTTTATGTAAAATCAAATCTAAAAATTAATTTGGCGGAAATTTGAAAATTTCCGCCTATTTTGATTTATGTTTTTGAAACAATTGAAATAGGTAAACTATACATCATTCTAGCTGGTTTTCCATTCACTTGTCCAGGAATCCATTTTGGAGATTCTTTTAAAACTCGAACAGCTTCGTCCCCAAGACCAAATCCTAAATCGCAAATAATTTCTATATCTGATAAACTACCATCTTTTTCAACAAAGAATTTTATATAGATTTTACCACTTCCTTTAAAATTTTCAGGGATTTTAAAATTGTTACCCACATATTTAAAAAACGTTTCAAAACCTCCTGGAAAACTAGGTTTTATGATTTTAGACTTCTTAGATTCCAAAAAAAGTTGTTTTGTCAATCTGAATTTATTTCAGATTCTATTTCAATATTTAAGAGAGTTTATTTGGAAATCTGTGAAGCTGTGGCAAAAAACGAAAAATTACGATTTGGAATATTTGCTCTTAATTAATTCCTGTTTTCAAAACCACACGAAAGGATTCGTGCGGAAGCGGTGATTTTGTAACCAAAAGTGACGGAAAACACTGAAAAACCATCTTGAAATTATTCCAAAAAAAAGAGGATACTGAATCCTCTTGATATTCTCTCTAAAATTTTTACGATAAATGCATAGTGTGGCGGACGTACAATCGGTTCCACTTGTCCGACGAGGCGGATTCAACACGGGTTTCATTGTTCGTGCAGCGCACGCAACGAAACTCTAGCTGTTAGTGGCTGCCAATGTTATTCTTTTCTAATTTCTTCGTCAATTTTACCCACAAAAAAGAATTTATTTTTTAAGCATAATTCTGTTATTTTTGGAATATTAATTGGGACAAGTTGAAAAAATTTTAAATCCTGATTAATAAATGTACTTCTTCCAACGTAATTTTGATAACGTCGATATAATTCAATTAATCTAAAGTTTACTTTTCCAAATTTTTCAGTGTCAGATTGGTAATAATTTCCTTCAATTCGTCTCAATGTTAATTTCTGAAGTTGATTTTCAGATACTGCTTCAAAAGATAAAACCGAAGGACAATTTGATATTGAATTTCCTTGGATTAGCCACATACCAGGTGCATATATTCCTTCTTCAAGTTCATTTGGAAAAACTAAACCTTCATTTAAGTTTGAATATGATAAGTATAAAACATCCATAATTAAACAATTGATTTTATTACGGCATCACTATTAACCAAATTTTCGGCTAATTTACTTTCAATTTTTAATTGACTAAAATTTGGTATATTCTTCCCAACTACTGGAGCCCAAATAATATTTCTTTTAAAAATAAAGGTTCTTGTTGTTCTTTCTGCTCGTATTCTATTTCTATTAACACAAGTTTCTTCATAATTTAAGCATAAAGGGTTTTGGTTCAATACATCATTGTCTTCAATTATAAGTTTGACAACACATTTATCTGTTTTGTATTGATGCCAAGCCCAACTAAAAGCTTCGTGTGGTAAATCACCAATATAAAATCCTTTTCCTAGTTCTCCGCCACCAAAATCAGTACTGATATTTCCACTAGTAATTTCGTTAGCATTATTAATATTAGTTCCGTGATATAAGTCCATTTTCTGCAATTTTTTGGTTTGGTTGCCACTAACGTTCCTGCGCTATAAGCAGTTTGGGACTAAATTAAGCCCAGTTTTCGGATTTGCCAAATCATCACAAATACAAAACCAACTTTCCATTAAGCCAATAGCCCAAATCCATTGTAGAGTGTGTTAGCGTTAGTACATTATGGTATTCTCAAAATGTCATTTGTTATAGATTCATAAATTATTTTCATTATGTCAGCACTAATAACTTGTGATAAACCTAAATCAATAATTTTTCCTTTAACGAGTTGACCCCAATTTTGTTTATTTAAAACTAGGTATAATTCTTTCAGTTCTTCTAATTCATTAAAAATTATTTCTTGACCGAAACCTAGCTTTTCTAATTTAATGTATAATTCATCTATTTTTTTATTGATACTTTCTTTGTCTTCGCTAATATTTTCATAGTTTGGAATGATTTGTTTTCTTTTTTCTTCAACATAAATCTTTCCTTTAACAGTCAATTGTGCGTCAGCTTGACTTGCAATATTATTGCTAATTATGTATCCATAATCTTCAAGTATTTGTAAATATTCAAATTCTTCTCGGCTTTTTTTTAAAACTATACCATTTCCTTCTAAAATGGGTAAAATTGGATAAATGTTGTCATCATATATTTCAAATAATTTTTCTAATAATAAATCTAATATTTCCTCGGAAGTATAATTTTCTCTAATGTTTAAGTCTGATTTATTTGGTAAAATTATTTTTTCTGAAACTTTTAGTAAGTTTAAAGTATATTCAAGATTTCGTAAATCATTCCTTAAAGACTGTTTTTTTTCTTTTAATAATTGTTCATCACTTTTTTGAGTTCCTTGAAAGTGAAAGTTATTTGAATTTCCAAGTCTAAATTTTTGGACAAATGAATTATTTGGCTCAAATGAATTAGTCAAATATTCTATTACATTTTTTCTCCAAGTTTCATATTCTTCAAATAATTTCTCTATTTCGTCTTTACTTTTAGGATTATTTTCTAGAATGTTTTTTCCTTTTTTATTTAATTCACTCAAATCTGATTTAAATAAATGCCATTCTGTCTTAAGTTCAGTCATAATTTTCTCTTTTTTTGGGCATTCCCACCAACTCATATATACCAGCCATAAAATGGCTGTAATCTACCCAAAAAGGGTTGGCTTTGTGCCATAATAACCTCCGTTATTTATTTTCAAATGTAACGTTATTATACTTATAAATCTTCAAAAGTACTTTTTATTTGAAAAGGTGGATTCGGTCTTTTTGAAAATCTAAGAAGTCTAAAATCTAAAAATCTAAGTTGTCTTTCTTGCGTGAGGGATTGCAGCGGAAATCCTTTGTGGAACGAAGTGGAACAAAGATTGCAGCGAAATGCCCGACCGAGTTTACGAAAAATAGCGTAATTAGTAAAAACGTTCAAAACGAGGGCACGCCCAAATAAAACATCAAAAAAAATCCCTGCTTTTTGAAACAGGGATGATTTATTAAGTTAAGAAATTTTATATTTCGGTGGCTCTGGCGGCTCTTCTGTCGCGCAACCAATACTTGGTTCGTTTGACTAAATAGAACATTACGGGTACCATAACGAGGGTTAAAACCGTGGCGTAAGTTAGTCCGAAGATGATGGTCCACGCTAATGGGCTCCAGAAAACGACGTTGTCTCCTCCTACGTAAACGTGCGGATTTAGGTTGGTTACCAATGAGAAAAAGTCGAAATTGAGTCCGATTGCCAACGGAATTAATCCTAAAATTGCGGTTAATGCGGTTAGTAAAACGGGACGCAAACGGGATTTTCCAGATTGAATGATGACGTGTTTTATTTCGGCAATGGTTAAATCGTCGTGCGAAGTTTGCTTGTTTTCGATTACTTTTTCGTCCAATAATAGCACGAAGAAATCCATTAATACGATTCCGTTTTTCACGACAATTCCTGATAACGCAATGATTCCCATCATCGTCATTAGGATTACGAAATCCATTCCTGCAAAGACGTAACCGTAGAATACGCCGCTGAAACTTAGTAAAACAGTGAACATAATGATGGCGGTTTTTGATATGGAATTAAATTGCAACACGATAATTATGGTGATGCTTGCCAATGCCAAAAGCAATGCGCCAAACAAGAAACTGGAATCTTTTTTCTGCTGTTCTTGCTCGCCAGAAAACGAATACGTGATGTCGCCCGCCATTTTATAATTGGCTGCTTTAAGTTGTGCTTCGATTTGTTTTGTAATTCCGTCGCCATTTGCACCTGTTAAAACATTGGAATAAATGGTCATTATCCGTTTTGAATTCTTTCGTTTTATTTGGTTGAACGTGAATTTTTTCTCGGTCGTTGCCAAAGCAGAAATCGGAACTTGAATGATTTGTCCGTTGTTTTGATTTCGGAAAGTTACGGGTTGGTTGAACAAAATACTTTCGTTTTTGCGTTGGTCTTCCTGCAAACGCATTACGATATTGTAATCGTCTTTTCCTTCTTTGTAGGTTGAAATTTCTTGTCCATAAATCGCTCTACGCATCGTAAATCCTAATTGTCCCGTGCTGGCACCCAAACTTCCAATGCTTACGCGATCGACATTTACTTCGAGTTCAGGACTTTCTTTATTGACATCGACATTTAATTTTTCGATGCCTTCGATGTTTTTCGAATTGATGAAAGTGATTACTTTATTGGCTTCCACCAACATTTCGTCATAATTAGTTCCTGATAATTGCAAACTAATTGGATAACCTGAAGGCGGTCCGTTAGAATCTTTTTCGACAATGATTTTTGCTCCTGCAATTGCTTTTACTTTGGCACGAATTTCTTCTAAAATAGTATCCGTATTTACGTCTTTTCTGAAATTGAATTCCGTGAAATTCACGGTTACTTTTCCTTTATACGGGGTTTCTGATTGGTTTCCAGAATCTACATTTGGATTTCCAGCACCTTTTCCCACTTGTGAAACGATGCTTTCTGCCAAATAATTTTCGTCGTTTTCAACATATTTTCCTAAAATTTCAATCACTTGTTTTTCAACAAATAAATTGGCTTTGTTGGTTTTAGAAATTTCTGTTCCTTGCGGATATTCGATGTAAACTATCGCTTGATTTGGAATGTTTTTTGGGAAAAACAATACGTTTCTCGGGAAGATTCCCAATAGAACAAATGAGAAAATTAACAATCCAATAATACCAACTAATGCAATTACAGATTTTTTCCCGGTTAAGATTTTACCCAGAAAAATTTGGTATTTAGCTTCTAATCTTGGGAAGAAACTGTGTTGGAAATCTTGTGTCCATTTGAAAAGAAACAAATGATATGCCCACATTAACACCAAGGCAATTATGATTAAATGTCCGATAGCTTTCATCCAAATAGTATTGGTAATATTCCCCGGAATTACGAATAACAATCCTGAAACGATGAAAATAATCGTGTATTTTTTTAATGCTTTTTTAGAGATATTTCTATCTTCAATGTCCATAAAACCACCCGTCATTGCGGCGTTAATAACCATTGCTACGAATAGCGACGCACCCAAAACACAAGACAATGTTATAGGGAAATAAATCATAAATTTCCCTACGGTTCCTGGCCATAATGCCAATGGAATAAAGGCTGCCAAGGTTGTTGCTGTAGATGAAATAACTGGCCAAGCGATTTCGCCAATACCAATTTTTGAAGCTTCAATTCGTCCCAAACCTTTTTTCATATTGGCAAAAACATTATCGACAACCACAATTCCATCATCAACCAATAATCCTAATCCCATTACCAATCCGAACAAAACCATCGTGTTCAACGTGAATCCAAAAGCCGATAAAATTGCAAATGCCATCAACATTGAAAGCGGAATTGCAGCTCCAACAAACAGGGAATTTCGCAATCCCATTGTGAACATCAACACAATCATTACCAGAATAATTCCGAAAATAATGTGATTTGACAATTCGTTTACTTGGTGTTCAACTTTGCTCGATTGATCGTTGGTCATTTTGATACTCAAATCTTTTGGCAGGACTGTTTCTTGCGCTTTTGCAACAATTTCTTTGACTTGATCCAGTGCAGAAATCATATTTTGCCCCGAACGTTTTTTTACATTTAGCATCACCACTTCTTGACCACTTTCGCGGGCGTAAGTCGTTTTTTCTTTCTCTTTGAAATTGATAACTGCAATGTCTTTTAGGTAAACCGTTCCACCGTAGGATTTTACAACTACGTTTTCAAGCTCCTTTGGGTTTTTGATTTCCCCAACAATTCGGATGTTATTTCGAGAACCTTGCGAGATTAAATTTCCTCCAGAAAGTGTCATATTTTCATATTTCACTGCATTTTGAATGTCGTCAAAACTTACTTTTGCAGCGTTCATTTTGAATACATCAATGGCAATTTCAACCTCTTTATCATCAACCCCAAGAATATCTACTTTTTTAACTTCAGGAACATTTTCAATTTCGTCTTTTAAATATTCACCATACTTTTTTAGTTGTTGCGTGGTGTAATTTCCTTTCAAATTAATATTCAAAATCGGTACTTCCTCCGAAATATTGATGTTGAAAATACTTGGTTCTACCTTACTTCCATTGTCAAGATTTGGCCAGTCAGTATCGGCTTTTGCCAAATCTGCTTTGTCTTTGATTCTGATTTTAGCTTCTTCAATTGAGATTTTTTGTTCAAATTCAACGACTACAATTCCATAATCTTGAAACGAACTTGAAGTAACTTTGGTAACGCCAGAAATATTTTTAAACTGATCTTCAAGAGGTTTTACAACTAATTTTTCCACATCTTCAGAGGAATTCCCTGGGAAAATAGAAGAAACGTAAATTTTGTTTTCCAATATTTCAGGGAAATTTTCACGCGGCATATTGATATACGCCATCGTTCCCGAAACTATAATTATTAAGGTCAGAATGTAAACCGTAATTCGATTATCTACAGCCCAACTGGATATGCTAAATTCTTTTTTTTGATGACTCATTATATAAGAGTTATTTTAAATTTTAAATGATAAATTTTGAATTCCCATTGAAATTTGGGGACTTAGAAATTTAGTTTCATTCCGTCTGAAACCGTATTTACTCCATCGCTTACAACTACTGTTTTTGGTTCTAATCCTCCTAAAATCTCAGTGAAATTTTCAGAGGTTTTTCCCACTTTCACAATCACTTTTTTAGCAATTCCTGTTTTGTCTTTAATTGAAGTTGCTTCAAATACAAATTGGTCACCATTACCATCTACTTGAATCACATTGGAAGGAACTACAACCGCGTTCGCATTAGTGTAATCAATGATTTTAAGTTTTGCGACTTGGTTTGGACGTAATAAATTTTCAGCATTTGGAATGGAAACTTCAATACCAAAACTTCTATTATTCGGGTTGATATTACTTGCTACTTGTCTGATTTTACCTGCATACGTTTTTCCTAAAGATGCCAAATAAACATTGACAACAGTACCCACTTTTAGTTTTCCAATATAGCTTTCTGGAACCGCTGTAGAAACAAACATATTATTCAAATTCACAATTCGCATCAATCCTTGTCCAGGCCCAACTACTTGTCCTTTTTCGGTAATTAATTCGTCAATTACACCTGAAAATGGTGCAATAATTCTTGTTTTTGCCAATTGCGCTTTCATTTGTGAAACCGCTTTTTGTTGGCTTATCATATTGGTTTGCGCTTGCAAATATTGAATTTCAGAACCAATTTTTTGATCCCACAAACGCTTTTGTCTTTCAAAAGTTGTTTTCGCCAATGCCATTTGCGTTTCCATTTGTGCCAATTGCTGACTTAATCCACCATCGTCAATAGTTCCAAGAAGTTGCCCTTTGCTCACTTTTTGTCCTGCAATTACATTTACAGTATTCAAAATTCCAGAGAATTGCGGGTAAATAATGAGGTTTTCTTTGGTATCTACATTTCCTTGTACTTCTAAATAATGACTGAAAACAGTGTCTTTCACCACCGAAACAGAAACCAACGCTTCTTCCGATTTTTTAATATCTAAAAGGGCAATCGCATCGTCCAATTTTGTTAATTGGGTTTGCAATTCTGCTCTTTTTGCTTTTATAGAAACCAAGTTTTTTGAAGCAATTAAAGAATCAATATTGGCGTTGTCTTCTTTCTTTCCACAAGAAAATATTAAAATTGAAAATGTTGCGATTAAAATTATTTTTTTCATTTTTGAGTTTATTATTGTTTGTTATTTTTTATTTATTACTTTTTCTAAACTTGCTTTTTTATTGATTATATTCACCATCGACTGCAAATAATTTTGTTGTGCCGTATACAATTGTCTTTGAGCCTCACTAAAATCAAAACTTGACGATAATCCTTCTGTGAATTTTATTTGTTGTTTTTTCTCAATACGTTCCGCCAAATTCAGATTTGTTTTTGCTGTTGCAAATTCCTCAATGCTGAATTCATATTCACTTTTGGCATTTGCATATTGTAATTTTAATTTTTGTTCAGTTTCTGTTAATTGCGTTTTCGCTTTTTCAAAGGCAATTTTTGCTTGTTGCGTTCTGGCGCTTCTTGCTAAACTACTAAAAATCGGTACGTTTAAATTTACTCCCAAATTTGAATAATTAAGCCATTTTTGATTGGTTGTAAAAAACTCAAATTGATTTCCAAACGCATTATATCCCAAATTTACATTCGCAGACAATGACGGTAACGCTTTAGATTTTTGCAATTTATATTCTAATTGGCGTTGCTCCTGAAAATTCAAAGCCATTTGATAATTTACGTTTTGCGATGGGGTAAATTCCCCTTGTGAAAAAGAGGCGTCTAAATTGTTAATCGTCAAAGTATCTAATTTATCCGTAAGTTTTAAATCATCGGTAATGGCAATTCCCAAAGTAATTTTGAGCATTTTTAAAGCAATTTCTCGAAGTCTTTTTACGTTATTCAAATTGCTATTCACAGACGAAAGTGTAATTTGAAGTTGCTCAACATTTTCTTCTTCAATCAAACCATTTTTGAAAGTTTCCTTGGTATCGAACAAAGTTTTCTCTAAAATAACTTTATTTTTGTTTAAAATCAAGATACTTTCTTCTGCCAATAAAACATTTCCATAAGCATTGACAACCATTTCTTTGATTTCAACATCTGTTTTTTGTTTGGCATTTTCATAAAATTTCAAATAGGTTTTTGAAGCTTGCAAGGCAACAATATAGGAACCGTCAAAAATCAATTGACTTAAGGTAGTTCTAGCATTCATATTGTGTTTTGTTCCAAAAGCTACTTCTGCAAATTCACCTGGATTTCCGCCAAAAAATTGAGCTGGAATAAGTGATTTTTGCAATTCAAAATTGTCTTGATAGTCTAAACTTGCATTAATTTGTGGCAAACCCATTGCAGTTGTTTCCCACTTTTTGCTTTTTGCGGAAGCAATATCTCGGTTTGCATTTATTGCCGAATAATTGTTGGTTAAAGCGTAATTAATTGCTTCTTCAAGGTTAAATGAAAAACTTTTTGGTTTTTCTTGCGATTTTGCAGTGATTGCAAAAGATAATAAGGTAATCAAGATTACTTTTTTCATTATTGTTCAATGTTCATTAATTGTTTTTCTAATTCTGCAATTCCTGCAGGCGTTGCAATTGCTCGTGTATGGTATTCTAATATTTCCAATTCTAATTGTTGTCCTTCTCTTTCAGAACTTGTTTGTTCTTTTATACTAAAAACCAAATTATAGTAAAATCGGACATACGTTTCAACAGAAATTCCTTTTCGATACAAACCTTGTGAAATTCCATTTTCAATATTTTGCTTGAAAACCGTAGTGCATTCATTGATTTCCCTTGCCATTACTTTCTCGTAGATTTCAGGATAATGTTTTTTTAATTGGTAAATGGGTGACGTATCTGCCGATTTAAACATTTCCTTGAACATCTTTCTGATTTCGAAATTTTCTTCGATGGCATTGTAATTTTTAGCTACAATATTGCTAATAATCTCGTGAACTTCAGAATGAACAGCTGCCGTACTTTCCTCAATCAAAACTTCTTTATTGCAAAAAAACTTGTAAATTGTTTTTTTTGAAATACACATTTCCCCAGCAATATCATCCATTGTGACACTTTTGAAACCAAGTTTCAAAAATAAATCACTTGCTTTTGATATGATTTTATCTTTCATTCTGTAAGATTAAAAGGGTTAATTTTGTGCAAATCTACAATGGAAACTTTGAATACCAAAATAGTTTCCAAAGTATTTACATTTAATTAACATTTGAGAAAGTTTCAAGTTCAAATTTTTTTGAGTTTCTTTGTAAGACGCAAAGATTTTAAAGAAACCTCTTTTCAATCTAAACCTATAAAAAAAGAATAATGCATTCTATTTATCAGTATCAAGAATTTATTTCCGACTATTTGCAAACGCAATATGAAACCAAAGAACCTAAAAATCTGTATGATCCAATTCATTATATATTAGGACTTGGCGGAAAAAGAATGCGTCCCGTTTTAACATTGATGAGTGCCGAAGTTTTTGATGCAGATTACAAAAAAGCTTTGCCAGCTGCACTTGCCGTTGAAGTTTTTCATAATTTTTCGCTCATTCACGATGATATTATGGACGATGCGCCTTTGAGAAGAGGCAATGAAACTGTTCACGAAAAATGGGATATTAATACCGGAATTCTTTCAGGCGATGCGATGTTGATTTTGGCGTATCAATATTTTGAAAAATACGAGCCATCGGTTTTTAGAGATTTAGCCAAATTGTTCAGCAAAACGGCATTGGAAGTTTGCGAAGGACAACAATGGGATGTAGATTTTGAAACTCGTGACGATGTTTCCATTCCAGATTATTTGAAAATGATTGAATACAAAACGGCGGTTCTTGTTGCTGCGGCAATGAAAATGGGCGCAATAATTGCTGAAACTTCTGAAGAAAATGCCAACTTAATTTATGATTTTGGTTTGAATTTAGGTTTGGCATTTCAATTACAAGATGATTATTTAGATGCTTTTGGAAATCCAGAAACCTTTGGAAAACAAGTTGGTGGCGATATTATAGAAAACAAAAAAACCTATTTGTATCTTAAAGCGTGTGAATTTGCATCTAAAGAACAAGCCGAACAATTGGCACATTTATTTTCAATTCATCCAGAAGATAATTCCGAAAAGATAAATTCTGTGAAAGAGATATTTTTGGCTACTGGAGCGGCATTTGAAACCAAAAAAGCAATTCAAGAGTTTACTTTAAAAGCATTTGAAACGCTACAAAAAATCAGCATTGATAATGAGAAAAAGGAAATGCTTAAGTCTTTTGGGGAAAATTTAATGGGTAGAAAAGTTTAAATTACAATGGATTCAAAAACATTTATAGCACCCATAAATACCGATTTACTGCTTACCGAAGCTTCAAAAGATAATTTATATTTGAAATTAATTGAACAAATCAATAAAGATTTCAATTTGGCAAACGAGTCAATTGATTTTCCAATTTCAATTGAACCCGAAGAATTAAAAGCACAATTACACGAAAAAATATATCGATTAATTCAATACAAATTCGCAGAATACCTCAACTTACTCTATATTATTGATGTTCCCGAAGACCAAATTAAAAAATTAGACGGCTCAGATTTGGTAATTTTAGCCGAAGAAGTTGCTTTTTTAATTTTAAAAAGAGAATGGATGAAAGTTTGGTTTCGTAATAATTATTAGACTAAAACCCTTACAAAATAATAATTTGGAAGGGCTTATTCTAAATTAAAAAGCGGAAAGTTGTTGTCAGAAAACCTATTAACAAACTAAAGAATAGCTTTCACCACTGCTTTTGGTGCTTCTTTTCGAGTTCCGTCAAATCCATCAACTCCAGAAACAGTAGTGTATTTCATTACATATTTTTTTCCTGGATTAATAATTTGGTAAGCCGCTTGACACATCATCGTGGCTTCGTGGAAACCACAAAGAATTAATTTTAATTTTCCTGGATAAGTATTTACGTCGCCAATGGCAAAAATTCCTGAAATATTCGTTTGATAATCCAAGGCGTTATTTACTTTAATAGCATTTTTTTCAATTTCTAATCCCCAATCTCCAATAGGGCCTAATTTTGGAGTTAATCCAAAAAGTGGAATAAAATAATCCGTTGGAATGGTTCTTTTAGCTCCATTTTCATCAATTACAATTGATTCTAAATGTTCCGCTCCATTTAAACCAACCACTTCTGCTGGTGTAATCATTTTTATTTTACCTGAATTTTTCAATTCTTGAACTTTTTCTACAGAATCTAATGCCCCTCTAAATTCATTTCTGCGGTGAATCAAGGTTACTTCAGAAGCAACATTCGACAAGAAAATACTCCAATCTAATGCAGAATCTCCACCACCGGCAATAACTACTCTTTTATCACGGAATTTTTCTGGATTTTTAATAAAGTATTTAATTCCTTTATCCTCATAAAATTCGATGTCTTCGATAAGTGGTTTTCTTGGCTCGAAACTTCCTAATCCACCCGCAATCGCAACAACTGGAGCGTGGAATTTTTTTCCTTTATTTGAAGTAACAATAAAACTTCCATCTTCTTGTTTTTCTATAGTTTCGGCACGTTCGCCTAATGTAAATCCAGGCTCGAATTGTTTAATTTGTTCCATTAAATTAGAAACCAAATCACCAGCTAGAACTTCTGGAAATCCAGGAATATCATAGATTGGTTTTTTTGGATACAATTCAGAAAGTTGCCCACCAGCTTGTGGTAAGGCGTCAAGAATATGACATTTCAATTTTAATAATCCTGCCTCAAATACAGTAAATAAACCTGTTGGTCCCGCTCCTATTATAAGTATGTCTGTTTTAACCATTTTTTTTATTCTTTATTTTTTAATGCTTCTGTAATTTCATTCATTTTTTGGACTTTTTCCTCGAAATTTCCTTTTAAGGTTTTCCGATATTCATTTAGGTTTTCAACCATTTTATTAATGTCGTCCGGTATTATTTCTTCAAAAAACTCTCGCAGCCGTTTAGCTGTTGTTGGCGATTTTCCATTGGTAGAAATAGCGATTTTCACATTTCCTTTCGTTACAATTCCACCCAAATAATAATCGCATAATGGCGGTGTATCGGCAATATTACAAATCAAATATCTTTTTCTTGACAAATCATACACTCGTTTATTTACCGCTAAATCATCGGTACAAGCAATAACCATATGTCTTTTGCGAAGCATCCACCGATTGAATTTTTTATAAGTCAATTTGACCGACGGATGATTTTGAGATAAAGCTTTTAATTCAGGCAAAAACTTTGGTGCAACCACCTCAACATTTGCATTTGGACTCGATTTTAATAAGAAAGATAATTTTTCCAATCCTACATTTCCTCCGCCTACAATTAGAACATTAAGATTATGAAGTTTTAAAAAAACAGGATATAATTCATTCCTTTCCATTATTCTCGGGCACAAATTTTATTAGAAACAAATTCTTCGTAAAACCCTTTTAACTTATTACTTTCTCTTACTACTTCGCCAATTACAATGATGGCTGGCGAACTTAATTGATTGTCTTTTACCACTTTTGAAATAGTATTTATGGTTCCAATTCCTAATTTTTCATTTGGCATTGTTCCATTTTGAATAATTGCTATTGGCGTTTCTCCTTTGGATTCGTTTTGAAATAAAGATACGATTTGCGCTAATTTGCTCATTCCCATCAAAATTACAACCGTTGCCGATGATTGCGCCGCAAGAGCTACATCTTTTGATAATTTCCTATCGGATGTTGTTCCTGTAATTACCCAAAAACTTTCGGAAACTCCTCGCTTTGTCAAAGAAATCCCTTGATTTGCCGGTACCGCAATAGAGGATGAAATTCCAGGTACTACAAATGTTGGAATACCGAAACTTTCAATGTATTCGATTTCTTCGCTTCCGCGTCCAAAAATGAAAGAATCTCCTCCTTTTAAACGCACCACATTTCCATAAGTAAGCGCATTGTCAACAATCAATTGATTGATTTGATCTTGCGTATATTCGTGACAACCTTTTCTTTTTCCAACAAATATTTTTATGGATTTTTTTGGTGCATACGTCAGAATTTCTTCGTTTGCCAAGGCATCATACAGAACCACATTTGCCTCAGCAAGTGCTTTTGCTCCTTTGATAGTTAGCAAATCTGGATCGCCAGGACCTGCGCCAACTAAGGTTACTTTTGGATTTGTAGTTTTATACATTAGCTAAATCTTTTGCTCTATACGTTTCAATAGTTTGAAAAAACAAAGCTGCTTCTTGAAGATATTGTTTTGCAAAAGCTTCAGAAGATTCGTTTTTATTAATTTGATACACCAAGTCTTTCAGGCTTGAACTCAATTCTATTTTTTTAGTTTCGATAAAAACCGTGTCAAATAAATCAATTATTCCAGCGTGGTGATTTGTTTTTTGGTTTTCAGCGAGCAATACTGCTTTTGCTCCATTTACAAAACCTGCGTAAGCAAGATAAATAGCGTCCGACCATTGTTGATCATCAAAAGCTTCCTGTGCAAAAGTTAATTTGTCTTTGGCTTCCAATAATAAAGTCGCAACTAAATCAATAACTACACCGGCACATTCGCCAACACCAACCGCTTTTACATAATTATCGGCATTTCCCCAATCTACAAAATCAGCTTCTGTAAGATTCGTTAAATCGGCTAATGGTTTTAGAAATTCATAAAAATATTTCTCGCCTTTTGCATCATAATAATTCAAAAACGAAAGTCCATTTGCATTGGATTCAAAATCATTTAATATAAAACGCAACGCATCTGGTCCTCTACGACTTGGAATTTTGATCACTTTATCAGAAAATCTTCCCGTTCCATTTCCTAAATTTCCACCACCCAATAATACCTGTAAAGCTGGCGCAACTAATTTTCCTGAATTGATAGACATTCCTTGAAAACCAATTTCTGCCATATTGTGTTGTCCACAAGCATTCATACAACCACTAATTTTGATTGTGATTTCTTGATTATTGGCATATTGTGGATATTCTGCATTTAAAACGCGTTCTAATTCTACTGCAATTCCGGTGCTGCTCGCAATTCCTAAATTACAAGTGTCTGTTCCCGGACAAGCTGTAATATCTGAAATCGTATTGTATCCTAAGGCTACGAAATCTAATTTGGCCAATTCTTGGTAGAAAAAAGCTAAATTTTCTTCCTTAACATTTCGAACTAAAATATCTTGTCTTAATGTAAAACGCAATTCATTGGCTGCATAATTTTTGATTAATTCTGCCAATAATCTTGCTTTGTCCGTATAAAAATCACCCAATGAAATTTTGATTCCAATGGCAACATAACCCGCTTGTTTCTGTTGAATAACATTTGATTTTTTCCAAGCTTCAAAAGCCGCAACATCTTCAATAACTACTTTTGGAGCAACCAATAAAGGCTCAGCAATTGGAATATCAAAATCGGTTGTGTCAATTTCAACCGTTTGATAAGACAACGCTTTTTTCTCCTCTTCAACTAATTGTAAAAATTCGTCTCTTCCTATATCTTTAATCAAGAATTTCATACGGGCTTTCAAACGTTTGGCTCTTTCTCCAAAACGGTCAAAAATTCTCAAAACACCTTCTGTTGTTGGGATAATTTGATTTACCGGAATAAATTCAGACAATAATTCGGCGTGATGTGGCTGCGAACCTAATCCTCCACCAAGCATTACCTTAAACCCTTTTTCACCATTTACAATTTTTGGAATAAACCCTAAATCGTGCAAATAACTCAAGGCAGTATCTTTATCTGAAGAAGAAAATGATATTTTGAATTTACGTCCCATTTCCTGACAAACTGGATTTCTCAAGAAAAACTGAAACATTGCGTTTGCATAAGGCGAAACATCAAAAGGTTCCTCTGTATCAATTCCAGCATTTTCACTAGCGGTAATATTTCTAACGGTATTTCCGCAAGCTTCTCTAAGCGTAATATCATCTTTCTCCAAATCTGCCCAAAGTTGTGGCGTTCTGTCCAAACTTACATAGTGAATTTGGATATCTTGACGCGTTGTTATGTGCAAACGACCTGTTGAATATTCGTCGGAAACTTTTGATATTCTCAACAATTGCTCACTTGTTACTTTTCCAAATGGCAATTTAATACGAATCATTTGAACTCCTTCTTGACGCTGACCGTAAACCCCACGAGCCAAACGAAGACTTCGAAAACGTTCGTCGTCAATTTTTCCTTCTTTAAATAAGGCAATTTTTCTTTCTAAATCAATGATGTCTTTTTGGACAATCGGATCTTCTATTTCTGTTCTAAAACTTTCCATCTTTATTGGTTGTTGGTTATTGGTTGTTGGTTGTTAGCAGCATTACTATCAACTAAACCAATAACTATTTTATAAATCCTACTCCTGCTGTTGTATTCGTTGCGGTATCAATTAAAATAAAAGCACCGTTTGATTTGTTGTCGTTATAAGCGTCAAAATACAAGGCTTTGCTTAATTTAATATTCACTTCTCCAATTTCGTTAATTGCTAACTGGCTTGCTTCTTTCGTACCAGAATAATCCGTTGAAATCGTATTTTTTATATTCTCGATTTTAGCTAAAACTCGGTTCGTATTGTGCTGAATTAAATATTTTGATCCTGCAACAAGCTTTTTGCTGTCCATCCAACAAATCGTGGTATTAATGTCTTTTTCGATTCTTGGAAGCTCGTCTGATTTTACAATCATATCGCCTCTTGTCACATTAATGTCATTTTCCAATTCGATTGTAATCGAAGAACCTGCAGTCGCTTCATCAAATTGTTGATCGAAAAAGTGAATTTTTGTCACCACCGATTTTGTCAATGATGGAAGTACCGTTACGGCATCGCCCACTTTAATATTGTCTCCATATAATTTTCCAGCATAGCCTCTAAAATCGTGATATTGCTCTGTTTTCGGACGAATTACCGTTTGAACTGGGAAACGTGCTTTCCCTTTTTCATAAACATCCGCAGGTTCCAAAGCTTCCAAATGTTGTAGAATTGTTTGTCCGGTGTACCAAGGCATTCCGCCTAATGATTCTACCACATTATCTCCTGTCAAAGCGCTCAATGGAATATAATTTACGTTTTGTTCTTTAAAAGTGCTTTTTGCATTCAATGCTTGAAAATCAGTTTTGATTTTGTTATAAACCTCTTCTGAATAATCAACCAGATCCATTTTATTTACAGCAACAATCACTTCTTTTACACGCAATAAATTATTGATGAAAAAGTGACGGTACGTTTGCTCAATAACTCCTTTTCGAGCATCAATCAAAATTATCGAAACTTGTGAAGTCGAAGCACCTGTAACCATATTTCTTGTATATTCCACGTGACCTGGCGTATCGGCAATGATGTAACTTTTCTTCGCAGTCGAAAAATAAATATGTGCTACGTCAATCGTAATTCCTTGTTCACGTTCGGCAATTAAACCATCGGTAGCCAAAGAAAAATCAAGGTAATCATATCCTTTTTGCTTGCTGCTTTTTTCGATTGCTTCTAATTTATCGGTAGTTAACGATTGTGTATCATATAATAATCTCCCGATTAAGGTGCTCTTTCCGTCATCTACACTTCCTGCTGTTGCTATTTTTAAAACTTCCATTTTAATTTTTGTTTAAGGTTTAAAGTTCAAAACTTTCAATTCCTTATTTATATACTTGTTATATTTTAAATTTTTGAAAAATGCTTATTCTAATAATGTCTCTGTCATAAAAATCAACTCCAGAAGACCTTCTTTGATAATTTTTTATAAATCCTAGCTCTACAGCAATTTTTTTATTGAAACCATATTGAAAGGCTACATATATTCTATTTTGGTCAAATACATTATTAACTACATTTGGCCCTCCATTGAACATCACTTCGTCGGATAGAATTGCCATTATAAAATGTTCATCAACTTGCCAAAACTTATAATCGGCTTGAACTCTAAATCGATATCTTAAATAAAAATCATTTCCTATATAATCACCCTTTGTATTATATGTATTCCTGAATCGCTGTTCGAATTGATATCTTTGATTAAATTCAAATTTTCCAGCTTTTTGCCTCATTGTCAAATCTTGTTGTACTCTATATTCTGGTATTTGAAAACCAGGATCAACTTCAGGATTTTGAGTAGTTACTGAAAAATAGGCAAAACCACTTCCAACTTCGATTCTATTATTCAATTTATACCGACCCTGCATTCGAAACAACCATACATTCTGTTGCTTTGGGTTCAAGAAAAATCGTTCATCGACCTCTGCAACTGCAAGCCATTTTTTAGATAATTCTAGCTGCGCTACATATCTTGTCCAGAGCAAACTCTGTTGATCTACATTTTTTGCTGTTTGTGCATTTATAACATAAAAACCAACAAATGCTATAAGTAAGAATAGCTTATTGTAATTCATTTTCTAAAAATATCCTTGTTGTTTTCTTTTTTCCATTGCGGCTTCCGAACGTTTGTCATCAATTCTGGCACCTCTTTCTGAAATTGTAGAAGTTCTAATTTCTCCAACTACTTCTGCAATTGTTGCGGCATACGAATCAACTGCTGCGGTGCAACTCATATCTCCAACAGTTCTAAAACGAACTATTCTTTCTTCAATAACCTCATCTTCTTCTTGATAAACGAATGGGGAATGCGACCAAATCATACCGTCTCTTAAAAATACTTTACGCTTATGCGAAAAATAAATCGATGGAATTTCAATTTGCTCCTGTTCGATATAACTCCAAACGTCTAATTCTGTCCAGTTTGAAATTGGAAAAACACGTACATTTTGTCCATTTTCAATTTTCCCGTTCAAAATATCGAACAATTCAGGTCTTTGGTTTTTTTCATCCCATTGTCCAAAATCATCACGAACAGAAAAAATACGTTCTTTTGCTCTTGCTTTTTCTTCGTCACGACGTGCGCCACCGATACAAGCATCAAATTTAAATTCTTCTATTGCATCTAAAAGTGTGGTTGTTTGCAAACTATTTCTACTGGAATATTTACCAGATTCTTCCACAACTTTTCCTTCATCGATAGCATCTTGAACATTTCTAACGATTAATTCCAATCCTAATTCGGCAACTAATTTATCTCTAAATGCGATTGTTTCTGGGAAATTATGACCTGTATCTACGTGTAATAATGGGAAAGGAATTTTGGAAGGAAAGAACGCTTTTTGCGCCAAACGCACCAATGTTATAGAATCTTTTCCACCAGAGAAAAGCAAAACTGGTTTGTCAAATTGAGAAATTACTTCTCTAAATATGTAAATCGCTTCGCTTTCGAGAGCGTTTGTTTTTAATAGTGTATTCATAATATAAGCCCCCTAACCCCCAAAGGGGGAACTGTTGGGTATAATTTGTTAATAATTAATTTCAATCTTCACTATTTCCCCCTTTGGGGGCTAGGGGGCTATGCAACCCACATTCTTTATGGCTTGATTCCCACCACCATCGTCCAGCTCTAATGTCTTCGTCAGGAGTAATTGCTCTGGTACACGGAGCGCAACCGATACTTACAAAACCTTGATTGTGCAATGCGTTTTGCGGCACATTATTGTCGTCAATGTATTTTTGAACTTCTGCTAATGTCCATTTTAATAATGGATTGAATTTGATAATATCAAAATGCGCATCATATTCAAAAAGTGCTAAATCATTTCTGTTTTCAGATTGTTCGGCTCTTAAACCCGTAACCCAAATTGTATTTCCTTTCAAAGCTTTGGTCAACGGTGCTACTTTTCGAATAAAACAACATTGTTTTCTGTTCTCCACCGATTCGTAAAAGCTGTTTGGTCCTTTTTCCTCAAGCAATTTTTCTACTGCCGAAGCTTCTGGAAAATAAACTTTGATTTCTTTTTTATATTTTTTCAAGGTCTTATGAAAAACATCATACGTTTCTTGAAATAATCTTCCTGTGTCCAAAGTAAAAATGGTAATTGGCAAATCGTTTGTTGCGATTAAAGCTGTAATTACCTGATCTTCCTGACCGAAAGAAGTCGAAAAAACCACTTTATTTTTATATTCATTAACTAAAAAAACCAAGGTTTCCTCGATTGAGAAGTTGGCTGTTTTTTCTAATAAAAAATTTATTTTTGATGTATTCATTATAATAATTTAGACAATGTTCTTAAACTCAAAATGATAATCAGGATTCCAACAGCAATCATCATTGGTTTTCTTTGAATTTTATTTACCAATTTAGCAGCAATTGGTGCAGCAATTACTCCTCCTAAAATCAAACCTATTATCACATTCCAGCCTTTAATTCCACCAAAAAGCATAAATGTTACACCACTTGCAAATGAAACAGCAAATTCGGCGGCATTCACTGAACCGATGGTATATCGAGGCTGTCTGCCGCGTCCGAGCAATGTCGAAGTCACAATTGGACCCCATCCTCCACCACCAACAGCATCCATAAAACCTCCGAAAGAAGCCAAAATCCCAAGTCGCTTTGTTTTCTTTTTTATAATATTATTTTGTAATGCTTTTCTAATAATTATAATTGCCAAAACAATCATATATACTGCTATGAAAGGTTTAATTTTATTACCATCAATTATATCAGAAAGTAAATAAGCTCCAGTAATTGAACCTAAAACTCCGGGAATCAAAAGATGTCTTACGAGTTTTTTGTTGATATTTCCAAATTTATGATGCGAAATTGCAGATGCACCCGTTGTAAACATTTCAGAAACGTGAACTCCAGTACTACTGATTGCGGGCGGAACTCCATAAGCCAGTAAAAACGAAGTGGAAGTGGCTCCATAACCCATTCCCAATGTACCATCGACCATTTGTGCAAAAATTCCTATCGTGAAATAGATTAAAAATTCTTGGTTAAATCCTGCCAAAAATCCATTCCAAGTAAAATCTGTATAATGATTGTAAATCAAAACTGTCAATAATACAACGAGTAAAAATACTGGAACAATAATCCAAAGCTGTTTTGCAAAAACACTATTTTGCGTTACCCCTACGGAATCATTGAAGTTTTTAGTAAATTTTTTAATCATAGTTGAATTATCTTTATTTTAAATTTATTATCCTATAGGCTTTGTAGGATAAAAGGCAAAAGTAATTTATTATTTAATAAAATCATAAATAAATTAAAGGGATTTTCTTAAAAAGCGATATCCGCAAGTGAATTGTTTTCCAAAATGATAAGTGTATTATCTCTTATTTCCATCATCAATCTTCTGACAGAACACGTAATTTCGTCTGTACAATCATCGCATTTTTCATAAAAATTATGACTTGCACAAGGCAATAAAGCAATCGGCCCTTCTAAAATTCTATACACCGTTGCCATATTTATTTCTTTTGGGTCTTTAATTAGATAGTAACCACCGCCTTTTCCTTTTTTAGAACCCAAAAAACCAGAATGTCTTAATATCAATAAAATACTTTCTAAGAACTTTACAGAAATATGCTCTGCTTTTGCAATTTCTGAAATTGGAACAGGGTTTTGATTTTCTTGACGAGCCAAAAAAGTCAATGCTTTAATTCCGTATTTTGTTTTTTTTGAAAGCATTTATTTAATATTATGATAGATTTTGAAAAAACTATTAGTCAATATAATATTTTATTTTCTATTTTTTTGTTATTCTAGAATTATGTGACTGTTTAATGGTTATCCTAGGTCTACTATTATTTACTATATAGCTTTTATTTTTTTTTATATTTTTTATTAAACTAATTTTCCAAGATTCCTCTATATGTTCTAATTCTTCTAGAAAATTAGCTTTATATATACTCCTAAATGCTGAATGCAAAACAAGAGTTTCAAAATCTTCTAGCTCTTTTATTAATTTATCTGATAAAAAAGGTCTAATCCTTATATAATTATTAGAATTCAGAAACTCTTCTTCTTTAGGTTCATTTTTTTCTAAATGAAATCTTAAATCCGTAATTAGTTTAATTTTATCTTTTCTATTCTCTTTTTTCTGTTCAAGTTTCCAATTTACCCAAGGTGCAAGTAATGAAGCAAATGCACCAGTTGTTAAACCTACAATACCAGATATTATATATTCCATTTTCATTTCTAAATGTGACGTAAATTTTTAAAATATAAATTTACTGCATCAAATATCGTGAAATTTTTAAGACAATGCTTGATTTAAATCCGCAATTACATCTTTTACGGTTTCTAAACCTACAGAAACGCGAACCAAACCATCAGTTATACTCACCGCCAAACGCTCTTCTACTGATAATTTACTGTGCGTCGTAGAAGCAGGATGCGTTACAATTGTTCGGGTGTCTCCCAAATTTGCTGATAAAGTGCATAATTTAATTTTATCCAAAAATTTTCGTCCACTTTCTAAGCCTCCTTTAATTTCAAAAGCTACAACATTTCCTCCCAAACGCATTTGTTTTTTGGCAATTTCATATTGTGGATGCGATTTCAAGAACGGATATTTCACTAAATTTACATTGGGATGCTTTTCAAGAAATTCGGCTACAGCCAATGCATTTTCACAATGTTTTTCAAGACGAACCGCTAAAGTTTCAAGACTTTTTGATAAAACCCAAGCATTAAATGGCGATAAAGCAGGACCTGTATTTCTAGAAAACAAATAAATTTCACGGATTAAATCTTCACGTCCAACAGTTACTCCGCCTAGAACTCGACCTTGACCATCGATTAATTTTGTTGCAGAATGGATTACCAAATGAGCACCAAATTGAATTGGATTTTGAATATATGGCGTTGCAAAACAATTATCAATAATTAAAATCAGGTTGTGTTTTTTGGCAATTTGTCCTAAATATTCCAAATCTAAAATATCAACCGCAGGATTTGTTGGCGATTCAGCATAAATAATTTTGGTGTTTTCAGTAATATAACTTTCAATTGTTTCTGGTTTATTAATATCGAAATACGAAGTTTGGATGTTCCATTTTGGGAAATATTTGGTAAAAAGAGCGTGGGTAGAACCAAAAACACTACTTGCAGAAACAATGTGATCCCCAGAATTCAACAAGGCAGCAAAAGTAGAATATACCGCAGCCATTCCAGTGGCAAAGGCATAACCCGCTTCGGCACCTTCCATTTTGCAAATTTTTTCAACAAATTCGGTTGTGTTTGGATTGCTAAATCTGCTATAAATATTCCTGTCTTTTTCCTCAGAAAAGGAAGCGCGCATATCTTCAGCGTCTTCAAACACAAAACTAGAAGTTAAGTATAAAGGAACGGAATGTTCTTGAAATTGAGATCGTTCTAATTGGGTGCGGATGGCTTGTGTTTCAAAACCAAATTCGGATTCGTTCATATTCTTCTTGTTTGATGTTTAAAGTTATTTGAATAAAAGTTTTACCACAATTAATCCTTTAAACAAATAATTATTGTTTTATTTATCTTGTCTTCCTTCACTTTGTGATGGGTCGGTAATGGGATTTCCATTCAAAACCACTTTATAATTTACGGTAGCTGTTGGTTCCAATGTTTTAGAAACTGAGCAATACTTTTCAAATGAAAGTTGTGCTGCCCGAGCTGCCTTTTCATCATTGATTGGCCCTTCCAAAAAGAACACAACTGTAATTTCCTTAAAAGGTTTGGCGTCTTCAATTTGAACACGAAGCCCTTCAACTTCTGCTTTGAAAGAGTTGATTTCCTGCCGTTGTTTTTTTAAAATAGAAATCATATCAATAGCACTGCAACCAGCAACGCCCATTAATACTAATTCCATTGGGCTTGCGCCTAAATCATCACCGCCAAATTCAGCTCGATTGTCAACGTTAACAATATGTCCACGTTCGTTTTTTAACTCAAAATGGTAATTGTCGTTTACTCTGTCTAATGTAATTTTCATACTAATTGTTTTATTTCTAATTCTGAAAGTCGCAATATATCCGATAATACGCCACGTGCCGTTACTTCTTTTCCAGCTCCTGCTCCTTGAATTACAATTGGATTTTCGCCGTACGATTTTGAATAAATTTCAATCAAACTATCCGCACCTTTCAATTGTCCTAAAGGCGAATTACTTGGAACAGAAACTAATTTTACCTCTAATTTATTGTTTTCAACGTCTAATTCTCCGATATATCGCAAAACATACCCTTCAATTTGAGTTATTTTTGCAATGCGATACGGTTCGTCAAACAAATTTTTACTTATTGCATATTCCGGTTTAGAATGGGTTTCGTTTAAATTTGGAAGCAACAAAGAAGTGATATTAATATCTGAAAATTCAGTATCCAATTCAATTTCTCTCGCCAAAACCAATAATTTTCGAGCTACATCATTTCCTGATAAATCTTCTCGAGAATCAGGTTCTGTATATCCTAATTTTTCAGCGTCCTTAAGAATATCCGAAAAAAGGACTTCTTCATTTGCAAATCTATTAAAAATATAACTCAATGAACCAGAGAAAACCCCTTTAATTTTTGTGATTTTATCTCCCGAAAAATGCAAGTCACGAACGGTGTTTATAATTGGAAGCCCGGCTCCAACATTTGTTTCATACAAATAGTGCTTGTCGTATTGCTTGAGTTTTTTTCTCAATTCCTTATAAAAATCAAAACTTAAAGTATTCGCAATTTTATTAGCGGACACGATATGAAAATCATTTTCAATTAATGTTGTATATGATTTTACCAATTTTGAACTTGCAGTAGCATCAACAGCAATCAAATTTTCGAGACCTTGCTTTATGGTATAATTAATTATGTCTTCGATACTAAAAGGAATTGCTAATTCTGAAAAGTTAGCTTCCCAAGAATTAATTTCTCCCTCTTTTTCAAAAAAAGCGAGAGTGGAATTTGTAATAACTGGAAATCGTAATTCAATATTTTTCTTTTCTAAAAAGAATTTTTGACTTTCTTTAACCTGATTTATAAGAGTGCTTCCAACATTTCCGATTCCAAAAAGGATAATATTTATTTTAGTTGTTGACATAAATTTGTTTTGTTTTTTTAATGAAAATGGGGCTGATAATAGCCGATAATTGTTCGTATTCTATTAAAAATGCGTCGTGTCCGTGAATGGATTTGATTTCGTGATAAAAGACATTTTCTTTTGTGGCGATTAATTCTTGGTACGTTTCAAGGTTTTCACTTGGTATAAAAAACAAGTCCGAATCAACCGAAATAATGTGAATATTTGCCGTAATTGTATTGGCTACAGCCAAAAAATCAGTTTTATTTTTAGAAATATCAATCGTTTTTAGCAAGTGATTCATCAATTTATAGGACGCAAGATGGAACCGGTTTTGCAACTTCTTCCCGTGATGGTTCAGCCAGTTTTCTATTTGGAAACCGTTGGCAATTTCAGATTCTTTTCGATTGAATTTTAACTTTAATGATTGTGGCGTTCTGTACAAAAGCATAGCGTGCAAACGGGCATCTGCAATAGGATTTTGCGAATTATTTAGAATTTGATCTTGAACCAAAACATTGGCAATTACCCAATCAGTAGCTTTCCAATCAGTAGCAATTGGGATTAAATTCTCAATTTTATTGGGTTCTAATGCTGCCATTTCCCAGGCAATTCCTCCGCCCAAACTTCCTCCAATTACCGCAAAAAGCGACTCGATTTCAAGCACTTTTATTCCTTCCCAAAAAAGAACTGAAAAATCTTTAGCTGAAAAATCTTTGTAGTTTAGTAAAAGAGTGTCAAAGTTATCGTCATATCCATTTCCAGGAATGTTGAAAGCTAAAACAGTGTAAAAAGTGGTATCGATTGTTTTATTGTCGCCAATTAAATCGTTCCACCAACCTTTTTTTCCAGCAACTTGCGAGTTTCCTGTTAGTGCGTGATTTACCAAAACAATTGGAGCAGTATTTATTGGAACTCCAAAAACTTGATAACTCAAATTTATGACGTCATAAAAAGCACCGCTTTCGGTAGTGAAATTCTGTAATGTAATATGTTTTAATTTATTTTCCAATTTCAAATCTTAATGATTATTTGATTTGTGCCTGGAAATATTAGAAAGAAAAGCTAGAAAAACTAGAAGAATCTTTTTTGTTATCTTCCCACTAAAAAAGTGGTAGAATGCAGCACCTTCTACAAAAGTTTGTAGGGTTGCTAAGGCTTCGTTGGGTCTAATCCCTCCGCCTTTCTTTATAACATTTCAATACGTTTCTGAACTTAAAGGCACAAATTTATTACTTTTTATTTTGCAAAACAAGTTTGTTAAACTAATTCTGTTTTAGCGATGTTCTCAAAAACAGCCGCCAAATCGGCTTTCAAATCTTCAATATCTTCAATTCCCACAGACAAGCGAATTAAATCTTTGGTCACTCCCGTTGCAATTTGTTCTTCTTCAGATAATTGTTGGTGCGTTGTGCTTGTTGGGTGAATAATCAATGATTTTGTGTCTCCAATATTCGCCACCAACGAGAATAATTTGGTTTTATCTGCCACTTTTTTAGCGGCTTCAAAACCTCCTTTTAATCCAAAAGTCACAATTCCGTTTTGTCCTTTTGACAAATATTCTTGCGCTAAAGCATAATATTTACTCGATTTTAATCCGGGATAATTTACCCAAGCCACTTCTTCTTGCGTTTCCAACCATTCGGCTAAAGCCAATGCATTTTCGCTGTGTTTTTGAACTCTAATAGGTAAAGTTTCTAATCCCTGAATAATTTGAAATGCATTCAACGGACTCAAAGCAGCTCCATAATCGCGCAACCCTTCAATTCTAACTTTAGCAATAAATGCTGCATTTCCTAAAGCTTCGTGATAAATTAATCCGTGATAACCAGCCGATGGTTCTGTAAATTCTGGAAATTTTCCGCTACTCCAATCAAAAGTTCCGGCATCAATAATTGCTCCTCCCAATGACGTTCCGTTTCCAGAAATATATTTCGTCAAAGAGTGAATTACAATGTTGGCTCCAAATTGAATTGGGTTCAATAAATACGGTGACGGAACAGTGTTGTCCACAATAAATGGCACTTTGAAAGCTTTGGCAGCAGCCGAAATTTTCTTTAAATCAAGCACATCTAATTTTGGATTTCCTAAAGTTTCTGCAAAAAACACTCTCGTATTTTCTTTGGCAGCAGCCGTAAAATTTTCAGGATTTGAAGGATCTACAAATGTGGTTGTGATTCCTAATCTTGGCAAAGTGACTTTCAATAAATTATAAGTCCCGCCATACAAGCTGTTTGAAGCGACAATATGATCGCCCGATTTTAGCAAAACCAATAAGGCTGTTGCAATTGCAGATGTTCCAGAAGCGGTTACCACTGCGGCAATTCCGCCTTCTAATGCGGCTAAACGTTGCTCCAAAATGTCGTTTGTAGGATTGTTCAAACGGGTGTAAATGAAACCTGCTTCTGCAAGTCCAAATAAATTGGCTGCGTGATCCGAGTTATTGAAAACATAGGATGTCGTTTGATAAATTGGCACGGCTCTTGTTCCTGCGTGTTTCGAAACGTCGTGTCCTGCGTGTAATGCATTTGTTGCAAATTTTTGTGTACTCATTTTAATTGATTTAATTGTTATTTGTAAAATTTAATTGTTACTTGATTTAAATAAAAAAAGCCCTTTTGGTTGGTTCCAAAAGGGCTTATAGTTTGAACTATAATTGAGATTTTCTCTTTCACTTTTGGCAATATTTGGGTGGTGCGCAGCAGCACATCATACAACACATAATCATTTTATTTGAAATCGAATTCTTCATTATTAGTATTTTAATTTTATTGTAAAAAAAAGCCTCTGCGATTTGCAGAGGCTTTAATTGATATATTTTAAGAATTTAAAATTACACAATAGCTGTCTCTGCGGAAGTTTCCGGCATCATACAACACATTGTGCAAATAGTTAATTTCATTTTGTTCTTATTTGAAATGCAAAATACCGAACTAAATTTCATTCTACCAAATTTATTTTTAAATTTAACAATAAATTGGTTTACTGTGATATTTAATACCGCTCGTTATTTCAAAATAATCCAATTAAAATTGAACTAGATTAAATATACTGCTGCATTAAACTAGAACTATTGGATTAATTAGTAATTATTGTTGTTTAAAAATAAACCCTTACAAATGGCATAAAAGCAGTATTGTAAACAAAATCACTTTCTTTGTAAAGCACATTGTAACGAACGCCAACAATAACATTTTCTGAGCCATAGCCACCACCAATAAATAATCCTGTGTTCCAAAAATTGTCTTTTAAATTTGGACTTCCAGTCATCATTATGGTACTATTTACTCTCAATTGTTCCAATTCAACTGAAATCTGAAAATCCTCAATAGGATTAATCAACGAAATCAAACTCACGCCGTAAATTGCCGAAGAAAAATTGTTTTTTGAGGAAACATAACTTCCTTGGAGTCCAATCCCAAGCGAAAACGATTGATTAAAATTATAAATCCCACTTGGAGCCAATGTAATATCGGTAAATCCCGAACCAATATTTAATCCAAATCCTCCTCCAAATTGAACGTTTTTCCAAAACTCACTTTTAGTTTTTGAAGCAATAGCTTGACTTTGCGAGAATAAAACCCCTGAAAATAAAATTAATAAAAATGACAAATTGATTTTTGAAACTGTTAAAAAGTATGATTTTCTCATTGATTTTTAAAATTTGATTAATAAAACATAAAAGTATCCAAATAATTTAATATTATATTCCATTTATTGTACTTTTGCGTAACTATTTTACAAATCAGGACATTCAACAAAATTATGGATAGGTTTTCCTTTTTAAATGCAGCACACACCGAGTTTTTTGCACAGCTATACGATCAATATCTAGAAAATCCCGATAGCGTAGAGCCTTCGTGGAGAAGTTTTTTTCAAGGTTTCGACTTTGGAATTAGTTCATCTAATGGGGAGAGCGCTTCCGAAGTATCCCTTTCAACTGCTTCTGAAGGGCAAGATTTCAGTGAAATTTCAGCAAAACTTCATAAAGAATTTCAAGTATTAAAGTTAATTGAAGCTTACAGAACAAGAGGGCATTTGTTTACCAAAACAAATCCTGTTCGCGATAGAAGATTGTACGCTCCAACATTAGAAATTGAGAATTACGGTCTAAGTCAATCCGATTTAAACACTGTTTTTGATGCTGCAAAAGTGATTAATATTGCACCTTGCAGCTTATCTGATATAATAATTCACTTGGATAAAATCTACTGCCAATCTATCGGTGTAGAATATATGTATATCCGAAAACCAGAAGTTATTGATTGGATTCAAAAGAAATTAGGTAAAAATGACAATACGCCGACGTTCACTTCTGATGAAAAGAAAGTTATTTTAACCAAATTAAACGAAGCAGTTTCTTTCGAGAATTTCTTACATACTAAATATGTAGGTCAAAAACGATTTTCGCTTGAAGGTGGAGAATCAATAATTGCAGGTTTAGATGCATTAATTGAAGCTGCTGCCGAAAAAGGCGTAGAACAATTCGTAATGGGAATGGCGCATCGTGGGCGTTTGAATATATTGGCAAATATTTTCGGAAAATCAACTCAGGATATTTTCTCTGAATTTGATGGAAAAGATTACGACCAAGAATATTTTGATGGCGATGTAAAATACCATTTGGGTTTAACTTCTGATAAAAAAACAAGAACTGGAAAACATATTAATTTAAATTTAGCACCAAATCCATCACATTTGGAAACCGTTGGAGCTGTAATTGAAGGAATTACCAGAGCAAAACAAGATAAATATTTCCCAGACGATTTCTCAAAAGTATTGCCGATTGCCGTTCACGGTGATGCCGCAGTTGCGGGACAAGGAATTGTTTATGAAATTATTCAAATGGCACAATTGGACGGCTACAAAACTGGCGGAACCATTCACATCGTCATCAATAATCAAGTTGGTTTTACAACCAATTATTTAGACGCGCGTTCTTCAACGTATTGTACAGATGTTGCAAAAGTGACGTTATCACCCGTTTTACACGTAAATGCAGATGATACAGAAGCTGTAGTTCACGCAATGTTATTTGCATTGGATTACAGAATGCAGTTTGGAAGCGACGTATTCATCGATTTATTAGGATATAGAAAATATGGGCATAATGAAGGTGACGAACCTCGTTTTACGCAACCATTATTATATAAAATCATTGCAAGTCATAAAAATCCAAGAGATATTTATACTGAAAAGTTGATTGAAGAAGGTGTAATTGACGCTAATTTCATCAAATCTTTAGAAGTCGAATACAAAGCAAAATTAGAAGTAAATTTAGAAGAATCTCGCAAGAAAGAGATGACTATAATTACGCCATTTATGCAAAACGAATGGTTGGGTTACGAGCAAGTTACCAACGTTCAAATGCTTGAAAAATTCGATACTTCCTATCCAAAAGAAGGACTTACAAATATTGCAAATGCCGTTTGTAATTTGCCAGCGGACAAAAAGTTTATTAGTAAAATTCAAAAATTAATAAACGATAGAAAAACGATGTTCTTTGAAACCAACAAGTTAGATTGGGCTATGGCGGAACATTTGGCTTACGGTTCGCTTTTGCAAGAAGGTTTCAACGTTCGTATTTCTGGTCAAGATGTGGAACGCGGAACATTCTCTCACCGTCACGCTGTCGTGAAAGTAGAAAATTCAGAAGAAGAAGTAATTCTTCTTAATAATATTCAAGGGAAAACTGGGAAATTCAATGTTTTCAACTCCCTTTTGTCAGAATATGGAGTTCTTGGATTTGATTACGGATATGCCTTGGCAAGTCCAAAAACACTAACAATTTGGGAAGCACAATTTGGAGATTTCAGCAATGGATGCCAAATAATGTTAGACCAATACATCTCTTGTGGAGAAGACAAATGGAACAACCAAAACGGAATTGTTCTGTTGCTTCCGCACGGTTATGAAAATCAAGGAGCCGAACATTCCTCTGCCAGAATGGAGCGTTATTTGCAACTTTGCGCACGAAACAATATGTATGTTGCCGATTGTTCAACCCCTGCAAACTTCTATCATTTGCTAAGAAGACAAATGAAAACAACGTTCCGCAAGCCATTAATTGTGTTCACACCAAAAAGTTTGTTGCGTGATCCAAGAGTCGTTTCGCCAATTGAAGATTTCGAAAAAGGAAGTTTCCAAGAAACTTTTGACGATGAAACCGTAGAAAAATCAGGCGTAAAAACATTGGTTTTCTGCACCGGAAAATTCTATTACGACATCACTGCCGAAAGAGAAAATAACGGTCGAAAAGACGTTGCCGTTGTTAGAATCGAACAATTATTTCCATTGCCAGTAGAACAATTAAAAGCTATTATTGCGAAATATCCAAACGCCGATGATTACGTTTGGGCGCAAGAAGAGCCAAGAAATATGGGGGCTTACAGCTTTATGTTAATGAATTTTGACTTGGTAAAATGGAGATTGGCATCGTTAAGAGCCTACGCCGCACCAGCATCAGGAAGTTACACAAGAGCCAAACGCCGCCACGCAGATGCAATCCGAATGGTCTTTGATAAAGATTTGTTTAGATAATAATTAGGAGCGAATTGTTCCCGCATTCTCAGGAATTGCAATTCCCGCTTTCCGTTGCAATCCACGCTAAAAAGCGTGGGATTTTCACTGCAATCGGGGCTAAAAAGTTTTTTATAAGTATAAAATAAATTGTTCACAGAGCAATTAAAAATTTAAAATTCATAATTTAAAATAATAGAATATGATTCTAGAAATGAAAGTTCCCTCACCGGGAGAGTCAATAAAAGAAGTTGAAATTGCAACTTGGTTAGTAAAAGATGGCGATTATGTAGAAAAAGACCAAGCAATCGCTGAAGTAGATTCTGATAAAGCAACCCTTGAATTACCAGCAGAAGCAAGTGGAATCATTACATTAAAAGCCGAAGAAGGCGACGCAGTTGCCGTTGGCGCAGTAGTTTGCCACATCGATACTGAAGGTGTCCCCTCCGCCCCCAAAGGGGGAACTACTACAGAAGCTGTTGAAAAAGTTACTGAAGTAAAAAAAGAAGAAATTAAAGTGGCACCAGTTGTTGTACAAGTGCCAACTTCATACGCATCGGGAACGCCTTCACCAGCAGCGAGAAAAATATTAGACGAAAAAAACATTCAACCTTCTGATATTATCGGAACAGGAAAAGATGGAAGAATTACTAAAGATGACGCTGTAAATGCAGTGCCTTCTATGGGAACGCCAACAGGTGGTTCTCGTGGTTCTGAAAGAACTAAATTATCAATGTTGCGTCGTAAAGTAGCAGAAAGATTGGTTGCTGCCAAAAACGATACGGCAATGTTAACTACTTTCAACGAAGTAAATATGACGCCAATTAACACGTTGCGTAATGAATACAAAGATGCATTCAAAGCAAAACACGGTGGAATTGGACTTGGTTATATGTCATTTTTTACAAAAGCGGTAACCAGAGCTTTGGCTTTATTTCCTGATGTAAACTCAATGATGGACGGTGATTATAAAATTGCTTATGATTTTTGCGATATTTCAATAGCCGTTTCTGGTCCAAAAGGATTGATGGTTCCTGTAGTTCGCAACGCCGAAAACTTAACTTTCAGAGGAATTGAAGCAGATATAAAAAGATTAGCCATAAAAGCGCGTGACGGACAAATTACCGTTGACGATATGACTGGAGGTACATTTACGATTACCAATGGCGGTGTTTTTGGAAGTATGTTGAGTACGCCAATTATCAACCCACCACAATCAGGAATTTTAGGAATGCACAATATTATTGAGCGTCCAATTGCTGTGAATGGTAAAGTTGAAATTCACCCAATGATGTATGTTGCTTTATCGTACGACCACAGAATCATTGACGGACGTGAGTCGGTTGGGTTCTTGGTTGCGGTTAAAGAAGCCTTAGAAAACCCATTGGAATTATTGTGTGACAATAATCCTAAAAAAGCGTTTGAATTGTAATAGCTTGTTAATTTAAAAATATAAAATCCCGTTTAGTATAAACTAAACGGGATTTTTTTAATAGTTTGAGTAACGAATACTTAATACTATAATAGTAAATTTAGAAATTTGTTACTGTTGGAGGAGTTGTTGTATAATCAGTAAATTGACCGTGTCCAGTTGAATTCCAAGTTGTTCCATAATTTTGAACAGAATCAATGCTTAACATTGAATTTCCTGATAAATCATGATTAATGTTTGTTACATAGTGTAAATTATTAGAAGCACCCATATCAAAATTCATATCGAAATGGTAGTCTCCAATAGTGCTTCTAGTCCAATCAAAAGTGATGTTAAAATTTGAACTATCAGGATCACCTAATTGAGCAGCATTAATTACATAATCCCAATGTCCAGCAGATCCATCAGTATTTTCCCAACCTGTTAAGGTAAAGTATTCAATAGAATTTTGAGACATTGAATACGTAAACTGATACTGATTTCCAATCAATTCATAGGAATAGATTACTGTATAGCCACCATAAGTCCATGTGTTTGTTGTTGCACTTTTTCCAGTAGTATTATTCATATACATAGAACCCATGCTCATATAGGCTTCCATTTGACTGATTTGCGAATAGGTTTGAGGAGAATTTTGCTCTAAGCTTGAGGGTACTTTGGTCGCTAACCCTAAGTTAGTTAAAGAAGGTTTAAAAGTAGTGGAGGATTCGTTATCACTACTACAACTCGTCATAATTATCGCAATAACGATAAAGCTTAAGATTTTTTTCATTTTTTATTTATTTTTTAAATTAAAATTATATTACAAATATATTATTAATAACCAAATAAACAATTTATTTTGTATTGTAAACAATCTATTTTGTATTGCAAACAATTATGATACTGAAAATACAAGTCCCCCACCCGTTTATGAGCGAATCCTTTCGTTCTGCACTATCATTAAAATTTTACTATGAAAATTTAAACGTAATTGCTAGCCCTGACAGCAGTAACATTTGGTAAAACCAGCGGACTAGAAATTCCACCAGCACAATTTGCATACATCGCAAACATTGCAAAAGGCACACTCAAAAACTGGGTGATTCTCATCAATGAGTACCTAATTCAAGTATTTAATTCTATTCCTAAATGATAAGGAACCACTTGCCCGATTAATGGCAGTAAATGAAACAATAATTGCAGTTCCTAGTCCAACCACTAAATTAGTTTGTTATAAATCATCCGTGTTGGTAGTTTGAGTTTCGCTATAAACAGCTATTCCTGTAGCTGAATTTTGCAGAACATTGAACTTAACCAAAACAATTTGATTTAATAATAATTGTCCAGAATTATTCCGAATGGTAGCCTGATAATTAAACCTTTGTGGGGGCTTGTGCAAAAACTGTAAGCGTTACAAAATTGCTAAAATGGTGAAGATTTTTTTCATGGTTTTCCGTTATTAATTCTTGCTTGAGCAATTACTGCTTGAATGTCTGCTGAAGCATGTCTTCCTGAGGCAATTACTTCTGGTATACTGTTGCTTAACGTATAAACGCCATTTAATATCTGAATTTGAATTACATAATTACCGTTAGCATTTTGAGCTCCTAGAGCCGCTGTACTCATTGGAGCAAACTGACTTTCTTGAGCGAAAGTACCTGTAATACCACCCGATCTTGAATAATCTACAGTTATTGGAATAGCAAATGGTTCGTGGAACGTAGTATCTAATCCTCTTGTGGAATAGATTTCGTAGAAGATATAATAAGTACCATCAGCTAAAACACTTGGATTTATTGTTAAACGTTCTGGACATCCAGAATTAGCCCCATCATAAATCCCTGTATCAGTAAAACTAGAATCTAAAACATAAAAATCCAAATCATACCCAATACCACATAAAGTAAATGCGGTTCCACGAGTACTAAATGATTTATCAAAATTAAAAGTTAAGTCTAAGTTTGGAGATAAGAAATTTACAGTGGTAAATTGTTGTTGAGCACCATAAGAAGTTCCTGCTTCGTTAGTTGCATAGGCTCTAAAATAATAGGTTGTATTATAAATAAGTGGAGTTATGGCACTAGTAAAACTTCCTAAACCAGAACCGCCAATTGTTTTGGTTGTTAAATCAACTGTTGGATTTGGATTAGTATCCCAAACTAATCCCTTTGCAATTAGTGCACTACCACCATCAGACGAAACGTACCCGCCGCTTACTGCACTACTATTAGTAACTGATGAAATAGCATTTGAGGTTATTACAGGAAGTCCAATAGTTGTGAAAGAATAAGTAGCTCCGTAACCTGTTCCAATACTATTGATAGCATACGCTCTATAAAAATAAGTAGTTCCCGGCAATAAATTTGTTAATGCGCTTGTGAAATCCATATTCCCAGAACCATCATTAGTTAAACTATCACTTGTTGTAGGGTTTGGGTTTATACTCCAACAAACACCTTTAGACGTAATATTGTTTGCTCCGTCACTTGCAATAGCACCCCCACAAGTAGCTTCAGAACCAGTTATTGCAGAAGCAGATACGGTTGCAACAGCAGGAATTGCATTTGTAGATGCAACAGATGTTGGAATCCAATTGGTGCCATTCCAAGATAATACTTCGCCAATAGTTGTTCCGTTTGGTAACGAAGAACTATTTCCTGCATTTTTTGCGTATAGGGCATACGGCACACTCAATAATTGAGAAACTCCCATTACAACATAGCTTGTACCTGTGTTTAATTCTATACTCAAATAATAAGTCCCAGCACCCCAATTAATACTTGGGAATGTCCCTAAACTAGGCGTTCCTGAACCAATTGTTAAACTTATTTGTCCTAAATCATCTGTTGGAACATAATGCGTTTCTGTATATATAGGAACACTGGTTGGTGAGTTTTGTATAATGTTAAACCTAAAGAAAACATTTTGATTTGTAATTAGATCCCCTAAACTATTTCTTACCGTAGCTTGATAATCAAATCCTTGCGGAGCTTGAGAATAGGCAGTTGAGCAAATGAAAAATAGTAAAAAGGTAATTTGTCTATAGTATGTTAGTGCTGATTTCATAATATTATATTTTTATGTTATAATCTGGAACTTTTCCAAAGATTTTTTAATTTCTTAAATAATTATTTTAATTCTTTAATCTACAATTCTTTCTAAAACTTGATAAAACGTTCTTGGTCCTACTGCACCAGAACTAGTATAATACCCAAAACTCATTTTCAATTGATCTTTTCCGGTAACATTGTCTCTAATCCCGTAATTAGAAGTTGCACAATTAACATTAGCCATATCTGTAGGGTTTGAAGCACAAGAAATAAAAGGCTGAGCGTTTCCTAATTGAGGGAATCCTCCATAAGTTAACGGAATATCAATAATGTCATTAACAACTGTGAAATACCAAGTATTCCCGGTAAAATTTGCAGCTCCTAAATAGTTGACAACTCTGTACGTTGTGGCATCAACCGCTTCAATAACAGTTACCGCTGGCCAGCTTCCAGCATCATAAACCAAAACACCTATCCTGTAAAAGGCTGCGTCAATGGCTTTATAGGTTCCTTCATACCCAACTTTTGTAGAAAAAACAATTACATTTCCATAAGAAGTTCCTACAGAGTTAGTCGCGTAAGCTCTTAAATAATAAGTAGTGTTTTGTGTTAAAGTTGTCAATTTTCTTGTATAATTTAACAAACCACTTCCATCGGTTGTTTTTGTTGGCAACGCTATAGTCGGATTCGGTGATGTACTCCAAACCAACCCTTTTCCAGTAATTCCCGAACCACCATCGCTTATCATATTGCACCCAGAATATGCCGAAATTCTTGTAATTTTGGTTGGAGAAACAGTCGTTAGTGTAGCGAAATTTAATGTTTTAAAAGATAACGTTGCGCCATAACCTGTTCCATTAGCATTAGTTGCATAAGACCGATAATAATAGGTTGTTCCTGGTAATAAAATTGTAAAATTACTTGAGAAAACAGAAGATCCAGTACCATTATTTGTTGTCCTATCAGCAATAGTTGGATTTGGATTTGTACTCCAACAAACTCCTTTAGAAGTTATATTAGAACCGCCATTGCTAGATATTGAACCTCCGCCAGTTGCAGTATAACCAGTTATTGCTGAAACGGTAACAGTCTGTAAAACAGGTAAATTAGTTGGGGTTGGATTTTGTAAAGAGCTCCATTGCGAACCGTTCCAAGTCAAAACATCTCCTGCGTTTATGCCACTTGGAATATTAATTATATTTTCAGCATTTTGAGCATATAATGCATAAGGTACACTCATTAATTGTGTAGTTCCCATAGCTATATATCTAGGGCCAGTGTTAATTTCAATTCCAAGAAAGTAACTTCCAGTTCCCCAGCTAATAGTAGCGAAAGTTCCTACAGATGCCGTTCCCGTTCCAATAACCAAATTCACTTGCCCCAAATCATCTGTTGGGACATAATGCGTTTCGGTATAAATGGGCACACTTGTTTGTGAGTTCAACATAATATTGAACTTAAAATAGACGTTTTGATTGGTTATCAAAACCCCAGAGGAATTTCTAACGGTTGCTTGATAGTTAAAGCCTTGTGGGGCTTGGGCAAAAATTGTAAGTGTTACAATTAATGCTAAAAGTGTAAATAGTTTTTTCATAAGTTTAATTAAAATTTTCTAACCGCTCTAACAATTGAAATGCCAGATTTTGATGGGTATCCCAATGCTGAACGACTAAAATTTTCCCCCAAAAAGGAACCGCCACTGTATTCAGTAGAACAAGCGTATTCATCAAATTTAAAACCATCGGCATTTCCTAAAGTTTCATTTAAAATATATGCTGCATAATAACATTGATTTAATTCCCAATGCGCTGGAAGATACCAATCAGAATAGCCTCCTGAAGTATAATCATTACATAGTTTAGCCGCACTTGTAATATGACCTGCTTGTGCAATAATGGCGTTGGTATTAGCCTGTCCGTTATTTGAACTTTGTGCCGTTATTCCAATATCTGTGGTAATATTACTCCAGATAGAAGAGCCAATATCGGTAAGCGAAGCTATAAGTCCGTGTTCTATGCCATTGGTTTTCCATATTGAAACCACAATACCACCACCATATAACTCCCCAACATAATGAGAAAATCCGCTTACGGCAGTTGTACTCCCAGCACTATTCGCATACATTGCATACGGCACGCTCAACAATTGTGTCGTTCCCATTGGCACATAAGTAGTGCTTGGACTAACTTTAAGTTCTATTCCTAGAAAGTAACTTCCAGTTCCCCAGCTAATACTAGCGAAAGTTCCTACAGATGCGGTTCCCGTTCCAATAACCAAATTCACTTGCCCCAAATCATCCGTTGGAACATAATGCGTTTCGGTATAAACAGGAACGCTAGTTTGTGAGTTCAACATCACATTAAACTTGAAATACACATTTTGATTCGTTATCAATGCTCCTGAACTATTTCTAACTGTAGCCTGATAATTGAACCCTTGTGGAGCTTGGGCAAATGTTGTAATTGTAACAACAATTGCTAAAAGGGTAAATAGTTTTTTCATTTATCTTAAATTGGGTGTATGAATCATTATAAATCAGTAATTATTTATATAAAATATTAAAAATATCTTACGGCTCTAAGATAATTTGTAGTTCCACTTAAAAACCAGCCTATATTTCCATTACTAAAACTAATACAACCTGCTGCGTCTGGATTGTAATATTGTCTTGAAGTCCAATAAAATCCCCCACTAAATCCACCAATTATATCTTTGCTTATAAAAACTTTCACAAGTTCTTCGGGTGAAGGTAAAAACCAATCATCATAACCCCCACCAAGATAGTCATGACAAATACTTGCAGCATAATTTCCAACACCCAAATAGCTAATTATTGTTGTTGTGTTTGACTTTCCAAGTCCTAAAGCAAAATCTGTAGCACCTGTCATTAACAAACTGTTACCCCAAGTTATACTAGAATACAAATCGCTAGTTGAAGCGATTAAACCATGTGTTTGACCAATTACATATCCAAAATCACCAGGCTGGAATATATAAGCAACTTTTCCGCCCTGGTATGCTTGCCCTATTGAAACAGATGGTGTATATAAAGTTGTGAAAGTTTGTTGAATACCATAACTTGTTCCATAGCTATTAGTAGCATAAGCACGAACATAATAGGTTGTGCTTGGAGATAAACTAGCCATATTGCTTGAAAATGTTCCCGTCCCTGAAGCATCGGTTGTGTGGTCTCCTGAAACAAAAGGATTAGGAGTTGTTCCAAAACAGATACCTCGATCAGTAACTATTGAACCTCCTTGTGAAGTTACTTCTCCACCTGAAACCGCCGTAGTATTTGAAATTGTTGAAATAGACAAAGTTGAAACTGTAGGCAACATTTGAGAGGAAGTTATAGCATTCCAAGATGTTCCGTTCCAAGTTAATACTTCTCCTATATTGCTTCCATTAGGAATTTTATTGTCAACATAAGCTTTTGTAACCGCATCTTGAGCATCTGTTGGGTCTGCCAAATTTGAAATTTTAGTGTTATTCGCACTATTATTAACCGCTAAAACACTTGCTAAATTAGGAGTTGGAGCTTGTGGGTTTCCTGAACTATTTGCATACATTGCATACGGCACACTCAACAATTGTGTGGTTCCCATTGGCACATAAGTAGTACTTGGACTAACTTTAAGTTCTATTCCAAGAAAGTAACTTCCAGTAGCCCAGCTAATAGTAGCGAAAGTTCCTACAGATGCTGTTCCCGTTCCAATAACCAAATTCACTTGCCCCAAATCATCTGTTGGTACATAATGCGTTTCAGTATAAATGGGCACACTTGTTTGTGAGTTCAACATAATATTGAACTTAAAATATACGTTTTGATTCGTTACCAAAGCACCCGTAGCGTTTCTCACGGTTGCCTGATAATTGAAGCCTTGTGGGGCTTGAGCAAAAATTGTAAGTGTTACAATTAATGCTAAAAGGGTGAAGATTTTTTTCATGTTACTTCTTGATAAATTTATAGGTTGATTTAATATTGGTCGCTGAATCTAGCACCTCTACAAAATAAATACCTTGCGGATAAGACGAAACATCAATTCCTTTATCATTAGTGAATTGAGAATTATCTAATATTTTTCCAGTAATATCCAATACTTTAACTTCAAATGTACTTAACTCATTATGATGAATATGAAGTATATCAGATACTGGATTAGGATAAAGCACCAAAGAATTATTTTCAACAGTGTTTTCAGCTATTGCTAAGTTAACATCATTGTATTTTGCATAGAAAAAATCCGAATAAACAAGTGATGTTGAAGTAAGATTTTGAACACTAGACGAAAAGTCAAAATCTGCGGTGCCTAATAAACTCCCCGACATTAAGATGTCATTATTGTTATCAAAAACAGCACTTTCTATATAACCTTCGTACTGACCATCTATTTTGTTAGCAGCAACAAATGATCCATTAGTAGTATTGTATTTCGCAAGTACAATGTTGGTATTTGATTCCGTATTTTGATTTGTAGAAGCTGTTACTATAAAATCATTTGCAGAGGAATCAAAATCAAGTGCCCCACCAAAGTTCGCCAATACCACCAATTGATTATTTGAATTGACAGAAATTTTAGGACTAAAAAAATTATAATTATTGCGAGGAATTATATTAACCCAAGCTAAACTACCATTTGCACTTATTTTTGAAATAGCATATAAACCATTACTATCTGAAGTTACATAATTAGCTGAATTTGGCGATGGATCTAAATCATAAGTTCCTACAAAATCTGTCGTCAAATACACATTATCGTTTGAATCTACTGTAAAGGAAGAATAACTTGATGAGCTTGCAGCCCCATCAATGTCTTGTAATACGCTTGCTGAAATATAATTACCATTTAAATCATATTTTGCTAGAAATCCATCAGGAGAGGTTGTAGTTAAATTATTAATTGTACTATTTGATGAATCAAAAGCATAAGTGCCATTCATCTGACCAGTCAAATACAAATAATTCCCTTTTACAACAATATTTCCAGAATAAGAAAATGAATTTGAATCTAGACCATTTATAGATTTAGCCCAAATTAAATTTCCTTGAGGATTAAATTTTACAAAATAAGTATCTGGTGCACCTGTTGGTGTCAAATAAATACTATTTGAAGGTGACGGGTCAATATCAAAAACATCGGTATAATAATCCCCTTTAAAATAGAAATTACCAATTGCATCAAACACTATTTCTGTTGGTGTACTTATGTTACCTGAAATAGTTTTAACCCACTGAAAGTTTCCATTAGTATCGTACTTTGCAATAAACAAGTTAGTTAATGTAGTATCTGCTATTAATTCTGCAGCATTTGCCGATGGATCGAAATCTACAGTACCAGAATAAGTACCTGTAACATACATATTCCCATTAGAATCTGCATTCATGGCTGATATAGTTTTAGTTAGCCCACCTGTAATAGTTTTTCCCCAAATATAGCCGCCGCTAGTATTGTATTTGGCAATAAAAATGTCTGATGAGTTTCCAGTACTAATAATATTTGCAGTAGTAGCCGACGGATCTAAATCAATAGTTCCACCAAAACTTCCCGCTCTATAAATTTTATGCTGAGCATCTACGCCAACAAAATTTGTTGTACTCAAGGCAGGTTTATTTCCTAATTGTTTTGAAAAAAGATAATCACCATTAAAATTATATTTCGATAAAAAGGCGTTTGGATTTTCCGAATAAAAATAGTCTGTATTTGCAGTAGCATCAAGATCACCGTAACCAGAAAAATATCCAGAAAGATTAATATCATAATTGGAATCTACTACTATAGAACGATAATATCCAATACACGATTTAGCAGAAATAAAATTTCCATTGGTATCAAATGCAGAAAAGAAAAAACGTCCATCAGAATAATTTAAGGTAAAGGTACCAGTAGCACTAGGATCCATATCAATACTAGTTGCCGAAAAGTATCCAATTATATATAAATTCCCATTAGAATCTAAACAACTTGACACAACTCGATCTGTACTTGTAGTTCCTATATTTTTTGCCCAAAGATAATTCCCATTTGTATCATATTTTGAAATAAATCCATTGTATCCAGAAGGAGTTAATGCATTTGTATTTGTTGAAGGGTCAAAATCTGAGGAAATATTATAAGAACCAGTAACAAATATATTATTGGCTGAATCTAGGTTTATTTTGTTATAATTATTGGCTGTGCCAGATGAAGCGGCTCCAATATTTTTGGACCAAATTGCCACTCCATTGTTAGTATATTTTTTTATAAAGGTATTTTTGTTATAAATAATAAAAGGAGAATAATAAGATATTGAATTTAGTAAGGAAATAGTAATTGTTCCTGTCCGCAAGTATCCTGCAAAAACATTTGTAGCAGCATCATATGCTCTATATTGATAATTAAGAGTTACCAATCCAGTTGCTATACTATAAGTTCCAGTAGCATAAAAATAACAATTATATAACACACCATCAATAGTCTTTTGGGTAACATATTGGTTTATAAGATTAGTTCCTGTTGAACCATCTGTGCCAGTAGTAGTTGCAAAAGAAATATCAAAAATGACATTTGCAGCATCTGGCTCGTCGTTCAATAAATTTGGTACTAGCAATCTATTGCAACTATTAGAAGTTTGCGTTACTGATTGACTTGATGTTACAACACTATTGCTAGTATTGATAATATTTACATTTCCAAGCCAATAATCAAATTTTGTAGAACAGAATCCTTTTGTTGCTGCTACTAAAATATTTCCCGCACTATCAAAAGCAATTGATTTACCTTCCTCTGCAAAAGAAACTCCTTCATTATTAGCCCATTGCAGGACAAAAGAACTACTGTATTTAGCCAAAAAATAGTCACTAGATCCAGATGAAATTAAATTATAAATATTGGTTGACGGATCAAAATCAACAGTTCCTGTAAAAGATCCCGTAATTACTATTTGGTTGTTTAAAAATTTAATATCATTGGCAACACTTATTTCGCCAGTCTCACCAATGCTTTTTGACAACACATAAAAACCATTTAAATCATAACGCGCAAGAAAAATATCTGAGTTTGAAACCGAAGTAAGATTGGAAACATTGTTAGAAGGGTCAAAATCAACAGTTCCAGTATAACTTCCAGTTATATATAAAAAATTACCCCCAATAGTAATGTTGCCATTAATAATGTTACCTGCAGTTCCTCCAAGATTTTTTGCCCATAGATAATTTCCTTGAGCATCATATTTAGCAATAAAAGTATCATAAATTCCAATAGATGTCAAATTGGCTTCATTTGTCGAAGGATCAAAATCAGCGGTATTATAAAAAATACCTATATAATACATATTGTTACTAGCATCTTTAACACTATTGTTTATGTAGATAGTCCCGCCAAATCCAGTAGAAGTTTGTGTATTGGCAAATTGTAATTGTGGTAGGTTTTGAGACCATACACCTGAAGTAATTAGCAATAATAAAAGTAGTAGTTTTTTCATAGTCTTAAGTTTTAGATTTTACTTTTTAATAATTTTATAAGTATTTTTCTTGTTTGATTCTTTACTTGTAATAGTCATTAAATACATTCCTTGTGTATAACTAGAAACGTCCAAAGGTTGTTCATTGTTTATAGTTCCTGAATAAATCTGTTTGCCATTCAAATCCGCAATTTGAATTAAAAAAGAATTAAATTCAAGGTGAGAAACATAAAGCATTTGTGAAGTTGGATTTGGATACACTTTAATTTGCACATCCAATGAATGGTCTTCAACTTGCAACGCTTGTAAATTCAATGCTGGAAAATAGCCATTTCCCAATTGATTGCCTCCAGCAGTCATCAAACCAACAACAGGTTCGCCAACAGTCCAAGAAACTTTAAGATTTGAATTGGTTTGTGTTTTTCCAGCAGCTCCAATTACTTGCTTAGAAATACTTGGAGTTTGGGAGTAACCAATAGCGGATACTAACAAGATGATAATGAGTGGTTTCATAGTTTTAATATTTTGTTTAAAGAACAAATATAGACTAAAAAGAATATTTATAAGAAAAAATTTACAAAATCTTAAAATATGTTAATTTATAGATACTACCGTAATAAACAGTGTGTGTTTTTATATTGATACGCCCACGTTTATGCAGTTTTGAAAAAAAAATTTTTTTTGGTTAAATTCGGTTGGGCTTTTATCAGAAAAAACTCATCAGGTACTGCTAAAGTTTCGCTTGTCTATGGGTTTACTAATGCATACCCTTACGAAAGCTCCAAATTTTAGACTTAAAATCTTAGTTTTTAGATTCCTAACTCAACAAATTGACGGATAAAAAAAATAAAAAAACATAGTCTTATTTTTAAAATTAAATGTGGGATTGTTGAATTTCGGATTATATTTTTCCTTGCATTTACTTTCAATTGAATAATACGATGGAATATTTGGTAAAATATATCTACGCGTTGCAAATATAAATGAGCTATAAGAAATATACCGATAAGAATTAAACGATTCAATTGGGTTAATTTGTAGATTATAAAAAAAATAATAATCAATACTTTTGGGTGCTACTATTACTGAAAAAGCCTTTGAATTTTAATAGCTTGCAATTATCTAAAAATTTGAAATCCCGTTTAGTTGATACTAAACGGGATTTTTTTGTTGCTATTTGAAAAGGTAATCACCGCCCCATCACGAATCCTTTCTTTTGACACTTTCATTGAGAAATTTACTATGAAAATATAAACGTAATTGCTAGCCCTGACAGCAGCGGCATCCTCTTGTGGCAGTCCCGAAGCTTCGGGACGCCACAAGAGATACAGCGAATGGCGGGAGGAATAGTGAGGGAGAGAATAAACGTGTGCTTCAAAAAAGAAAAACAGCTGTGCGAAATTAGGATTTCACAACTAACTAAAGCCTCGTTACTGACTTTTTTTTGAAATAAGTTAACCAACAAAATTCAATTTGAAATTCAATTTGAAATTCAATTTGAAATTCAATTTGATAACAAAAACGGAAGGATTATTCCTCATAAATAAAATTCCCAACGAATTGATATATAATTATCTGTAATGGTACATTTTCTGTTTTAATGATATTTTACATATATTTGCTTTACTTTATTTATTAATATATCCTAATATTGGGATTGATAAAACTAAATTATTATGGGAAAATTATACGCAAAAACGATTTTACTTTTGTTTTTTGGACTATTTTTAAGCACAGTTTCTGCTCAAAACCCTAGTTTTAGAATTACACCCAATTATGGAAGCATAATTGAAGGAAGTGCTACAACTTTGACCTTTTCATTGTCTGCAGCGAATAATGCAAACACGGTAATAAACATTGCAACAAATGATGGGACAGCAACAGTTTCAGATTATGCCGCTACGACTTCTACAATAACAATTCCTGCGGGCCAAACCACTTATACGGTTTCAATTGCAACTACAAATGATGCAATTCCAGAAACTTCTGAGTATTTCACTTTAAATGCAACGGTCACTTCCGGAAATACCTCGAATGTTTCCTATAATGCAACAATTAATATTACGGATAACGACACCATCCCAACATTGACAAGTTATGGACCTTCAATTACTGAGGGATTGACTCAAACAATTAACTATTATTTGAGTAATCCATACCGTTCTGACATTACAATAATTTTTATTTCAACATTTGGAACTGCAGGAACAGCTGATTTTACTTCGATTTCCACAACGAAAACTATTTTGGCAGGAAGTACAAGTACTTCTATAAGTATAGTTACCACAAATGATAGTTTAGTTGAAACTAATGAAATTTTTACAATTAGCTCCACTTCAGCCACTATTTCAAATTCGCCTTTTTCCACAACAATTACTATTGTGGATAATGATACTCTTCCAACAGCAACTATAGGTGGAAATACTTCGGTTCTGGAGGGAAATATGATGAATTTAAGTGTTAACTTGAGTAATCCATATAACGCTGCAATAACTATCGCTTTGACTTCAACAATTGGAACTGCTGGCGCTACTGATTACGCCCCTGTTTCAACCAATTTAGTAATTAATGCTGGAGCTCGTTCTGCAAGTTTTATTGTTAATACCACTAATGACACTTTAGACGAACCTAACGAAACATTTACAATTTCAGGAACTTCTGCTATGATTTCAAATTCACCGGTTTCTCAAATATTCACAATTCTAGATGATGATGGATTTCCAGAAATTACAATAAACAATGCTTCTGCTTTGGAAGGAGGAAATGCATTATTTAGTATTTCAATTTTCCCAGTAAGCCCAAATGCTACAACTATTCAAATGGTAACCGGAACAGGAACTGCGGGCACTTCAGATTTTACCGCTACATCAATGTTGGTGACAATTCCAGCAGGAACCTACTCGACATCATTTTCAGTACCAACTATCTTAGACACCTTACAAGAGGCAACAGAAACTTTCACAGTAAGTGGGATAGTTACTTCTGGAAACACCTTTAATACTACTTTTACAGGAACTGGAACTATTTTAGATAATTATGATTTGAGAGCCAATCTTGATAGCGTATCTGTAGCTGCAGGATTAGGAACTACTTTTCAAGTGCTTACCAACGATACTTTTCACGGACTGGCTGTAAATGCAAATAATGTAACCATTAGTCTGAGCTCAAATAATCAAGGAATAACATTAAATCCTTCAGGAATATTAACTATACCACAAAATATTGCGATTGGATATTATACATTAACCTACACTATTTGTGAAATTGCAAATCCAAATAATTGTTCTACTTCTGAAATTACAGTTCAAATAACTAGTCCCCTTTTATTTAGTGCGATTGGAACTTACTTTGATTCAAATGCAGATGGTTTTACAAATGTTGGCGATGTAATCAATTATCAATTGACCTATACTAATGCAGGAAATTCTCCGATATCAAATATTGTTTCAAATATTGGTATTACAATTTCTGGAGCCCCTACTTGGGTAAACTCGAGTAGTGCAGTTACAGTTAATGCAACTCATGTAATTACACAGCAAGATATTAACAATGGAGGATTTGGGTTTTTCGCCAATTTAACAGGAATATATAATGGAGTAGAAATCTATTCTTATTGTTACGGAACAAATCAAGATTATTGTGTTTACAATCAATTAAGCACTTCAAACGGAATAAAACTTAACGCTTTTGTTGACACTAATGCAAATGGAATTCAAGATTTTGGAGAGGAAAATTTTAGATTAGGGAATTATAATTATGTAATCAATAATAATGGAGTGGTTCATAATATTTATTCTTGGGACAGTTATTATTTATACGAATCAAACCCAGCAACAAACTATAATTTAACCTATACAGTTAATAGTCAATATGCTCCATATTATGTATGTACGGCAGCATATCCAAATGTAACTGTAGCAGCTGGCTCAGGAATTACTACCTATAATTTTCCAATTACTGCAATTCCTTACAATGATGTTTCTGTATATTTATATAGATATTTACCTCCACGACCAGGTTTTCCATATTATAATTATATCGCTTATAGAAATAATGGGTCACAAACAATTGCTTCTGGAACTCTTAATTTTACAAAGCCTGCAGAGGTTTCAATTAGCGGAATATTTCAAACGGGAACAGTTGCGAACGCTACAGGTTTTTCTTATAATTTCACCAATTTATTACCAAATGAATATCGCTACTTTTGGGTGAAAATGGAAGTTCCAACCATTCCAACTGTTGTTTTGGGGCAACAACTTACAAGTTCTGCACAAGTAACTTTTACAGGAACAGACGCTTTTCCTTTAAACAATTCGGCTACTTTAATTCAAACAATTGTTGGGTCTTATGATCCTAATGATAAATCCGAAGCGCATGGAGGTAAGATTCTTCATTCATCCTTTACAGCAAATGATTATTTGACGTACACCATTAACTTTGAGAATACAGGAACTGCAAATGCAATAAATGTAAAAGTTGTAGATGTTCTAAATTCCAAATTGGATGAAACAACAATAAAAATGATTGACGCAAGCGCCGCTTTCTCTTTAGATAGAATAGGAAATACATTAACTTGGAAATTTAATGGAATCGATTTACCGCCATCGTCATCAAGCTCGGAAACAATTGGACATGGATTTATAACTTTTCAGGTAAAACCGAAATCAGGTTATGCAATTGGAGATGTTATTCCAAATTCTGCAAATATTTATTTTGATTTCAATCCAGCAATCATAACAAATGTAAACTCAACACAATTTGTTCAGTTTTTAGAGGTTAATGAATTTGAAAGTAAGGATTTTATATTTTCTCCAAATCCAGCCGTAGATAGTGTAATAATTGAGTTGAAAAACGAAAATGATCATATCAAGGAAGTTAAAATTATTGATCAATTGGGTAGAATAATTCAAACAACATCATTTTCTTCCTCTTTGAGTTCAGAATTAATAAATCTTGACGCAATAAATTCTGGAACATATTTCTTAGAAGTGATATCAGATTCAAATCAGCGTGTAATAAAAAAATTAATTAAAAAATAAATATTTTAAAATTATATAATTAAAAAGGAGTTTAGCTTGTAATGATAGAAAACCCGACACTTTCGTATCGGGCTTTCATTTGCTCCCCCTATTGGAGAAAGTTACAATTTTAATGCGATGATTGCTTATTCAATTCTCTTAAAATCAAAGGTATAGATAGTCTCAATTTTTTATATATTTGTAAATAAACAAATTAATTATGAAAAAAATTACACTCCTAATTATTTCAGTGTTTTTAGCCGTTCAAACTATCAATGCACAAGTTGTATTAGATACAAACTTAATTACCATTAAATGGACGGGCACAACAGTTCCGTCACCCTACTTTATTCAAGCAAACCCAAGAGGAACAGGAATGGAATGGTTTGCTATTGTAAATAATTCAACTACTAGTAATATTACTAATTATGCTAATAATATTCCTTTAGGCATAAGTTATTTTACACCTCCGAGCAGTACAACACCAATTCCATTTGATAATATTGTAACGACTCTTGTAACTAATACGACTAATTTGTTTTATCAAGCAGTAACTTTCAACCAACCAATTGGGTCTTGGGACGTGAGTAATGTAACCTATATGAGTTCTATGTTTGAAAATGCTAATGCTTTTAATCAATCTATTAGTTCTTGGAATGTTGGTAATGTGACTAATATGTTTAATATGTTTAGTAACGCTACTTCCTTTAACCAAAATATTGGTTCTTGGAATGTTAGCAATGTGAATACTATGTATACTATGTTTCATCAAGCTAATGCCTTTAACCAAAATATTGGTTCTTGGGATGTTAGCAATGTGAACAGTATGAATGGTATGTTTTCAGGCGCTACTTCCTATAACCAACCTATTGGGGCTTGGAATGTTAGCAATGTGCTTGATATGGGTGGTATGTTTAGTCAAGCTACTTCCTTTAACCAAAATATTGGTTCTTGGGATGTTAGCAATGTGTACAATATGAATGGTATGTTTTTGCAAGCTATTATCTTTAACCAAAATATTGGAGCTTGGAATGTTGGCAATGTAACTGATATGGGTAGTATGTTTAGTAACGCTCCCGCCTTTAACCAAAATATTGGTTCTTGGGATGTTAGCAATGTGACTGATATGAGTGGTATGTTTGTAGGCGCTATTTCCTTTAACCAAAATATTGGTTCTTGGAATGTTGGCAATGTGACTACTATGGCTGGTATGTTTTTTCAAGCTATTGTATTTAACCAACCTATTGGGGCTTGGAATGTTAGCAATGTGAATACTATGCTTTCTATGTTTGAAAACGCTAATGCCTTTAACCAAAATATTGGTTCTTGGGATGTTAGCAATGTGACTAATATGGGTGCTATGTTTTCAAGCGCTATTTCCTTTAACCAAAATATTGGGGCTTGGAATGTTAGCAATGTGACTAATATGGGTGGTATGTTTGATCAAGCTATTGTATTTAACCAACCTATTGGTTCTTGGAATGTTAGCAATGTGATTTCTATGAGTTATATGTTTAGGCAAGCTATTATATTTAACCAACCTATTGGTTCCTGGAATGTGAGTAGTGTGATCTATATGTCTAATATGTTTAGTAACGCTTCCGCCTTTAACCAGCCTATTGACTCTTGGAATGTGAGTAGTGTTATCGATATGGATTCTATGTTTTTTAATGACCCTATGTTTTTTGGGCCTTCCTCATTTGACCAACCTATTGGATCATGGAATGTTGGTAATGTAACTAATATGTCATCTATGTTTGCAGGAGCACAACTTTCTATAAATAATTATGATGCGCTACTAATAGGTTGGGCAACAATAGCACCAAATGAGAATCCTTTAGAACCAAATGTTGTTTTTTCAGGAGGCAATTCTTATTATTGTAATGGCTATGCAGCAAGAACTTCTATACTTAATACTTACAATTGGACTATAACAGATTTAGGGTTAGCAATTAATTGTAGTGATTTAGCCACGGAAGTCTTTGATAAAAGTAGTGTAAGTTTATATCCTAACCCTACTTTAAATGTGTTAAATTTAAAGGTTGATGCCAGTATCGCCAATCAGTATTATACCATAACCGATGCTTTAGGAAAAATCGTCCTAAAAGGGAAACTTAACGAAGGCGACACAACCATAAATGTAGAGATATTATCAAAAGGTATTTATTATTTAAAGGTGTCTGGTAAAAACGCTGCTAAGTTTATTAAAGAATAAATTTTGAAGTTTGTTAAAACAAAAAAGCCCTCACATTTCTGTGAAGGCTTTCTCTTACTTGCTCCCCCTATTGGAGAAAGTTACAATTTTGATGCGATGGTAATTTATTTAACAATCAGAAAAACAAAGAGTTAACAAATAATTCTTTGTCGCAGTTATTATCTTCATACTTCTTCGGAGAAAATCACTTTAAAATCATTAAAACCTATTCATATGAATGAACTACTATTAATTAAAGAGTTTTTATTGTATAATATCAATAAGGTATAATTATGTATAGATACAGGATTTTATATTGAAGTTGTGGAGATTAACCTTAAAATAGCAACAACCAATAATTATTTATTTAGCAAACAATTTTAATAAAATGACTATATTTGAAATAAATAATGGGATACAAACTTTCCCCAATCTACCCAAATTTGGGGTGGCTTTGTATGATTTTGTCATACATATATACAAGTTATCTACAACTTTTCATTCCACCCTCCCATTTGCACTTAAAGTGTTGTATTCATTGACATTTTGAAATTAGTAAAAGCAGAATAAAGCACAAAAAAGCAACGAAATACTTGTTTTGTTGTACCCAATGTTGTACCTTCGTATCACGATGCACCCGATTGAAAACATAGTATTTACAATACTTTCACTCGTTTGCATTACTTTACAAAAGTAGTATAACATTTCTAAATTCCTATTATTATGGCTTCAATTAAACTAATTTTAAGAACACACCAGGTTGATCAAACAGGACACAGCCCTTTGTATATCCGAATTATAAAAGATAGAAAAACGAAATTTATCACTGCTGGAGTAAAGCTCAAAGAGAACGAGTGGGATGAAGTAAAACAGAAAGTTAAAAAGAACCATTCCAACAGTGCCCGGATGAACGCTGCATTATCGCAAAAGATTGCTGATGCCGAAGGTCAAGTTGCAGATATGGAACGCAAAATAAAAACCGTATCGGTTAAAAAGCTAAAAGAAGCCATCAAGGGTAAAGAAGTGCCAAACTTTTTTGAATATGCTAGAAAGAGATTAGAGAAAATAAAAAGCACTGTATCTTATTCCACTTACAAAGCATACACTTCTCAAATTGATAAGTTTGAAAAATATATGGGAACAAAGGATGTATATTTTGATGAAATTACGGTTGCGCTTTTAAACGACTATAAATTTCATTTAGGCAATGTATTAGGTAACGGAGATACAACGCAAAGGCTTTCCATAATTGTACTCGGAACCATTTTTAGAGATGCAATTCGTGAAGAAGTAATTCCTGAAACAATGTTTCCATTTAGCAAAATAACCCTCAAAATTAGCTCTTCTAAAAGATTATTTCTTACTAAAGCACAGATTGACGATTTAACCCAATTAAAGCTAATAGAGGGCAAAAAAGCTATGATGTGGAGGGATTTATTCCTTTTCTCTATTTATGCAGGAGGATTGCGTTTTAGTGATGTTATCGAAATGCAATATTCAAATTACAATGAAGCGGAACATAAAATTCAAAAACACATTCGTAAAACTGGAAGAGTACACCAGTTCAAAATTGGAAAAGTGGCTATCGATATTTTAGAAAAATACAAAAAAGAAAACGCAAATCACGATGATTTTATCTTTCCGGTTATTGTCGATAAAGAAGGCTATCTGACCAGCGAAGCAAAACGTTATTTTCAAACAGCAGCTTTCAATAAATTGGCAAATTGGCATCTTAAAAAAATGGGAGAAAAAATGAAATTACCTTTCGACCTTTCATTTCATTTATCAAGACACAGTTTTGCAACCAATGCGTTAAATAATGGAATGAGAATTGAGCACGTTTCTAAACTTATGGACCACCGAGACATCAGCACAACGCAAGTTTATGCTAAAATCATAAGCGAAGAACTGGATAAAGCAGTAGATAATTATATTTTCTAAATAACGTGTAAATACCCTATTTTATTGACTTAAAACGATTGTTAATAACTTCAACTAAAATCCTTTAACAAGGATTTTTTTTATTTTATAACTTTACATCAAAGTAAACAAGTAATTTTTAAAGCATTCGAAACGAGTGATAAACGAACTCTAGTTGAAAACACTAGGGCTTCCAAAAAGCAACCAATTTAAAACCGCTTTTAATTACCTTTCAATACTAAATGAATAACAAAAAAAACAATATAGCAAGTGAATTCAAAGGATCAAAATATGCAAACCGCAGAGTTTGTAGAATTATTGGCAGTGCCACAGGCACAAGCCAAAAATCCTTTATTTGATATTATTATTGAGGGCAAAGTAAACACTCAAAACTATTGCAATGCCTTAATTGCAAAAATCCTAGAACTCAAACAATCTCAATTTCCTTTATTTATTGATTATCAATTCAACCTGGTGAAGAACCCAGAAGTATGGATTTGTAAATTAGAAAAACTTTTAGCCAACAATGAAGCTTTTTTCAGCTCAAAAACGGCAATGAGTAGATACAATAAATTGTACATCTTAATTGATAAAAAACGAACAGAGCTGCAATCTGCAAGAGTAGTTCGAACAAAACCAAAAACTCCAAAAAGACTTATTAACGCTAATTCTGATGATAGATATTTTTCTTATTATGAAGTCAAAAATCATATTGAAACACTATCAGACTTTTCAGAAAAACTTATTTATTTAACACAAGAAGCTTTTGCGTATAAACAAGCTGATAAATTTTCAATTAATACAACTTTACAAGCCTACGACGAACAATGCAACCATCAAATTGAGCATTTACAAACGCTAAGAAAAATGCGTTCTGAATATGATAAAGAACAACAAGAAAAATTAAACAATGCAAAATTAGTTAAAGCACCAACTTTAAAAATTCGTTTGAATGGTCCAATCAACATTTTAACGGACGCTTACAAACAAATGATGAATGATGTAAAACCAAATGGCAAACCTTACATTGAGCATAAGATAAAGGATATTGCAAAATTCATTTGTGATAATTATGTAGATGAAAATGGAAATGAGCTTTCAATGCTTACAATTCAAACCTATTTATCGCCAACAAGAACCGATAAGAACCCAAATAATGATTGGAAAATAAAACTGTAGTCCGATTTTTTCTAAAATTAACATTTCAACTTCTCAACAACCATAAGGTCTAACAAACTATTTAGTCCGATAAGACCAAATAAGTCTAATCGGACTTTTTTTTATTTCTTCCATTTGCACCATAACAATTTAAAACTTTTAAAAATGGATGCAATTATCTTCACAAAAGACCAGTTCACAGATCTAATGAGCAAATTAGACACTATTCAAAGCCAAATTTCTATCAAGGCTGACCCTAAGAAAGAAACCTTTCTGGACAATCAAGAATTTCTTTTACTAATGAAAATTTCAAAACGTACAGCTCAAACCTGGAGAGACGAAGGCAAAATTTCATTCAGTCAAGTGGGAAACAAAATCTACTACAAACTCTCGGATGTTGAAAAGCTCCTTACGGAGCATTACAACAAATCTTTTAAAGGAAGATAGTATGAGCAGCTGCAACGGAACTTGTGAAAGCTGTGATTGTAAACCAAAAAGGTTAATCAATCCGATTTTCTCTGTCCTAGGGATTTGGAAGCGAGCGTCAATCAATCGAAATATCCGTAAAATGAAAAGCTGTTTGAGCGAAGCGAGTTCTTTTCATTTAGGATATGAGATTGTAATTGACCGCTGAAAATCCCAAGACTTGATTTTTTTGTTTCTTTTTTTATCAAGAAAAAAAGAAAGATAAACCATTAATAACAAAACAATGATAACAGTCTTCAAAAATTTCAACGAAGTAGTTGAACACAAATCAATTCCGGTAATCTTGGATGAAATCCGCACTGGAAAATACAAACCCGGCATCATTTACTTACGTAAATCACTGGCTGAAAAGAAAGAAGAAGCATATAACAAAGCTAAAAAATCACTTCCTGCATTCACTCCTTCAGGTAAGTTTATTGGAGGTAGAAAATTGGAATTCCTTGCAGAATACTCAAATTGCATTATACTTGACATCGACAAATTAACTGCTTCCGAATTACAAAATGCAAAGAACCTAGCTGCACAAAGTGAGTTCACGTATGCGTGTTTCATTAGCCCATCAGGCAACGGATTAAAAATTCTAGTCAAAATCGATACATCAAAAACGGAACATAAAGAAACGTTCCTAAAAGTTCAAGCGCATTATGAGACTATTTTAAAACTAGAAATAGACAAATCAGGCAAAGATGTAACTCGTTTATGTTTTTATTCCTGGGATGAAAATTTATATCTAAACGAAAACGCTTCTGTCTTTGCGAGTGAAACGAAGCAATCTTGTCAAACTGAACTCGTTTCAGTTTCTCCACTGCCAACCGAGACTGTGACTGCGACTGATTACGATGCTATTTACAACCACTGCGTAAATTTTACTGAAAAAAAGGTGCAATTTGTGAATGGTAGTCGCAACGTATTCGTGCACCAACTGGCGTGTAACCTAAACCGAAAAGGAGTTGCTTTACAACAAGCACTAGGATATATTCTAACCGATTTTGGATATGATGAAAAAGAAGTAACACAAGCTGTCAACAGTGCTTACGGAAATATTCACGAGTTTGGTAAAAATGAGAAATTTGAACAACCTAATAAACCCAAAAAAGCAGCGACTTTTTCAATAACAGATACTACTGACGATGACGACGACGACAAACCTAAACCAACACAAATAGACCGTTTAGAACTTTTTCTATCAACAAGATATGTATTTCGGCATAATATCGTTTCGGGCAAATTAGAGTTCCAATATTTTGGTAAAAAGAAATGGAATGTTATGAATGATTTTATTGAAAATTCAATGCTTCGCGAATGTCTTAAAGGTCGAATTAAAACAAACCTATCTTCATTAAGAAACTTATTGTATTCTGATTTTTGTGAACTCTTCAATCCATTTGAAGATTACTTTTTTAATTTACCTTCTTATGATGAAAAGACCGATTATATTACTGAATTAGCAAACACAATAACCACAACAAAACAAGACCTTTGGCAACAATGTTTCAAAAAATGGTTAGTAGCAATGGTCGGTTGTGTTCTCGATGAAAAAGTAATTAATCACACAGTAATTGTATTCAGTGGCAAACAAGGATTGGGTAAAACAACGTGGGTGGAGAAACTTGTTCCAAAGCAATTGAAAGAGTATTTATTTTCTGGAACCATAAACCCAAACAATAAAGATACTTTAGTACAACTGGCTGAATGTATGTTGATCAATTTAGATGAATTAGAAAACCTTAATCGTTCAGAAATTGGATCACTAAAAGAAATCATTACAAAAACCCAAATCAGAATGAGAAAAGCCTACGGACACAACAACGAAACAATGCCCAGAAGGGCATCGTTTGCTGGAAGCGTCAACACAGCACAGTTCTTAAATGATAGTACAGGTAGCAGACGATTTCTTTGTTTTGAATTGGAAGGCATCAAATACCAACACGATGTAGATATAAATAGGGCTTTTTCCCAAGCGTTGTTTCTTTTCAAAAGTGGTTTTAGATTTTGGTTCGACCAGGAAGAAATCAAGAATATAACAGCAAATAACGAACAATACCAACTACACAGCCCAGAAGAAGAATTATTATTAACTTGGTTTGAACCTTGTTCAAAAGAAGAAGCAACACTATTTTTAAACGCATCACAAATAGCTGCTAAACTTGCCGATAGAACAAAATTAAACTTGAATGATGGCACAATAAATAAATTAGGCAAAGCATTAAAAAAGCACAATTTCATAAAAATAAGCAAGAAGACTGGCTATGTTTACGCAGTTAAAGAACTATCCTACGAAGAGGTGGATATAAAAAATAAAGAGCTTGAAAAGGAGTAAATAACAACAAATTATAAGATTTCAAAAAAGGGTGCATTTTGCACCTTTTTTTATCGTTTTGAATGGATAGGCAGGATAACCAAATTTCACCACAAACATTTTTTATTTTTTTCATTTTTATTTTTCGGGTTACTCTAAACACTTCTGAAGCAAAGCAGTAAAACACTAAAACCATTTTGCACTCAAATAGCCACTTAAATCCAAAAGTTTTCAGTTTTATTTTTTAAATTTCTTTTTCCCTTTTTTTGGTTATCCTGCCTATCCTTTTCATTTACACCCTTTTTCTTTCCAATGCTTTTTTTGTATGTTTGCATTTATTTAAAATTTTTCAAAATGAAAAAAATTACACTTTTAGCTACCATTCTTTTTTACGTTATAACTTCCAATGCTCAAGTTGTTGTTAGCACAGTTGCCGGCTCAACAGAAGGTTATGCTGATGGTAATAGCACGGTCGCTCAATTTAAATTTCCTTATGGGGTGTGCTCTGATGCTTTTGGAAATAAATTCGTAGTAGACCGAGATAATCAAAGAATACGAAAAATATCTCCTACAGGAATAGTATCTACCATAGCAGGTTCTGGTGTTTCAGGTTATGTCGATGGCATAGGAACATCAGCACAATTTAATTTTCCTTCTGGAATTGCAGTAGATGGTGCAGGGAATGTGTATATAGCCGATTCTGCAAATAATAGAATTAGAAAAATAAGTACTTCGGGATCAGTAACAACTATTGCAGGGTCTACATCAGGATTTGCAGATGGAATAGGAATAACAGCTAAGTTTAATAATCCAACAGGCATTAGTATTGATAATACTGGAAACATATTAGTTGTAGATAATCAAAATAATAGAATAAGAAAAATTTCCACAACCGGCCTAGTTTCAACATTAGCAGGTTCAACTCCTGGTTACAATGACGGTATAGGTTCTGCAGCTCAATTTTATTATCCTGTAGGAATTTGTACAGATACCTCTGGAAACTCTTATATAGCTGATTCCTCTAGCCATAGAATCAGAAAAATTACACCATCTGGAATAGTAACAACTATTGCAGGTAATAGTGTTCTTGGTAATACTGGTGGTTATGCCGATGGTATAGGGACATCCGCCTTCTTTTCTTATCCTTATGGTATTGCAGTTGATACTTCAGGAAATCTTTATGTAGCTGATAGCGGAAATTCTAGAGTTAGAAAAATTACTCCAACAGGAGTAGTAACAACAATTGTAGGCATTTTAACAGATGGAACAGGAAACATAGCTACATTTTATAGTCCTCAAGGTATTTGTACTGATTCTTCGAACAATATTTTAGTGGCCGATACTTATAATCATAAAATCCGAAAAATAGTAATCTGTAATTCATCTAATTCTCCAGTTACTTCAATTACAGCTTCTCCTAATGCAAATACAATTTGCCAAGGTCAAAGCATTACATTATTTGCAACTGGAGGTGATACTTATTTATGGGGTAATGGTAATACCAATAGTTCATTAACAGTAAATCCATTAACCACGACAACATACTCAGTAACCGCAACTAATATTTATGGATGCACGGCGACGGCATCAAAAACTATCACTGTAAATCCACTACCAACTATAACTATTAGCCCGACATCACCAATAACCTGCTCTGGTCAAAACATAACACTTACAGCCAATGGCGGTACTTCTTATGTATGGAGTAACGGAGCAATTGGATCATCTGTGATTGTTGCTCCAACAACAAATACAACCTATTCCGTAACAGGAACAGATCTTAATGGATGTTCAACTAATGTTAGCAAAGCAGTAAATATCTATTCTACACCATTAACAAATATTTCTGCAGATGGAGTTATTGCTACAAGTACAACCATAAATAATGGAAGTTCAGTTCAGCTACAACTGAATGGTTCTTTTAATGCAGTGCCCAATATTCAATGGTCTCCAGCAACTGGAATTGGTTCTACTACGGCTTCTAATCCGGTGGTATACCCAAGTAATACAACTACTTATACTGCTAGTTTCACAAATAGTAATGGTTGTCAGCAAAGCACCTCTTTTGTGGTTAATGTAAACCCACAACCTACCATTGGTACTCTTAGTTTAACTTCTACTTCTAGTGCGGCTATAGGTTTGTTTGACACCATAACAGTTGATGTTCAGTTAACAGGAGCAACAAATCTTTATAGTTTATTTATGAAACTCAAAGGAAATGCAGCAGTAAATCAATATTTAGATTATCAAGGATTTACAGCCAGTACTTTATTGGGTTCTGGCAGTAGCGTCATCTCTACACCTCCTACAGTATCTAATGGTGTTGCCGATTTTGGTATTACTAAAGTAGGTGCTTCTTCCGGATATTCAGGAAGTGGTGTGTATTATACCATGCGTTTTGCTCCTAAGAATATTTCTATTCCAGACGGAACCGTTTTTTGTTTTTACATAGATGATGTAAATGCTTATAATTCATCTGGAACACCTTGTGGTTTAAACAATCAAGGTCAAATTTGTTATACGTTTACCAATCAAGTAAATGTATGGCCAGGGGATTTAAATAATACTAAAACAGTAACTACAGCCGATTTATTACCGATTGGATACTTCTATAACGCAACTGGTCCGACAAGAACTAACACCTCTATACAATGGAATCCACAACCTGTAACTCTCTGGGGTTATAATCACAGCTCCCAAAATGGGGATGCTTATAAAGTATTTGCAGATTCTAATGGTGATGGTGTAATCAATAATGCCGACCAAGCTGCTATTGGTTTTAATATGAATCAAGTTCATGCTAGACATGCAAACAGTAAGCCATTTAGTATTGCTCCAAATACGCAACGTAGTTCTCTAGCTGTTGGCGGACTTACTATTACGCCTAATGCTACTATTATAAATGCTGCAACATTGCCTCAAACAGTAACCTTTACTATTAATTTAAATAATACAGGAGGATTAAATGCGCTTTACGGAATATCGGTTAATCTTATTTTTGACAATACTATTTTTGATTTAAATACAACTTCTATAGATTATACAGGATCAATATTTGGTATTGCTGGGTCAGATTGCTTGGTTATGAATTATAATTCTGCAAATGCCGTAAGTGTTGGGTTGACTCGATACGCCAATGCTACTATAAATGGTCAAGGATTATTATTTAAGGTAACATTACAAACTAAATCATCTGTAGGATCATCATTAACTCAAACTCCAGTGACAGCTTATGTTGATTCAGCCAATAATCAAGCTGGTAATACTTTAGTGATTCAAGATGCTCCTGTAACTAATTTTACAATTATCAACAATTTGGGTATAAAAGACATAAAACAAGATGAGTTTGTGCTCTATCCAAATCCAACAAATGATATATTGTACCTTTCGATTGAAAAAAATATAGACCAATTTGAAAATCTTAAATTAATAGTTTTTAACACTCTTGGTCAAATTGTAAATGAAATACCTGTTAAAAACTCTAACACGCAAATTTCAACTAGAAACTGGGGTGCTTCTGGAGTTTATTTTGTTCAAATAACAAATTCAAACAATACTGTTTTAACTTCAAAAAAAGTTCTTTTAGTAAGAAAATAAATAAAAAAATATGAAAAAAATTACACTTTTAGCTGCCATCTTTTTTTGTATAATATCTTCAAATGCTCAAGGTGTTTCAACATTTGCTGGCTCAGGAGTTGCAGGTTATTCGAACGGTACAGGGATAGGAGCACAATTTAATAATCCTACTGGAGTCTGTATTGATGCCTCAGGAAATTTGTATGTAGCAGATAGTGATAATAATAGAATCAGAAAGATTAGTCAAAGTGGTGTTGTTACAACATTTGCTGGATCAGGAATTGCCGGCTTTGCTAATGGTACAGGTACTGCGGCTCAATTTAGCTCTCCTAATAATGTTTGTATAGATGCTTCCGGGAATTTGTATGTTGCAGATACAAATAATAATAGAATCAGAAAGATTAGTCAAACTGGTGTGGTAACGACATTAGCTGGGTCTGGAACTGCAGGAAATATTAATGGGACAAGTGCTACAGCACAATTTAATTCACCTAAAGGAGTCTGTGTAGATGCGACAGGAAATGTATTTGTAGCTGATTTTGGCTCATTTAGAATCAGAAAAATTACCACAAGCGGAGTAGTTACAACTTTAGCTGGCTCTGATTACGGATATGCAGATGGCACAGGAACAGCAACTCTATTTAGGCGTCCAACCGATATTTGTGTAGACACTTCAGGAAATATATACGTCGCAGATCGTGAAATTCATGCAATCAGAAAAATTACACAAACTGGAGTTGTTACTACCATAGCAGGTGCAGTGCTTCAACAAGGAAATGCAGATGGCACAGGAAGCAACTCCCGTTTTAGTTACCCTGAAGGAATTAGTATAGATGCTTTAGGAAACCTTTATATTGCAGACACTTTTAATAACCTCGTTAGAAAAATTACTCCAAGTGGTGTAGTTACTACTTTGGCTGGATCAACGCAAGGTTATGCTGACGGTATGGGAACTGCGGCACAATTTGCTAGACCTAAGGACGTTTGTATAGATATGGCTGGAAATGTATATGTTATTGATTGTTTTAATTACCGAATTAGAAAAATTACACCTTGTAACTCTTTAAATAGTCCCATTCTTAACATTACACCCTCCACAGCTACTATCTGCACTAGTCAAAGCATAACTTTGACTGCAACAGGAGGGGCCAGTTATTCATGGAGCAGTGGACAAAACACAGCATCAATATCAGTTAGCCCTACACAGGCAACAACTTATACAGTTACGGCAACAAATGCAAATGGTTGTTCCTCAACAGGTGCTAAAACTGTGAATGTAAATCCATTACCGATTGTTGTTATTACAGGGACAAATTCAATATGCCCCGGTCAAACTGTTACATTAATTGCTTCTGGGGGTAATTCTTACTTATGGAGTAATGGGAGTACTTCAAGTTCAATATCAGTAAATCCATTGGTAAATACAACTTATTCGGTAACAGGAACAAATACTTACGGATGCAGTTCAACATCAAGTAAAACAATTACTGTAAATCCGAATCCTATAGCAACAATTACTGGTAATAATTCAATATGCCCCGGGAATTATACAACACTAACAGCTTCTGGCGGTAATTCTTATTTATGGAATAACGGTAGTACTTCATCTTCAATTACCGTTAATCCATCGGTAACAATTTCATATTCTGTTACTGCAACAAATACATATGGTTGTTCCGCAACAGCTGCTGTAACAGTGAATGTAAATCCAATTCCACAAGTTTCTATTAATAGTTCAAATTCGGTATGCTATGGTGCTAATATAACATTAACTGCTTCTGGTGGGCAATCTTATTTATGGGGTAATGGTAATACCACTAGTTCATTAACAGTAAATCCATTAACCACGACAACATACTCAGTAACCGCAACTAATATTTATGGATGCACGGCGACGGCATCAAAAACTATCACTGTAAATCCACTACCAACTATAACTATTAGCCCGACATCACCAATAACCTGCTCTGGTCAAAACATAACACTTACAGCCAATGGCGGTACTTCTTATGTATGGAGTAACGGAGCAATTGGATCATCTGTGATTGTTGCTCCAACTACAAATACAACCTATTCCGTAACAGGAACAGATATTAATGGATGTTCAACTAATGTTAGCAAAGCAGTAAATATCTATTCTACACCATTAACAAATATTTCTGCAGATGGAGTTATTGCTACAAGTACAACCATAAATAATGGAAGTTCAGTTCAGCTACAACTGAATGGTTCTTTTAATGCAGTGCCCAATATTCAATGGTCTCCAGCAACTGGAATTGGTTCTACTACGGCTTCTAATCCGGTGGTATACCCAAGTAATACAACTACTTATACTGCTAGTTTCACAAATAGTAATGGTTGTCAGCAAAGCACCTCTTTTGTGGTTAATGTAAACCCACAACCTACCATTGGTACTCTTAGTTTAACTTCTACTTCTAGTGCGGCTATAGGTTTGTTTGACACCATAACAGTTGATGTTCAGTTAACAGGGGCAACAAATCTTTATAGTTTATTTATGAAACTCAAAGGAAATGCAGCAGTAAATCAATATTTAGATTATCAAGGATTTACAGCCAGTACTTTATTGGGTTCTGGTAGCAGTATCATTTCTACACCGCCAACAGTAACTAATGGAGTTGTTGATTTTGGTATTACTAAGGTAGGTCCATCATCCGGTTATTCAGGAAGTGGTTTGTATTATACCTTACGTTTTATTCCTAAAAATATTTCAATTCCAAACGGAACTGTTTTTTGTTTTTACATAGATGATGTAAGTTCTTATAATTCATCTGGGATACAATGTGGTTTGAATAATCAAGGTCAAATTTGTTACACGTTTACCAATCAAGTAAATGTATGGCCGGGTGATTTAAATAAATCAAATTCCGTATCAACAGCGGATATTTTACCTATAGGTTATTTTTACAATTCAACTGGGTCAACAAGACCTAATGCTTCGATACAATGGAATGCGCAACCTGCAACTTTATGGGGCTATAATCGTAGCTCTCAAAATGGAGATGCATATAAAGTGTTTGCAGACTCAAACGGAGATGGTGTAATAAATAATGCTGACCAAACAGCTATTGGTTTTAACATGAATCAAGTACACGCTAAACAAGCAAATAGTAAGCCTTTTAGTATTGCTCCAAAAACGGAAAATAACACTCTTGCAGCTGGAGGACTTGTTGTTACACCCAATACCACAATTGTAAACGGTGCAACGTTGCCTCAAACCATAACCTTTACTGTTAATTTAAACAATACAGGAGGATTAAATGCGCTTTACGGGATATCAGTTAATCTTATTTTTGATGATACTATTTTTGATTTAAGCACTGCTACAATAGATTATACAGGTTCAATATTTGGTACTGCGGGTTCAAACTGTTTGGTCATGAACTATAATTCTGCAACTGCAGTAAGTGTTGGATTAACTCGATATGCTAATGCCGCAATAAATGGACAAGGATTATTATTTAAAGTAACATTACAAACTAAATCACATCTAGGGTCATCATTGACTCAAACATCAGTAACAGCTTATGTGGATGCTGCCAACAACCAAGCAGGAGATACTTTAGCAATACAGGATGCTCCTATAACTAATTTTACAATCATCAACAATTTAGGTATAGACGACATAAAACAAGATGAGTTTGTACTCTATCCAAATCCAACAAATGATATTCTGTACTTATCAATTGGAAAAAGTATAGACCAATTGGAAAATTTTAAATTAGTAGTATTTAATACTCTTGGTCAAATTGTAAATGAAATGCCTGTTAAAAACTATAACATGCAAATTTCAACAAGAAATTGGGGAGCATCAGGTGTATATTTTATAAAAATAGTTGATGTTTCTAATAGCATTTTAACTACCAAGAAAATAATATTAAAATAGATATGATATTAACTTGTATATACATCAAAATTAGGTTAGATTATGAATGTTTGTAGTATTAATGAACAAGTTAGAAGTAATGGGTAGGACGACATAAATAAAAAATACAAAATGAATTCCAAACGACTACACTCTTTTTTGACACTTGGTTACGCACCAATTAGCAATTACGAATTCTATCATTTAAAGCATGAAAATATTGTTCAGAATATCCTTGTTCACAGCACTCTATATGTAATTTGCCAGCGAGAAGAGTTGACATTTGAAAACATCACTTATAACGACATTACTTGTTGCCTAAATTTTGAAATTCATAAAAAGGGCAATAGTTTAAAACTGACTTGCAGCTTATGTATTTATCAAGAAAATATTGAGCCTACTGAAGGAAAAATTGTAGCAACAGAATTTGGAAGAAATAAGAAAGGAGAAATACCTAACGAACAGCCAATAAATGACATCAAGGGTATTCGATTTTTTAGAGATAGTGTAGATGGCGAATTCTTATTATGGATTACTCCAGACAAATTTTTACACCATTATTGGAATGGAATCCTAGAAGCAACGGTTGATGGTGACTATAGAGAATTTACGAAATTCAAAGTTCATTACGTTGGAGAATCAACCGACCAAGAAATATGGAAAAGACTGACTGGACACGAAAAATTACAAGATATTTTAAGTGTTGAGGAAGCCTTTCATTTTGAATCAATAAACACACACGAAATAGTTTTATTGCTTTTCCAAATAGACAAGACTGAATCAGTAACAATTTTTGACGGCAAGATTGATGTTGACGCATTTTTTGACAATATACTTAATCCAACTTTCCCTTCAAAGACGACTATTACTTTGGATGTAGAAAAAGCTCTAATTAAACTTCTCAAACCAAGTAAAAAATACAATAAGATTCAATACAAACAATATCCCAAAAGTAAAGACGGACTTTATAGTGAGGGTTTTGACTGGGTATCATATAAAATTCATGACAATGTAACTCTTCAATACTCAGACGTAGAAATAATAGGAGATGTTAATGCTATGGAGTCAACTACCATAATCGTTGAAGAAAATAAAACATTAAGAATAGTGTAAAATGATTTGCACATTTAAGAACAATATTAAGAGATTAAAAGAAATAAAATGGAAAAAGCAATCAAAGAAAATGATTTATTTGCAGAAGCAAATAATTGGCTAAAAATTAACGGCAAACTAACAAAAACGGAACGTAAAATTGAAGATCGGTTCCTATATAAACTTACTTTCAAATACAATCTTGATGATACAATTACAGAAGTTGAAGGGTATGATTTTAAAGAATTAATTATTAATCTATATAAAGAATTTCTGTAAATTTTAAACAATATATTTATTTTGAGATTCATGAAATATTATTTTTTACTAATAATTAAACGTTAGTAACTATACTTGAAAAGAAAAACAAAAAGGAGCTACTGAGTAAAAATCAACTGTAGAAACAATTGAAACCATTAAAAAAAATTCAATCGGATTTGTAAAAGCATTGGAATTAATCACCAACTTTGAGATAGAAGACCTTAAAAGGGTACTTTTTATTTATTTTAAAGAATTAAAAAATGAATGATGAAAATTTTTATACTAATTTATCAGAAATTCAGAAGACAGTATTTGATAAATATAAAGGAAATACTGATGGGTTCTGTTATAAACTAAATGATGGTTTACGTCTTAGAAATGCAGTTGAATTCATTAATGAAATTGAAACTTTAGATGGAATTATTAATTTACACCAAAGTACAGAAGAAATTATTTTACATAGAGCTACAAATGAATGTCAAATTCTACCCTTTATAGAAAATAATATTTATACAAATCCAGAATATATATCAACTACAATTGATTTAGAAAGTGTTCAAACTCATTTTACAAATCCTTTCAATCCTGTTTATATAACTTTTACATGTGCTATAGGAACGAATATGGCTCCATTTGAAGGAAATGAGCTGTTTGGTGGTACAGAAGGTGAAATATTATTAGGAAGAGAAAATGTATTTACCATCATTTCTAACAGAGTAACTAGAAATAAAGTTGAAATTGAATCAGTAATGGAAAGAGATAAAGCTGATGGAGTTGATCAATTAAGAATGATTAAAGTTACAAATATAGTTTGCCCAGAAGGTAATGATTAAAAGAAATAGTCAAAAATTAAAAAACATTTTGTCAAGTATATAGCTTCGTTTACTTGACATATTTAGAAAATTATATATCTTTGTCGTCTAATTATAGAGCATGACTATTTCAAGAAAAATAGAAGACAAAGTTAAAAACCTACCAATAGGATCTACATTCACCTATCAGACACTTTCTGTTAAGGCTGATGAATATGCTGCTACTGCAAAAGCATTAGAGCGTTTAATAAAAAAAGAGTTGATAAAACGGGTTTCAACTGGAGTATTCTATAAACCCAAGCAAACCATTTTTGGCGAACTAATGCCTAGAGAAGAAGAACTATTAAAAAACTATTTATTCAATAACGACAAAAGAATTGCCTACATAACAGGTTTAAGTTTATACAACAAACTAGGTTTAACAACCCAAGTGCCAAAAACAATTAAAATCGCTAGTCGGGATAAACGAATTTTTGCTTCCATAGGAAATATAAAAGGTAAACCAGTTAAAAGTTATATTGATGTTTCGGATAAAAACTACTACATATTAGAAATTTTAGATGCACTAAAAGATTTAAAGCAAATCCCTGATATGGATAAAAAATCAGGATTATTACTTTTAGCAGATAGAATTAAAAAATGGGATAAAAAAGATAAAACGTTACTAATAAAATATGCCTTAAAATACCCACCTCGGGTTCGTGCTATAGTAGGGGCAATACTAGAAAATTTTATAACTACTGAAGACGTAAAACCATTAAAGGAGAGCCTGAATCCGTTGTCTCAGTATGAATACAATATTACAGAAACTATTTTACCAAATGCAAAAAACTGGAATATAATATGACCCTACACGAAAATAAAGAACTTTACAATGATGCTATACTGGCAACAGCGCAGCAAAAAGGAATTCCAGAAATTTATATTGAAAAAGATTACTGGGTTACATTAGCTCTGAACCGTATTTTCACAGCAGATATTGGGAAAGAAGCCGTCTTCAAAGGAGGAACAGCACTATCAAAATGCTACAACATTATTGAACGCTTTTCAGAAGATATTGATATGGTTATTCTAAGAAATAATACAGAAACAGGCAATCAATTAAAAGCCAAAATCAAGAAAATTTCCAATATAGTAGCGGAAACTTTACCCGAAATAGAAGTCGATGGAATTACCAATAAAATGGGAATGATTCGAAAAACGGCACACAGCTATCAAAAAACCTTTGAGGGTGAATTTGGTCAAGTACGTGATATTATTATTGTAGAATCTACTTGGCTAGGTAGTTTTGAGCCATACACTAAAGCAACAGTTTCTTCTTTTGTTGCCGAAATGATGAAGGCTAATAATCAAGAAGCATTAATCAAAGAATACAAACTTAATCCTTTTGAAGTGCAGGTATTAAGTCTAGAACGCACGCTCTGTGAAAAAATTATGAGCTTAATGCGATTTTCATTTACCAATGACCCAATTACCGATTTGAATAATAAAATACGTCACGTATATGACATTGATAAATTGCTGGATGATAAAGAAGTCAATACTTTTTTTAACTCTCCTGAATTTGATAAACTCCTACTGATAGTGGCAAATGATGATGTAATAAGCTTTAAGAACAATAATAGTTGGCTTGATAATCATCCTGCTACAGCAATGATTTATGCAGATATTGAAAATACATGGAGCCAAATGCGAAATACCTATAATACTACTTTTAAGGAACTAGTCTATGGAGAATTATCCACTGAAGAAAAAATGACTAGAACTTTAAAAACAGTCTACGATAGAATTGTATCCGTAAATTGGATAATTAACAAATAACAATATACTTGTGCGTACCATTTTGATTTATAAAATAGTAATCTATTTTATAAATTTCATTAAGTAAATTCAATGTTGATTCAGAACTATTTGATGCTACTTGGGAAGAGTGCCTTTTAAATTTAGTACCAAGCTGGTCACAAAAAGGTACCAAGCTAGAAAGTCTTGATTGGCCTAAAAATCAGCCTATCGATAAAGAAGAAATTAAAAAAGTACCTAGTTGGTCATTAAAAAGTACCAACCTAATCCACAAAAAAATTAGGTACATAATTGCTATTTTATCATTAGTTGCCGAGCCTCTATCATTAGATGACATTATGAATGCTGTTGGCTATACAAACAAAAAAACATTCAGAGACAATTATCTAAAACCATTAGAGCAATTACAATGGATTGAAAAAACAAACCCAAAAAATCCAACAGCACCAGACCAAAAATATAGACTAACAATAAGTGGTAAAATGTTTTTAGGAAATCAAGAATAAATAGTAATTATCTCATTCATCTGCACAAAATCCTCGTTTAGCCCAAGTATTCCTAAACTCACATCTTTGTTTGCTTCATTTCGCTAATTTCATTTCTAATAGCGAGAATATCTTTTTTAGTTCGGTGGTAAAAATGATGTTTTACATTTCAGTTGCCACTCCTTTGCCAACGCTCCAAAAAAAATTACTGGCACAGTTTTTAGAAAAAACACGTACGCTTCGCAACTTGCGCCAGTAATTTTTTTCCCCAAGCTTCTTTACATAATGTGGCATTATAGTGCATAAAGAAACACCCTGCTTCTAATGAAAATCAAGGATGCACTATAATAACATTATGTAAAAAAGCCGCCACACCCAACGCGCTTGCCAGTGGCTCTAGGGCAACTTTTTGAGCAGCTTCCATCGCACCAGCCGGCTACTCAAAAAACCACCCTTCGCCACTGTCTTCAACAACGTTCGCTATTTCATAGGAAACTTTACGGTCATACTTACTTTCAAGAACGATTACGGTAACTGTTTTTAGCAACTAACTGGTAAAATCGGTAGTATTTTCATTGCTTTTGTAAGTTCAAAAAATGGCTTTGACAATTAGTGATTTGCCTATGGATAAAGCCATTTTTAGAACACACAAAACCAAAAGACCCAGTATAAGTATCATTTTTTATTTGCCACAACGCAAAGAAGTCATTGCTTTCACAATAGCCGATGCTATACCGTTACAAAACAAATTTCTTCTGCAAACTGCGACTGCGACTGCCAACTCATTCTGTGGCATCAGCTATTACTACAAGCAATCAGAAACATCCCAATAAGCAAATAAAAAAATGATACCCATACTTGCGCTACTGCCCCATCGCACTAGGCAAGAGTTTTCATTGTTTTTTGAAGATGCTTTCCGTTTTCAGTTCACCATTCCGACTGAATACTAAAATCCGATTTCAGTACACTATTTAAGCATCCTCAAAAATCAAAAAGTAGAAGGAAGAGTATCAATTTTTCAGATGGATAAAGCACACTTTCTTTTATATCACATTCAGTCATCCATCTGCAAAAAATTGATACACTTCCAAGAACCTTTATCTTCCATTTCAACACTCATTCCTTCAGCATTTAATCCGATTAAACAAGAACATTTGGATTGGATATTCAAAACAAAAAATAAATAAAAAGAAAGCTAAGTTAAGTTCCAGGTTTACAAAAAAGCAAGTTCAAGCCCTACGGGTTTTTGAAAAAATCTCCACCCATTCGGGTAGTATTTTTTCAAAAAAACTTGCTTTTTTGAAACCCTCCACTTGATATGATGGCTTTCTTTTTTTTTCTTTTTTTTCTTTTGAAAAAATTTATAGGTCGAGCTTCGCGAGGCACTACTACATTTCATCAGAAAACCTGCGGAAAATTGAAAATACAATCAATTTTTAAAGCCAAATGTTATGCTGAATTTTATCATCAAAACCCACCGAGTTGGAACGATTTACACAAAACCTCATTTGTTTATACTTAACAAAGGGATGAACAGCGGGAAGCCCCAAAAAGAGCCATTTACGAACAGTTTTGTTATCATTTTTCAAAACGAGGAGGACTGCGAAAGTGTTTTTTTTATTGCGTATAGTTTATGGCAAACAAAATTCTGGCATCCGTTTTTAGTAGGTTCAGTAATTCCATTTTTGCGCCTTCCAGATTTCAAAAATGAATTTATCCCAAAAGCCAGTTTAATGATGGCAGAACACGAGGAGCACAAAAAAAATGTTGCAGCTCTCAAACTTTTGGAACAAAAAGAAAAGCAATTTCACGAGAATATAAAACTCATAAACGATATGCGAAGAGTTATTTTATATCGTTATTGCAGAAAATAAAACAATCCTGGTCCAAACGGACTAGGATTTTTTGCACCTTATTCCCAAGCAAACCAACGCATAAGTACAATACGATTGCACCACTTAAATAAAGCGAAGTAAAGCAAAGCAATTGCCTTTTATTAAAATTTTATTTATGAAAATTATTATATTGTTTGATTTTTATATATTTTTATAAATTGCTTATTACCATTTTACTACTAATAATACATTTTATGGATACTAAAACAATATTTAAAAATCATATTTCATTTGACCAAAACTTTATTTTAAAATTATCAAGAGAAAATGCTTTAAACAATAAAGAAGATTTTTTGAAAATTTTAAAGTGTTGGATGGGATTTTCAAAAAGTGAAACTATTGGGGATTTAACTATAATGATTGGTAGAACACCTTTATTATTTTTAAAAATAGGCTCGTCTACTTATTATATTAATGCTGATTCAAAAAGAACGGGTGTTGAAGAGTTCATAAAAAATACAGAGTATTCCTGGCGAATAATTTTTAATGAAGATGGAGTAAAAAACAAAGTAACGAATAGAAAAGATGAAGAAGCTATTCCAGGATTTTATTTTTACAAAGATATCTAAAACAAAAAATAATAATTTATTATACCAATTAAAGTATGAGTTTATTTGATTTCTTAAAGAAAAATAAAAATATTATAACCGATAATGGTACCAATTATATTTATTATGATTTTGGTAAAGGTGCTATTAAAGAAAAATTTAGTAAAGTTAATGGGGTGCTAAATGGAGAATATGTTGAATACAATAGAAATGGTACATTTCAGTTGAAAACATATAAAGATGGGTTAATTTGTTTAACAGATGAGCAAATAATTGAAAAGAAAAGAAAAGAAGAAATATATAATAATATCGGAATTGAAATTAGTAAACTAAAAGTTTTAGATGAATTGATTTCAGAAATCACGGGAATATTTCTCTTGGTTCAAATGGAAAATTCTAAGATTGATTACTTTGCAAAATTGATTGAAAATAAACTAAACAAACAATTCGATGAAGAATGCATTAAATTTTATCTATACTCTAAAAGGAATTATTTCATAAAAAAATTAATTCAATTTGGAGAATATAATGATGAAAATATAAAATTTACTGATCATATTGTAAATTATATTAACGATTTAAAAAGACGAAGTGTAACTGATTATATAAAAATTAATTACAGTGACTCATATTTTGTAAAATCTGCTATTTTTGGTGAGTTATTTTTAGATGATAATACTAAAATAGAAGTTACTAGTAAAGTAAATATATATGGGGATGGTAGAGGAATTGTCAAAGAAATATTTAACCATCAATCTATTTTATTTGGATTGAATTTTAATACGTACAAATTAATATATGAAATAATAGAGAAAAAAAGTAATGAATTTAATTATGAAACATATGATAATGACAGTTCTGAAAGCGCTTCAGAATTGTTTGAAAGAATGATAAATAATGAGCCTCCGCTTAAACCCTCTCAAATGGATATATATGCTCAAAATGTTGTGAATGAAATACATTCAATTTGCATTAATAATAAAGTTAATCAAAATGAAATTACCCTACCATTCTAATTAAGAATCAGCCTAAATCAAAAAGGGTTTAACTATAATTAAAATGTCAAACCCTTATATTTATTGACTTCCACGCTTTTTAGTGTAGTTTCCGTTTCAAAGATTTGTTTTCGGTTCTTCTTCGGATTTTACAGCAGTTTGAGAAACCACAGAGATAATACTTCCTCCCAAAACTAAATATCCAGCTGCCGAAACCAATCCAACGGGTAAAGCAACAGGAGCTGCAATTATAGTTCCGCCAATAGTTGCCAAAGCAATTCCAACTGTTCTCAAAATTTTAAACCATTTTGGAGTTGGCGCCAAAGCTCTTTCCACGACATTCATATTTCTATTTTTCATAATCTTGATTTTTATAAATTGTTAATTCGATGTTGTTTACTCTTTTTTCTAAATATTCTACTTTCTGGTTCAGTAAGTCATTACCACTTTTGAACTCGGTTTTGATGATTAAAGCCATTGTTTTGACTTCAATCAAATCTTTCTCCATACTCTTAAAATCGGTGTGTAATTGCTTGATAAAATAAGCCACAACCGAGAGTAACAAAGTGATAAGTGTTCCGAAAAGTACCGTGATGTTATTGATATTTTCCATTGTTTGTACTTTTTAGAATTGAAAATTATTTTCAATAGTTATTTTGTTGTTTTCAACTTTTGCCAATGCTACCAATTTTGGATAAATCATTTTGTAAGCTGCAACACTTTGAGCAACTTGATAATTGCCATCAACAAACCCAAATCCAAAACCACAAAGCGGACAACCGGCAGTATCTTTTATAGTATTTCCGGTATGGATATAAACAAAACTAAAGTTTGGTAAACCGATTATCTCAATCATTCCTTCGTGCAGCTTCCCAAATGCTTTTTTGTAATCCACATTTTTAGCGCCGTGAGTGTTCAACTTCAAACTAAAAACACCACTTGGAATGGCAGTTTCGGATACCATTTTCACTTCTCTTATTTTATCTTCTAACAAATAACATTGAAAGATGCCGTTAATATATAACTGGCTCAATGTACTTTCTTTGCCTTGTGCTACTCTTATTATTTTTGTTTCCATAATTGTGATAGATTTGAGTTAAAATGAAAAATCCCTCGTTTTTGGCGAGGGATTTATTGGAGTTTTTTCTAAAAAGCATCCTCGACTTTCAAGCAGTTCCCACTGGAGAACAAGTAGAAGTTCGTTCCAACTTGTTGGTAAAACTCAATTCCGATGCACTGTAAAACTGTTGTGTTTACCGTTGGGATTGCTCCACCTGGTAAAGTTGCAGAAATTGTAGTGGCTGGAACTGTAGCGTACAAATCCAAGAAGTCACTGTATTGAATATCATTTACCTCATTCAAGTCAGCATCCATAGGATCATAACTGTTTGTGGTTGCATTGTATTCAAAATCACTCACTACAGAAAGAGTGTTAACCAATCGGAAATGTGTAGCTCCTGATGGAGCATTTACCAAATTAGCTGGGTTAAATTCTGCCACAGCCAAATCGCCACTTGCTCTGTCAACTGCGTGAGTTAAAGAAAAAGGAGCGTTAAAAATACCATTGAAAGAAGAGTTTTTGTCAAACTCAAAACCTTTTAAATAACTACGTTGTGACGTAATTTCAATTTTTCGGTACCCTCTGGCTTCCGTTTGGTCTTCCAAGTTGATTTTCTTCATAATAGAAGTTAATCTTCCTGTTACTTGGCTGTCGGCCATTTGCTTCATCAATTGTGATAAACCTGTACGAACCGCTTTTCCAGCTTTGGCACAAGCGCCAAATTCGTTCATATTCTCACGAGTTCTTTCAAATTCAGGAGCAGTTAGTACTTGGTCGCCAGTTGGTCCACCAATCATTCCAGCGAAGTAACCTTCCTGTCCTTTAATTTTGAAGTGTCGGATATCTCCAAGAGTTCCAACATACTTAATAACACCTTTTTGTCTTGCCATTTTTTCTAATTTTTAATAGTTAATATTTGCTTGCAATTGCTGTAACAAAGTTCAATGATTATCTTTGATTATCAATAACTTAAAATACTGTAAATCAATGCAATACAACGCAAAAGCACCGTACATAGTGGAAACCCATTGGCAAATTGAAGAAGTCCTTGATGGAGATAGCATCATCATTAGCCATCGTTTCACTAAAATGAAAAAAGAAATCCGACTTTATGGCTTAGATGCACCAGAAGTAAAACTAAATAGGAAGATGAAAGAGGACGAGGAGAAAAGCAGTTTACCTGCCCAATTATTGCTGCAATTTGGTTTGCAATCCTTGTACTTCGTTTTGTCGGTTGCACCGCCAAAAACGACAGTAACTATCATCACAGAACAGGAGAATTATTACGACTATTGGAACAGACAATTAGGGTATGTAATTTTGCCTAGTGGGTTATGTTTAAATGAATTACTTTTACAAAATGGGTATGCTAAAGCAACCCAACACTATTATTGTGGCAAGCTAGCAGAGTATCAAGCGATGAACCGCCAAGCGCAGCTTAATAATATAGGGATCTATAGTCAAGTAAAAGTATTCTGATTTGTTGTACTTATGTTGTACTAAGAGAATTTAAAAAGTAAAGAATATCAATAAATACTAATCCTTACAGGCGTAAAGAGTATATATACAAGTTATAGCCAATTTTAGGACACGACAAAAACAATAATAAAAATAGATAAATAAAATGAAAAAAGTAATTACAATTTTAGCTTTAATTCCAACGCTTTGCTTTGGGCAATGGAATCAATTGGGCGCAGATATTGACGGACAAGCCGCCAATGAGCAATCCGGTACTGCAATAAGTCTGAATGCAGCTGGTACAATACTCATTAATAGTGCACCAAGAGCAATTGACGCAGGAATTATGAAAGGCAAAGCTAGAGTCTTTGAATGGAATGGAACATCTTGGCTTCAAAAAGGTTCGGATCTTGTTGGAACAAGTCAAGGGGATGTTTTTGGATATGCAGTAAGTTTAAATTCAAATGGAAACATTATTGCTGTTGGAGCTCCAGGATTTAATAATCCTTCATCGCCTCCTGGATACACAAGAGTTTATGAATGGAATGGTTCAAATTATATTCAAAAGGGAACTGATATTATTGGAGAAGCCAATGGCAATTCCGCAGGCACAGCAGTTAGTTTAAGTGCTGATGGTAACACTATCGCAATTGGTGCTGGTAGTAATAGTAATGCAAATGGCAGCTTTGCAGGTCATTGTAGGGTATTTACCTGGAATGGTTCATCTTGGGTACAAAAAGGTGCAGATATTGATGGTGAAGCAGCGCAGGATTTTTTTGGGAATGCGGTGGGTATTGATTCAAGTGGCAACATAGTGGCCATTGGAGCTGCTGGTAACGATGGGGCTGGAAGTACCTTTGGCCATGTTAGAGTTTATGAATGGAATGGCACATCTTGGGTACAAAAAGGTGCAGATATTGATGGTGAAAATTCAGTAAAAAGTTTTGGTAGTACGCTTTCATTATCAGGCGATGGTTCAACATTTATTGCAAGTGGTAATTCTGGCTCAAATGGTAGTGCAGGCTCTATTAAAATGTTCACTTGGAACGGAACCAACTGGGCACAAAAAGGGCTGACTTTATCAGGAGTTAATGGATCTGATTTTTTTGGCACTTCGGTAGATATAAATGGAAACGGATCAATGATTATTGCGGGTTCTATAGGCACTACGGGTTATGCTAAAGTGTTTGAGTTTATAGGAAGTGCATGGATACAACAAGGCGCTGATCTAGTTGGAGAAGCAAATTTTGATCAATTTGGAAGATCTTCAAGCATAAATGACAACGGCAGTATTGTAGCCGCAGGTACAGCAGGTAATGATGGGAATGGTACAAGTGCTGGTCATGTACGTGTTTTTGAAAACAGTGAAGGGCTTAGTGTTGTGAATATAGATTTTGAAGATAAATTAATCGCTATTCCAAACCCTGCAGCAGATTTTATCAAAATACATAGTAAGCGCATGATTACTTCTTACAATATAGTTTCTCTTGACGGTAAATTAGTTAAACAAAAAGAGGGTTTAAATCTTAGAGAATTTCCTATTGATATTCTTGACTTGACTTCAGGTATATACATATTAACAGTTCAAACTCAAGGTGGAAAAAGTAGCTTGAAAATAATAAAGCAATAAAAACTGACTATAACACGGGTTTGGCAAAAGTGGCGGTTCAGTGCTCCGCTGACACATTTACGGTTAATCAAAGTTTGGTTCACCGCATCAACATTAGTAGTGTAAATCGCCACCTTCGCCAAGCCCGAAACCGTTATATTTTATTACTTCTTTTAATATCTCCAAACACTTCTGTTTTTGGTTCGTATTGTTGGTAAAACTCCCTTTCAAAAGCCAATTCAAACTCATATTCTTTTTGCTCTTTAGTTCCAATACTAATCTCAAGATAGGGAACTATTTTTTTTGCCCTTGCTTTAAATTCAATTTCATTTAATTTTGCTTTAGTTTCCATTACGAATGATAAAACAATAATATCCTTACTTGGAGTAAAATCATAAAATCCGGAGGGACTTAATTTACTCCACCATTCCCAGTTGGATGAATGTTAGAAGATTTGGTGGGATTTTATAAATCGGTTGACGGGAGAACTAAAAACAAAATTCTTGGCTGCATCTTTTCAGAAAAGTTACATCTTGAAGAAAAAAAGTTGCAACACCTAAATTCACAACTCCAATAGAACTTCTTCTCAATGCCAGTAAGGTTTTGCAAAATTGTAAAAATAAAAAAGAGGTCAATAATGACCTCTTTTTCATTAGCTCCCCCTATTGGAGAAAGTTACAATTTTGATGCGATGGTTATTTACTTAACTATAAGGAAAACAAATAGTTAAATAAATAATTATTTTTTTTCGAAATTATTATTTTTATAATAGTTTGATAAAATTTCTTTGAAACCTATTCATATGAATGAACTACTATTAATTAAAGAGTTTTTATTGTATAATATCAATAAGGTATAATTATGTATAGATACAGGATTTTATATTGAAGTTATGGAGATTGAACTTAAAATAGCATAATAATACAATTTTTGTATTTTAAACATTATTAATTAAAATAGCTATATTTGAAATAATATATGACGACAGCAATACCTATCTACCCAAAACGAGGTTGTTTTGTTCGACTTTGTCATACATATAAATGAGTCCTGTACTTTTTTAAAAAAGCGTGTCAAGATTAAACCTTTCAATGAAAATAATATCTAACAAGGTATAACTATAATAATTAAATAAAATATGATTAGAATATTTTTATTATTTGTCGTGATTTTTACCCTTGGTTGTAACAAAGATGACGACAATCCAAATCCTTCAAATCCTAATGTTATTCCATACCAAGAAGGTTTGACAACAAATTATATAACAATTAACAACATTACCAGAAAATATTTAGTTTATAGACCAACAGGAATGACAACTGTAAATGCAGTTGTAACAGTTTTGCACGGTGGCGGTGGACTTGGTATTGGAGTTTCAGAAATAGGCGCTCATCCATTATCCGTTTTTCGGACAATTGCAGACAATGAAAAGTTTTTAGTAATCTATCCAGAAGGTTCACTCGACATTCAAGGAAATCCGGGATGGAATGATTGTAGAAGTGATGATATATCAGGAAGTCAAGGTGACGACATTTTCTTTTTGAAACAGTTAAATTCAAAATTAATCTCAGAGTTAAATATTAATTCAAGCAAAATGTATTTAACAGGGACAAGTAATGGCGCATTAATGACCTATTCTTATGCTTTTCAATTTCCTGAAACTATTAAAGCGATAGCCGTTTCAAGTGGAAATTTACCACAGTTTCCTGAAAGCGGACTTTGTACAAATGGCTCAAATATGCCTTTGCCAATCTTGATAACTCACGGAACAAGCGACCCTGCAATGCCGGCAAATGGTGGTTGTGTTGCAGATATTGGTGGCAATTGTAATCGTGGAAAAGTAATATCTCAAACTGCAACCTTAAATTATTGGTTACAAAGAAACGGTTTACAAAATATTAATCCAACCATATCAACTTTTAATGTGAACACAACAGATGCAGGAAACGTAGAAAAAAGAATTTATGCTGGTGCAAAACCATTGATTTATTTTGTTCTAAATAACGCTGGTCACGCTGTGCCAAGTAAGACAGTTTATACCAATTCTTCACCTGCAAGTGGAGTTCAAAATAGAGATATAGAATATGCGGAAGAAGTTTGGAACTTTTTTAAAGGACTTCAATAAAAACAATGCACCACAGCAGTTTGTCAAAATGGCGTGTTTAGTACTAAATTGAAATTAAGTACTTCTAAATCAGCTACTGTGATAAGCTGGGAAACGTTAGTGGCAATTAAACCAAACGACACATAAAATGTCTAAACGAAATAAATTAAAATAAAAATGAGACAAATAGTTTTACTTATGACAATTCTGATTACACTTATTTCGTGTAACAAAGATGACAATCCAACAACAACTGCCGACAAACCAAGTGAACAAAAAACAATCAATTTGACAGTTGATGGAAATGCAAGAAGTTTTATAGTATATCTTCCAACAGGTTACAACAACGCAGGAAAAATGCCTTTAATTTTCGCAATTCACGGCGGAAGCGGAACACCTGAAGGAATGATTAACATTGCCAATTTCAAACCTATTTCAGATAGAGAAAAAGTGGTGTTAATTTATCCTGCCGGAATACAGAATAATTGGAATGATGGGAGACCAACTACTCCAAATCAATTGGGAATTAATGATGTTAGTTTTTTCAATCAAATGTGTGATTATGCAATTGCAAATTTATCTGTTGATGGTACAAAAATATATGTAACTGGAATCTCAAATGGTGGATTTATGTCTTCGCGATTGGGCTGTGAATTAAGTAATAGAATTGCGGCAATTGCTGTAGATGCTGCGACAATAGAAGCTACAACAATTGCTTCAAGTTGTAATCCTGGCAGACCAGTCCCTGCAATTTATATTCACGGAACTACCGACCCATTAGTTCCATTTACTGGTGGACAAATGACGGCTGGTGGAACTGCAGGAGGAACGGTTTTATCGCATTTTCAAGCAGTTGATAAATGGATAACCATTAATGGTTGTACCAGCACTCCTGTAATAACAGATTTACCTGATATTGCAAACGATGGCACAACAATAAAACAAAGAGTATATTCAAATTCTACTAACGGAAGCGAGGTAGTAAGTTATGTTATAACAAATGGTGGACATACTTGGCCACAAGGTTATCAGTATCTAAATGAATTAATTATTGGCAAGACGAGTCAGGATATGAATGCTTGTGAAGTAATTTGGTCTTTTTTCAAAAGATTTAGAAGACTATAAGAAATTAAGCTTTGATTTTTTCCATAAAAAAAGAGGTCTATTAAGACCTCTTTTTCATTTGCTCCCTCTCTTGGAGAAAGTTATAATTTTAATGAGATGATTAGTTATTCAATACTCTTGAAATCAAGGAGATATATTTTATAAATATTATTTATTTATTAGTTTTTCATTTCTATTTTCTGCTAAGAAAATGGAAAGTTTCTTGTTTTTTGCTGGGCTGGGGAGAACAAAGTTTATGTTCTCGCTCAACAATTAAGTTGAACCTGGTTGCTCAACTGATTTCTCAGCCCTACAGAGTTTTTAACGGAATTACCGACTACCAATATCCAACAACGTTCAAGGTAGATTTATAAAATAGATTTCATATTCCCCCACTTCATATCCTCTTCTTCTCGTGGTGGGGTTTGCCGGTCTTTAAGACCCATTATTATCTATTACTATAATAAATATAGTATTATTTGAAAAAGTGTAAATAGAATGATATGTTTAATTCAAATATTCTTTAGTAACATAAAAAAACATAGGACAATTTCTATACAACTAACCTCATCACATTTTTTATAAGGGTTCTGAATTTAGGGTATACCTTTTATTAGAATATAATTATATCCACCGCAACGTTATAAAATCGGTTGAAACATCATAATATTAAAGTGACGACCCTACCATTCTAAAAATGTCTTTTTAAGATTTAACCTCATCACATATCTTAATAAGTGTCTCAATTTAATTTCTGTCTCAAAAAAATAGAAAATATCGGCGCCGAGATATAGGTTTTCCGCTGTAAGTTAGCCTAATAGAAATCCAAAGGATAAAATTGAGACATTATGATAAAAGCAGTAATCTATTCCAGAGTGAGTTCCGAAGGCAATCGTCAGGATAATGAAAGACAAACAAATGAACTTATTGAATATGCCAACAAGATGGGTTATAAACTCGTTGAGGTATATGAAGAAAAAGTTAGTGGTTATAAGAAAAATGAAGACCGACCAATATTTTCAAGAATGTTAGAAGAAATTGAAAAGGGTGCAATTGATAAAGTATTAGTATGGGAATTAAGTAGAATTGGTCGTTCAGTAATTCAGTCTCTACAGAACATTCAACTATTGACAGATAAAAAAGTATCCATCTACATTAAGAACTTCAACTTGGAGACATTAAACGATGATAAAACCCCCAATTCGTTATCTATGTTTATGGTTCAGATTTTGTTTAGTGTTGCTAATATGGAGGCACAACTAACTAAAAGCAGGATGGTTTCCGGCTATCGTAATCATATTAAGAATGGTGGGAAGGTAGGAAGAAAATCAGGTTCAATTGAAACCGAAGAAGAAACAATTCAAAAACATTCGGATGTATTAAAATTATTAAAAAAGAAATTATCAATCAGGCAAATATCCGGATTAACAAATAAATCAACAAATACAGTTTTGAAAGTGAAATCAACCGCAAATAAACTTCAAATGATATGAAAGAATATCCTATATCTATTTCAAAAGTTTATGTCCTATTAAATAAAGTATTGAATACTTTAATAAGAAGAAATTTTGGTAAACATTATTCCATTCGTTTAAACTCATTAACTTTTATTTCTAACCGAAGTAATGTAAATTATTTTCAAACTTCTTCAGAGAAAATTACTATAAAATCGTTAAAACCAATTCATTTGAATGAACTACTATTGATTAAAGAGTTTTTATTGTTTAATATCAATACTGCATTATTATGTATAGATAATGTATATTATATTGAAGTTGTTGAGCTTGACCTTAAAATAGCAACAACCAATAATTATTTATTAAACAATTTTAATAAAAAAGACTATATTTGAAATAAATAAAGTATGATGGTAGTCATACCAATCTACCCTTTTTGGGGTGGCTTTGTATGATTTTGTCATACATATATACAAGTTGGTGGCAATTATGACAAACCTATCCGACATATAAAGAACGACAGAAATTAATATGACAAACGACTTTTTAGACAGTGCGAAAAAACAGTTTGAGTATTACAAAATGCTCGGAGAAAAAACATTTTCACAACTTTCAGACGAACAACTTTTTATTCAACTGAACGAAGAAAGTAATAGTGTTGCGACAATTGTAAAACATTTGTGGGGAAATATGCTTTCACGTTGGACAGATTTTTTAACAACAGACGGAGAAAAAGAATGGCGACAACGAGACGCAGAATTTGAAAACGACATTTCAAACAGAACTGAACTTTTATACAAATGGAATGAAGGTTGGACTTGCTTATTTAACGCTATAAATTCGTTGACAGAAAACGATTTAACAAAAGAAATATTTATAAGAAATCAAGGACACACAATTACAGAAGCGATAAATAGACAACTTGCACATTATCCATATCACGTTGGACAAATTGTTTTTATCGGAAAATTACTGTGTAACGAAAATTGGAATTCACTTTCAATTCCGAAAGGAAACTCAAAAGAATATAACGCTGACAAATTTGCAAAACCCAAACATAAACAGCATTTTACGGACGATTATATAAACGAAAAAACATTTAAATGATAAAAGGAATCTATGAAACGCATATAAATGTAGAAAACTTAGAAACTTCAATTGAGTTTTATCAAAATGTGCTTGGTCTTGAAAAATGTGGGTATAATGACGATAGAAGAATTGCATTTTTTTGGGTTGGAAAACCACAAGAATATATGCTGGGACTTTGGGAAAAACCAAAATCAGAAATTGTAAAAATGCACTTTGCTTTTCGTTGCGACAAAGAAGATATTTTATATAATTCAATTTCATTTTTAAACGACCGAAATTTAAAACCATATAATTTCCTAAAAGACAATAATGAAATTCCAATGGTTTTTTCTTGGATGCCTGCATTAGCAATTTATTTTGACGACCCAGATGGACATTGTTTAGAATTTATTTCAATTTTGGAAGGTGAACCAAAACCAGAATTAGGAATTATAACATATGACGAATGGGAAAGACAAACAAAAACGAATATATAAACGAAAAAATAACTGCCACCAACAGCGGTTTTGCAAAAGCTGGGCTGAAGTGCTAAATTGAGCATTAGGAATTCTATTAAACTTTGTGCTAATTTGAAACTAAGTGCCTCTAAAACCCAGCCTTCGCAAAGCCGCGGGACGTTATAAGGCAGTTTGGAAGAACCGAAGTGCGAAAAAAGATGTAATGTTTTCATAGTAATTAAAATTTAAAAAATGAGTTTAAAAAATATAAATCCGAATATTAGCAAATTAATGGAAAGCTCAATAATGAAAAATTTACCTAATACGCCTATAATGACAACCTATCCTAAAATAATAATTCCTGAAAATCCTGTACACAAAACTAATAAGACAATTGAAGAATTAAAAGAGATTATTGTTGAACAGGGAATTACAGCTGACAAACAAGCTAAAAACACAAAGCGGCTAACCTATTTAGCTTTGATCTTTGCATTTGTTCCTATTCTAACCACCATAATAGATACTTTAAAAATCGAACCCAAAAATCAAAATCTCGATATATCAAACAAACTATTATTGCTATCAAAAACCAACCTTGAGAATCAAGTGAGAATTTTGAAAGTGGAAAACGAACTATTGAAAGCCAAAAAGACTTCCGAAAAAGAAAAAAAGTTGCCATAATTAAATTATTAAACTTGTGTTTCACTTAATGCGGTGGAAACACGAAACCGACAATAAAACCGCCTTATAACAGCAGTTACAAGCAAGCTGGGATTTAGTCTTAACTGAAACTTGGTTTTGTGTCTTAAAATTCAGTCATCAACCGAAAATTAAGGCTTTTTTACCCCAGCCTGCTTGTAGCTGCAAAACGTTGGCGGTAATACGAACAAAAAATACGCAGAAAAATAAATTATGGATTGGATTCAGCGACAATTTTTTACTTTTTTAATTTCTATTGGCAGTTTATTTCCTGGAAGTAAAAATATAGATTTGGGAAATGATTATACACTGAGAGATAATACTATAGTACCTGTAAATGGTTATACTGATACTGAAATTTATTCAAAAATTATAGAATATAAATTCAATGAGAAATTTATAATTGCTAAACAGAAACCTAAAATTTCAAAGTATAGAAAATTAGTGAAAGAAGATTTAATAATTAGATTAATGATTTATGATGGTTTTTTGGAGGAAGGAAATACAAAAGAATACGAAAACATAACAACTCCAGAAATCATTAATGCAATAAAATCTGACAGTTTAATTTATTATCAAATCAAAAAACGTGGATTAAATAAAAATTATTATGATAAATCTTTGAAAATAGAAAATGTAGTCGATAGCATTTTACAAAATAATTCATTTTACAAAAACACATTCAAAAACAAAGTAAATTACTGGATAATAAATAAATTAGAAAATACTCGTTTAGGACCATTTACTAAAATTGAGTTTGAGAAGGAACTAATTCGTAATAATATAAATTTAAAATTAGAGTAAAAAGTACTACCGCCAACAGCGGTTACACGAGATTTGGGTTTTAGGCTTAATTTAAAGTTGGTTTTGTATTTGAAAAATTAGTGTTTAACCGAAAAATAAGTCTTAATTTAGTCCCAAACCTCGTGTAGCCGCGAAACGTTAGCGGTCAGGCTAAAAAGACAGACAAGAAACAGAAATACATTAACTTTATGACAACAGACCAATTAAAATATCCTATAGGTAAGTTTGACAAACCAACAGTAATTAAGAAAGACATCTTAAAAAAATGGATTTCTGATATTTCCACTTTTCATAAAAGACTTTTAAGCGAAGTCATAAATTTGACAGACGAGCAACTTGACACTCCATACAGACCAGATGGTTGGACAATTAGACAAGTAATTCATCATTGTGCCGACAGTCATATGAACAGTTTGACTCGTCTAAAACTTACATTAACAGAAGACAAACCAACAATAAAACCATATTTTGAAGAACGTTGGGCTGAACTAGCAGATAGTAAAAATTTGCCAATAGAACCATCATTAAAAATGATTGAAGGTATTCACGAAAGATGGACAGTTTTGTTAAACAATTTGTCAGAAAGTGACTATTCGAAAATATTTATTCATCCAGAACACGGAAAAGAATTTAGAATTGATGAAAATATTGGGATTTATGCTTGGCATTGCAATCACCATCTCGCACATATAACTGAAACTAAGAAAAGTAACAATTGGAAATAAACATAGAAAACAATAAACAGATAAAAGCCCGAACCGCTAACAGGCGTTTGGCAAAAAAGCGGGTTCAGTGCTTAAATGAAGCTTTGTGCTTCGAATCAAGTTTAGTGCTGGCAGACAGTTTAGTGCTTCGAAATCCGCTTCTTCGCCAAGCGCCAAAACGTTATGCGGCAGCTTAAGAGACGACATCGTGACAATTAAAATTTGAGAATATGAAAAATAAGATGACACATTTTGCAGTTCACATTGACGACATTGAACGAGCAAAAAAATTCTATGACGGAGTTTTTGATTGGGGGTTCCAATCATACGGACAAGGCGATTTTTTGCAAATCAAAGCTGACAAGTCCGAGAATGGAGAATTAATTGGAGCATTACAGTCAAGAAAATATTCGCCAATTCCTGACAAAGTTATTGGTTTGGAATGCTCAATTAGTGTTGAGAACATTGACGAAATCATTGAGAAGGTAAAAAGCAATGGCGGACAAGTCGTAATGCCAAAGACAGCCATTCCTTATGTTGGTTACATTGCCAAGTTTTTAGACACAGAAGGTAACTTGATTTGTGGAATGCAATATGACAATTCAGCGAGATGAAAACATCACGACCAATACATCCAGACTTTCAATTCTTGTTAAATTATAAAGACCAGGAAGTTATTGAACTTTTTAGTGATTTACGTCAATATATTTTAGACTTGTATCCAGACAGTAATGAGCTAATTTATCATACACACGCCTTGACAGCAGTTTTTTCAATATCAGAAAAGCTATCTGACGCATTTTGTATGTTGCCTATTTACACTAATCATTTAAACTTAGGTTTTAATAAAGGGACACTTTTGAAAGACCCAAATAAACTGTTGACAGGAACGGGGAATTTAATTAGACATATAGACGTAAAGAAAACTAGTGACTATAGAAACCCTAAAGTAAAAGCGTTGATAAACGCTGCTATAGATTTTGCAATAAAAGACATGGACAAACCAACAAAGTCAATAGGTGCGACCATCTCGAAAATAAAGAAGAAATAAAAGCCGACCGCATAACAGCACCTAGGCAAAAAAGGCTTTTAATCAACTAACCGCCAAGACAAAAGCCTTCTTCGCCTAGCTGCAAAACGTTAAGGGCAAGCTTAAAAAAGTTCAAGAAATAAAATGACAGCGAAACGTAAAATTTGTAAAAGAATACATGCAAATAATCAAAATTAAAATAGTCTTAATCACTCTCTTGGCGCTTATTGTAAACGAAACTTTCGGGCAATTAGTAATCAATGAGGGCAGTAACAAAAATTACTCGACCATAAGTGACGAAGATGGCGATTTTGAGGATTGGATAGAAATATACAATTCTGGTGCAACCGCTATTGACCTATTCAATTACAGTCTAAGCGATAATTCGAATCCCGGTGAATGGGTATTTCCGCATCAGATTATTCAGCCAAATCAATTCATTATAGTTTTTTGTAGCGAGAAGGACAGATTTTCATCATCTCCATTTACAAATGTTTTAACAGATAGCACATTTACACCACAGGCAGGTTGGAACACCCATCATTTTTCAACACCCTTCTATTGGGATGGCGTATCTAATATTGTTTTGAATCTTTGCACCTACAACTCGTTTTATCAGTGCAATTCCATTCATTCCCAGAGTGTCACAACCTACAATTCGGCTACCATTGCTTTAAATTATCCAGGATCCGCATGTGGATTCAACGGTGGAAGTAACGCCCAGCAGCGCCCAAATATTCGCTTTAACTCGACCACTGTAGGCACGGGAACCGTACAAAACGGATACTATGACTATCCCTCTGCATACAGCAACTGGTACGAAGGTGCTCGGCAGCAATACCTGTTCACGGCTACTGAATTGCTCGCTGCTGGCCTTTCAGCTGGAAACATTGATTCGCTTGCGTTTGATGTAATCGCAACATGTCCAACAAATTTCCAGTTGTTTGAGTTAAGTCTAGCAAATACCGGAATTAATTCATTACCACCGAACTTTATTCCTACCGCAGGAAATTTCAATCATAGTAATTTTAAAATCAGCTCCAATGGCGAAACCATCAAACTGTATAACCCTTCGAACATCCAAATAAGCTCACTAAATATCAATTGCGGACCAGGTTATGATGTAAGTACTGGAAGATTTCCTGATGCATCGGCTACAATTAAGAAATTTAGTGAGCCAACTCCCGGAGTCTCCAATAACGGATCAATTCCTGCCGTCAACTATGCCATGGCACCTGTTTTATCAGAAAACAGCGGGATTTATACAAGTGCTTTTTCAGTAAACATTTCAGACCCTAATAATCCTGGTGCTATTATTTATTACACTCTCGATGCAAGCGACCCCGACACGACTTCTATTTTATGGGATGGCATTCCAATATTAGTTTCTCAAACAACTATACTTAGAGCAAGATCCTTTCTAAATGGATATATTCCAAGCACAATTACATCTGCCAGTTATTTATTCAATTTAAATCATACAACGCCAATCATATCAGTAATAAGCGATTCGCTTAACTTATTTGGACCAACAGGTATGTTCGACAATCCAACGCTGGACTTACTGAAAGCCTCTTCCATTGACTACTTTGATTCTACAGCCAATCACAACCTGCTTTTTTCAAGGAGAGCAGGTATCATTATGGATGGTGGCTGGGGATCAAGAGGCAATCCGCAACGACCGTTCAGAATCAAACTTGACGATGGCGTTTTAGGTCAGGGACCAGCTGTAGGAACTTTTCTCTCTGACCGTCCTAATCGCAACCAATACAGTGATTTTTACCTTTTCAATGGTGGTGGAAATTATATGGTTTTACCCTTTAAAGATGCCGTCCAAGTAAAAATGATGGGAGAGGGTACAAATTCCTATTATGCTGCCAGCAGGCCAGTAACCGTTTATATAAATGGAGAATATTGGGGCTTGTATGATATGAAAGAGAAATTCAATACGGAAATGTTTGAGATTTACGATGGCGCTATCGAAAATACAATTGAGATACTAGGTTCGAGCGCGCAGTATGGTTTCCAGTTAAGGGCAATTGAAGGAGATGTTCAGAATTTTTATGATTCCTACAATTTATTCTCGCAAATAAACCCATTGGATACAAACTTTTGGACACAAGCCGACCAGTATTTTGATATGATATATTACAACGATTATATCATTGCTGAACTATGGATGAATAACGTTGATTGGGGGGCAAACTATAACAACATAAAAATTTATCGCTCCAACGCTACAAATTATAGGTGGCGTTATTGTTTGTTTGATCTTGAATATGGCCTGCTACCCAATCATGGATGGCTCAATGGTGCAAATAACTATAACTGCACTACTGACCTACTTGGAGGGATAATCAATCATCAAACTGTAGACCCGGGAAATCCCCATTTAAATATCTTTTGGAAAGGACTTCAAAACGACCGATTCAGAAATTACTTTATCAATCGCTTTGCCGATCTAATGAATACAGTGTATTTGCCATCTCGACTTTTGGCAATTGAAAATTCAATGTACAACCACACACTACCCGAGATGCCTGCTCATTTTGCTCGTTGGGGTGATCCTAATAATGTCTCTGCTCATATGAATGGCTATTTGCAATATCATCAGTTGTTTTCTGATGAGTTGGCTTGTCGACCTGACAATATGAGAAATCAGATACAAAGTAATTTCAACCTACCCCAACAGGTACAAGTTGAACTAGATGTATTTCCTTCGAATGGAGGGAAAATAAATATCAGCACCATTTCACCTGACAGCTATCCCTGGAATGGAATTTATTTTGATGGTGTACCAATTCAAATTGAAGCTCTTGCAATGCCTGGCTATCAATTTTCGCATTGGGAATCTAATGGTCTAATTACTGATACATTAAATACTGTTTTTCTTGACACTTTGACAACAGCAGCTATCAGCTTCAAAGCTCATTTTGTTTCAACACTTGGAATTGATGAATTAAAGCCTTCTGTATTTCATATTTATCCAAACCCAACCTCTGAACATCTTACAATTAAACTAAAAGAAAATATTGGAAAGATTAATCAATTTAGTGTTTATGATATTCTGGGGAAAGAATACCAACTAGACAACAAACAAAATGGAACCACTGAGTATTGGATAAATGTTTCGTCACTTAGCTCAGGATTCTATCTAATAAAATGTCAAACCGATGATGGCAAATTATACCATGGTGAATTTATTAAACAATGACAAATAGCCAAGAATAGAAATGAAGCAAAGCCAGCCCTTAACAGCACCTACCCAAAAGGCGGGGTTTCGTGTTCCAAAGACAGTTTTGTGGTTAATGGAACATTAGTTTTTCAAATCAAGTTTTGTGGTAAAAGCCCCGCCCTTCGGGTAGCTGCAAAACGTTGGCGGTCAGTTCATCAGAACGTACTCGGAAAAAAGAATGTTTCATAATAATTTAATTTTTAAAATAATGAATATAACAGTAAAAGAACTAATCGAAATGCTTCAAGTTGAAGACCCTAATTTAATCGTTGATTTTAATGGACTCCAGTTTTACAGATTAAAAGACAGAGGTGGTTCTTTACAATTTGAATTTAATCAGACAGTTTATCTAGATGACGAAGGTTACGTGGTGGTTGAAGACCATTCATTACCGAAACGAGATAAACCTGAATAATTTCATTTGAAACAGGAGAATATTGTTCTTTAACTTTTCCATCTAATTCATAACGAGATAGAAAATATTTTCCATCTTTAATTTTAATTCTAATTTCTTGATTTTCTAATTCTTGTGACATAATAATTTAATTTTTAAAGTTTATAATAATGAGTGATGAAATAAAAACAAGCGAAAATGTCGCAGGTTCAATACGTTTAATTGGCAGTTTAATCTTAATTGGTGGAATTATTCTTTTAGGTATTTCGCAAATTATGGAAATTAACGTTGAACCTAATGCTGAAAATATAAATGTTGAAACCTTAATGGAACTTCCTAAAAAAATTGCAGACAAAACTAACTTTACTCTATTAGGAGGATTATTAACTATTGTCGGTCTACAATTATCTTTAGTTTCAAACCAAATAGTATCAGACATAAAAGAACAATTCAAAAAACCATTATAAGAATTAAACTTTATAAAAATGACAGAAGAACGTATAATTGAAATTCTTAATAAAAATATTCCCATAATAGAAAATATTGAAAATAGAAAAACAGAACTAAAAACAAATTGGATAAAAAACATAATTACATTATTAGTTGGGTTACTTTCTATTTTAGTTGCATTCAAATCTGACAAACCAGAAACTGAATTTATTCATCTATTATTTTCACTGACTCTAATCCTCTTAGGTCTATCAGTGCTTTCGGGTATCGTTTTTTTATATCATCCAATTGACGTTCTAATTCAGAAAGAGAAATTTCACTGGGAAAGTTTAAGTAAACGACTTCGTGGGAATATGGAAATATTGGACTTTTCTGTAAAAGAACGAAAAACATTAAAATTATTTTCTTGGCTATTTTATATATCTTCTGTAGCATCTGTAATTAGTTTAATTAGTTATGGAATAATGCGAAATTAGTAATGGATAAAGAACCGAACCGCCAACAGCCATTTGGCAAGATTGGGTATCGGGATTAACTGAATTTTGGTTTTGTGTTTTCATTGTTTAGTATTTAATTTAATTTTTTGGGATTCCTTATCCCAACCTCGCCAAGTTGCAAAACGTTGGCAGTAATATTATGAAAACGAAATTTAACATAATAAAACAATTAAGTGATTTTGAACTTGTTGAAGGAATTAAATCCTGCTTAAACAATTCAAATGAATTGTATGATTGTGCAATTTTATTAAAAGAAAATAATAATTTCAGCGTTTCAATTTCATTGCTAATTCTTTCAGTAGAAGAGTTGATGAAATCATTTGCTCTATTCCAAATACTTGTAAGTGAAATCGATGACAGAGAAATATATAGAGATGTATTTGAATCAACAGATTTGCATTCAAGCAGACATAATTTTGCTTTGTTTTTTAATGAGTTTTTCAAAATTTTTGATTTTAATGAATTAATAGAATTAGAAAACCACACAGAAGAAAATGTCCAAAATATTGTGATAGAAAAAATTAATATTGAAAGCGTTATTGAAAATGTTGATAAGGAAAAAAGCACTTTTAAAAATTGGTTTTCACACGCTAATACAAATAAAAACAAAGGTTTATATGTTGCGTATAATAAAAAATGGTTTTCGCCAAATCGTTTGAATCCAAAAGATTTTGAGATTGCACACAACGAAACCGATTTAATACGAAATATATTAACTGATTTTTTAACCAATTTTGTATCAAAAGATGATGAAGAAATAAAAGCCATAGTCTTAAAATTAAAAATATTTATTAAAAAATATAAATCGAAAGTCGGAATCGAACCGACAACTTAAGTAGCGACCAAACGTTTTACCATTAGAACTATTTCGACCTATAAATACTACTGCCAACACACGTTTCAAGCAATTGCGAAATTTATATTAACTTCACGTTTATATTCCGCTTTAATATTTATCTTTAACAGAAAATAATTACTCACGAAGTTCGCAACTGCGTGAAGCGTGGGAACGTTAGTGGCAATTAAACCAAACGACACTTAAATAGTCTAATTGAAATAAATTTAAGAAATAATGAGACAAATAATTTTACTTTTGACAATTCTGTTTACACTTCTCTCGTGTAATAAAGATGACAACCCAACTACAACTGCTGACAAACCAAGTGAGCAAAAAACAGTGAACCTAACAGTTGACGGAAATGCAAGAAGTTTTATTGTATATCTTCCAACAGGTTACAATAATGCAGGTAAAATGCCTATGATTTTTGCCATTCACGGAGGAAGTGGAACACCAGAAGGAATGATAAACATTGCTAATTTTAAATCAATTGCTGACAGAGACAAAGTTGTTTTGGTTTATCCAGCAGGAATTCAAAATAATTGGAACGATGGAAGACCAACAACACCAAATCAATTAGGAATTAACGATGTTAATTTTTTCAACCAAATCTGCGATTATATGATTGCAAATAATTCAGTTGACGGGACAAAAATTTATGCAACAGGAATTTCTAACGGTGGTTTTATGTCTTCGCGTTTGGGCTGTGAATTAAGTAATAGAATTGTAGCTATTGCGGTGGACGCTGCCACAATAGAAGCAACAACAATAGCAACAAGTTGTAATCCAGGCAGACCAGTTCCTGCAATTTATATTCACGGAACAACCGACCCTCTTGTTCCTTTTACGGGAGGACAAATGACCGCAGGTGGAACAGCAGGTGGAACTGTTTTATCGCATTTTCAAGCCATAGATAAATGGGTAACAATTAATGGTTGTAACACAACACCAACAATAACAGACTTACCAGACATTGCAAATGACGGAACAACGACAAAACAAAGAGTTTATATAGGCGGAACAAACGGAAGCGAAGTAGTAAGTTATGTAGTTTTGAATGGCGGACATACTTGGCCACAAGGTTATCAATACTTGAATGAAGCCATTATTGGAAAGACAAGTCAAGATATGAATGCTTGTGAAGTAATTTGGACATTTTTTAAACGATTTAAACGACAATAAAAAATTAACTGCCACTAACAGCCGTTTGGCAAAATGGCGGGTTTAGTGCTAAATTGAACATTCGGATTTCTAATAAACATTAGTGCTAAATTGAAAGTAAGTGCTTCTAAATCCGCCACTTCGCCAAGCTGCAAAACGTTAGTGGTAATCGTAGAAAAAAATCGCAGAAATGAAACATAAACATAATAAAATCAGATGTATAATGAGTAATAAAATATCAATTTCATTTTTATTTTTTTCTATATTTTTAATCTTTTCTTGTAATAACTCGAACACAACTTGCGAAAATTTAGCTAAAGGTGATGTTTGTGTACTTGTCAAAAACAGAAGTGGAAAACTTATAAAATCAGTGGAACTAAAACATAACAAAAAACCATATAAAATCGAAAATTTGGAGAATAATCAAAATGCAAATATTTCATATAATTCTCCAGGCGAAAGTTCATATCAAATAGCAGTAATTTTTGAAGATGGAAAAAGAATAAAATCGAATGGTTCATACACTGAAGGTGGCTATAGGATGACTGAAATTATTCACGAAAACAAAATTGAAACGAAATTCGGAACAACATATTAAAAAACGACTACCACTAACAGCGGTTTAGAACAACTACCTATGTTAAGCATTGATTTTATTGATATTTTATAAAATAAAAATCATTTGGTACAACATAAGTACAACAAATCAATAGTTTCCTTTTAAAGATAATTTTTTCAATTTTTTATAGGTTGAAATGTTTTATATATTTGAGAGATAAATCTCTACAAAAATAGCGAGTATATACAAGTTGGCAGTAATTTAGTGAAAACACTCATTTCCATATTAACAATATTTATAACGACAGGACTTTTTGCACAAAATAAAAGTGCAGAAGATTTTGGATTTAGGCATATTGAAACAATATTTAATGGCGACAAAGTTGACATTTTAATAAAATCAAGAAAAGGAGACGAACAAAAGAAAAAACCAATTTTTCTATTTTGTCAAGGTAGTTTACCACAACCATTAATTAAGTTTGACGAACAAGGACTATATGGAGTTTTCCCCTTTAAGACAGACAGTATCGAAAAAGATTACCATATTGTTATTATTGGAAAACCTTCTATTCCTCTAATTGCAGACGTTAAAACATTAGGCAGAAATATGTGTTTTGAGGATAGCCTTACTCACAAAGCTCCAAAAAAATACTCTGATAGAAATTACCTTGATTATTACGTTAATAGAAATTTAAAAGTCATCGAACTTTTGCAAAGACAACCTTTTGTAACAAAGACAAAGTTAGTAGTTGCTGGACATTCAGAAGGCAGCACAGTTGCTTCAAAACTTGCGACAAAAACAAATAAAATAACGCATCTAATATATTCAAGTGGAAATCCATTAGGTCGTGTTTTATCAATTATAGAACAAGATAGAGCAAATGAAACTGATACAGACAGCACAAAATATGCAGAAAGTGATTTTGAGTACTGGATACAAATTGTAAAAAACAAAAATGACTTGGACGACGAAAATGGCGATACCTCTAAAGCAACATATGATTTCTCAATACCACCAATTCAATATTTACAAAAATTAACAATTCCTATTTTAGTTTGCTACGGAACAAAAGATTATAGTTCACCATTCAACGACTATTTGAGAGTAGAAATGATTAGACAAAACAAAAATAATTTTACATTTAAATCATATATTGGACTTGAACATAATTTTTTTCCACTAACAGAAACAGGACAGCCTAATTATGAAAAATTTAATTGGGACAACGTAGCAAACGAATGGTGGTCATGGACAAAGAAATAAAAACTACTGCCAACACAATTTTAATCATTGATAAAAATAGAAAAATTGTTTATACCAGTTAACTTGGTTCTCTGAATGGTCGAGTAAACGAAATTAGAGAAGCTTAGAAATCTTATGGGTTAATACCAATAGAATATTGTTTGGTGTAAATATAGTTTAATATTTTTTGGAAGTAAAAAATTCTAAGAATTTTGAATGTTTTAACGAAATAACTATAAATATAGTTGCATAACTAAATTTATAGTTATAAGTTTGTCTCGTACTAAACAATTTAAATATTAAATCATGCAAAAGCTTACAAATAAAGAAGAAGAAATAATGCACATTTTATGGAAGTTAAAAAAGGCTTTTGTAAAAGATGTGATGGCTGAGATAAAGGATGATCAACCGCATTACAACACACTTTCCACCATCGTTAGAAACCTAGAAGAAAAAGGCTATGTTGGCCATAATGCTTATGGCAATACCCACCAATATTTCCCGCTTATAGCATTAGAAGATTATCGAAATACCTTCATGAATACCGCTATTGAAAATTACTTTAATAGTTCTTATAAAAATATGGTTTCCTTTTTTGCAGAAGAAGATAAAATTTCGGCTAAGGAATTACGGGAGATTTTGGAGATTATTGAAAATCGAAAATAGGGATTTTAAATTCTATAAATTATGCAAGAATTAATTATTTATTTTTTAAAAGCAAGTGGCTTGCTGGTTGCATTCTATTTGTCGTATCATTTATTGTTGCGGAAAGAAACTTTTTTTACAAGCAATCGTTGGTTTTTACTATTCGGATTGGTTGCTTCTGCCCTTTTGCCCTTGCTATTTTTTAAGAAAATAGTTTATATAGAACGACCTAAAATTTCCTTAGACGATTTAATTTCAATGTCTAATCATTCGGAAGAACTACCAATTAAAACTATTGATCCTACATTAGAAACTATAGATTGGTTTCAAGTAGTAACTTTTGGATATGGCATTGTGGCTTTACTACTTTTAGTTAGAGTAATTGTCAATATATATTCCATCAGCAGATTATTGAAAAACAAAGTGGTTCAAAAAGAAAATAGTTTTTCTTTAATTGATTTAAAAGAAGAAATTACTCCGTTTTCCTTTTTTAAATACATTGTTTTCAATTCTAGTTTGTATTCTCCAAAAGAATTAGAAAGCATCTTACTGCACGAAAAAGTGCATAGCAAACAAAAACACTCCTTTGATGTTTTATTAGCACATTTATTTACAATAGTTTTTTGGATAAACCCAGTAGTATGGTTTTATAAAAAAGCAATTATTCAAAATTTAGAATTCATTGCTGATAGCAAAGCAATCCAACATATAGAAGACAAAAAATCCTATCAAAAAGTGCTTTTAAAGGTAGTTTCTCATCAAAACTGCTTAACAATTACCAATCATTTTTATCAATCATTAATCAAAAAACGAATCGTTATGTTAAACAAAAACCAGTCCAACCAAAGAAATTCTTGGAAGTACGCTGTAGTAATTCCAGCATTAATTGCCTTTGTGTTTTTATTTCAAATTCAAGTTGTGGCAGAAGAGAAATCAGAAAAAAACTCTGCAAATGCAGTGAGTGCAATAGCAGTTGGTTATTCAACTGACAAAAATGCTACCGATGAAGAAATGAAAAATGATTCCAAAGTAGCTAAAGAACAATTGGATATTGATTACAAATTTTCAAATGTTAAAAGAAATGACAAAGGGGAAATAATTGCCATAAAGATAGAATACAAAACCAAAAAAGGCAAATCAGGTAAAATTGAATTGGATTCGGAAAAACCTATAGAGACTATTTACTTCAATGCAGATGGAAACAAAGTAGGATTTTCAAAAAATGGATTTTACAATTCACAACATAATACTATAGCTGCAAGTTATGATGAAGCTATAAATATAATAGCTTTAAATAAAGACAAAGAAACTAACGCTATTGCTGTTCCAAATAATAGTAATATTTCATTTGTTACCCAAAATGCAAACAATGATAATGTAATAGCTACTCTTCTCTCCAATTATACTGGTCAAAAAGTTAACCCTGATACTAAACCAATTATTGTTTTTAATGGTTTAATCGTAGAGGGTGAAACCAATAAAATAATAGACCAAATCAATTCGGCTGATAGTTCGGGTATGAATGTAATTAAAGGCGAAAATGCTATTAAAAATTATGGTGAAAAAGGAAAAAATGGAGTAATTGAGATTTATGCAAAAGTTAAAACTAAATCAACCGAGAAATAAATTAATTAACAATAAAATTTATAAACATGAAAAACATTTTAATAAAAAGCATGTTCTTTTTAATATTACAAATTAATGTTGTTAAAGCACAAGATTTTCAAGGCAGAGCAATTTACATATCAAAATCACTAAATAATGTGGTTTTCGATACAAAAGCCATGAGCGATGAAAAGGCGAAAGAATTAAATGAAAAGATAAATAAAATGTATGAAAAAATATTCATTTTAAATTTCAATAAAGCAGAATCTATATATCAGCAAGAACAAAAACTTAAAGTAATGGGCTCTCGTGGAAGTGCATTTGCATCTGAATTAGAAGGGGAACTTTACAAAAATAGCCAAACTAAAAAGTATCTTAAAGCCGAAGAATTTGCCAATAAAAATTACATAATTACTGATGTTTTAAAAAACTATAATTGGAATATAACACAAGAAAGCAAGAAAATTGGTGGCTATACTTGTTATAAAGCGATTTCAATTACAAAAGTTACTAAAAAGGAACTTCAAGAATATGAAGTTGAAAAAGTAAAACAAAGTAAAAACAAAACCAGCTTTTTTAATTTGGAAAAACCAAAGGACAAAAAGATAACTGTTTGGTACAATCCAGAAATTCCAGTTAGCCATGGTCCAAACCAATATTGGGGATTACCAGGATTGATAATGGAAGTGAACGACAACAATCTAATTATTCTATGTACAAAAGTAATACTTAATCCAAAAGACAAAAAAAGCATAAAAGCACCAAAAAATGGAAAGGTAATTTCTCAAAATGCTTATGATTTGATGGAGGAAAAGCAATACGATAAGTTAAAGGATGAAAATGGTGTTATTCATTTAGATGTACCCTAATTAAATGAAAAAACTATATTTTAAATAGATAATGCACCATAAACCTTTGCCAATCTTACCAAATTTGTGGTTAAAGGAAAATGTTTAAAGTCTATGTAAAAGTTTGCAGTAATTTATGAAAACACTCATTTCCATACTAACAATATTTATAACTTGATAATATACTACCGAGATTATTTTAAGAAAGATGGGTGGTGATTTTAGTAGGGTTAATAAGAATTATTTTTTATTTTTGAAAAGAATAAAGCGAAACAAACCTGCGTATATAAACCCAATTTCGGTTGGCTTTGTGAAAGTTTGTTTCGGATATATACAAGTTGTGCACAATTATAAAAAAAATAAATGAGAAAAATTATAACTATTTTTTTGCTTTTTTTCGTAATATATACTTACGGACAAGAAAAAAACACAAGTAATAAGCTTGAATTAAGCTACGATATCAAATATTTAAAATCTAAATATTATCCTGATGAAGAAAAAATATTAAAAGTTTTTCTTCCAAAAAATTACAACAACAATAATAAATATCCTGTTGTGTATATAACTGATGCTGGGACTCCAAATTTTGAAGTTGCTTTAAGCTACATTAATCAACTAATGGAGAACAATGTAATTCCGAAAATTATTTTGATAGGTATAGAGCAAAATGATAGAAGTTCTGAATTGGATATTTATTGGAGCGATGATGGTAAAAAATTTAAAAACTATTTGTTTGAAGAAGTTATTCCCTACATCAATTCAAATTATTCAACTTCTGAATTTAATACAATAATTGGACACTCAGATGGAGCTGAATACAACCATTTACTAATGTTAGAAAAAAATAATCCTTTTCGTGGATTTATAAATATAAGTACAAACTTAAACAATGATGTTTCAAACAAAATAGAAGAATTTTTCAAAAAAACCAACATAAAAATAGTTTACTATTTTATTTCTAATGGTAAATATGATAGCGAAGACAGAATATTAGCAGGTAACAAAATAGACAGTCTTTATAAATTAACTGGAAGTAAAGAAATAAAATTTCTGAAAAAGGACTACAAAGCAGACCACCAAAATCTTGTGGCAAATTCTATGCTTGATGGAATTTCTTTTGTTTTTCAAGATTATAGGAATTTAAATAAATACTCTAGTTTTAAAGACTACTCCCAAAATTATCAATCCGAAATAAACCAACTTTATGGTTTTACTCCTATTTTAGAAACTAATGATATTGATTTCTACTTTGGTAAAATTCTAGAGGAAAAGAATATAGAAGATTATGAATATTTAATAAATTTTATTAAAGAAAATAATATTTCTTTTGTTATGAATTCGTTAGATAGAGCCAATCATTATTTTTATATGGAATCTTATCCTCAAGCAATAAAATTTTGGAATAAGACAATTAATGAATTTGAGAATATAAACCCAAGAGTATTTTATTTTAATTTCTCGAAGGCTGTCGATGCGTATTTAGCTGAAAAAGACCCAAAAGGTGCTATTGAATTTCTTGAGAAAAGTAAAAAGCGTTTGCCAGAATACAATTTAGAATTTGATTATTTTATAGCAAAAACTTCTATAGAAAATTCTGTGGAAGTTAATAAAGGGAAAAATGCTTTAAAGAACTGTAAATCAAATTATAAAGGAAATAGATATTTCAAAAAGAAAGAGCTTGAAAAACTCAAAAAAAAAAAATAACTGTGTACAACAGCAGTTCTCGCAATTGCGAATTTTTTTGTAAGTTTACGTTTAGCAAGAATTTTTATCTTTGTGGAAAATAAAAAGTTCCGAACTTCGCAACTGACGATAAGCGGAACGGTAGGCGTCATTTTCGCCCCGAATTGAGAATCTAACGGAATTTAACCCTTTTTTAAAATACATTATTATGGAAACTACAAGAAATCCACATAGAATATTATTTGCAAGTTTGCTTTTAGTGGCAATTATATTAATTATTGTTTTTTGGCTTATCGGTAAGAATGTAAATATATATCAGGTAAGTTTTGTTGGTGTTATTTTTGAAATTATCTGGCTTCCCATGATACTCTTTACCTTTATATTACCGTTAGTGTGTATCTTTTTTTGGTACTCAGAAAGGTGGAGTTATAAATCACCATTTCTCTACCTAACAATTGCATCCTCGCTATCTTTAAATTTGTTTTTTATCTAAAAAGATAAAAATGCTTGATAATTTGTTAAACATACTTATACTTAAAAAGTACAACCTAATTAAGCAATCTAAACTACATGAAATGAAAAAAATACTATTGATTATTTTTTTGGGATTGAACCTAACGATGTTTGCTCAGAATTATCCATTTTTGTCGGCTTCAACAAAGAAAATTAAAGGCAAGGAATACATTGATTATTTGAATGACAATATAGCCAAATTAGACAGTATTCAAAAAACAACGAAACTGTTTTTAGAAGACGGGACTAATTACAATCAAAAATACTCTGATTCTGTTTTTAAATCAAAAGAAGGGTATCTATATAGCACAAAATTATATCGCGATACAATTAGCAATACTTTCAGTTATGTGCTTTTCAAACGTTCTAAAAAAGAATCAAAAGAGGACAATAGAGAATTTAATGAGTTTATAAAAGCGGATGAAAAGAATCGAAAGAAACTAAAAAAATCTACTCTTGACGAACTGACTTTAACAGATATAAATGGCAGAGTGTATTCACTTGAAACACTTACTGAAAAGATTATAGTTATTGATTTTTGGTTTATAAATTGCGGTTCATGTATCCAAGAAATTCCAGATTTGAATAAACTAAAAGCCGAATTTGAAATGGAAGATGTTGAGTGGTTTGCAGTGACTTATGACCCAAAAGAAAAAGTAGAGCGTTTTTTAGAACGTATGAAATTTGACTATACCATTGTTACCGATAGTAAGCATTTAACCGACCGATTTGATATCCGATTTTATCCCACTACTTTAATCATTGATGAAAATAGAAAAATTGTTTATACCGGTAAATTTGGTTCTATGAATGGTCGAGTAAACGAAATTAGAGAGGCACTCAATAAACTAATTAAATCTAAAAAATACACTGTAAAAGCGGGACCAGTTATACAAATTGAAGAAAATAAATAATAAAAATATTGAACTCGCAAGAATTGAGTATGAAATGCTAATTTAAATAATACCTAGCTTGTAAATAACACCATTGTAACTTTTATAATTTATTAACATAAGCTCATAAAGTAAAATGTAAATTAATGATGGAAAAAAACATAAATAATGATTTTATGTCCTTCTTTATTTTCTATTTTTTTTATAATTTTAATAATCATGAATTATTTGATAATAATGTTTTAATTTATTTTTTAATGTTTTTAACATCATCATAATTATCTAACTCTTTATTTACTTCTTCTAATAACTGTTGCTCCGTTGGCAGGTATAAATGATACTGACTTGCTATGATACTTTTGTTATTTTCAGGAAGTGTAAATTTGACTACCCCATCATTTTTATTTGCACATAGTAATATTCCGATTGTTGGGTTCTCATTTTCATTTTTCTCAATTCTATCATAATAGTTTACATACATTTGTAGTTGTCCAATGTCTTGATGAGTAAGTTTATGAGTCTTTATTTCTATAATTACAAAACATTGTAACAATCTATTATAAAAAACCAAATCAACAAAAAATTCATCTCCATCGATGTGTATTCGCTTCTGCCTAGCTACAAAAGAAAAACCATTCCCTATTTCTAATAAAAATTCTTGTAGGTGCGTAATAATTGCTTGTTCTAGATCTTTTTCGTAATACGCAGCTTCTCGTTTTAATCCTAAAAACTCTAAATACATAGGGTCTTTTATTATATCCCTTGCATCAGACGGTAACTTTTCATTTTTAGCTACAGCTAAAACACTTTGCTTATCACTACTCATCAATAGGCGTTCATATAAACTACTATTAATTTGGCGTTCTAATTGTCGGGATGTCCAATTATTTTTAACGCTTTCTGCAATATAAAATTCTCTTTTTTCTGAATTGTCAATTGCGAATAACAATTTATATTGTGTCCAACTTAATTGCGTCCGCAGTGCGGACGCAATTGGAAAAGTTCTATAAAACTGACGGTAACGTTCCAATTGCCTAACTGAAAATCCAGTTCCATATTCAGGTTGTAATTGCTCTGCAAGAACTCTAATCAAATAAGTTCCATAATCGGCTCTATCTTTACCTTGCTGTTCCTCTTCAAAAATACGTTTCCCAATAGTCCAATACATCAGAGTTCTTTCATTGTCAACAGCCCTAATAGCATTTTCTCGTGAGGAATTAATTATAGCCTTAATGTCAGGAATTATGGATTGGTTTTGAAGCATTTTTAAAGAAATATATGGATTTAAAAGTATAATCTACAAATATACAAAAGAGCAATAAAAAAAGACAGAATTGACCCTTTGAAAAGTAAGAAAACAATTGACAAAATCAAACAAAAAAAATAAGGCTATACAAAAACGATTTTTGCATAGCCTGTGACTTAATAATCAACACTAATTACAACATCATTTCATTTCTTTGCTTTTGCCTTAACTACTCTTCCTCCTTTAACATAACGATACCCTTTCTTTAACGTTCCATCTTTTTTTACTCCATCCCTTGCAATTACGCTACTACATAATTTTTTAGCTGAGATTCTTTTTTTGCCTTTCGGTTTTGTTTTTTTTGCTACCATGATTTTTGAATTTAGATTATTTAACTTTAAACGATAATTTTCTTTTAGTTTTTGCCTCTGTCGGCTCATTTACTACCTTTTTGTAATACATCGAGTATTTAAAAGTTAGGTCATTCCCTCTGTTTTTCTCCAATGTGGCGAACCTTTGCTTTGGGTCTTGATGCGAGGAACAATGAATTACAGAAGTTGGATTGTGCGCCATTTTATTACCTCCATACATTACCCCGTTTTCTTTTACTTGGGATATAAAACACCAAATTACTTTCGGGTAAGTGGTTCTTAAAAAGTTCAACTGGTCGGCTGTAATTTTTAAATCCGTAACGGAATCCGCTATTATCACTTTGACCACTTTACAAAAATCCTGTAATTCTTGAAAGGGTTTTTCTAAATAACCTTTTATAGCTATGTATCGTCTTCCTTTCTCGGTTGTATTTCGGTTAATACTGTCGAGTGTATCTTTACTCTCAATCCCGCCTTGCTCATAATCGATATAGGCTACTGGGGTTTGTTGTTCTCCAAAAGCGTTAGCAATTTGCATAGCCAACTGTGATTTTGAACTGTGCTTATTTCCTTTAATCAGAATGAGTGCTTTGTGTGGTTGTTGTTTTTGCAAAAACTTTCCAATCTCTCCACCCAATACAAAAACATCTTTAGCCTCTTTTGGTGCAGAATTGGCAGATACAAAACCTAATTTCTCCAACTGATTTAAACTTTTATTCCGATCCTTTGGAAGTGGTTTTTTACTCACTCCAGTAGTGGTTTTTCCTGGTACTTGCACAACTCTTTTTCTCATTACTTCAGTAGCTTTTTTAGTTTTGGCTTTTGCTCCCAATCCTGCGAACAAATCCAATTGCGCCCCTTGTTTAGTTTTGCTTTTGGCTTTGATTTTAGCGGGTTTCCTTACTGGAACTTTTACAGCTACTTTCTTTACTGGCTCTTCCTTTTTTTCTTCATCTTCTTTTTCGCTATCTGAGTTTCTATTTAAAATATAATTGACTGCCTTTTGAGATTGTGCCGAAGCTTTGAGGAAAAAACGGTTGTCGTTCTCTAATTCAGTAACTAAAACAGTATTCCAGTTTTTAAGATATTTTGCCGAGTTCTCTTTGGTTTGAAACAATATTCCTGCTTCTGAACACATAAAGACTGCTCCTAATTCTGCAATGAGTTCTTCATAAGCATAATTTTTACTACCAAACTTTCCAGAGAAATCTCTATCTAATCTTTTTTTTGCTCCTGTTGAATGGGTCAGCTCGTGAAAGTAGGTGCAGTAGTACGATGCCTCTTTGTTAAATGCAGTTATCTTAGGCATATTGAGCGTATCTGTACTAGGTTGATAATAGGCTCTATCCCCAATAAAAGTATAAGTAGGCGGGTTTTTATATCCATCAATAAGTTGTTGCGCTTGTTCAATCGGATTTACCTTTTTACTATCTATTTTATCACTCGGAAATTTTAGCCCTGTGCAATCATCAGCTCTAAAAACATTATAATATTTAATTACTGGGATTTTCACTAAATGCGCTTTCAAATCTTCTTTGGTTAGTCCTTGAGATTTTACAAACTCGGTAAACTTTGCTTTATCAGTAGTTTTGAATTTTAACGTGCCGTTATCATAATTAAAAATCATTGTATAGTAAATCACTCGTCTTGCTTTACTATCTTTTTTCAATGATGCCTTAGTTTCTCTAATTTGATTAAAGGTTAAATAGTATGGCTGTACAAACTTTATAGGCACTAAATACCCTTTGCCATCTTCATCAAATTTCACATCGAAATTCAGTAGAAAATTGGCTCCTGTGTATTCCTTTTTGCTCACATAGTTTTTAGCTGTTCCGTCAGCTCCCGAACCAACCCAATCCTTTTGCCAAGGCAAATGCCCGACCTTTTCAATGGTGTTGATAATCAAATCAGTTATGTAGCTATAAATATCATCGGGAGAAACTCCATTTAAACCGCCCTCTGAATCGGGTTCGGATTGATATTCTAACGTGGGTAAAATGATACTTTGCTCTGCGCCACTAAGTCCTAATTCATCAATAAAATCTTTTATTTCAATAGTGAAAACAGAATCTCTATTTTGTTTTAGTACACTTGTGATACGTTTTGAAATAAGCGTATGATTTTGCCTTTTGGCTCCTGCCAAAAGTTTTTTTAGTGCGCTTCTGGAAACTCGTTTTCCGTTCAGATTATTAAATTCTTTTACTAAATCCATACTATTGAATTATTGAATATTCTTTACCTAAAACCCCTAAAATGGTTTCAATTTGAATGTCTTTTATCCCAGTGATTTTCACCAGGCTTTCCATATTGGAAAGGTTCTCCAGTATCGGAATCTCAACTGTTAAATCCTTTAATATAAACTTGCCTTTGGCAGGAACTGAAACAAAAGACTTGTTAACCATAATGGTTGCAATTCGTTTGGCTGTCTTATCTTTAAGAACAATTCTTTTCACAACAGCAATAACACCATCGGGAGAAAAATTATCATTGGTGGGATTGAAAAGGGTTACATCTAAATTGAAACGCATCCTTTTAAAATTGATGTCAAAATTTCTAAATCCAGTCGGTAACGCTTTTAGTTTCCCCATAGTTTCTTTCCACTTATTTAACTTGTTTCTGTACCATAGTAAACCAACGCCTACTAGTGCGCCAGTAATGATGATATGCTTTACTGTTATACCCATGAACTTGTTTTGTTTTTGATGAAAACAACCGTTTTATATCCTAGAAAAAGAAGCGATAAAATGCCCAATCCCATTAAAATTTTTTCCAGTTTTGATAATGGTTTTATAATCTCAATAGGTATCTTTTTTATCTGAATGATTGTTTTGTCATTAGTGGTTTTGGTAGCTGTGTTCTCATTTTTAGTTTGTGCCATTTTAGAGTAAAACTCTAGTTGCTTGGCTAGTTTATCATAGATCAGTTTATAGCTGTTATCTCCTGAATTTTTGGAAGTGTTTAGCTTTGATAAAATCTCATCAACCTTTGCATTTACAAGGCTGTCTAAAACGGAATTTCCAGTACTGCTTTGAACAACTGGAGTAATTAATTTATCATCAATCGCCTGATTAATAATTTCACTTTTTAGGCTGTCTCTCTTTTGAATTTCACTTTTGAGAAGTGTGTTTTCTTGTTTGTATTTTTTAGCTGAAGAACAACCGTTAAAAACTAAAGAAAGTAATACCAGTAAAAGCGAGATTGTAAAATATTTAGTGATTGTCTTTTTCATTATTGCTGTTTTTAAAGGTTGATTTTAGAGTAAATAATAACATTTCGCTTGCTTCAAGAATATGGATAAAATCAAATCCCCAATACATACTGGCGACTAGAATTAGTTTATTAAATACTTGTCTTTTCACTTACTAATTGCTTTATTTTGTCGAAAATAGCACCTAATAAATCTTCCATTCTTTTATGGAAAATGGTAGAAAAAGAACCGCACCAAGCACAAACCACATAAGTAAAAAGTTTGCTAGTGTGCAGGAATTGGTCAAAGAAGCCATACACCAACAATGCAACAAAAAAGGATACAATTGCTTCTGCTAAAAACCATTTCCAAGAGGCTTTTGCGCCCTGTCTAACTTGCTTTATTATCTTAACGAATGCCCCCATACCCACGAGCATAAGGAATAAAAGAAAGTCTAATATCTGTTTGGAATGACTACAGAACCATTCCCAAATTTGTTGTTTTGTCATTGTTTGTATAATTTACTTATTAAGATTGAAAAGCCCAAACCAAAAATTGTAATTGGGATTAGGTAGGAGTATTGTCTTGACTTTTTTTTTTAATATCCCTAGCGTATCGATAGTGATGTAATAATTGAGTTGTTTTACTCTTTCAGTCAAGTTGGTTAAACCACCGTTTATCTTTTTGGTTATCGAATTGATATTGTTAGTATCAGCAATAGGATTTAGTTTAAACCGTACCGACCAAAACCAACCTGCAATATCAATAGCTATATCAGGTCTTGAGGCTAAATCAGGATTTGAAATAACATCATGCCCCGAATATTCTTTGTAGGCTTGGTAATTGGCTCTTCCTGTTAACTGGATAAGTCCACGACCTTTGAAACGCCAACCATCGCCAACCTTTGTATTTCCTAAATTTACCTTTCCCCAATTGCCCCCATAAACAATATTAGCAATGGCTTCTTGATTGGCTTTTTGCTTTGCAGTTCTACCGTAAAGGTTTGCCTGTTCAACCGAAATTTGATTAGTCCCGAATGTTTTAATTAGTCCCTGTGGGGAGTAGTTCAAACTTTCGTTAAACTTTGCATAGCCTCCGCTTTCTTCGTGAAGTTGCGCCAAAAAATGAGCAATCCGTTTTGGGGTATTGATAGCATATTTTTTAAAAATGCTTAAAAATGTGATGCTGTTTGTCAGTAAAAAATCCATTACAATACTACTTTTTTGGGTTCTTCAATTGGCTTATCTTCTGCCTTTATAACTTCGGGACTTGTTTCATTATCCAAAGTGGCAACGACCAAAATCCCTGCTACGGCAAGAGAAAGCCATAATGTTGCGTTTGTATTCATTATTTAAAGTCATTTAGTTTGATTTGCTTAACCCCTTTTTGCGTGAATAGTGCGTTTTCAGTATTGCGCCCAAAATCTCCGTCAACCTTTATTTTTAGTAATGTTTGCAAAGCTCTTACTTCTATCCCTTTGCTTCCTTTTTTCAGCAACATTCCTTTATTAATAGCCGTCTGATTTACTGTATTAACCGATGAAACTGTTGGGTATATTTTGCCGACTGGTTTTATTACATCGTGGTCAGCAATCCAATAAATATCATTGAGCAGTAAACCGTTTCTTTGCACTACATAGCGATAAGTTCCGTCAGGTCTTAAACCAACCCAAATGATAGTTCCGATTTTATCGCCTTTTTTAAAAGTGGCTTTTCGGATTCCCTCACTGATATAGTTGCCATCAGCCATTTTTCTTGCATCATAGGTTTTAGTTCCATAAAATCCCGTTGCCATTACTTCTTGTCCGATACTGTATCTGAAATTATCTGCAACTACTGGAGCTTTAACTGGGGTTTGGGTTTTAACTGGTGTTTGCACCCTAATTGGATTAGTTGCCAATGTTGGTGTTTTTATAGGTGCTACAGTGTCTATTGGCTCTTCAATGTAATCCTGTTGTTTATCTTTACCTTTTTGAACAAAATAATAGACACCACCACCTAATGCTAGGGCGATACCGCCACCAATCCATAATTTATCTTCTGTGGTCATTTTTATAATTGTTTTGGATAATTTGATTTTAATAATTGGTAATCTTCTGTACTTAATTCCTCTTTTAACCAAACCTTTAAAGGGTGCTTGGTTGGAGTTTGCCAAACAGCAAAATAAGTGTTGCCTGTTAGGGTATTGTAATACCTACTCCCAAAGGCTATGTTTACTTTTGAAAATTGCGCTTCACTTATTCCAGTAAGTGCTGTAAAAATGGTTTTGCGCTTTTCTGTGTTAGTGAAATTGGCTTCTTTCATTGCATTGAAAAGCATTGTGGCTACTTCTTTGGCATTGAAACTTGAATCCGCCAGACTGGCATCTAAATACGCTCCTGCTTTTTTATTTTTACTAGTTTGAGAGAGAGCAAAAAGCAATATTCCTAGTCCTGCAAGTCCTATCGATATAGGGATTATTTTCGGGGCTTCCATCTTAAAAAAAGTGTGGTATTAAAAAGCGTAATTCCATTAATTCGCTTGGGTTAAACTGGTCAGAAAACCATTCTATCATTGTCATTTTTTTGGATAATGGATTAACTCCTTTTCTTTGCCCGAACTCATTATAAATCCTGATAAATCCATTATGGTTAACACCCATTAGATTTTGCTTGACCGATTTAAAACCATTGCCAAAACCGTACATCGCATTAAAAATGGCTTCCGCTTTGTTCTTAGCCATTCCGCTTGAGATATTACTTGGCTTTTCTCTTCGGTCTTCACTTAATGACGAAAAGCCGTTAAATATCTTTTTGTAAACGAAATAGCCAACTCCTAAAAAAAAGCCTGTTTTGAGTACTCCCTTTACTATTGAAGCAGTTGCATTTACAGTATTATTAGCATTATCAAGAGTATTGACGATAGCTTTTTGCCCTTGCGGTGATGAAGCGATTGCCATTATTGCGGGATTATGTAAACCTTGCTTTTTCATTTTCCTTTTTTTATTGGCTGTACGATTGCTCCCAATTTCATTTTTACTTCGGGCATTTCATTTCAAACACCTTAAAGGGTTGTCCCAGTAATTTGCTTAATCGAACTCTGCCCGTTTCATCTTTACTCTCTTAACTTGGAGCAATTAAACAGCTATTTCTTTGTAGTTATTTCACTTGCCTGCAAATGGAGCTTACAGACAAGTTAGTCCAACCAATGCCTACATTATGAACTCTTTAATGGTTTGCCAACTCTGGGCATCTGTTACCATTGCAATTGCTTTTTGGGAGCTTTTAAGTTCTACTAACTTTTCCAAAACCTCGTTATCCAAATCCGCTAGTGCCTGTAAAAGTTTTGTTTTTTTCTGTAATTTAAAAGGGTTTGTTTCCTTTGTTTTTATAGTCATTGTACTCATTATACCAGCATTTGATTTTGTTGCAATAGTTCAAATAATTCTTGTGAGAAAACATTGTTTTCAGACTTTTCATTGATTTTTTGATAGATCACTTGTAGAAGTGAAATAGTATCATCATCAAGGGATTTTATAGTTTCCAAAAATGATTTCTTAACCTCTGAATAAGTGTCATTTTCAATATCATCAGCAGAGGCAACTCCTAAACCATTTGCTTCAATGGGAATATTAAAACCTAATCCTTTTAATATAATTGGGGCTTGTTTGACAACTCCCAAAAGCATATTATTTAAACTGTCGTTGCTTTCTTTGGTGTACCGCTTTTGTAATTTTTCCTCATTGAGTTCCTCATTTTTGGCTTTGAGTTCCTTGTTTTCTCTTTGCGATTCCTCCAGTTTTCTAGCTAGTTCCCCTCTGTCATAGGCTTGCATTTTCAAATCGAAAATCTCTGTCATACCCAATCCCATAAGCCCGCTTTTCATTTTCTTTTTTTTCTTCTTTTTGGCGGACTGTTTTGGTTGTACTTCAGCAGTACTTCCAAAACTCACATCGAAAGTGTCGCCCTCTATTTTAAAGGCATTTGCTCCATTTTTTCGTTTCTCTTGTAGGGTCAATTTTTTATATCCCTCTGCGAAAACTTTCTCAAAAAATTCTTCGGCTGTGCCATAATCATTTTTTATTTGCTCATGGGTTACATTGCGAAAAATCGGCTTGGAAGTACCCCTGTCATAAACCGTAACAGCACAAAATTTGTCGCTGTTGAGTTTATCCATCAAATCATCTAATTGCTCCATTTTAAATTAGTTTCTTGTAGATAAGTAATATTTTGTTTTTGGGTGTATATCCCTTTATACTGTTATTGGTTTCGATATAGTTTACCTCCAATTGCACTTTTGAATAAGTGCCATCAGGCACAACTAAAATTTGCTTTTGGGTTGGGTATATCAGAACTCCATTAATTTGTGCAATGCTCGAACCTTTATTGACTATGCAAAGGGAAGTAACATTCTCTAAAATTGGAATTTGCTCTTCTCTAAATTCTTTTATTATAAAAGCCGATTCTACAAACATTGCTACATTTTTTTAACATTATTATTGTACAAGAACACAACATGAAATTTTAGAGGTCTCTCTGATTCAAGTTTATCTTCTAAGGTGAAAATGAGTGAGTAATCTTTGTTGCCAGTATCAAAATTTAAAGGCTTAAAACTCTTCTCATATTCGCCACCATTAGACTGTCTCCAGTTATCAATATGAACCGATTGAATAATAGCAATACTGTTATCGTCTTTCATTTCAACGGATGCCATTGCATTAGTTGATTTCTCAACTCCATTGGTATAAATTGCTACACCTGTAGTAAATCCTGTTGGCAGTTTAAAGTTTGCTGAAGTATCAGTTTCTCCTGGTTTAATTAGGCTCACATAAAAAAGTTGGGGATAAGTTATAGATTTGCATAAAAAAAGCAAATGGATTTTTCAATATCTTCTTCCTTTTTACCCCAAGGGTTATTAACTCATTTTGACATTGTTGATTTCAAAGAATTGGGTGATTTACAAACAAAAAATGATTGTTTTTATATCTATTTAGATGAGAAAAACATACTTC
>OZ248356.1:0-133597 GCA_965234425.1 Flavobacterium neuenschwanderi (SeqCode) | reverse complement strand
TGTTCAATAAATGGAATTTTCCACTCATTAGATATTACAAAAGCAGAAGTTCACGATGTTCATTTTTTGAAGAATATAAAACAACAAATGTCTGATTGTGTGTTACTTGGTGATAGAGGTTATTTATCTCAAAGCATTCAATTAGATTTGTTTCAAACAGTAAATGTCAAATTAGAAACGCCAAAAAGAATAAATCAAAAAGACTATAAGCCACAACCTTATATATTCAGAAAATCAAGAAAAAGAATTGAAACATTATTTTCACAATTGTGTGACCAATTCAAAATAAGAAACAATTATGCTAAAACTTTTGAAGGTTTTAAAACAAGAATTTTAGCAAAAATAACAGCATTAACTTTGGTTCAATATATCAATAAATTTATATTTGATAGACCAATAAATAATATTAAAAATCAAAAAATTTAATTACACCCAACGGGTTTGATATTAATAAAGAATCAGCATATAAATTTAATATTCAGATGTTTTTTACCTTAAATCTTGATAATAATTTGTTCAAATTTTTGAATATTTCTTATGGTTTTTATGTAAAGCGTTAAAAATGTACTATGCACGCCTATTAATTTAACAAAGTTTTAAGTAATCCGTAAAAATTACACCTAATAGAAATTTTAACTGTAATGTTTGTTAAAATAAATGGATTACGAATTTGAAAGCAATATCAGTAGTAGGTTTAATAAAGTGCCTATTTTAAATATGTAATTGATTTGTAATTGGTTAATTTTAAATAGGTTTTTATTATTTCGAGTCTTTTAACTTTACAACTTTGAAATTTTCTACTTGCGTATTTGTTGTAAATATAACAATTTGTGATTTTTTGTTAATACCATTGTTTTGAATTGAATATTAATTACTTTTGCCAAGCAAATAAATTTAAAATTAGAATCGTATGAAAATTGCAGTTGTTGGTGCTACAGGAATGGTTGGAGAAATAATGCTTCAAGTTTTAGCAGAAAGAAATTTCCCCATAACAGAATTAATCCTCGTTGCTTCGGAGAAATCTGTGGGTAAAGAAATTGATTTCAAAGGAAAAAAATACAAAGTGGTAGGAATGCAAACAGCGGTAGATAAGAAAGCCGATATTGCCTTATTTTCTGCAGGTGGAGAAACTTCTTTAGAATGGGCTCCAAAATTTGCAGCAGCAGGAACAACCGTAATCGACAACTCTTCAGCATGGAGAATGGATCCGACAAAAAAATTAATTGTTCCTGAAATTAATGCTTCAGAATTGACAAAAGAAGATAAAATTATTGCAAACCCAAATTGTTCCACCATTCAAATGGTTTTGGTCTTGGCACCATTACATAAAAAATACAATGTAAAACGCGTTATTGTTTCAACATATCAATCCATAACTGGAACTGGCGTAAAAGCGGTGCAACAATTGGAAAATGAATATGCTGGAATTCAAGGTGAAATGGCCTATAAATACCCAATTCACAGAAATGCTATTCCACAATGCGACAGTTTTGAAGACAATGGTTACACGAAAGAAGAAATGAAATTGGTTCGTGAAACCAAAAAAATATTAAGTGACAATTCAATAAAAGTAACAGCTACAGCGGTTCGTGTGCCAATTGTTGGCGGTCATAGCGAGGCGGTAAATGTGGAATTTACTTCTGATTTTGATGTAAATGAAGTGCGTTCTATTTTGCACCACACATCAGGAATTGTAGTTCAGGACAATAACGACACTTATACGTATCCGATGCCAATATACGCACAAGGAAAAGACGAAGTTTTTGTCGGTAGAATTCGTCGGGACGAAAGTCAAGAAAACACACTAAATATGTGGATTGTAGCCGACAATTTACGGAAAGGTGCTGCTACAAATACCGTACAAATTGCTGAATATTTAGTGGAAAATAAATTGGTATAAAACGCTAAGAACAATTTGGGCAAAAACCCGAAACAGTAAAGTTAACTTCCTTAACAGTATAATTTTCAGGCACTTTAAATATAGGTTCTACGGCATCTAAACAAGTAACCGAAAGACATTTTTCACAACTAAAATGAATGTGGTTGTGTGAATGTTTTTCGGTTTTTTGGCAAACCGCATATTTTATTAATCCGTCAGGAGTAGCAATTTTATGAATCACATCTTCGGTGACTAAACGGTCAAGAATTCTATAAATAGTTACCCTATCACATAAATCACCAGCTAATTTTTGAATTTCAGAATGTGATAATGCTACATTAGAATTCATAATTAATTTATATACGGCCGTTTTAGCAGCGGTGCTTCGGGTTGTCTTCATTTCGCAAAAAAAATAATAACGCAACAATGTTGCGATAAAGAAATTAATATTTATATTTGCAACTAAATTGCATTAAACAAATATACAAGAAATTAAACCAAAAAATTCTTTTTGAAACAAGTAAAAATTCTTTTGAAATTGAAGAATAACAAAAATTAAACTATGAAAAAACTACCCGTAACTGTATTGTCAGGATTTCTTGGAGCAGGAAAAACAACCTTACTTAACCATATTCTTCACAATAAAGAAGGGTTGAAAGTTGCTGTAATTGTGAACGATATGAGCGAAATAAACATTGATGCACAATTGGTTAGAAACGAAAACACGCTTTCACGTACTGAAGAAAAATTAGTAGAAATGAGTAACGGTTGTATTTGCTGTACTTTGCGTGAAGATTTGATGATTGAGGTCGAGAAACTTGCCAAAGAAAATCGTTTTGATTATTTGTTGATAGAAAGTTCTGGCATTTCCGAACCAATTCCTGTGGCGCAAACTTTTTCGTTTGTAAATGAAGATGAAAATATCGATTTATCTCGTTTTAGTTATGTAGATACAATGGTAACTGTTGTTGATGGTTTAAATTTTTTCAAAGATTTTGGTTCGGCTCAAACATTGGAAGATATAAAGGCTACGAATATCGAAAATGACAGCCGAACAATTGTTAATTTGCTTGTTGATCAAATTGAATTTGCTAATGTGATTATCCTAAACAAAACGGATTTGATTACCCTAAAACAGAAAGAAATAGTATTAGCAACTATTAAGAAACTGAATCCAATTGCAAAAATTATCACATCAGAATATGGAAAAGTCAACCCAAACGAAATTATAAACACAGGGTTATTCAATTATGAAGAAGCCGAAACATCGGCGGGTTGGATTCAAGAACTTGAAGGCATTCACACTCCAGAAACCGAAGAATATGGGATTTCGTCGTTTGTATTTCGTGACCAAAAACCGTTTCATCCAGAGCGTTTTTGGAATTTTATAAACAATACTTTTCCAAATACCGTAATTCGAAGCAAAGGTTTGTTTTGGCTGGCATCAAGACCCGCTCAAGCCATTAACTGGAGTCAAGCTGGCGGATCGTCAAAAGCCGAAGGAGCTGGAGTTTGGTGGGCAAGTATGCCTTTTTCCGAACGAATTAAATTTCAAAATTTTGTTGACAATCAGGATGTTATTGAAGAGCGTTGGACAATTGAGTTTGGAGACAGAATGAATGAAATTGTTTTTATTGGAATTATTTTGAATGAAAATGATATTCGCTCTGAATTAGAAAAATGTCTTTGTAACACTACTGAAATTAAGAACGTACAAGATAGTTTGTTTACTAATACAGATTCGTTTCCCATTCCAAGACAATATTCAGAAGTAGGAGCCGAAATTGATTTCCACAAGTAAGGTTTGCTCAAAAAATAATTTTGGGATAAAATATTTAGTATAAACGGCAACTCGAAAAGGCATGAATTTGCTTGTTATTGAGGATATTAATTAAATTATTATTATATTTGTATTAGATGAAAAACAAGTTTGTTATTATAAATTTTTTATTAGGGATTTTAATATTGTTTCTAACACTATTTCAATCGGTACATAGCTATGAACATTTATCAAAACAAATTTCTAATAAAAAATGTTTCCACAAGCCATCTTTAGGTACTCAATTAACACACCATCATGATTTTGAGAAATGTTTAACTTGTGAAGTCACATTCAGCCCTTTTGCCACAGCTAAATTTTCCTGTTTTCAATTTAAAATAAACCAGATAATATCCTGTTCTTCCTTAATTTGCACTGAAGAAATAACTCCATTATTTAAAGGAAGTCTTTTTGCGCTTCGTGCTCCTCCTACAGTTTAAAGTATATTCATAAAATAACAAATCATTTTAAATCAAATTTATTATGATTCGTCTTTATTATATTTTAACAAAAAATCATGCTGAAAAACTATCTCGTTTTTTCTCTTCTTGTTTTGTTTTGCACTAATGTATTTTCTCAAAATACAATAATTGGAAAAACTTTGACACAAGGAGAAACTCCGCTAACTAGCGCCCACGTTCATATTGGCAAAAAAACGGTTTCTACTGATTTGGATGGAAATTTTGTTTTTAAAAATGTACCTTCTGGAAATACGACAATTCATATTTCGTATGTTGGATACCAATCAATTGACACAATTCTAACGGTTAAAAACGATTTAAAACTGGTTTTTTATTTAAAGTTAAATACAGCAACGCTACAAGAGGTTTTGATAAAACAAAAAAGTTTAGCCTTGAATAAATCGGTGTTTGAACAAAAGATAAAATTAGAAACAATCGAAAAATATAGTAATCAAACATTAGGCGACGCTTTGAAAGAAGTTGCTGGGGTTTCTAGTTTAAAGTCTGGAAGCATAGTGGTTAAACCCATTATTAACGGTTTGTACGGTAGTAGAGTTTCGGTAATTAGCAACAATGTAAGATTAGAAGATCAAGAATGGGGAACAGACCACGCGCCAAATTTTGATATTAATGCGGCAGGAAAAATTACTGTTATTAAAGGAGCATCAGCTTTGCAATATAGCGGAAACGCTTTAGGTGGTATCGTTATCATTGAACCTATTTCTGTAAAAAACGACACGCTTTTTGGGAAAACAATCTTAAATTTTGATTCAAATGGTAATGGAGGCTCCGTGAGTTCAAGTATTCATAAAAACAAGAGGCGTGGTTTGAGTTGGAATGCTTTATCAACATTAAAATACATTGGCGATAAAGAGGCTCCAGATTATGTGTTATCAAATACAGGCAATCGGGAAGCTAACTTTTCTGGGGATATTAAATTCACAGGGGAAAACTATGATATGACTTCATTCTATAGTTATTACAAATCCGTAATTGGAATATTAAGCGCTTCTCATACAGGAAATGTGAACGATTTGTATAATTCAATCAACAATCAAGTTCCTTCTATTATTAATGATTTTACTTACAATATTAAAAATCCCAAACAAGATGTTCAACACCACGTTGCAAAATTAAATTTTAATTACCATTTCAATGAAATGACATCAATAGCATTGCAATATTCATTTCAGCTGAATAAAAGACTTGAATATGATGTTCGTAGAGCTAATTACAACAACATTGCCGCTTTGGATTTAGAGTTAAATACCCATTCTATAAATATTGACTACAAGAGAAACCTTCACGATTGGTCGATAAAATCAGGTTTTGCAGCTTCAATTCAAAATAATTTTGCAAATCCTGCAACTGGAATTAGACCATTAATCCCCAATTTTGACAAAACCGATTTTGGGGTTTACAGCATTGTTAATCGTGATTTTTCAGATAATTTTTCAATTGATGCTGGATTGAGATATGATTTTTCAAAAACACAAGCAACAAAATACTATCTAAAATCCAGATGGGATGAAAGAGGCTACACGAACGAGTTTTCAGATTTTATCGTAGGTGATTTTGGCGGACAATGGCTTACAAAACCGCATTTCGTCTTCAATAATTTTTCGGGCAGTTTTGGATTTCGTAAAGAATTTGATAGCGAATACAATTTTTATATGAACATAAGTACTGCTTCACGAAATCCAAATCCATCTGAGTTTTTTAGTGATGGACTTCATCATTCGACTGGCGTTATTGAATTAGGAGATTTAAGCTTAGACAAAGAACAAGCAACAAAATTAGCAATCACAATTCAAAAAAAATGGAATCGTTTTTCTTTAGAAATCAATCCATACATCAATAGAATTCAAAACTATATGTTTCTAAAACCTGTAGGATTTGAAACTACGATTCGTGGTGCTTTTCCAGTTTGGGAATACCAACAAACAAATGCCAGGCTTTCGGGAATTGATATTCAAACCCACTGGAATATTACAAATCAATGGGAGCATTTATTTTCATTTGCTTATGTAAATGGGAAGGACATTACCGAAAGCCAACCTTTGATTGATATGCCGCCATTAAGCATTAATAACAAAATTAAATTCTCAAAAAATGAATGGAAAAAATTAGTACTAGAATTAAAAAGTGAAATTGTATTCAGGCAAAATCGTTTTCCAAACAATAATTTCACAACGAATATCATCGAGAACAATGAATTTATAGCCGTTGAAGTTGATGTCAGTACCCCGCCACCAGCATACCATTTATTAAATTTATATTCTGAAATAAAATTTAAAACTTTTAAAAAAGGAATTACAACATTAGCATTTTCTGTTCAAAATATTTTAAACACAAAATATAGGGACTACTTAAATCGGCAACGCTTTTTTGCAGACGAAATAGGTAGAAACTATCAAATTCAATTAAAAATTAATTATTAACATTTATTATGAAAACAAAAATCAGTATCAATCAATTTAATTTAAACACAAAAAAAATGAAAAACTTAAAAATTACAACATTGGCATTAGTAGCTTTATTAGCTTTATCTTCTTGTAGCAAGGACGACACTCCGCCAGTAAACGAGGAAGAATTAATCACAACAGTTACAGCGGTATTTACTCCCCAAGGAGGCGGTACAACTGTCACTTTGCTATATAAAGATTTAGACGGCGATGGACTTAATGCTCTAAATGAAGTAACTGGAAATTTTGTACAAAACAAAACGTATGATGGTGCCGTTACTTTTAAAAATGAAGCGGCAGATCCAATTGAAGATATAACTCCTGAAATTATTACTGAGGGTGATGAGCATCAACTTTTTTACGAAAAAACGGGAACTTTAAACGCATTTACTTATGGAACGGCTTCTAGTAATTTTGATGTAAATGGTAAACCAATTGGTCTGCAATCAGTATTCACTACAACTGGAGCAGCATCGGGAACACTAAAAATCACATTGAAACATTTGCCAAATAAATCAGGAGTAAACGTAGCTGCTGGCGACATCACTAATGCGTTCGGAAATACTGATGTAGAAATAATTTTTAATTTAACAGTTCAATAAAAAAACTGTTTTATGTTTTAAAGGCGCACGAATAGTGTGCCTTTTTTTTGGACAAAAGTCTGTAGTATTGACAAAACTAAAAAAATCGCATTACTAGGAAAACAATTCTACAAATGACTCTAACAAGGCTGATTAATGTTAAATATAATCATATCATTTGTAAGGAAAAGATATTGAAATATAAATTTAAGTTGAGTTAATCGCAATGATTTTTCATTTTGAAAGCAGTTTTGAAAACGTTACAGGTAAAAAACAATCCCGAAGTTTCGGGAGTGATTTCTTGCCGTTAATCCCAGCGAAAAACAGACTGAAAGATGGTTTTGCAACATTCAATTTTCAGCACATTTATTTCGATTTAAATAGTAAAATTTTACGATAAAAGCTACATAGCCCATTTGTCAAGATTGAAAACCGATGGAATTCCAAACATTGGAAGAAATATTATATTAGGAATAAATTTTAATATTTAGAGAATAGTAACCCGATAACTTTAAATTATCGGGTTATTTTTTATATTTCAAAACAAACCGCCGAACCAAGAAATTAAAAAGTTGATAGCCCAATATTCTTCTTAGAAATTGCATCAAATTTGCATCAAAACCAATGGTGTATCTTTTGAAATTGTCGGAGGGTTTTTCAGCAATTTCAAATAATTTTCCAGTTATATCGTCAACTAAATTATTATTTTTTGCAGTTTTTTTATGAAGTAAGTGCGAGATTTTTTCCATCAAAAGAGTGTAGGATTCAATTGAAGTTAATTCCGATTTTGAAACTTTACTTTGAAAATTAGTAGGTGCATTTCCAAATTGAACGGTGCAAACTTTGATATTAAAATCCAGTAACTCATACGACATACATTCAGAAAAACTCTCAACTGCCTGTTTTGTAGCGTGATAAAAACTTCCCAAAGGCAGATTTACTAATCCCGCAATGGACGAAATATTTATAAAATGACCGTTATTTTGATTTCTAAAAACAGGAATAAAAGCGCGACAAACCTTCATTACTCCAACTAAATTAACGGCTACAATCGCATCAATTTTCGAGTCTTCTGACAATTCTACAAAACTTCGATAGCCAATTCCTGCATTATTAATAATAACATCTATCGTTTTAAAATCTTCTAAAATTTTGATTTTTGCGTTTTCAATGCTTTCAGATGAAGTAACATCCAATTCATAACACGTAATATTTGGAATTCCTTGAAGACTTTCTCCTTGTTTCAGGCAAATCATTGTGGCAATTACATTCCATCCATTTTTTGCAAAATACAAAGCTGTTTCTTTTCCAATCCCACTTGAAGTGCCAGTAATTATTATGTTTTTCACTACAATTATTTTTGACGAATATAGCTAATTACCGAGATAAATAGTGACAATTCGATAAATTAGTAGTTTAATTTCCCAACATACCGCATTACACGCACAATTTTATCTTTTCGTTTGTTAATGTAAACCGTAGAATTTGATGCTTTATATTTTCTCGGATTTGGTAAAATTGCGGCAATTCCAGCGGCTTCTCTGGTAGTTAAACTAGAAGCATCTTTTCGATACCAATATTGTGTTGCTGCTTGGGCACCATAAATTCCGTCGCCCATTTCTATGGAATTCAAATAGACTTCCATAATTCTTTCCTTGCCCCAAATCAATTCAATTAAAACCGTAAAATAAGCTTCAAAACCTTTTCGGATATAACTTCGCCCTTGCCAGAGAAAAACGTTTTTCGCCGTTTGTTGCGAAATGGTACTTCCGCCTTTAATTTTTCTACCTTTTTGGTTGTTTTTTAATGCTTTTTGCATCGCTGTAAAATCGAATCCGTGATGAATTAAAAAGGTACCGTCTTCACTTGCAATTACTGCTTTTTGTAAATTTTTTGAAATTTTTTCTATCGGAACCCAATCGTGATTGCATATCATTTCTTTTCCTGCCAATTTATTTTCAACCGCTCTTGAAACCATTAAAGGTGTAATTGGCACAGGAACAAACTTGAAGATAATTACTATAAAAAGCGATATTCCAACAAACCAAATCAGTATTTTAAATAAAATTCGAGTAATTTTCTTCAACATAAATCTATTTTTAAATTAAATCTGCCAATTCATTTCCGATTAAACTTCCAATGGCAACGCCCATTCCGCCCAGCCGTACGCCACAATAAACATTTTCTGAAAGTGCTTCAACTATTGGGTTTTTGGTGGTTCCCAAGCCCATAATTCCGCTCCAACGGTGTTCTATTTTGAATTCCTGATGAGGTAAAATTACTTCTTTTAATACTTTTTCCAATCTGTTTTGGATTAATTCTGTTTCACCAAATTCAGAAGTTGTTTCTCCTTCAAAATCCAAATTTCGGCCGCCACCAAACAATATTCTATCGCCAATATTTCTAAAATAATAATAGCCTTTGTCCAAATGAAACGTGCCTTTTATATTCAGATTTGGAATGGGTTCTGTTATTAAAACTTGTGCACGAGCTGGTTTTACTTGTCCTTTTGTAATATCAGCAGCGAAACCATTCGTGGCAAAAAGTAGTTTTTTAGTCTTGAAACTAAAATCGCCAAGTGCCACTTCCACATTAGTTTTATTGTCGTGAAATGAAGTTACTGTTTGTTGATTCAAAATTAAAATATCGTTTGAAACAGCTTGTTTCATCAATTCCTGCATCATCATCCCAGTGTCAATTTGACCTTCAAACGGATTGAAAATCACACTTTCGTGAATGCCATTAAATCCGAAACGATCTATTTCTTTGGTGAAAACATCCGATTTAAATAGCGGATTCAAAACTTCATTAATGATGGGAAGTTTGTTCAAACATTCAATATACGTCGCTTCGTGTTCCTTTAAAAACAGTTCGTAACCGCCAAAAGGTTTGTAATCTAATTTTTTATCGCCAACTCTTTTTCGTAGCAATTGCAATCCATTTTGTCTCTTTTGAACCAGTTGAATTACTTCCTCTTCCGAATGTGATTTCAAATCATCTATTATTTCCGAAATACTTCCAAAACAAGCAAAACCTGCGTTTTTTGTACTTGCACCCTGTGGCAACATTCCTTTTTCGAGTACCACTATTTTACTTTCTGGAAAGCGTTCCCGCAATCTCAAAGCCGCGTGCAAACCAACAATTCCACTGCCAACAACGGTATAATCTACATTGGTAAACCAATTTTTTATTTCCCAATAACTGAGTTGCATCTTTTTTATTTCAAATGTAATTAATTATCTCTTATGAAAATTATAAAATTGATTTCTAAGTTCAATGATACAAATTAATTTGATTGTATTTATTATAATAAAAAACAGTACTTTTAAACCTTGAAAAAATTATTAACTATGAAAAAATTACTGATTTTAACTTTAATCACAATGAGTATAAATGCTGTTGCTCAAAATATAATGTCGCCAGAATTGCTTTGGAAATTAGGAAGACTGACTTCATTGGGGATTTCGAAGGACGAGAAAAACATAATTTTCAAGGTTTCAACGCCTTCTGTTGAAGAAAACAAATCGAATTCGAAGTATTATTCCATTTCTGTAAATGGCGGGATTGCAACAGAAATCACGGATTATAAATCGCTTTTAGCCGATAAAAATGTTTCTCCTGATGGAAAATTTACGGTTTTTAATGAAGAAGTAAAAATTGATAAGGTTCACGGAAAAGATTTCTATCCTAATTTGGATAAATCCAATGTTCAAATCTATAACGGATTGGATTATCGCCATTGGGACACTTGGAACGAAGGTAAATTCAATCACGTTTTTTATAAAGCAAACCTTGAAAATTCGGTAGGAATTGACATTATGAAAGGCGAAAATTTCGATGCGCCTCAAAAACCATTTGGTGGCGATGAAGATTATATTTGGGCTCCAGACAGCAAAAGTATTTTATATGTTTCAAAGAAAAAAGCGGGAACGGCTTATGCAATTTCTACAAATACGAACCTTTACGAATACAATCTTGAAACTGGAAAAACAGAAAATAGAACGGAAAGTAATTTAGGATATGATACCAATCCAACATTTTCTCCTTCCGGAAATTTGAGTTGGTTGCAAATGAAACGCGATGGTTACGAAGCCGATAAAAATGAAATTGTAGTCAGTTTCAAAGGTGCAAATGTAAACCTTACGGCAAATTGGGACGGAAGTGTAGAAAGTTTTATTTGGAGTAAAGACGGTAAAAATGTTTATTTTCAAGCGCCAATTGACGGAACACTTCAATTATTTGTTGTTGATTTTCCAGGTTTAACCAAAAAAATGCCACAAGTGATTCAAGTTACCAATGGTGATTTTGATGTGTCAGGATTGGTTGGAATTGTAGGCGATAAAATAATTTTGACCCGTTCAGATATGAACCACGCAGCAGAATTGTATTCGTACGATTTGAAGAAAAAAGTGTGGAATCAATTGTCAAATGTGAACACAGCAACCTACTCAACATTGGCGTTAAGCAAAACCGAGCGAAGATATGTAACCACAACCGACGGTAAAAAAATGTTGGTTTGGGTAATTTTACCTCCAAATTTTGATGCTTCAAAAAAATATCCAACACTTTTATATTGCCAAGGCGGACCACAATCTCCGTTGACACAATTTTACTCTTTCCGATGGAATTTTCAATTGATGGCGGCTAACGGATACATTGTTGTGGCGCCAAACCGAAGAGGAATGCAAGGGCACGGCGTGGAATGGAACGAGCAAATCAGCAAAGATTGGGGCGGGCAAGTGATGAACGATTACCTTTCGGCGATTGACGATATGTCAAAAGAAACCTATGTTGACAAAGCAAAATTGGGTTGTGTTGGTGCAAGTTACGGTGGTTATTCTGCTTTTTATTTGGCTGGAATTCACAACAACAGATTCAAGACTTTTATCGCCCACGATGGTGTTTTTAACACGCAAAGTATGTTTGGAACTACCGAAGAAGTGTTCTTTAACAATTGGGATTTTGGCGGTGCTTATTGGGAAAAAGACAACAAAGTAGCTCAAAAAACCTATACTGATTTCAATCCTGCAAGCCACGTTGACAAATGGAATACACCAATATTAATTATCCAAGGAGGAATTGATTTTAGAGTTCCAATAGGGCAATCTCAAGAGGCATTTCAAGCAGCACAATTACGAGGGATTAAAAGTAGATTTCTATACTTCCCAGAAGAAAATCACTGGGTTTTGAAACCACAAAATGCGCAAGTTTGGCAAAAAGAATTTTACAAATGGTTGAAAGAAACGTTGTAAAAAAATAAATTTTCATAAAAAATAAAACTATTATATATCAATTTTCGTACTTTTTCAAATTAATTTAAACACAAACAATAATGCAAAAAATTTCAATTAAACCCTTATTTATCGCTGCTACATTCTTTGTTGGAATGACGAGCAGTTTCGCCCAAGACATTTTAGTCAATTCACTAAAAGTAAATGCAAGTGAAAAAAGCAAAGAAAGCTTTACATTCACCGATGTAATCAATCTTGCGAATACTCCTGTAAAAAACCAAGGTTCATCAGGAACTTGTTGGAGTTATTCTGGAAACTCCTTTTTAGAATCTGAAATGATTCGAATTGGAAGACAGCCAATTGAATTATCTCAAATTTTTTCTGCACGAAACGCATACGTTGAAAAAGGTAAAAATTATGTAAGAATGCACGGTGCTGTTACTCTTGGCGATGGTGGTTCATTGCACGATGTTACCAATATGCTAAAAAAATACGGAGCGGTTCCTCAAGAAATTTACACAGGTTTAAATTACGGAACGTCAAAAAATAAATTTGGTGAAATGGGTGCCTTAACAGAAGGATTGTTAGTTGCAGCAGTAAAAAATCCAAACGGAGAATTAACGCCAAATTGGATTAAAGCCTACGAAGCAGTTATCGATTCTTACTTAGGGCAAGTGCCACAAAACTTCAATTATAAAGGAAAAAACTACACGCCACAAACATTTGCTAAAGATGTTGTGGGCTTAAATCCTGATGAATATGTTGAAATTTCTTCCTATTCAAATGCGCCTTATTATACAAAAACAATGTTGATGGTGCCAGACAATTGGTCATTTGATATGGTTTATAATGTGCGTTTAAACGATATGACCGACATTATTGACAATGCTCTAAAAAACGGATTTACTGTGGCTTGGGCAACAGATGTAAGTGAGAAAAGTTTCAGTTGGAAAAATGGTGTGGCTTATATTCCAACCGTAAAAGTGGAAGATATGACTCCCGAAGAAAAAGAAAATATGTTCAACGGTCCAAAACCTGAAATGGAAATTACAGAAGATTTACGCCAAAAAGCATTTGATAATTACCAAACTACAGATGATCACGGAATGCATATTGTTGGGATTTCAAAAGACCAAGATGGTAAAGAATATTATATTGTGAAAAATTCTTGGGGCGCAACGAATGACTACAAGGGATATTTGTATGTGACTAAAAATTTCATCAAATATAAAACCACAGCGTTTATGGTAAATAAAGCGGCTATTCCTGCTGCAATAGCTAAAAAGATGGGGGTATAAGTTATTCGTTCTTTTATAAAACCAAAATCCCACTCGAAAGAATGGGATTTTTTGTTTTTTGTATAGTTATTCTTTATTCCGGATCATTCATTTTAAAAGTATCCATAAAAGCGGTTGTATAATTCCCAGCTACATATTGCTCCTCATCCATTAATTGTCTGTGAAACGGTATAGTAGTTTTAATTCCTTCAATTACAAATTCGTCCAAAGCACGTTTCATTTTATTGATAGCTTCTTGGCGAGTTTGCGCTGTTGTAATCAACTTCGCAATCATTGAATCGTAATTAGGCGGAATGGTATAACCTGCGTAAACGTGTGTATCTAAACGAACTCCGTGTCCACCTGGCGCATGAAGTGTAGTGATTTTTCCTGGTGAAGGACGAAAATCATTGTACGGATCTTCAGCATTTATTCTACATTCAATAGCGTGCAATTGTGGCAAATAGTTTTTCCCAGAAATCGGAATTCCTGCTGCTACCATTATTTGTTCACGAATTAAATCATAGTCCACAACTTGCTCAGTTATTGGGTGTTCCACTTGAATTCTCGTATTCATTTCCATGAAATAGAAATTTCTATGTTTGTCAACCAAAAACTCAACTGTTCCAGCACCTTCGTATTTAATGTATTCTGCAGCTTTTACAGCGGCTTCACCCATTCTAGTTCTCAATTCATCTGTCATAAATGGCGACGGAGTTTCCTCTGTCAATTTTTGATGACGACGTTGAACCGAACAATCTCTTTCTGATAAATGACACGCTTTTCCGTAGGCATCACCCACGACTTGAATTTCAATATGTCTTGGTTCTTCGATTAATTTCTCAAGATACATACCGTCATTTCCGAAAGCTGCAGCCGACTCCTGACGAGCGCCTTCCCAAGCTTTCAACAAATCTTCGGCTTTCCAAACGGCACGCATTCCTTTTCCACCACCACCAGCTGTTGCTTTAAGCATTACAGGATAGCCCATTTCTAAGGATAGTTTTTGTGCTTGTTCAAAAGATTCTAAAATCCCAACAGAACCAGGAACGCACGGTACACCAGCTTCAATCATAGTTGATTTAGCCGAAGCTTTGTCTCCCATTCTGTCAATCATTTCTGGAGAGGCTCCAATAAATTTGATTCCGTGTTCTTGACAAATTTTTGAAAACTTAGCATTTTCAGAAAGAAATCCATAACCAGGATGAATGGCATCAGCATTAGTAATTTCTGCTGCTGCAATAATATTTGACATCTTTAAATAAGAAAGATTACTCGGTGGTGGCCCAATGCAAACTGCTTCATCAGCAAATTTTACATGTAGACTTTCCGCATCAGCAGTAGAATAAACCGCTACCGTTTTAATTCCCATTTCTCTGCAGGTTCTAATAATACGAAGTGCTATTTCTCCCCTGTTTGCAATTAATATTTTTTTAAACATCGTATCTATTTTAAATTTTGAATTTTAAATTTTAAATTATTTGAATGACAACTTTTAATTCATCATTCAAAATTTATCATTTAAAATAAATTATGATGGATCTACTAAAAACAAGGGTTGGTCGTATTCTACTGGCGACATATCATCCACTAAAATTTTAACGATTTTACCTGAAACTTCAGATTCAATTTCGTTAAACAATTTCATAGCTTCAATTACACACAAAACATCACCTTTTCCAATGGTAGTTCCTACTTCTACAAACATTGGTTTGTCGGGAGATGGTTTTCTATAAAAAGTTCCGATAATTGGAGATTTTATAGTAATGTATTTTGAATTTTCATCTGCTACAGCAGCAACAGGAACTACAGCTTGAGCTGGGGCAGCCTGAGGAATTGCTTGAGCAACTGGTGCTTGTTGCAAATATGTTATTTCTTGAGAATTCCCTTCTAATGTTGTTCTGATGGTGATTTTTACATCATCCATTTCTAATTTTACTTCTGCAACTCCCGAATTTGCAACAAACTTGATTAGGTTTTGAATTTCTTTTAAATCCATAATATTAATTTTTAGGTTAGTTTTATTCTCTGTTGTATGCCCATTTCAAATAGATAGATCCCCATGTGAATCCACCACCGAAAGCAGCAAATATTAAATTATCTCCTTTTCTAAATTTTTTCTCAAAATCAAACAATAATAATGGTAATGTTGCTGAAGTAGTATTGCCATATTTTTCAATATTGATTAATACTTTACTTTCGTCAACTCCCATTCTGCTTGAAGTGGCATCAATGATTCTTTTATTCGCTTGATGCGCTATTAGCCAATCTACGTCATCATTCGTCAAATCATTTCTTTTCATTATCAATTCGCTAACGTCTGCCATGTTGGTAACTGCCCATTTAAAAACAGTTTTCCCATCTTGAATTACCGTGTGTTGTTTGTTTTCTATAGTTTCAATTGTAGTTGGTAATATTGAACCACCAGCATCTATTTTTAGAAATTCTCTTCCAACTCCGTCACTTCTCAAAAATTCATCTTGCATTCCTAAACCTTCAAAATTAGGTTCAAATAATACAGCACCCGCACCATCTCCAAAAATAATGCAAGTCGCACGGTCAGTATAATCAATAATTGAAGACATTTTATCGGCCCCAATTAAGAGTACTTTTTTATATCTGCCAGATTCAATATAAGCAGCAGCGGTTGACATTCCGAAAAGAAATCCTGAGCAAGCTGCTTGTAAATCATAAGCAAAGGCATTTGTTGCACCAATTTCTGTAGCTACATAAACTGCGGTGGCTGCAACCAATAAATCCGGAGTAACAGAAGCAACAATCACTAAATCTATTTCTAAAGGATTTATATTTCCTTTTTTCAATAAATCTTCAGCAGCTTTGATTGCAAGATAAGAAGTTCCAAGTCCTTCACCTTTTAAAATTCTTCTTTCTTTGATTCCAGTTCTTGAAGTAATCCATTCGTCATTGGTATCAACCATTGTTTCTAGGACTTTGTTGGAGAGTACAAAATCAGGTACATATCCACCAACAGCAGTAATTGCGGCTGTAATTTTATTCATAAGAATTTTTTATTTTCTCTTGTATTATCTTCCTAAAAAGGGGTTGAAATTACAAAATATTTTCTAAACTAATTTATTTAGAGTGGTAAATTTGACTCTAAAGTTTAATCCAACAAAAAAAACTCTCACGTGGTGAGAGTTTATCTTTCATTTGTTAAAACGTATTATGCAACAGCAACTTGCTTGTCGATAACAACCTGTCCTCTATAGTACATTTTACCTTCATGCCAGTAAGCTCTGTGGTATAAATGCGCTTCTCCTGTAATAGGACATGTTGCAATTTGAGCAACAGTTGCTTTATAATGTGTTCTTCTCTTGTCTCTTCTCGTTTTGGAGATTTTTCTCTTAGGATGCGCCATTTTACTATATTATTTATCCGTTAATAGTTGTTTTAATTTGTCCCAACGTGGGTCAATATTGTCTTCTGTATTATTATTTTCTTCTTCTTTTACTTCTTCAACTCTCAATTCATTTAGCTTTCTTAAGGCTTCTGAATCTAATGTTCCGTCTTTGACTCCCGGATGAACTTTTCTAAACGGGATTGACAAAGCAATCATTTCATATATAATTTGAGAAATATTAATTTCATGTTCCCCGTGAGGTAAAATTAATAATTCGTCATTATCATCATTATATTCTTCGCCAAATTGAACTATTACTTTAAGATTTCCTTTAATTGGGAAATCAAACATTTCATTTGTCAAATCACAAGGCACATGAATCGTTCCTTTGTGTTTGAAATTCAATTCTAACATTGTGCTTTTTTTGTCAAAAACAACACTTACTTTGATGTCTGCGCTTTCAAACTCATCATAATCAAAGCTTTCAAAGAACGCTTTATTTATTTGATATTCAAATTGATGTTTTCCTAACTTTAATCCTATAAAAGGAATTAAAAATTCATTTAACTTTTTCATCCTAACAACAATTTTTCCCAAATCTTCGGGGTGCAAAGATATAAAATAATAGTAATATCAAAAGCGTTATCAACATTTTTTTGTTTACAACTACTTTTCTTTTGTTTTTAGTGGCTTTTTACTGATATCTGCATGCTGATTTCGAGAATTATAGATGTCAATTGCTAAAAAAACTGCTTCTTTGAATGAATTATGATTGGCAATTCCTTTTCCAGCAATGTCATAAGCAGTTCCATGATCTGGAGATGTTCTAATTTTGTTTAAACCAGCAGTATAATTAACTCCATTTCCAAACGATAACGTTTTGAAAGGAATTAACCCTTGGTCGTGATAAGCGGCAATTACTGCATCGAATTTTTCATATTGACTGTTTCCAAAAAAACCATCTGCAGGATAAGGACCAAAAACCATCGTTCCTTTTTCAAATAATTTTTTTATAACGGGTTTTATAATTGTGTCGTCTTCTTTTCCAATAACTCCGCCATCGCCTGCATGGGGATTTAAACCTAAAACAGCAATTTTAGGTTTATTGATGCTGAAATCTTGAATTAAAGACTGTTTAATAGTTTCAATTTTTTGCTTTATCAAATCTTCCGTAAGATGAGATGCCACATCATTCACAGGAATATGATCGGTTAAAAGTCCAACTCTAAGGTTATCTTGAACCATAAACATCAACGCATTTCCTTCTAATTCTTGGTTTAAATAATCAGTATGTCCAGGAAATTTAAATTCGTCCGATTGAATATTGTATTTATTTATTGGTGCTGTAACTAAAACATCAATTTTACCTTCTTTTAATGCTTTTGTTGCTGTCACAAATGATTTTATAGCATATTTTCCTATTGCATCGTCATTAACACCAAAATTCAAATCGACATTTTCTCTCCAAACATTTAAAACGTTGATTTTTCCTACAACAATTTGTTCCAACGTATCAATTCCATGAATTGCCGAAGTAGATTCAAATGTTTTTTTGACGAAAGAAATTATTTTTACATTGGCAAAGATAACAGGCGTGCAGAATTCTAACATTCGAGTATCTTCAAAGGCTTTTAGTACTACTTCGCTTCCAATACCGTTTAAATCTCCTATCGAAATTCCAACGATAATATTTTCTGCTTTTTTTATCATGACTACTCGTTATTTATTGCTAATTTTGAAGTGCAAATTTAGTAAAATAAAATAAGAAATGTTTACAGGAATAATAGAAACCCTCGGCGAGATTAAAGCACTTCGTAAAGATGGCGGAAACGTCCATATTACTTTAGCTTCAGCCATTACAGATGAATTAAAAATTGATCAAAGCCTAGCCCATAACGGAGTTTGTTTGACCGTAATTGCCATAAATAAAAACGAATATACGGTAACTGCAATTCAAGAAACCATCGATAAAACAAATCTTTCAGATTGGAAAACGGGTGATTTTGTAAACCTTGAACGCGCAATGAAGTTGGGAGACCGCCTTGATGGACATATTGTTCAAGGACATGTTGATCAAACGGGGATATGCAAATCTATCCAAGAAGCGAATGGAAGTTGGTATTTTACCTTTGAATACGACCCTATTTTGAATAATCTAACGATAGAAAAAGGTTCAATTACTATAAATGGAGTGAGTTTAACGGTTGTAAATTCTTTGAAAAATGAATTTAGCGTTGCAATTATTCCGTATACTTATGAGCATACAAATTTCAAAAATTTTAAGATTGGAACAAAAATTAATCTTGAATTTGACGTAATTGGGAAGTATGTTTCTAAATTGTATTCTTTGAAATAGCTTTTAAAAATCTAATTTTTAGCTATTTTAAGTTTCAATTTATAAATACCATAGACAACGGCAAATCCTAATGTTACCAATATAAATTCTCCATCAATAGGAAATCCTGGCGGCGGCGGTGCGTCACCAATTGGTGGCGGATTAGTTCCAAATACACGAACAAGCGGCAAAAGTGCAAAATATAAAATGTACTTTTTTGAAATTTCTTTTTTCATTGATGAAATCGTAATAGGTTTATTTTATATGGTTAGTTTAGTTGTGCAAAGTTAGCATTTATTTTTTATTTGACACTTTTTTTTAAATAAAATTAAAAAAAATCGTTTAAATGAATTCCGACCCGTTAAATCTTTTCTTTATTTATAATATTTTGGCAATAAGGTAGTTTCGGTTTTTATAATTGATCTGAAGGTTCAAAAAAATAATTATTAAATCAATATTGTTCAATAATAAAAAACCCTAATCGCTTATTAATTAAGTAATTAGAGTTTTTGGCTTGTGGTCCCACTTGGAATCGAACCAAGCACCTACTGATTATGAGTCAGTTGCTCTAACCGAATGAGCTATAGGACCATTATTGAGGTGCAATATTACTACTATTTTTGATTTTCTGCAAATCTTTTTGAAACTTCATGTGTTTATTGTGTTTGTAAGAGATTGTAAGCTACTTAAAGTAGTGAAATTAACTCTTTTTTGATGCAAAAACCACATCATTTTAACTTTATAGAAAAGTGCCAAGATTGTACAAAAGTGTCAAAAATGACATAAAAATGCAAAAATAGTGCAAATACCGTGTACACTTTTTGAGCATCTACTGCTACAAATTTTTAATTATGGCAACTATTAAAATTGTACTCGACCAGCGTAGAGCAAAGAATGATGAAACCTTTCCAGTGGTTCTTAGAATAAGACACAAAGACAAATACTTTGACATTAAAACCAATTATTGTGTTCAGAAGAAGCAGTTTGATGAAAAGAAGCAGCATATTATCAGTAATACAGATGCAAATTTTCATATAGAGGAACTCAAAGAAAAATTTGCTAAAAGAATTCGCAGTTATATGACAGACAACAATAATTTTGTTTCTGACCTTAATGATTTGAAAAAATATGTAAACCAAAGACCTTCTGAACTTATTACAGTTGATGAATTCTGGAAAGAAGTTATTCAACAACTTATAGACAGCAATAGAAATGGAACTGCAAGATCCTACAAAACTACTTTATCTGTGCTTTCAAAGATTATAGATTTTAAATGCAAATTCTCACAAATATCATACAAAGATTTAATTATTATTGAAACCACTTTGTTGAAAAGAGGTGTTTCACTAAATGGAATTGCTGTATATATGAGAACTTTTAGAGCGGTATGCAACAGAGCAATCCTTTATAATGTGGCATCAGTTGAATGGTATCCTTTTAGAAAATATAAAATTAAGAAAGAGAAAACTACTCCAAGAACAATATCAATTGAAGATATGAAAAACTACTTTGCTATAGACATTTCTTGTGATGATAAACTTTATATTGCTTGGTGTACAGGTAAATTAATATTTCTGTTAAGAGGAATTAACTTAACCGATATTCTCCTACTGAAAAAAAACAATATCCATAATGATAGAATTATTTACAAAAGATCTAAAACTGGAAAAATGTATTCTATCAAAATACTTCCTCAAGTAACAGAATTAATACAGCAATTTTCTGACAATTCAGATTACCTATTTGGAGTATTAAGAAACAATAAAATTCAGAAAAAAATGAATTTATATTACTTTCAAGAGTACATAAAAAAACTAAATATTAAACTCAAAAAAGTAGGTATATTATTAAATATTGAAGAACCTATTACTACTTATGTGTTTCGATATTCCTATGCAAATATTGCAAAACAACTTGGATATAGTAAAGATTTGATAGCAGAAGCACTTGGTCACGAGTATGGTAATGCTGTAACAGGAATCTATTTAGAAATGTTTGATAATGACATTGTTGATGGAATGAATCTAAATGTAATTGATGCAGTTACAAAAAAAAGAGTGGATTAATTTCCACTCTTTACATATTATTCATCAAAAAAGTTTCGCACCTTTTCCTCAAATTGAGGATAATCAATGAAATATTTGTAAACGTTGACAATATCGTTAGTACCAGTCAAAATCTTACTGATGTCTTTTATATCTTTTGATTTAATTTGTTCATCAGTCAATCCAATAATTTTTTTCATTTTCTCCTGAAGTCTGACTTTCATTTTCAAATCACCTGATTCAATAGTATTTAAGTCTTTAAGTAATTCTTTTGCATGTTTTCTAATATCACTCATTTTTTTAAATTTTAATTGTTTATCCTATCATTGCATTCTCATTAATGCGCTCTATTATGTTTATTACTTTATGTGCATCACTATCTTCAAATATACCCATTAAACCTTGGTCATTCATATCTGTAAATGGTGGTTCAAATAACATACTTGGTTCTATGGTGCCATTCTTGGTAAGATCGGTAATGATATTCTGTATAAAAGTCATTTGGTCAGCTCTCAAACTTCCTGCTTGTAGAAATTCTGCAAAAGCATTCTGTGCTGCTTTTACTTCCAATCCAATATTTCTATTGTCCCATCCTCAAATGTTCTGAAGTTTGGATATGGAATGTTTGGAATTTCAATATCTGAAATAGGAACATTTAACAGTGACTGAATATCAATGCCATAATTCAAATGATTTTCCATTAAATCATTCAAAATATCCATCCTATTCTGGATTGTACCTTTGTATACGTATTTTGGATTCACAATGTATAAAAGCGGTGTATTCTCAAAAGGTATTATAAGTCTAAATTGTATTAATAATTTGACATAATTAAATATTGATTTTTTTGAAATTAAAATCTTTCCTTTTTTGATTTTGTTTAAAAAAATAATAAATTCATTATGAAGCGCCCCATCAATCAATACTCTATTTTTCTCATTCATTTTCTCGCACAAGAAATCAAAAAAACACCTTTGTTTAGAATTCAATTCAATATAAATGTGTTGTGCATTAAACAAAGAAACAAAACCTTCTTTTTTAAAAGAAACACTAAGTTCAATTATTACATCTTCTTTTATAATCAATGTTTTTTTTACAATCTTTTTTTGTTTCATTTTTGAATTTTTTTACATTTAAAGGGGGGTGTATATACCCCTTTAAAATCTCTATAAGTCTTGTTTTTATTAATATTTTATATTAAATTTGTATTAAATTAAAAAGATTGTCTGACTCAAATATTATTTACAAATATAAAACATTTATTATATGTATCAAATAAGAAAAACCTCAAAATACATGATTGAAAATTTTCAGAAACTTTATAGAAACTTAAGACAAAGTCATTCTGATACAAAATATGATACTGATACTTCAAAAAATAATTTTAAAAAAACAAGGTTTATTTCAAAACTTGAAAATACTGGTGTAGAAGATATTTTAAAACCAGTTTTCGAAGATATTATGTTTGCTACAAAATCTATTAATCTTGCACCTGAATCTCTTTGTTTTTTAGTTCATTTAGATGGTCACAACAAAAATCTGTTATACTTTCTATTGTGTTTTCATGTAAACTCAAATACCCTTGAAATCAATTGGAATAATCTTGTAATTGATGAATATGCTGACTTCTGTGAAACTTTGGAAATTGAAAAACCAAGCAAAGACTACATTAAAGACATTATTAAGGAACTAGCAAAAAGAAAGGTAATTACAAATATTATACGAGGTAAATACATGTTAAATCCTATACTTATAGGAGGGATTGATGAAATGAAAAAAGAAAAATTGATGTGCAAATATTCTCAAAATGCAATTGAAAGGAATAAAGCTGTGTATGATGAATTGTTTCCTGTTATCTACAATTTTAAAGCAATTAAAAGACTATGAATATAATAAATAATCTACTTCTATAAATTGTACTTGCATTAAGATTCAAGCAAGTACTCCACTTATAAAAATTTATTATAATAAAATATTTTCCCATTTATACTGTAATAAATAACTCTACATAGCTATAAATTACCCCACTTGTATATTTGAGTTCAAGTAGTACCTAATAGTTCTACCCCCATGAACTTCGCAACTACTGTCTACCCCCATTGAAATAGAGTATTAATTTAAAAACATATTCAATGGAATTAAAAATCTCAAACAGGAACCAAGCACGCATAAGAATTGCGATGTCTGGTCCAAGTGGTAGCGGTAAATCTTATTCATCACTACTACTTGCTTATGGAATTTGTCAAGACTGGAAAAGAATTGCAGTTATTGACACAGAGCACCAATCAGCACATCTATATTCACATCTTGGCGAGTATAATGTACTAAATCTAACTGCACCTTATACACCAGAAAGGTATATTGAAGCAATTACTACTTGTGAGAAAGCAGGTATGGATGTTATCATACTTGATAGCATTTCTCATGAATGGGATGGTGATGGAGGTATATTAGATATGCATGCTCAAATGGCAGGGAATAGTTTTACCAACTGGAGTAAAATAACACCAAGACATAATGCTTTGGTACAAAAGATACTTTCATCTGGCAGTCATGTAATTGTAACTATTCGTAGTAAACAAGATTACGTGATTACTGAGAAAAATGGTAAATCTGTACCAGAAAAGGTTGGTATGAAAGGAGTCCAGCGTGATGGACTTGAATATGACTACACAATTGTATTTGAACTTGACATTTACAATAATGTTAACTGTACAAAGGATAGAACACAATTGTTTAATTCACGTATTGCATTCAAAATTGATGAAAATGCTGGTAAAAAAATCAAGCAGTGGTGTAACGATGGAGAAGGATACAATGATGATGAGTTATTAAATATGATTGATGCCTGTAAAACCTTTGAAGAACTTAATAATTTGCATAAAAACCAACCTCATGTAAGGAAGTTCTCTGCACAACTCAACCATAGAGCTGCAGTCATTAAAGGTGAGCAAAAAGATTACAGAGCAAGTCTTAATGGTCAAGCAGTATGATTAATACATCTGAATTAGGAGAAATTTCAATTGGATATAAATACCTATCATCCATTGAGAACAGACCAAAAATTACAGATACTATAGAAGCATATAGGATATGCAAACTACTTATTGATGTAGATAAAATTGGTATTCAAGAGCAGTTTGTGATTTTATATCTCAATAATTCAAATGTAGTAATTGGTTCCTGTAATGCTTTTACAGGTGGACTGACTGGAACTGTTGTTGACATCAAAATTGTAGTAGCAACTGCTCTAAAATTAATGGCATCAGGTGTAATTATTTGCCATAACCATCCATCAGGAAATACGAAACCCTCTACGCAAGATATTACTCTTACAAAAAAGATAAAATCTGCATTGGAGTTTATGGATATGAAACTCATAGATCATATCATCATCACACCTTTTGATACTTATACCTCTTTTACACAAGAAGGTTTACTTTAATTATTACCTAAAATGACCTATCAGAGTGGTAGGTCATTTTCATTTATTCACAATCAAAAACTTTATTATCATGGAATTACAAACTCACCATGCTGAAATCATTCGATTTCAACCAACATTTACTGTAGAAAGCAGTATCAATACTAACAAAAAACCTTTTGTAGAAGCAAATACAGAAGAAGTTAGTTTAGCATTTCTGAAAAGAAAATGCACTATTCCTGTTTTTACAAAAGACAACGAGACTACTCTAAGTCATCAAGAATTCATTGACATTACAATGGAAGCAGTTAGAAGTATCTTTCCAAATGAAATTATTGAGGAACCAGAAATTCGTGTATCTCATCAAATAAAAGGAAGAACACCTGATGCAATTCATATTCCTGTAAAAGAACTCTTAGAACATCAAAAAACAACGTATTATGAACGAATGGCGTTTATTATTAGAATTCCAAGTATCACACAAACCATAAATGGAAATACACTTGCATTAACAGTTGGTGGAGTAAGATCCTACAATTTAGAAAATCTATACAATAAGAAAACCTATGAAAAATTTAAAGTATTTATAGGTTTTCAAAATATGGTGTGTTGTAATTTGTGCTTGAGTACAGATGGATTTCAAAATGAATTAAAAGCAATGTCTGAAATAGATTTAGAGCATAAAATAATACAATTATTTGCTTCTTATAATATGCAAAAGCACTTGAATGCAATGGAGCAACTTTCTAATTATTCATTGACTGAATCACAATTTGCACAGCTAATAGGCAAAGGAAGATTGTACAATTATCTTCCAAAAAAAGAAAAGTTATTGCTGCCAGAATTATTACTTACAGATGGTCATTTATCTACAGTTGCAAAAGATTACTATAATGATGAAAGTTTTAGTAAAGATTTGAATGGAGATATAAATCTATGGAAGTTTTACAACCTGCTTACTGGTTCCAACAAGTCATCTTATGTTGATACTTTCCTTGATAGAGGTGTAAATGCATTTGATTTCACTACTGGTGTTTCTGATGCATTGAGTGACAGAAACTCAAAACACAGTTGGTTTCTGCAATAATTTATAGGGGTTGATGAAAAATAAGTCAACCCTTTTTGCAAAAAAATTTCATTACATTTGTAATCACTTTCATAAGAAAGAACACATTTTATCGATATAATAGCGTTTGCTATATGATCCTGTACTTGAAAGGTCGAAATTTCAAATGAGAAACAGGAAAGTATGAGTATTCGCTCACCGTCATGCGTGAGCGTTGCTTTACTTTGTTTCTCAGGTATTCGACCACCTCAAGTACAAGTAATGGCAATTGTCTCACGCAGCTGTTTTATGTAAACCCAAGTAAGAGACATACTTGAAAAAAATATAAAACATGAAAAAAATTATTCTTTTTTTAACAATTGCATCATTATTCTTAAGTTGTAGTGGTAGTGATGAAGGTTCAAGTGGCAATAATTCTGCAGGTAATGTAGATTATTTTTTTAATATTAATATTAATGGTGTTGAACACAAAGTTCAAGGAAATACAAGTGGATTTGGTACAGGAATTAATGGAAATGTTTATATGTTAAATCCTAATGTATGCCAAGCTACTATTTCAACTACAACTATGGTTTATTTTGAAATTGCTGACATCACAAAACCAAATTTTGTGAGTGGACAAAGTTTACTTTTCCATCTCAGTATACCTAATTGTCATGTTGGTCAAAATCGAGCATATGTTATGATAAGTCAATCCCCGTTGTATGATTCTTTTAGGATAAATTTACCTTTAAATACTGGACGTGCTTTAGGGTTTGTACAAAATAGTGGTTTTTATAATACTGGCAGTAACAGTTATTTAGATTTCATGAATTATATTACTGTTAATATTACTGATATGGGGACTTCTTCAAGTTCAAGCACTTTACCTTATAATTATGGCAACACATTAAAAGGAAATTTTACTGGTCCAGTTTATTTCCCATCAACAGATACTATGGCAGGATATAATTGCAATATTCCAATGCAATTAAATATAAGTTTCTCTGCTTATAGAGTTAATTAGTTGTGAAAGTTATAAATGACGATATAAACATACTTAAATCTAATCTTACTGTAGTTGTTTTATATAAAAACCAAGTAAGAGATGTGCTAAATTATACAGTAGAATAATGAAGAAGACTAAATTTATTATCATCATTTTTTTAATTTTTCATAACAATATTGTTTTGTCGCAAAATGTACCTTACGATTTTGAAAGTGCATTAAAATATTCATCTAATTATACTTTCGGTGGAAATAGTTATATTCCTGACAAACCAAAAATTAACAATTTAGAAAGTTATAACGTATATGCAGTACAACAATCCAGATATGATAATGGATATTACTTTATTACTAATGAATCTTCTAAACTTTTTCATCTACAACTTATTAATAAATATAACAAGGAATATTTAAAATTATATATTGATAAATTAAGACCAATTCTGGCGAGTCAATTCAATAATTTAGATTGGTCAAAAAGTGAATATATTTCATACGGATATAATATAATCGCACGGTATATTAATACTCCATATAAAATGAATGGTGTTATTTCAAATCCAATTGTTGACGAAATAAAACTACTGCAAAAAATAAACGCAGAATATTTCAGACTAAAAAATAACAATCCAGATGGATTTTATTCTTCCAAGAGATGGAGTGATATAAAGAACTTATTGATTGAATTAGAAAATTGTGAAATTTCAAATATCCCATATTTAGGTCAAAAATATAACATATACTAAACACAATTAATATGAAAAAAAAATACTTTCTGATGTTGATATTATTTATTTATATCCATAATTATTCGCAAATTCAATACAACTTGAATAAAAAAAGGGTTATAGAATACAATCAAAACAAAACACTAAAAAGTGAAGAATTCTATTTCAAAAAAGGAATGGCAAATTATAAACTTAATAACTTTGATGATGCATTGTTATACTTTACTAAATCAATCAAATTGAATTCTAAAAAGTATAATTATTATTATATGAGGGGAAGTTGTTATTTAGAGAATAGAAATAAAAAAAAAGCAATTTCAGACTTTAAAAATGCAATTAAATTAAACACAAACTATAGTAATTCATATTGCAAGCTTGGATATGCATATTATCTAATGAATGATTCTATAAATTCATCATTAAATTATAAGAAATCACTCTATTTGAATCCAAATAATAGCAACACATATTATTATCAATCTCTTGATTTTGGATTATCTATGCGGAATCCTGAAAAAAAAGTAGAACTATTAACTAAAGCTATAGATCTTGCAAATTCAATTGAATTTCATTCAAGTTTTGAAAATATTGCAGAAGCATACTTTGATAGAGGAAAAATAAAAGGGGTGCTACTACCAATGTTAATATTTCATAATCTTCACAATGAATCATTTAATGAAAGAAAATATTTAATGGAACAGATGTTAGATTATACAAGTGCTATAAAGTGCAATTCAAAGTATTCTGATGCATATTACGAAAGAGGTTTACTAAAAAACAATAAATTATTAAATGATTTTTCAGGAGCATTTGAAGATTTTAATAAAGCAATACAAACTAATATTACTAACGGGAATGCTTACATTGAGAGAGGATACCTTAAATTAAATTATTTTAATGATGGAAATGGCGCTATTGATGATCTAATTAAATCAACTAAATTAGAGACAGATTTTTACCACCCAAAAGAAAACACTTATACCGCAATAGGAATAGGATTAATTGAACTTGGAAAAAAAAGTGAAGGTTGTAAATATTTAAGTAAAGCAGGAGAATTAGGATATGAAAAGGCATTTAACTACATAAATATTTATTGTAAGTAAAATATATGAACAATCTTTACACACCAACTATTATAGCTGTTTGCTCTATCATAATCATAAAATTATTTTATGAAAATAAAAAACTAAAAAGCAAGTTGTTCAACAATGAAGAACAAATAGTTGATGATAATAAAAATCATATTGAAAGTGTCAATCCATTCTTAAGAGTTCAAGATATTTCCAGTGATAAAAAAAATATTAATCCTGAAACTCCTTCAAAAAATGCATTTTTAAATTGTGATGATAACTTTGGAACAATGGAAAAAGGTGTAGTGCATGAAAACACCACTTACATTTATGAAAAGGGATATAAAAGTGACAACAAAGTGAATTATTATAATGATTTAACAAATAGATTTATATGACAAGTGAAGATATTTTAGATAGTTATTTTAATGTCAAGAATACATATATTGAAATTTTAAAAAAAGTTGGCATTTCTCTTATTGTTGATATTGAAACTGAAAATATTTTAATAAATACAATGGAAATTAATTTCTGTGAACATTGGAATAAAACTATTACTACTCTAGATGATAATATATTGATTTTAGTGTTTAAAGGAATTGTTGTTATAGAAAAACATTTTCAATGGAAACATTGTTCTGCAGCAACAGGAGTATATATGTATAAAGAAATTCAAAAAAGAAAGTTGGATATGAATTTAGAATTGGCAAATTGGTCATTCTTATATTCTGACAATAGTTACATTCCTTTTGGATCTGCTGGCAAAATTAGATTTAAATCAAAAAATGCTTTTGATTATGTAAGAAACACTTCTGGGTTAGAACTTTTAAATAAAGGTTCTTTGGACTTTAAAGAAATAGAAAAATTTGTCCAGTATAGATGGAACATAACAGAAGAAGCATTAGAAAAAGTTTTAGATGGTCATTCATATATTGATGAGTTATTAATTAAAGAATTAAATCAAAAATATTATTCATTATTACTAAAGATAAAAAAAATGGAAGATATAATAAATAAAAACAAAACAAATAGATAACTATTATGAAAATCTACATCTTTACTATCTTTTTTATTGGATTGTTCCATATCGCATCATACTCACAAGTTGGAATTGTAAAATCTAAAACTGGCAACACCATATATTGCAATGCAGATGGATTATATTTTACATTAAATACTGATAAATCAGCAATTTCAAATTCAAAATGGGAGAATTCAAATAGATTAACGCTATTGGAAAATCATATCACACTTGAATATTTTGAAGCATCAGTAATTCAAGAGGATATAAATTCAAGTAATAACCCATTACTTCTATATCAAAAGTGGGAAACAGATTATATTAAAAGCAATGTTCCAAATTCTGTAAAAATGTCTGAGTTTAAGACAGATAATATTGATATTGTTTCAAAAGATTTTAGAATAAACGCCTGGTATTATAGTACCCAAATCAGCAAGACTTTGAAAACATACAGTTACTTTATAGATCTTTACAAAAATGGATATTTTATTAGAATAGATTATAAAATGTGCAATGATCTTGAAGTTGTTAGAAGCAGAATGAAAAAGATAGTATCTCAACTGAAGTTTTATAGTAAACCTATAGAAATTGATAAATTATAATTTAAACTTTCAAGATTTAAAGAACAATTTATACTACTGCAAATTGTTAGAAACATGTAAAAACTAATTTGATCTACCAGTTCCAATTTTCATTATAATATGGTACATTTGATAAAAAATAATGTTTAACATAGCATGTAGCGTGCAAATAGTGTGTACAAAATTTTAAATGTTTGATGTGAAGTCTTTCTGTATAGGAGATTCAAGAGGAATAAGAAAGAGATTATGAGTCAGTTGCTCTAACCGAATGAGCTATAGGACCATTATTGAGGTGCAATAGTACTACTAATTTTGATTTTTTGCAACTATTTCAACAACAGATTTTGATTTTTTTGTTTTTTAATGATTTCAAATTCAATGTGGATTTTTCTAATTCTACTACAAATCAGATTATTTTATTTCCTGACAAAGTTCAATCAAAACGCCATTTGTACTTTTTGGATGCAAAAAAGCCACTAATTTATTGTCGGCACCTTTTTTAGGAACTTCATTCAAAACGATAAATCCTTCTGCTTTTAGACGCGCAATTTCTGAGACGATATCTTCCACATCAAAGGCGATATGGTGAATTCCCTCGCCCTTTTTTTCAATGAATTTTGCAATAGGACTTTCAGGATTTGTAGCTTCTAAAAGTTCGATTTTGTTTGGTCCGTTCATAAAAAACGAAGTATTTACACCTTCGCTCGCAACTTCCTCAGATTTGTAGGCTGGGGCTCCAAAAAGTTTCTCAAACACTAAATTTGAAACTTCAAGACTTTTAACGGCAATTCCAATATGTTCTATTTTTCTCATTTTATAGTTGATTCGGTTAATCGATTTTTATTTATTTTAAAATAAACAGTAAAATTAGCACTTTTATTACCAAACAAAGATAAAAAATTGTTTCGCTTTGCGACTTTGAAACGTTGGAACTCAAAAAAATTGTATTTTTGCAGCATGGAAACAAATAGACAGAAAAAAATAGGTGGTGTAATCCAAAAAGATTTGGTAGATATTTTGCAAGGTGAAATACGAAAAAATGGAATTTCTAATTTAATTATTTCCGTTTCCAAAGTAATTGTAACAACAGATTTATCAGTTGCAACGGTGCATCTAAGTATTTTTCCTCAAGAAAAAGCAGCAGAAACATTGGTGGCAATACGATCAAATACCAAATTAATCAAACACGATTTATCGCAAAGAGTAAAACTTCAATTGCGAAAAGTGCCAAATTTGACTTTCTTTATCGACGATTCTTTGGATTATATTGAAAAGATTGACAATGCCTTAGCATCAAAAGAAAATCCAATTGAAAACCGCGAGCTTTTAGAAAAACGAAGAACAACCTAATTTGAACTTCTCTTTTTACATAGCCAAACGCTACCTGAAAAGTGCCAATAAAAACAATGCAATTAACATTATTAATGGCATTGCTTCCCTAGGAATTATACTTAGTTCGATGGTTTTGTTTGTGGTTTTATCCATTTTTAGCGGTTTAGTAAATTTCAGTTTGTCGTTCAGCAATGACTTTGACCCTGATTTAAAAATCAGTAGTACTTTAGGAAAATCTTATACAATTTTACCCCAGCAAGAACAACAAATCAAGACTATTGATGGCGTTGCCTCGTTTAGTAAAATCATTGAGGAACGGGTGCTTTTTATGTTTGATGGGAAAGAACAATTTACCTATTTGAAAGGTGTTGACGCTTCTTTTACTAATGTCAGCAATGTCAAGAAAAGTCTTTTTAACGGACAATGGCTAAGCCCCAAAACATCGCAAGTTGTAGTTGGTTACGGAATTTCCCAAAAATTATCTTTAGGAATATTTGATTTCAATAATGCGTTTGAAGTATTTGCTCCAAAACCAGGCAAGGGAAATATAGAAAATCCAGATGATGCCTTCACTAAAATTGGATTAATTCCTGTTGGTGTTTATGCTGTTAGCGAAGAATTGGATTCTAAATATGTGTTTTCAGATATTGAATTGGCAAGAGAATTACTCGGTTTTCAACCCAATCAAATTACTACTTTAGAATTAAAACTGAAACCTAATACTGATGAAGAGCGAATAAAGGAACAACTACAAACTATTTTTAACAACAAAATTACTATAAAAAATAGGGCGCAATTAAACGATGCGTTGTATAAAATGTTGAATACCGAAAATACTGCAATTTATTTATTATTTACGCTTGTAATAATTCTAACCTTATTCACGCTTGCGGGCGCAATTATTATGATGATTTTAGACAAACGGGGGAATCTAAAAACCCTCTACAACCTGGGAACAGAAGTAAAAGATTTAAGAAATATATTTTTGTTTCAAGGAACTTTACTAAGTGTTTTGGGTGGAGGATTGGGACTTTTTTTAGGAATTATTATGGTTTTAATTCAGCAGCAATTTGAAGTAATAATGATTACACCTTCACTTGCCTATCCTGTGGCTTTCTTATTTAAAAACGTACTAATTGTTTTTGTAACTATAGTTTCATTAGGTTTTATCGCTTCCGTTATTGCGAGTAGTAGGGTGAGTAAAAAATTATTGGATTAAAAAATATATCGCCGCAGATTCACAGATTTTTAACTTCATGAAATTCGGGATTTCGTGGCATTTGCATTTATGTTATTTTAGCCTAAATCCAATTATTAATCATTTGAATCGTCCTTCATAATTAAGTTTATTGTTGAAATGCGTTCAATTTTGCAATAAAAAAAATAAGGTTATATATATGGTAGAAATATAGTTTAAATACTGCAATTTTTTAAGAAGCATTTTTCACTTCAAATTAGAATGATTTAAAAGATTTCTAAACTTTTTGTATAAAATAATCTTCACTATTCTTGAAAACTGCAATAGAGAATTTTAGTCTTTCATGAGAATACTAAATCAAAGATAAACCGTTACCGTATTTTTGGCATTTATTTGAGTATGTTTTTAAGTTTATATTTTATATACATTATGAATACATTATGAATACCTTATCTATGGCTTTGATATGGCTTTGACTTGTTGGACAATTTTAAATGTCTCGTCCTAAAACAACTAAACGGGTTTTTAAAAATAACTTTACTACTCTATTGTATAATTAAATAAATTATAAAAGTAATTGGGACAAATTAATTTGTGCTATTATTTGAATACGGTGGAAAAGAAATGTGACATTAATTTTTGATTTAAAAAAAAATGTTTTTATTTTTTTTTGTTTAAATTAACAATATTTTTAAGTAGATTTGTTGATTGATTAACAATTAATCCGTTATCAAAAAAAAACTAACTATTTTCCCTTATAAAAATGACAAAAACTTTATCCCTCAAAAGTTTCTGGATGTCCCTCCAAAAACAAACTAGAACAATTAAAATGTCTTCGTTGCTTACTTTTGCGTTTGCGATTTTAGGAACTGTTACTTCAGTTTCAGGACAACAAGTTTCTAATTATACTTTTGCCGAAGCCGATAATCAAGCGTATTCTGAAATTACCGGTGGATCGACTTTAGTTGCTTCAGGAGTAAATTTCAGTAATGCAGTTTCTACTGCTGCTGTTCCTTTAGGATTTTCTTTTAATTTTAATGGTGCTAATAAAACAAGTGTGTTCGTCGCCGAAAATGGATTTGTAACATTTGATGTCGCTCCTACATCAGGCTCATTTACAGCACTTCCAATAAGTGCATCTTCAACATATTCAGGAGCAATTGCATGTTATGGTAATAATCTTCAACATGCAAGTTCAATTTCTCCTTTATATACAGGTATTTTATCTGAAGTACGATATGAAACTATTGGAAGTGCTCCAAATCGTATTTTTGTAGTGCAATATAAGAATGTCATACGAACCACAGGGACCAGTTCATTTAATCTTGTTAAATATGACGGTTTAATGAATATGCAAATTCGTTTGTATGAAGGGACTAATGTTATAGAAACATGGTATAAAAATGGTTTTACCCCTTCAAGCACAGTTAGTGTAGCTGGTCAGGTCGGTTTAAGAGGGGCTTTAAATACAGATTATAATAATAGAAAAAATGCTACAGGAACTGGGCTTTCAACTGCACCTGGAGCCGCAAATACAGATGTCTTAAGTACGAGTTCAACATTTTACAATGCTACGACAGCAAAATTTACTTGGAAGCCAACTTGTTATGCACCAGATTCTATTGCTGCGACACTTCAGGCTGATAATGCTTCCGCAAATATTACCTGGTCTGATCCAGCGGTTTCTCCTGCCAGTTATACTTATGAGGTAAGAACTAGTGGTACTTTTGGAAGCGGAACATCAGGATTGTATGCTTCTGGAAATGTAACTGCTTCGCCAACTACGGGAAGTCCAATTGTTATTTCAGGTTTAATTCCGGGTGTTACTTATACTGTATATGCGCAATCATCATGTGGAGAATCTGAGGCTATTACTTCAGTTACTCCAGTTTGTCCTGCAATTACTTCTTTACCATATAGTCAGGATTTTGAAAGTGTAACTGCACCAGCAATTCCTATTTGTAATAGTGTTCAAATGATTGCCGGTGCCGCAATGGTAACTAGAGATAATTCTGCTACACCTTTTTATGGTTTTAATAGTAAAAACATTTCTACTACAGGAAGTTTAGCTACTGATACTTGGTTTTTCACTCAAAAAATTAATTTCCCAACTGCTGGAAGTTATAAAGTTTCCTATAAATATGGAGGAACAAGAGCTCTTCCACAATTTATTCAAAAAATGAATGTTGCCTATGGAGCAACTAATGCCGCAGCTGGAATGACCAATGTTATTGCAATTCACGACAACATCAAAGAATCTCCACTGACCAATACCATTAATTTTTATGTTGGAACAGCAGGAGATTATTATATTGGTTTTAGAGGATATGCAGATTCAAATAATGGATTTTTACAAATAGATGATATTCTAGTTGACGTTTCAACTTGTATAGAGCCAACAGCATTATCTTCTGGTCAAATTGCTTCAAACTCTGCAATCATCAGCTGGACAGCACCTTCGGGAGTTTCGGGTTCTGGCTACCAATATTATTTTTCAACTTCTAGTGCGACTCCTATAAATACTACTATACCATCTGGTTCAACAATTTCCGGAGTTACTTTAGCAAATATTTCTTCTTTAAATCCTTCTTCATTGTATCATTTTTGGGTTAGAACCAATTGCGGAAATGGAGAAGTTAGCCAATGGTCAGCAGTTGGGAATTTTACCACAACAACTCCTTATGCTACTACTTGTAATCCAAATCCATCAAGTGTGGACGGAACAGGTATTACAAATGTTTCGTTTGGAAGTGTAAGCAACACCACATCTACAGAGGTTGGAAATTACGGAAATTATTCAAACCTAATTTCAAACGTTTCTCAAGGAACTACCTTGAATGTAGGGATAACTTTTAATACGGGTACTTTTACTTACAATACTAAAATATGGATAGATTGGAACAATGATGGTGATTTTGTTGATACCAACGAATTAATGTACACAGGACTTTCTGCTTCAACAAGTCCAAACACATTGAACGCATCTTTTCTAATTCCACTTACAGTAAATGCTGTAAATACTTTAGGACAACACCGAATGAGAATTGGTGGTGCAGATGTTGATACCTTAACAGCACCGGATGCACCTTGTTATTCTGGAACCTGGGGTTCTTTTGAAGACTACTCTATTTATGTGACAACACCTCCGCCAGCATTAACAATCGATGGTTCAGCTATCACAATGTGTAGTGGTTCTTCAAGTCCAACAATTCGCATTACCACACCACTGTCTAATTTTCAGGTATATTCTTGGAATCCGACAGCGGGAGTTAGTGGTGATTCAGTTAATGGATATACTTTCAATCCAACAACAACAACTAATTATACATTAACAGCTACTAAAACAGATGGTATTTTTGTGTCGAATTCTAGTACTTATAATGTAACAATTCAACCGTTGCCTTCGCCAATTACAATTGTAGCAACAAGTAATTCTGCTTGTCAGAATGGAGCTCCTGTTGCCTTAGTAGCTACTGGAGGTATTGATAACGGAATACCGGTATTTACGGAAGATTTTAATGGTGCAACGAATACTTTTACTTCAGAAAATACTTCTGCCGGAGGGAATACTGCAGCAGCAGCATGGGCAGTTCAACAAAGCCCGTATCCATATAGTGGGACTACTTTTGTGAGTAATGATTCTTCTAAATTTTTCATTACTAACAGTGATGCTCAAGGTTCAGGAACAACAACCAATACTATTTTGACCTCTCCAGCGATTGATTTATCTAATTTAACGGATGCTTCTTTAAGCTTCTGGCATTTTTATAGAGGGTTTGGAAGTGGTACCGCAACTACTGAAATTTCTATTGATAATGGAACTAACTGGATTTTATTGCCTAACAATACTTGGACAACTGCTAATGCAGGGACAGCTTCAAGTTTTGTAAATGTAGTTACAAGTTTAACTCCTTATGTTGGTCCAGGGCGAACACAAGTGAAGGTTCGATTTAAATATACGGAAGCACGTTGGGCTTGGTATTGGGCAATTGACAATGTGAAAATTACTGGAAGTGCTGCTTCTCAAGTGGTATGGACTCCAATTGAAGGATTGTTTACAAATCCAGCTGCTACTGTTGCTTATACTACTGGAACACCAACTGCTACGGTGTATGTTAAATCTGCAGTTGCTGGAAATTTAACCTATACAGCAAGTGTAACTTCATTAATAGGATGTGTTCGAGCTGAACCTTACACCTTAACAGTGTATCCTTCAGGTCAAGTTGATCAACCTGTCAATGTAACGTTCTGTAATGGGGAAGCTGTAAGTGCTATTCCATTTACTACAACAAATACCGGTGGAATTATTGCCTACGATTGGACAAATTCAAATACTGCTATTGGTTTGGCAGCAAGTGGAACAGGAAGTTTATCAGGTTTTAATGCTTCAAATACTACTAATTTTCCAATTACGGCAACCATAACAATAACACCAAAATTCAACGGATGTGTGGGTGCAACGAAACAATTTACAATTACTGTAAATCCAAATCCTTCAGCTACAATTAGTGGTTCGGCTACTATATGTTCGGGAAGTACTTCGGTAATCAATTTTTCAGGAACGCCTAACACAATCGTAAATTATACCGTTGATAGTGTTGCCGGTTCTTTAACATTAAATGGAACAGGAGTAGGTTCGGTTACTTCACCAGTATTATCAAGTTCTTCAACCTATTCCTTAGTGAATGTTGGTTTTGCGGGAACAACTTCTTGTTCTCAAAACGTAAGTGGAACTGCGGCAATTACAGTTTTACCGTTACCAACAGTTGCTATTTCTGGTGCAGGAACTATTTGCCCAGGAAATTCAGCAACAATATCATTTGTAGGTTCGCCAAACGCAGTTGTAAATTACAAAGTTGATGGAACGCCACAGTCAATAACATTAGATTCTATGGGAGATGCGGCTGTTTCAACGCCAATATTAAATGCAAATTCTACTTATATTTTAGTGAGCGTTGCCTATCCTTCGGCTCCTTTATGTTCGCAAAGTTTCACCAATAGTGTAACTGTTTCTGTGAATGCATCGCCAACGGCTACAATAGCTACTACGCCAACTACAACAATTTGTTCTGGGACTTCAGCTCAAATTTTATTTACAGGTTCGCCAAATACAATTGTAACCTATACAAAAGATGCCGGTACAACTACTCAAACTATTACTTTTGACGGAACTGGAATTTATGAATTTACAACAGCTTCATTGACGGCCAACACAACATTTACTTTAATAAATGTTGCAAGTGGTTCTTCTTCTTGTTCGCAAAATTTAACGGAAAGTTTGACAATTACAGTTTTAGATTTACCAACAGCTACAATTTCTGGTGCTACAACTATATGTTCTGGAACAGCAGCTTCTATTTCATTTAATGGAACTCCAAGCGCGGTAGTAAACTATACAGTAAATGGAACGCCAGCGCAAGTAACTTTAGAGGCAACTCTAGGAACTGCTTCGGTTTCAACAGGAAATTTAACTGCACAAGCTACCTATACATTAACAGGAGTTACAAGCGCAGGAACAACTCAATGTACGGTACCTTTAACCGATAGTGTAGTGGTAAATGTAAACCCGTTGCCAGCAGTTGTAATTACAGGAATATCTCCAGTTTGTACAGGAAGTGCGGCAACAATTACCTTTACAGGAACTCCAAACGCAATAGTACATTATAATGATGGAACTGCAAATCAAATGCTAGTTTTGAACGGTTCTGGAACGAATTCTGTTTCGACTGGAGCCTTAACAAGTGCAGTTGCTTATACCTTAATTGATGTAGTTAGTGATTCAACACCTGCTTGTACAGTTTTAAACACCAACAGTTTTTCCGTTGTTGTAAATGACGCAGTAGGAGGGACGGCATCTTCAGATCAGTCGTTGTGTTCTGGAGCACCAAATGCAATTGCTGTTTCTGGTTTTGTAGGAACGGTTTCAAAATGGCAATATGCTTCTGATTTAGCGTTTACAATTCCAGTTGATATTCAAACAAGTGCTTTTGCAACTTTATCTTCATCACAAATTGGAAATTTAGTAAGTACTAGATATTACAGAGCTGTTATTTTAAATGGTGCGTGTACTACTTATTCTAATGTGGTTACAATAACTGTTAATTCTACAATTTGGGAAAATGGAAGTTGGTCTAATGGAAATCCAACAAGTACTGTCGCTGCAATTTTCAATGATAATTATACTTCAACAGGAGATATTTCTGCTTGTTCTGTAAAAGTTATCAATGGAAATGTAACGTTCCTTGCCAATCATACTTTGTTGGCAGAAAATAATGTAGAGGTTCTTGCAGGTTCATTGACTTTCAATAATGATGCGAGTTTGGTTCAAATAAATAACACCAATAATATAGGAGATATTGTTTACAATAGAAATTCAAGAGATTCAAGGTTGAATGACTTTAACTTTTGGGCTTCGCCAGTAGATTCTCAAGTGTTGAATTTATTTTCACCATTAACAGCGAGCAATCAATTTATGAATTTCAATACTGAATCTGGAACGTATGCTGTTGCAAATGAATTAGGAGTAATGAATGCTGGTTTAGGATATGCCATCGGTGCACCTTCAAATTTCACTTCAACTCCAGCTATTTTTAATGGAATGTTCTACGGAGTGCCAAATAACGGACCAGTTGCTACTCCAATTACTATTGGAACAAGTGATTTAAACCTTGTTGGAAATCCATATCCAAGTGCTATTAGTGCCAATGATTTACTTTCTGATGCTACGAATACTGCAGCAATTGACGGAACGGTTTATTTCTGGAACAACAATTTCCCTTCGGGTGTAGCAACGGATATTTCAAGCGATTATGCCGTTTATAATTACACAGGAGGAATTGGAACTACACAATCTAATTTACCAGCGGCAACGAATCCAGCCATTCCAAATGGAAAAATTGCAGCTGCTCAAGGATTCTTTGTTCGAGGTTTGACTGCTTCTGGATCTATTGCTTTTGAAAACAGCATGAGAGTTTCGGGTAATAATTCACAGTACTTTAGAAACACCAATAGCAATGCAATTGACAATTTAGAGAGACACAGAATTTGGGTTGAAATTTCAAATGCACAAGGAGCCTACAAACAAACTATGGTTGGTTATGTAGAAAATGCAACCAACGGAATTGATAGAGGTTTTGATAGTGCGCTTTTAAACAGTAACAATCCAGTGTCACTTTACTCGGTTGTAAATACTTCTAAATTAGCTATTCAAGGAAAAGCATTACCATTTGATACCAATGATTTAGTTCCACTAGGATTCAATGTAACTACAGGTGGTACTTATCAAATTAAGTTATCCGATTTTGACGGTTTGTTTAGTACGCAAGGAATTTATTTGCAAGATAATGTAACGCAAACTGTACATGATTTCAGTTCTGGAAGTTATAGTTTCACAACAGCTACAGGAACTTTTGAAGACCGTTTTATTTTGAAATATACACCGGTTTTAGGAACTAATAATTCAACATTTACAAATGCAAATGTAACGGTGTTTAAACAAAATGAATCCATACATATTAGTGCTGTAAATGTTTCCATTCAAGAAGTGTCTGTATTTGATATTACAGGAAGATTGTTGTACAACAAGAAAAACATTCATAACAACAGTTTGATTATTGATAATTTAGTAATGGCGCAACAAGTTATTTTGATAAATGTGCTATCTGAAGAAGGACAAATTGTAACTAAAAAGATACTTTTTTAGGGGTGTTATTGTCCACAAATTTCTTTTCGTAAGAAAAGGAATAAAATGGGGATATATATATAGGTATAAATTTTGCCGCAGCATACAAACAATAAATACGATTAAAAAAGGGGTGAATGCCTTACTGATAATCTGATTTTTGTTTGTATGCTGCGGTTTTTTTTCCTATCCCCAGCCCTTTCCGAAGGAAAGGGTGCCAGAGCGGATAAATATTATTAAATTTATGTAATAATTTTACTAAAACCAACAACCAACAACCAACAACCAACAACCAACAACCAAAAACCCTCTCAAAATTGTTAATTAATTTGTTAACAATTATTTTTTGTTAAATTAATTTATTTTTAAGAATTATTTGTGATTATAATTTTTTTTTATATATTTACCATTCGAAAAAGTTTATAAAACTATAAAATTGTGTGTTTCCCTCGGGTTTTTCTGCATTTAACAGCAGATTTGCTTATCATTAAGACACACTTATTTATGGTTTTATATAGTTTCCCTCAAATAAAATTATTTATTTAACTAATTTTTTCAATCTATGATGAAGAATTACAATTCTTTGAATGGTGTCAAATTTGGCGGCTTCAAAAAAAATGAAATTAGTGCTGTTGGCTCTTCGCCATCAAGTTTCAACACAGTCGGACGAAAGTCGTGGCTGCTTTTCTTGTTTATGCTCTTGTCTATGGCAATTGGGCAGAAGACGTTTTCGCAAAGTACTGCCAACTATGTATTTTCAACGGATGCTTTAGGATCACTAGCTTTAGATTCAAATTCAAATGCTATTGACATGACAACAGGTGCTACAGCTTTGGTAGCAACTGCTATTGATCAAGGAGCCTCTGTCGTTACTAACATTGGTTTCAATTTTGTATTGATGGGAAGAACTTACACTCAGTTTTCAGCTTCAACAAATGGAACAATGGCTTTAGGTTCTACTGCAATTGGTACAGCTATTTATACAGCCTCTGGTGGAACAGCCACTACCCCATTGATTGCAGCTTGGGGTTCAGATGCTATTACAACTACTAATGGAGTTCGCTCTAAATTAGTTGGAACTGCTCCCAATCGTTGTTTAGTAGTAGAATTTAATATGTCATTGTATTATTTAGGTTCTGCACCAGCTTCTCAAATGCAGGTTAGGCTTTATGAAACAACGGGTGTAATCCAATTGGTTTATGGTGCAATGGCTATGGGTACTTCATCAAATCCAGGCGCTATTGGTTTTGCAGTAGGTGCTGCAGCTAATACTTTGGCTTCAATAACTAATTCAACAAATAATGTAAGTACAACTGTCTGGGCAGCTAATGCCACAACTGCAAGTGCTCCTGTGGCAAACTTAAATTCGGTTTCTGATGGAAGCAGAAGGGTATATACTTTTACGCCTCCAACTACTGCACCTGCAAATCCAACAGCTTTAACTTTTACTGCAGTTACGCAAACCACTATCACGCCAAACTGGGTTGATTCTTCTACAGATGAGGTTGGATTTTTGGTAACAAGAGCTACTGATTCAGATTTTACAATAGGTTTAGCAACATCGTTCGTTGCTTCTACTACTACATCAGCTACTGGAGGAGCTTACACTTCCTTACAGTCGGGCTTAACTCCAGGTATTACGTATTATTATAAAATTCAAGCGATGACTGAGGCGCAAGCTTCTTCTAGTTTAGCTGGTTCTCAAGCTACTCTTGGTGCTTTAACGTATTATTATACTGGTACAGCAACGGGTGATTTAGCAACCGCTGCGAATTGGAATACTAGTGCCGATGGTACTGGTACTACTAGAACTACTCCAACTACAACAGATATTTTAATCGTTGATGGAGCTGGTACAACAGGTGGTAGTCCAGTAACTTTAACTATGGCTGCTAATGCTTCTGTTGGAGCTATACAAATTACTAACAGTACAGCTGTTACAATTCAATCAACTGCTACAACCACAAGAACTTTAACTTTAACAGGTTCGGTAGGTGATGAATTAAGTATTGGATTCGGTAGTACGTTAAATTTAACCAATGCAACAAATGCTATAGGAATTGCCTTTTCTACAGGAACGGGTATGACAGGTACCATTGCAGGTACTTTTAATGCTTCTGGAAAAAATTCTAATGTCATCAATACAACAGGTGGAACTGGAACTATTGTAACTATTACTTCAACTGGTATTGTTAATAATAGTATTGCAGACAATTCAGGATGTTTGTCAGGTTCTATAGCTACTTTAGTTTTTGCTGATGGTTCAAATTATACCCATTCAGCATTTACAACTACAAACGCTTATATTCCAACTGCAACTTGGGGAACTACAGCTACGGCTACTATAACTGGTGGGACAACTGGAAATGGTTTGACTTCTGCTTCTACTTCTTTTGGTAACTTGGTTTACAATTCAACGAGTTTAGGTACTGGAGCAACAGCTGCTGTCACATTTAGTGCTTTTACAACTTCTACAACAGCTACTATTAAAGGAAACTTTACAATTAATGCAACTGGAAATCAAGCTGCAGCTTTTATTTTTAAATTTAGAGCTTTAACTTCTGGAACTCTTACTGTAAATGGTAACTTAACCTTAAACGGTGGTTATTTTGAAGTTTCTTCTTCAACAGGAACATTAAATGTTTTAGGAAATGTAATTGTGAATGCTGGTAAATTTGATATTGCTCAAGGCGGTGCTGCTAATTTAAAAGTAGCTGGAAATTTTATTCAAAATGCAGGAACGATACTTCAAACGGGAACAACTGGTAAATTATGGTTAAATGGTACTGTATCACAAAACTTGACTTTATTGCCAGGTGCACATGGAACGAATGCTATTAACTTGCAAGTTGACAATACCGCTGGTGTTAATTTAACTGCTGATTTTTCTGCTAGAAATTTAACAATAGTGAAAGGGAATTTAACTGGTGCTGGAATTATAACCTACAGTCCAACTTCTCTTCTTACTTACCTAGGTTCTGTTGGAAATCAAACCGCTAATGCTACTGAATTTCCTTCAACTAACGGTCCAGGTTTCTTAACTATAAATAATACTTCCGTTGCTCCAAACAATAGTGTAACTATTCCATTTTCAAGAACTCTTGGAAGTACAGGTACTTTGGCTTTAACAGCTGGTATTTTGGATAATACAGGTTACGTTTTGTCAATTCCTAATACAGCAACAGGTGCAATAACTTCAGCTTCAAGCGCCAAATATGTTAAAGGTGCTATTTCAAGAGTTATCCCTGCAAATATTGTAGCTTCTGGTTCAACTTATTCTTTTCCGGTTGGTAAAGGAACCTATAATCCTATTGAATTAATGAATGTATTAACAGGTGCTAACGGAACAGTAACAATTAAAGCAGAAGCTTTTGATGCTTCTACTGGTGGTACTGTTACAGGTATGATTGAGTCATTGAGTACTTCTAGATATTGGGCAACTTCAGTTACTGCAGGTGCAGAAAACTTAACTTCAACAGCAATCGTTCTAAACGATACTCCTGGAGTTAACGATGCTGTGGCAGGAAGTTTAACTTTAAATGGTGCTTACGATTTAGTAGGGGGAATTAATGCTGTTGTAACTGCTTCGTCAATTACTACTGCAATTCCTGATCCTACTTCATTATTAGGTTTCTATGCAATGGGTAAAAAAGCGGCTGTTACTTTGAACAGTTTAGCGGTTACTCCAACAGGAAACCAATGTACTAATGTAGCCAGAACGGTTACTATCAATGCAGTTCCAGCAGGTGCGCCAATTACAAGTGTAGTACTTAACTATTCTTTAAACGGAGTAGCACAAACTGCTATTGCAATGACCAATACCACAGGAAATGAATATACAGGAACTATTCCTACAACTACTCCTGCTAATGCTTCAATAGTTTGGTCGGTTACTGCAACTGATCAGAATACTGCTACAAAAACGCAAGCGGGTGTTACTTATTCAGATGAACCAAATATTGGAACTACTGCTTCTGCTTCAGTTTCAGCAGGTACAATATGTTTGAACGGTACCACTTCATTGTCCGTTATTGTTACTAAAAATGTACCAGCTGTATATGGTTCTCCTTCTGTTTCATCACCTACTGCTGATGAAGATTTGGGAAACATTACTATTTCTCAGGGCGGAACAACTATCTTAAATAATACGACCGCTATAAATTCATTAGTAGGTTCAATAGGAACTGCTACAGGAACCGCGGGAAGTTTTTCTAATTTTACTTCTTTCGGGCCATACACGTTAAATGCAAGTCAAGTGTATGATTTTTCGATTTCAAGTGTGAACACTACATATGATAACTCGATGGCTATTTTTATTGATTATAATAAGGATGGTGATTTTGCCGATGCTGGTGAAATGGTTTATACTCCTTCAGCAGTGACAGAAGGATCTCACACAGTTACTGGATCCTTTACAGTTCCAGCTAATGCCAAGAATGGTTTAACAAGGATGAGAGTAGTCTCTTTAGAAACTCTTATTACATCCTCGTCTACATCATCATCATGGGGGGAATATGAAGAATATGCTATTAATATTGTAAGTACAAATACAATTGGTAATGTTGTGATTACTCCAACTGCTTATTCTTGGTCTGATGGTGCTACTGAAGTAGGAACTACTAATCCATTAACGGTTACTCCAACAGCTACTACAACTTATACGGCTTCACCAATAGTGAACAACTGTCCAGTTACAGCTACTGTAGCGGTAACAGTTAATCCATTACCAACTGCTCCAACTGCAACAGATTCTGTTCAGTGTGGTACTAAAATTCCAACAGCTACTGTTGCGGATCCTAATGGATTTACAACACCAACTTTCAAATGGTATGCTGCTGAAACTGGAGGAACTCCTCTTCAAGCAACAACAAGCTCTTCTTATGGTGTTGCTATTACTGCAACTACTACATTCTATGTGTCTGTAGTTAATCCAGATACAACTTGTGAAAGTGCAAGAACTGCCGTAGTAGTAACTGTAAACGCTCCTGCTGCTATTACAGCTACTGCAGGAACTACAGGAACTATTTGTTTGAATGGTGCTACAACTCTTAGTGTTTCTAGCAACAACGCTGATTATACTTATTCTTGGTCTTCTACATCAGGTAGCGGATTGTCAGCTACATTAAATGGTGCTACTCAAACGGTTACACCTACAGTTGCAGGAACGTATGTTTTTACTGTCGCAGCTAATGATTTAACTTCTGGTTGTGCTACCACAACTACTGTTTCTGTGTTAGTTAATCCTTTACCTGCAGTAACAGCTACCGCAGCTGAAACTACTATTTGTGAAGGTAATGCTACGGTTTTAACAGCGACTACTCCAGTGATTAGTGCTGGTACAATTACTGTAGGAACAGGTACAACAACAAATACTTATAATACTTATCCTACTGCTTTTGACAATTGGTTGTATCAAAACTGGAATCAATTGTTATTCACAGCTTCTGAATTGAATGCTTTAGGATTAAGTGCAGGAAATATTACTCAACTTAAATTGAATATTTCAACACTTCCAAGTCCTAATACTCCAATAACTGATTATACAATTAAAATTGGAACTACAGCGTTAACAAGTTTAGCTACGTTAACTACAACAGGTTTATTAAATGTTTTTGGACCTAGTGCTGTTACCCCTGTAGTTGGAGTAAATACATTTAATTTAGCTACTCCTTACAATTGGGATGGAGTATCCAATATTATTGTAGATATTCGCCAAACTGGCCATTATGGTGATGGAAACGCTCTTACATATTATACGTCAACAACAAATAATTCTGCCATTTTTGCTGGAACAGGTACAAGTAATACTTCATTTTGGACTTCTTCCCCAACTTCTACTCCAACAACTATTAGAATGAACATGACTTTTGTTGGACAAACAGTTGCAAATACTGCGGGTACACTTGATTGGTCATGGAATTCAGGAAGTTTAACAGGAAATAGTGTTTCTGTTTCTCCAACTGCAACTACTACTTATTCGGTTACAGCTGTTAATCCAGCTACAGGTTGTGTTAAAACACAAGATGTTATTGTAAATGTTAACCCTAAACCATTAGCTCCTGTTGCAACAGATTCTGTTCAATGTGGTGCTAATATCCCAACAGCTTCTGTAGCGGGTTCTAATGGGGGTACAGCTGCGCAATTCAATTGGTATTCTGATGCTGCTGGAACGACTTTAGTTCAAAGTGGTGCAGGTTATATTGGAGCTTTAGCTACCTACTATACAAATGATTTTGAATCAACTGTTGGAACGGGTGTAGTTTCAGGAAATGCTAGTTTAGTTGCTGGTGTTCTTGAATTAACTCCTGACACTGCTAATCAATTAGGTGGATTCACAATTCCAGCTAGTACAATAAATTCAAATAAATTAAAGGTTAATTTCAATATTATAGAAAGTAGCGCTACTGGTGCTGACGGTTTAAGTTATAGTTTTGGAAATACTGCAAGTGCAACGGATACGAATCCAACTGCTGAAAATGGTTCTGGAAATAAACTATCAATTACTTTTGATGATTATGGAACTGCTGTTGCTGAAGCACAAGGTATTCGTGTAATTTATGGCAATGCTGTAAACAATCCAGGGACTACTGTAGGTACAAATAATGTACTTGCGTATTCAAACAATGCTACTTGGGTTGGAAATCCATCTTCGGCAATTGAAGTAAATGTTGATAATAATGGTGTATTGTCATTGTCTTTAAATGGTGCTTCAATATTTAGCAACATTCAATTACCTGCTGCATACTTAACAGCAAACAAATCTTCATGGAAACACGTTTTCAAAGCAAGAACTGGAGGAATTTCTAACAGACACGCTATTGATAATGTTGTTATTCAACAAGCTTCTTTATTAGAAGGATATACAACTTATAACTCAGTTATAAGTGAAACAGCAACATTATATGTTTCTGAAGCAAATTCAACTACAGGTTGTCTTAGTGACAGAACGGCAGTTACAATTACGGTAAATACACCACCAGCGGTAACTGCTACTGCAAGTGCAGCAACTGTTTGTGCAGAAAGCCCTGTAACATTAACTGCTGCAAGTGCTAACGAACTATATACCTATACTTGGTCTGCAAATCCTGCTACAGGAAGTGGAATTACGGGTGTAGTAACTGGAGGTTCGGTTTCTGTTACACCAAGTGTGGCTGGTACTTATGTTTACACAGCTACAGCAAATGACACTAACTGTGCAACTACTGCTACTGTAAGTGTTGCTGCAACTGCTTTACCTTCTTTAAATTCAATTGTTGCATCAGCTACAACTATATGTGAAAATAGTTCAACTACTTTAACTGCTACTACTCCAATAGTAGAAACTGGTTCAGTTGTTTCTGGTACTGGAACTGCTGTTTCTTATTATTATGGTCATCCAGCTGCTTTTTACAATTACTATTATCAAGATTGGCAACAGTTTTTATTCACTGCTGCTGAATTGCAAGCAATGGGATTGCGTGCTGGAAACATTACGAATTTCAAGTTGAACATTAGCTCGTTTAGTGAAAGTACTGCAATTACTGATTATACAGTGAAAATGGCTCCTACAACACTTACCACTCTAATTGGTGGAATAACGCTTAATGGTTTAACTAACGTATATGGCCCTGCTACAGTAACTCCTGTAGTTGGTTTGAATACTTTTGATTTAAGTACTCCTTACAACTGGGATGGTACCTCTAACATCATTATAGATGTTCGTCAAACCGGTGGAGGAGCGTATGCAGGTAGTGCAACTACTTACTATACTACAACTACTAATGAAGCAACAATTTTTGCTTATTCTAGTAGTAATAATCCTGCTTTCTTTGATGCTGCTCCAGCAATAGCGTCTCAATCTTATACTTTTAACAGACCAAACTTTACTTTTGGGGGTCAAGTTATTTCTAAAGGTGCCGGTGCTTTAGCTTGGTCATGGTCTAACGGTACTGAAACTGTTGGAACTACAAACAGTATTACTGTTTCTCCAACAACTACAACTACTTATACAGTTTCTGGATATGATGCAATTACTGGTTGTACTAAAACACAATCACAAGTAATTACTGTTAATCCAGCACCTGCATCTCCTTTGGCTACGAACTCTACACAATGTGGAATTAATATACCTACTGCTTCCGTAGCAGATGCAAATGGATTTACAACTCCAATATTCAAATGGTATGCTACTGAAACTGCTGTAACGCCACTTCAAGCAGCTATTAATACTACGTATGGAACAGCAATTAGTGCTACCACTACTTTTTATGTAACGGTAACTAACCCAACTACAGGTTGCGAAAGTCTTCGTACGCCAGTAACAGTGGAAGTAACTGCTCCAGACGCTTTAGTAACTTCTGCTTCTGCTTCAACTTTATGTTTGAACGGAACATTAAACTTAGGTGTAACAAGTGTTAATGAAGGTTATGTTTATTCATGGTCTGCAACTCCAATTACTGGAAGCGGTTTGGTTGCAACATTGAATGGAGCATCACAATCAGTAACTCCAACTGCTGTCGGAACATACGTTTATACAGTTGTGGCTAATGATGGAAATTGTATCACTTCTTCAACAGTGAGTTTAACCGTTAATCCAAACCCTGTTGTAAATGCAACTGCTGCTCAAGCGGCCATTTGTAATGGTGGATCTACAGTATTAACTGCTGTTTCTTTGATTATTGGTTCTGGACCTCAAACGTTACCTACTTATGCTTCATCTAGTGCAACTTCTACAGCTGATGAGGAAGTATTTAATGTAACTTTTGGTTCAATTAATAGTACATCAGATTGTACAACAACTGGTGGAACTGGATCTACTTTAAGTATGTATTCTAATTATACTTCTCTAGCACCTGCTACTGTTAAAACAGGAGATAGCGTTCCCTTAAGTGTTTCAATTGGAACTTGTGGAGATGATTATGGTAACTTTACAAATGTATTTATTGACTACAACCGAGATGGTGATTTTGACGATGAAGGTGAAAGAGTTTATTCTTCTGCTTCTTCAGTTACTGGTCCTCATATTGAAACAGGAAGTATAACTATTCCAACTACAGCAAGTATTGGTTTAACAGTAATGCGTGTTGTAAATATTGAAGGAGGCTCGATAACTAGCACTCCAACAGGGACATATTCTTGGGGAGAAACTGAAGATTATGCTATTAATATTCAAAAATTAGTTGATAACTCTGCTGCATACCAATATGCTTGGACTCCTGGAACTGCAACTGGTACAACTACAACAGTAGCGCCAACAACTACTGGGGAACATATTTACACGGTAACTGCTACCAATGCTGCTACGGGTTGTACAACTTCAAGTAATGTAACTGTAACTCAAAATGGAGTTGTAGTTGCTGCTATTACTGGTGGTGCAAACGCTATTTGTTTAGGTGCATCTACAGTTGTTGATTTTGACAGTGCTTCTGATGGAATCGCTTGGTCATCTTCTAGCCCTGCTGTTGCTTCAATTGATGCAAATGGTGTGGTTACTGCTTTAACAACAGGACAAACTACAATTAGTTGTTCTATTTATAATAGCATCACAGGATGTACTTCATTAGTAAGTAATCCACAAACAGTAAATGTTTATGCTCCAGTAGCAATAACAACGCAGCCATTAGATGTGAGTGTATTGCCTGGTGTAAATACAGCATTTTCTGTAACTACAACAGGTTCTATACCTGCATCAGGTTACCAATGGACTTATTCTACAGATGGTGTAAACTATACTAATGTAATTGAAGATGCTACTTATTCAGGTGCTACTACTGCAACATTAACTGTTACAGCACCAACAGAAGCATTAAACGGTACTTCATTTGTTTGTAACATTACAGGATACAGTCCTTGTGCTACAACAATTGTATCGGATGTTGCAATTCTTACTGTTAAATCACTTTCAATTACTAATCCACAATCGGTAACATTATGTTCTTCTGGAAACGGTTCCGCTACATTTACAACTGTAGCCGATGGGCCTCCAGGATTCCAAATTATTTGGGAAATCTTCAATGGTTCGGAATGGACTTTAATAGATGATTCTGTTACTTCAATTGGAGATGTTACGTTTGCTAATATTTCAACTCCAGTGTTAACAGTTAACGGATTATCGTTAACTAACAATTTATGGAAAATTAGAGCGAATGCTTACAATCCAGAAACAGAGGTTTTTGCTACTTCAAATGGTGCAATAATCACTGTGAATTCTGCTGCTGTTGTAACTACCCAACCAGAACCTAAAACTGTTTGTCATACAGGTGAAGTTACTAGTTTCTCTGTTGTTTCAACTGGTGGAACTGGTGTTCAGTGGGAGTATTCTTCTGATAATATCACTTGGTCTGCTGTCGCAAATGGAACTCCAACAGGAATTACCTATAATGGCGCAACATCAAACACTTTAGGAGTTACTACTACAAGTGCAACTCCTGCTATTGGAACAAATTATTATAGAGCTTCTATTGTTTCTCCTGCTCCTTGTAGTGCTACAGCTTCTGCAAGTGCACAATTAATAATTAACAAGCCAGCTGTTGCAATTGCTTCATCTGCTTCAACTTTCTGTATTTCAAATGCGCCAGTTACATTAACTGCTTCAGGTGCTGCTACTTATGCTTGGTCCCCTGCTTTAGGTTTATCTGCTATTACTGGTGATGTTGTTACGGCTTCTCCATTAGTAAATTCTACCTATATACTTACAGGAACTGATGCAACAGGTTGTGTGAATACAGCACAAGTAACAATAAACGTGAACCCTGCAGTAACTGCTACTGCAACTCCTGCACAAACTACAATTTGTCCAGCTGCAAACGTTTCATTATCGGGATTAGTTACAAGTACTACTGTACCTATGTATTCTTTCAATTCTAGTGTAGATACTTATGTACCACTAACGGGTGGAACTGCGAGTACTATTCCTGCTTCATCATCTGATGATGGGACACAAACGAGTATTCCAATTGGATTTAATTTCGATTACAGTGGACAATCGTTTTCTACTTTTGGAATTTCTACCAATGGAACGATTCAATTAGGTACTACAGCAACAAGTTTTACAAATAATCTTGCTACCAATGCAAATGTTATTGCCCCTTTATGGGATGATAATAATATGAATACTGGTGCAATTACCTACTTAACAACTGGTACAGCTCCAAACAGAGTATTGACAGTACAATGGGCTAATGTGTCTGTTGGTGGTGGAGGTTCTATCGATAATTCAACAAATAATTATCAAGTGAAATTATTTGAAGGTTCCAACGTGGTTAAATTGAACTACGATACTTTATCTGACTTGAATGCAAGTACAGCATCAATTGGAATTTCTGGAGCTACTGGTCAATTCTTAAGTGTTACACCAACATCTCCTATTCAATTGTCAACTGTAAGTGCAACAACATCAAATAATGCTATAGCTGCTTTTGGTGATATTTCAAGCGGAACAGTGTTCACATTTACGCCACCAACGTATACTTATGCTTGGTCTCCTTCGACTTACATTGTAGGTCAAACTAACTTAGCTAATCCAGTGGCAACTAATGTAACTGAATCAATTGTGTATACTTTAACAGTAACTGCTGCAACAGGTTGTACTGCAACTGCAACTTCAACTATTACAGTGGTGTCTGGTGTTACTGAAACAACTGCTCCAGTAGCAACTACAGTTTGTCAAGGAGTAACTGCTAACCTTAGCATTGTAGCTACAGGTCCTGGTTTATTGTACCAATGGAGAAAAGACGGTGTTGCTATTACAGGTAATGCAAGTGCAACTACTGCAACTTTAACTTTAACAGCTTCTACTCCAGTAATGTCAGGAAACTATGATGTAGTTGTGACTCCATTATGTGGTGATGTATTTACAAGTACTCCAGTAGCCTTGTTAGTTAATCCGACTCCAGTGGTAACAGCTCCTGCAAACGCAGTATTCTGTTTGGGAACAAACACATCAGAAATTACATTAAACGGAACGCCAGCTGGTGTAACTTATACTTTAACTGGTGGAACTGCTATTGGTTTAGCTGATCAAACTGGTGTAACTTCAATTCCAGTATTTACAGGAATAGTAGGAAATGCAACAATTTCTATCACGCCTAATGCGAACGGTTGTGCAGGTGCAGTTAAAACATTTGTTATTACTGTAAACACGCCTCCTGTAGCTCCTGTAGTTTCACCAACAGCGCAAACAATTTGTGCTAATGATGCAGCAGTGGAATTGACAGGAACTGCAACGGGTACATTGACTCCTGCAATTGTCCAAATTGGAACAGGAACTTCAACTACATCAAATGTGCCAATTGTTGGTAATTATGGTTATACTTACTCACAATCAATTTATCCTGCAGCTTTATTAACAGCGCAAGGATTAACGGCTGGAACTGCTTTGAAATCGATAAGTTACAATATTACAAGTGGAACTCAAGTTGATGGGTATTCTAATGCATGGGTTGTATATGCAGGGAATACTTCTAAATCAAGTTTTGCTACTTCAACTGATTGGGTTTCAACGACAGCTTTAACACAAGTTTTTAGCGGAAACGTTTCTCTTGCGGCTACTGGATGGGTTACAATTACTTTTGCAACTCCTGTCATATGGGATGGTACAAGTAATATTGTAATTGGTGTTGATGAAAATACACCAAGTTATTCAACATTAACAAAATTCCAATCGTCAACTGGAGCAACCAACTCTTCTATATATTATAGAAGTGATAGTACAAATCCTGCACCTGCATCGCCTCCATCTGCGTATAGTAGAACTTCGGATTTGGCAAATATTAAGTTAGGTTATGACAAATTAATTTTACCTCCAGTTACTTGGTCTCCTTCAGGAGTAGGAAGTGGTTTATATACTACTGCTGCAATGACAACTGCTTATACTGGTGGTAATGCTGCTACAGTTTATGCTCGTCCAACAGCAACTACTACGTATACGGCTACAACTACTGCTAACGGTTGTTCTTCAACAGGAACTACGACTATTACTGCAATAACACCAACTTCTTATTATGCAGATGCTGATGGGGATGGTTTTGGTAATGCTGCAGTAAGTCAAACTATTTGTACAGAACAACCTACAGGTTATGTTACCAACAATACAGATTGTAATGATAATGATGGTACTATAAATGCTCACACTACCACTACAACTCCTGTAACAGCTTGTGATAGCTATACTTGGGCTTTAAATGGTGCTACTTATACCACATCTGGAACACGTACGGTAGTAGTTAATTCTTGTCATTCAGAAGTATTGGATTTAACAATCAATAGCAGTACTACTTCTAGTACTACTCAAGTTGCATGTGTTGAATATACTTGGGCTGCCAATGGAACAACCTACACTGCAAGTGGCGCTTACACAAACACAACTACGAATGCTGCTGGTTGTACTAATGTTGAAACATTGAATTTAACAATCAATGCATTAACTACTTATTATGTAGATGCTGACGGTGACGGTTACGGTTCAACAACAACGGCTCAATTTTGTACAAGTACTTTACCGGCAACAGGGTATTCAACTAACAATTTAGATTGTAATGATTTAGATGCAACGAAAAACCCATTGAGTCCATGTTCATCAGTTGTAAATGTGAAACTATTCATCGAAGGTTATTATGCAGGTGCCAATGCAATGGCTCCAGTGAAAGCCAATCAAGGAGTAGGAACAAGCACAACAGATGTAGATGATATTACGATTGAATTGAGAGATGCCACTACTTATGCGGTAGTTGCAACTACAACAGGAGTATTGCAAACTGATGGATCTGCTGCATGTACATTTGCTACAGCACAAACAGGTTCATTCTATATTGCAGTGAAACACAGAAATGCAGTTCAAACTTGGAGTGCTGCTCCAGTAACCTTAGGATCTGTTTCTTCTTATGACTTTACCACTGCGGCTAACAAAGCGTTTGGTGATAATATGAAAGAAGTATCTTCTGGAGTTTGGGCACTATATTCTGGTGATTTAAATCAAGATGAAAGTATAGATATTTCTGATGGAGATACTTTAATGAATGATAGTTATAATTCTGCGTATGGTTATTTAGCTACGGATTTAAATGGGGATGGTTCTGTAGATATTAGTGATTTAGATTATTTCTATAATAACTCATACAATTCTGTTTACACACATAACCCAATGCAACCGTAATCCATAAATATCTCTAATTTTAAATTAAAATATATGAAAACAATTATTAATAAAACAATAGGAAAAATAGGTATTCTATTTTGTTTGGTGATGTTATCCTTTTCAGGATTTAGTCAAACCGCTCATTTCACTGTGGGACTAGCCAATGTATCATCTACCTCCACAACTATGGAAATGGATGTTACTGTTACAGTTGATGCTCCTTCGGCGGGTGCTAGATTGAATATTGTCTCAGTTGGAGTCAACTTTAATACAGCTATTTTGAATGGTGGTACCCCGTGTACCACCGCTCAATGTGGTTCATGGGCTTACATAGCAGGAACCAAAAGTTCTGAATTAGCTGGTTTAGGAGTAACTAATAATTCCACTGTATCAACTACAGGGCATCTTAGAATTGTTGGTGGAGCAGCTACCTCTGCTGTAGATGTTCTTCCAGGAACTTATACCCTTGGAAGATATAGATTTACCAATACTACATCTTGGACTGCAGGTAGTAATGCAACTTTAGCGTTACAACCAACCAATACTGGAGGTAGAACTAATACTGTTGTTTCTTTTATGCCTTATGGGGCAGGAACACCAACTACTTCTTACTCAACAACAGTACCAAGTATACTTGCTCCTGGTGTATCATTAGGTTACACAGCTGCAGCACCTTTAACAGTAATGTTAAATGCAAACATTTGTGCAACTGCCGCAACTGCTAGCAATGAAACTGCTGTTTCTTGTTTTGGTATAAATGATGGTGCTGCAACTGTAACACTTTCGCCAACACCTACTGCAACTTCAGTAAGTTATACTGTAGATGGAGGAACAGCTATTGCTGCAACTTTAGTTAATGGTGCTTTCACTATTTCAGGATTATCCGCAGGATCACATACTGTAGCTGTTATTAATACTAATTGTGCGAACGTAAGTTCAAATTTTACTATTTCAGGTCCTGCTGAATTAACTAATTCAACTACTGCTTCTGAATGTGAAACTTACACATGGGCTGTTAATGGACAAACATACACTTCTACTGGAACCTATACAGGAACCTCAACTGCTGTTGGAGGTTGTTCTGTTGCTGAGACTTTGAATTTAACAATCACTCCAAATACATCTTCTTCAGAAACTGTAAATGCATGTGATTCTTATACTTGGGCTCTAAATAACCAAACATACACAACAACAGGAACTAAAACTTTTGTTGACGGTGGTTGCCATACATATTCTTTGGTTTTGAAAATTTCTCCTTCTTCAACTGCAACTGTAACTGAAACCGCTTGCGGAAGTTATATTTGGCCTTTAACAGGAGAAACGTATGACCAATCTGGAACGTATACTTTTGAAGATGAATGTGCCGTTACAAATTTAACCTTAACAATAACACCAAACACTACTGTTGAAACTACTGAATTAGCTTGTACATCATACACTTGGAGTGAAAACGGTGAAACATACATAACTTCTGGAGATTATACTCATAATGACGGATGTCACTCAGCAACACTTCATTTAACAATTAATCAACTTCAGACATATTATGTAGATGCTGATGGCGATGGATTTGGTTCAAATGTAGCAGAACAAATTTGTTCTGAAACTGCTCCACAAGGATTCACTACAAACCACCTGGATTGTGATGATACAAATGCAAATGTTTCTTCAGATGTGGTTATTAACACCCAGCCTGTGAATACTGCTATTTGTACTACTTTAAATAGTACAACTACCTACTCTGTGGAAGCTGAAGGATCATCATTGGCATATCAATGGCAATATAAACTTAGTGCTACTACTGGTTGGGCAAATATTACTTCTGTAAATGCTGGTGCGGTTTATACTAATTATACAACTGCAAATTTAACAGTAAAAAGAGCTACAACTCTTTTACCTGCTGCAGTAACTCAATATAGAGTTATTGTAAGTGGTGGAACTTGTGCGCCTCAAACGTCTAACGCTGCAACTATTACAATTGAAACAGGTGCAATTGCAAAAGCAATTACAGGTGCTGCTCCAGTTTGTGTAGGGGGTAGTAAAACACTTACCTATGGAACTGGTTCAACTGGTGATATTCAATGGCAATCTTCTACAGATAATAGCACTTGGACAAATGAAGGTGCTATAATTAATTCTACCGCTGCAACGAATACAGCAGTTTCATTTATAGCTGCTGATTTACAAGAAACTACTTGGTATAGAGTGGTAAATCAAACAGAATGTTCGCCTGCTACAAGTCCTGCTGTTCAAGTAGTGGTTAATCAACCAGCTTTCGTTGGAACAATTACTGCTACCACAGAAGAGGTTTGTACAGGTATCGGAACTTCAATTTCTTTAGATGATTTTACAGGAACAATTACTTGGCAAAAAACAACTTATCTCAATGGTGTTGTAGGAACTGCCTATACTGCTGTAGCAAATTCTTTAGCTACACCAATAACTAACGGTGGGCTAACTTTAGGAACTGGAAACTTAACAGCAAGTACTGTTTACAGAGCTATGGTTACAAGTGGTGTATGTCCTGCTGAATATTCTAACGAAGTTCTAATCACAGTTAGCCCTCTAGCTGTTGCTAAAACAATTACGGGTGCTGGTGCTATTTGTAATAATGGACAAAGTAAACTTCTTACTTATGTAATGACTGGTTCTATTGGAAATAATAAACAATGGCAATCTATGGTAAGCAACAGTACTACTGCACCAGTAGTAACAGATGCTAACTGGGCTGATATTGCTAATGAAACAGGAGAAACATATACTGCTGCGCCTACTGCTACTACTTGGTATAGAATGAAAGTAACAAGTGGAGTTTGTAATCCTGCTTACAGCGTTGCTGTTGCAGTAACAGTTGGGCAACCAACTTCTATTGCTTCAATTGTTGCTAATACTTATACTGTATGTACAGGAGGAAACACTACAATTACTTTAAATTCAGTTGGAACTATAGCTTGGTCTAAAGCTCCTGTTACTTTGGGTGTTGTAGGTACTTTTGCTGCTGTTGCTGGAAATACAACTTCAACATTAGCTACTGGTGCATTAACTGCAACTTCTGCATATAAAGCTACAGTATCAAGTGGAATTTGTTCTACAACTACTTCAGATGTAGTTATAATTACGGTTAGCCCAATATCTGTTGCTAAAACAATTACTGGTGCTGCACCTATTTGTAGCGGAACTTCAAAACTACTTACGTATGTAACTACGGGTTCTTTTGGAGACAGACAATGGCAATTCTCTACTACTTCTGCAACAGCAAATGATTTTGCTGATATAGATGGAGAAACAGCTATAACATATTCTGCTGCGCCTACAGCTACTACTTGGTATAGATTAAAACTAACAAGTGGTCCTTGTAGTGCTGCATTTACCCCTGCAGTTCAAATTATTGTGAACGAAGCGATGTCAGCTGGAACAATTTCTGGTGGTAATGTTACTGTTTGTAAAACATTAAACGCAACAACATTAACTTTATCAAATCATAATGGTGCAATTCAATGGCAAAGTGCAGTAAGTACTACTGCAATTCCTACTTCAATTGCTTCAGCAACTTCTGCTACTTACACAACTCCTAATTTAGCAGTAAATACTTATTATACTGCAAAAGTTTCAAATGCTTGTGGTTCTTTAACAACTACTCCAGTTTTAATTACTGTTAGTCCAGCTTCAGTGCCAGGAACTATTACAGGTGGTGGAGCAATATGTTTAGGAACTTCTAAGACATTAACATTAGTAGCAAATGTTGGTACTCCTCAGTGGCAGTCTTCAACAGATGCTGGTGCAAACTGGGATGATATTTCAGGTCAAACTGCAAATACGTACACTGCTTCGCCTTCTGTAGTTACTTTATACAGAGTAAAAGTTACAAATGGTGCTTGTCCTTCAATTAACACTGTTGCGCCTGTAACGGTAACTGTTGATCAACCAGTTCAAGCTGGAATAATCTCAAATGGAGATATTACTGTTTGTTCAGGAATAGCAACAGATTTAACTTTAGCTGATAATTCAACTACAGGTGTAATCTCTTGGTCTAAATCAATTAATGGTACTGTATGGACAGCGGTAGCTTTGGCTTCAAATTCAACGTTGAACACAGGAGCGCTAATTGCAAATACTTGGTACAAAGCTAAAATTACAAACGGTACTTGTTCTCAAGAAACTGCTTCGATTAAAGTTACAGTAACTCCAGTTGCTAAAGCAGGAACAATTGCTACAAGTGCAGCTTCAGTTTGTTTAGGTGGAGATATTACTTTTACCATTTCAGGTCATACAGGTTCTGTTCAATGGCAATCATTAACTAGTGCAACTAATCTTGCTTCAGCAACACCTGTTGGAAATGGAGGAACTACTTATACTCTTACAAATGCTTCTGGTCCTAGTTTGTTTATTAGAGCGTATGTTACAAGTGCGTCTTGTACAAATGCTACAACAGCGCTTAAAACTATCGTTGTAAACCCAACTTCTGTAGCAGGTACTGTTTCAGGTGGTGGTGTTGTTTGTGAAAATGGTTCAGGAACTTTAAAAATTGCTGGGAACGTAGGAACAATCCAATGGCAATCTTCATCAGACGGTGAAAATTTTGGACCTGCCCCAACTGGTTTAGCAGCAATAGGAACAAATTATGTTTCAGGATCTACAACGGCAACAGCAGCTACATATCTTGTAAATACTATAACTGCTCCAGTTTACTTTAGAGCTAAAATCACTAGTGGTCTTTGTTCTTCAATATATTCAAATGTAGTTCAATACACAATTGGTACAGAAGCTGCTGCAGGAACAATTTCTGCAAGTGCTACTACTCTTTGTGCAGGTAGTGCTGCGGTATTGACTTTGAGCAATTCAATAGGATCAATTACTTGGCAAAAAACTACGGTAACTACTGCTGGTGTATTAGGTACATTATGGGCAGATGTTGTATCGTCGGCACTTGCTCCAATTACAAATAACGGAACAACATTAGCAACAGGAAACTTAACTGCTAGTACTGCTTATCGTTCTAAAGTTACTATCGGATCTTGTGATACTGAATATTCAGAACCTCAGGTTATTACTGTAAACCCAACTTCTAAAAGCGGTATAGTTGCAGTAAACACAACGGGAACTGCAGTTTGTTCAGGTGGTTCTAAAGCCATGAAAGTAACAGGTAATGTAGGTACTATCCAATGGCAATCATCTTCAGATGGAACTACTTTTGCAGATGTTGCAGGAGCTACAACAACTCCATATACATTTACAGATATTGCTGCTGCTACTTGGTTTAGAGTTGTAGCAACCAGTGGAATTTGCGCTCCAGCTTTAGCTTCTAACGCTGTTGCAATTACTTTAAGTATTCCAGCTGAAGCAGGAACAATTACAGGTACAGATTCAGTTTGTACTACAACTGGAACTACACTTGCACTAGGTAATGGTGTTGGAGTTGTAACTTGGCAAAAAGCTCCTGTTACTACAGGTGTTTGGGCTGCTGCTACAGGAGGAACTACTTCTTCTATTGCTACTGGAAGTTTAACAGCCTCTACTAAATTTAGAGCTACATTTACATCTGGAGCTTGTGTTGCTTATTCTAATGAATTCACAGTAACAGTTAGTGCAGCTGCAAAAGCGACTACAATCGCTGGTCATACAGGAGCTACTACTTCAGCAACAGCTATTTGTACTACTACAACAAGAGCATTATCTTTAGTAGGTACAACTTATGTTGGATCAATCCAATGGCAATCAGCTGTGGGAACAACTGCACCGGCTACAAGTGCTTATGTAGATATTCCAAATGCTACTGCGGCTAGTTATTTAGCTTCAAGTACAGTTGCTGGAAATGTTTGGTACAGAGTTAGATTTACAAGTTCGCCTTGTTCAGCTACAGCATTGAGTGCTGCAGTTAATGTATGGTTTAAAACATGTAATACAGTTGTAAACAATGACCCAATTTCACCAGTTTCTAGAACAGTTGCTGCTCCATTTAGTGTAAAAGCATATCCAAATCCATTTGGAGAGTATTTCACTTTAGGTTTAGAAACATCAAAATCAGAAATGGTAATGATGAGTTTATATGACATGACAGGAAAACTTCTTGAAAATAGAGAAGTTGAACCTTCAAATATTGATTCTTTACATTTTGGACAAAATTTACCTGCAGGAATTTACAACATGATTGTTGTACAAGGTTCTGAAGTGAAAACGGTTCGTGTAGTGAAAAAATAAGAATTGGAATGTGAGGTGAAAGCCTAACAATTTCTATAATTAAAGCGGCTGTCTTCTTGACAGCCGCTTTTTTTGTTTAATTCAAGCCGTTTTTTCAGTATTAATTTCCGTAACTTTATGAATTACAATTTTTTTTATTCAATAAGATTTCTCATATTTGCTGTCTGTTTTTTAGCAATTCGCCAATTTTTAAAAACTAAATTAACACCTAATTATAGCATCAATAATAAATTGAAAATTGTAAGGGTTTTAAGGTGATTTTTTATCGGTTGAATTCCTTTAACTCTTAAATTATATCAACAATTAATTCATCCCTCATGAAAAAATTAGTTTGCCTCATACTATTGCTCGGATCTTTTTTTTCTTTTTCTCAAAATAAATCAAAGTATTATCAAATCTCTAAGTTAGGTTCTAGATATTCTTCAGAATTAATAACCGAAGCGTTTAACAATGCAAACATGTGTGGTAATTTTTACGAGACATTACCCAATGATATTATTTTTGATGATGGAACGATAGTTCGGTTAGTATCAAAAAAAGAATTAACAGGAAATACTACATTTAGCGACGACTGTTTTTTAGAAGACACTTCTAAGAAACAATCTATTATTTGGGGAATACTTCCAAATGGAACAATTACCAAAGGTTATAATTCGACTCAAAACACAAAATCCCAAACTATAAATAACTAATTAATTGCAATGAAGAATTCCCTCAATTTTTTTATAACAGCACTGTTATTTATAGTTTTTTCAACAACTGCTGTTTATGCACAACCTGCAAATGATAATTGCAGTACAGCAACCGCTATTGGAATTTTGCCTATTCCAACCGCTTGCGGAACTGGCATTGGTGTTAATACAGGTGCAACTATAACTTTAAATAATCAAACTACTGCTGGAGCAACGGCCGCAAATCCGTATGTATATTTAACTTCATGTTCGGGTGGTGGTTCTACTCAAGTTCCTGGTTTAGATACTTGGTATTCATTCGTTGCTTCTGGATCTGTTGTAAATATTACTGTTTCTGATTTTCCAAATGCTAGTTTGGGTTTATGGGCTGGTTCAAATTGTACTACTTTACGAGGGGCTGGTTGTACAATTATTCCTAATTCTGGAACAGGGACTTTAACAGTATCCTCTATTGAAATTGGTAAAACGTATTATATTCAAATTAGCGGTAATTCTTCAACAGCGACTGACTCCAACTTTTCAATTGCAATAAATAACAGTATCGATTGTGATGATTGTCTTCGTGTTAGTACTTTAACTCCTTCGCCTTTGCCAGTTAGTGGAATTTATTCACCAGGACAAGTCGTGCGGTTTTGTTACACTATTTCACAATGGAAAGCGACTAATGGAAATTGGTTACATGGTGTTCAAATAAAAATGGGTGCAGGTTGGACAGGTACAATAAGCAACACAACTCCAGCTACTTCTTATGTTACTGGGAATTGGGTTTTTCGACCTACAGTTTTAGTTGCAAATGGAACGAATTGGGATCCTGGATTTTATTTTAATGACGGAACAAATAATTGGGGAGATTATCGTTCAATTCCTCAAAATTGGACTTTTTGTTTTGACTTAACTGTAGGAAGTTCTTGTACAAGCGGTGATGATTTATCTGTTATAATTAATACTAGTGGCGATGGAGAATCGGGTTCTTATCCAAATCCAGGATGTCAGCAAGATCCACAAAATTTCTTGACAAATGTTAAATCGCAAGGCCCTATAATGACAAGTGCTATTGCCGCTACTGTTTGTAGTGGAACTACTAATTTTCCGCTTACAAGTAATGTTCCAGCAACTTATAATTGGATAGCAACAGACAATCCTAATGTTACTGGAGAATCTTTAATTAGTCAAAATTCTAATGCTATTTCGGACAATTTAGTTAATATTTCTAATGTTTCTCAAGTTGTAACATATTCTGTTACAGCCACATCAACTGCAACAGGTTGTGTTGGTGTTCCACAAATAATTTCAATAACTGTAAAACCAAGTCCAGTAGCAATAACTCCAACTTCTTTTTCTGTTTGCCCTGGAGCAATTGTTCCTGTAGCTAATTTTGTTAGTTTACCGGTTGGAGGTACTTTTATATGGACGAATAATACTCCAAGTATTGGATTAGCAGCAAGTGGTACTAATTTTGTGCCTTCATTTGTAGCGGTCAATGCTACGAGTTTTCCAATTACAGCTACTATTTCTGTTATTTCAACTTTGAATGGTTGTGTAGGAAATGCTGTTAATTATACCATTACCATAAATCCAAATCCAACGGTTTCTGTTCCTTCGCCATTAATTTATTGCAATAACGAACCAGTTCCATCGATAGTTTTGGTGAGTACGCTTTTGGGAGCTACCTATTCTTGGTCAATTGATGATACTTCTATAGGATTGCCCGCAGGTGGAACAGGAAATATACCTGGATTTACTGCAATTAATTCTTCTTTAAATCCTGTTACAGCTACAATTTCTGTAGTTCCAACTTTAAATGGTTGCTCAGGGAGTACAAATGCATTTACTATTACGGTAAAACCAACGCCAACAGTTACAGTTCCATCGAATGACATCTATTGTGTGAATGCAACAGTTCCAGCGACAGCATTTGTAAGTTCTCCAACATTAGGCACATTTACATGGACAAATAACAATTCAAACATTGGATTAACTACAAATGGAACAGGAGACATTGCTTCATTTGTGACAACAAATTCAACGGCAAATGCGATTACTTCAACTATTATTGTTACACCAACGGTTAATGGTTGTTTGGGAACTTCAAGTAATTATACAATTACAGTTGATGCTATACCAACGGTAACAACACCAACAAGCGCAGCTTATTGTAATGGAGCAACAGTTCCAGCAGCTACTTTTACAAGTGCTACAACAGGAGCTACATTTGATTGGACAAATGATGATAATACAATTGGATTGGCATCAAGTGGAACTGGAAATATTCCTGCTTTTACTGCTGTAAACACCACTATTTTCCCGATTATTGCTACAATTACAGTGACGCCAACCACTGCAAACGGATGTGTTGGAACGCCTTTTGATTATACCATTACAGTTAATCCAACACCAACGGTAGCGGTTCCTGCAAATGATATTTATTGCAACAACACATTAGTTCCGGCAACTTTATTTGCAAACACACCAGCAGGCGGAACATTTGCATGGACAAATGACAATATCAATATTGGATTAGCGGCAAGTGGAGCAGGGGATATTGCNTCATTTACAGCTACAAATATTACAAACGCTCCAATAATTGCTAACATTTCTGTAACGCCAACCGTGAATGGTTGTGTTGGAACAGCAAGTAGTTATTCAATAACTGTTGATCCAAGTCCGACGGTATCGGTTCCAACAAGCGTAATTTATTGCAATGCAGATTCGGTACTTGTAACTAACTTTGTGAGTTTGCCCGCAGGCGGAACATTTGCATGGACAAATGACAATACGAACATCGGATTAACAGCAAGTGGAACGGGAGACATTTCTTCATTTTTGGCAACAAACACAACACCAAATCAAATTACCGCCAACATAACAGTTACCGCAACCGTGAATGGTTGTTCGGGAATTCCAAATACTTATACTGTAAAAGTAGATCCAACACCAACGGTTGCAACACCAACTAGCGCTCCTTATTGTAACAATGCATTAGTTCCAACAGCTATTTTCACAAGTGCTACAACTGGCGCAACATTTACTTGGACGAATGACAATAGCAACATCGGATTAGCGGCAAATGGAACAGGAAATATTGTAGCATTTACAGCTACAAATACTACAAACGCGCCTATTCTTGCAACAATAACTGTAACTCCATTCACTGTTAATGGTTGTGCAGGAACGCCTAGTTCATATTCGATTACCGTTAATCCAACGCCAACAGTTACAGTTCCTGCGAATAACATCTATTGTGTAAATGCAACAGTTCCAGCGACTGCATTTGTAAGTTCGCCAACATTAGGAACATTTACATGGACAAATAACAATGTGAACATTGGATTATTACCAAATGGAACGGGAGACATTGCTTCATTTGTGGCAACAAATTCAACGGCAAATGCCATTACTTCAACTATTATTGTTACACCAACGGTTAATGGTTGTTTGGGAACTTCAAGTTCTTACAGCATTACAGTTGATGCTATACCAACGGTAACAACACCAACAAATGCTGCTTATTGTAATGGGGCAATTGTTCCAGCGGCAACTTTTGCGAGTTTGCCTACTGGCGGAACATTTACCTGGACAAATTCTAATTCAACTGTGGGTTTATTATTAACAAGTGGAGTTGGAAACATTCCTTCATTTGTGGCAACAAACGCAACAAATTCTCCAATAACTACATTAATAACAGTAATACCAACAGTTAATGGATGTACTGGAACACCTTCTGACTATATTATTACTGTTAATCCATCGTTAACATTTACTCCGCCAGGAAATGCGATTTATTGTAATAATGGAGTCGTGCCGACAACAACTTTTTCAAGTTCAGCAACTGGAGTGATTTATAACTGGACAAATGACACTCCTTCTATTGGAATTGGGCTGAATGGAACAGGATCTATTCCTTCATTTCTTGCTTTGAATACTACCTTAATCCCAATTACCGCAACAATCACAGTTACACCACTATTTAATGGGTGTATTGGAATTCAAAGTACTTTTACAATTACAGTTAATCCAACTCCAGCGGTTACAGTTCCTATAAATAATAGTTATTGTACTACTTCATCGGTACCCGCAACTGCATTTGTTGGAACGCTTCCGGGTACAACTTTCTCTTGGACGAATTCAAATACAAACATTGGATTATCGGCATCTGCAGGTTCTGGAAATATTGGTGCTTTTATAGCTACAAATACTTCGGCAAATCCTATTATTGCTGTCATTTCAGTTACGGCTACTGCCAATGGATGCTCTGGAACGCCAAACACATATACCATTACAGTTAACCCAACACCAACTGTTACGGCAGTTGCTGCATCAAATTCAATTTGTACTTCAAGTACTACAGGAATTGCCCTCACAGGAACGCCAATTATTGGCACTACATTTGCTTGGACTGCGGTAGCTTCAGCTGGAGTTACAGGTGCTTCTTCAGGAACAGGAATATTAATTTCACAGGCTTTAATTAATTTAGGAACCACAATTGGAAATGTAGTATATACAATAACTCCAACAGCAAACAACTGCCCTGGTACTCCAATAAATATAAGTATTGATGTTACGCCAAGACCAACTATTTCTGCAACGCCACTAAGTCAAAATATATGTTCAGGGAATGCTCCAAACATTAATTTGTTAAGCGATGTTTTAATTACGAATTTCAATTGGACTGTAATTCCAAACAATGTAACGGGAGCAAGTGCAGGTTCTGGCAATTTAATTTCACAGCCTTTAACTGCAATAGGTTTAACTGCTGGGCAAGCAATTTATACCGTCACGCCAAATGTAAATGGCTGTACTGGAAATCCAATAATAGTTACGGTTGTTGTTAGTCCTATTCCAGTTGTAATTGCATTGCCATTATTAGGAGATACTATTTGTTCAGGACAACGAACTAACGTCACGTTAACTGGAGGAAATCCGGGAACAACTTTTTCTTGGAATTCAATTCCAATTGGAGTTTCTGGTGCAACCTCTGGAACGACTTCTATTATTGCTCAAACACTAACCACAACTTCTGCAGTACAAGGGAATGTAATTTATACAATTACTCCATCTTTAAATGGATGTCTTGGCCTTCCTTTACCTTATCCTATTGTTGTTAATCCAACGCCTCAATTTTTAAATATTCCACCACAACTTCCGATTTGTTCAGGTGATACGACTTCAATAAATTTAGTGCCTAGTATAAGTATTCCTTTGGGTACAACTTATGATTGGACGGTAATTGAAAATGGCGTTTCGGGTGCAACTGACGGCAATGGAATTTTAATAAATCAAACTCTAGACGCTACAGGAACATCTGCTGGTACTGCTACTTATAATGTAATTCCAACTCTTGGAACTTGCAGTGGGAATTCAATAAATATAATTGCAAATGTAAATCCATTACCTATTCCAGATTTAACAGATGGAGTAATTTGCGTAAGTGCTTCGGGGAGTTTGTTAAATCCGTATCTAATTACAACTGGAATTCCGAATTCTAATCACAGTCATGTATGGTATTTGAACAATGCTCCAATTATTCCAAGTGCTGTTGGAAATAATTATTTAGCAACTATAATTGGAGACTACTCTGTTACAATTATTGCAAATGCTACAGGCTGTATTGCATCTCAAACATTGGCTACAGCGACAGTAACCGCTAAAAGTCCTGGTTTAACTTTGACGGCGTTTGCAAGTAATGAATTTTCTGAAAATGCAATAATTACCGCAAATGTAAATGGTGGAACAGGTGTTTTTGAATATTCATTAGACAATGGGCCATTTCAATTATCAAATATTTTCACAGAAGTTCTGCCAGGAAACCATATAGTAACGGTTCGCGACACAAGTGGCTGTACTGATTTGTCCACAAATGTAGTTGTAATGGGGTATCAATTATTTTTCACTCCAAACGGAGATACATATAATGATTATTGGAATATTATTGGATTAAAAGACCAGCCAAATGCGAAGATTTACATTTTTGACAGATACGGGAAATTAATTACTCAAATCAATACCAAAACAAATGGTTGGGATGGAAAGGTAAATGGAAGTGACCTTCCTGCTTCTGATTATTGGTTTTCAGTAGAATATTTAGACCTAACTACTTTGGAAACTAAAATATTCAAATCACATTTTTCACTAAAAAGATAATAAAATACATTTTCAAATCTAGGAAATTAGGTTTAAATATAAAATCAAATGCCGCTCTACATTTTATGTTTAGCGGCATTGTACTATAGGAATAAACCAATAATTTCAATTCTAAAATTGTCGTTCAATAACAGTATATTTATTTTCTAAAATATCAGAAAGCACTTTTGGATTTCCATTTGTATAAAAAATAGCATTGCTTTTTTGGATTTTAGAAATGCCAATTTTATCTTTTAATACCGCTTGTGTTTGCCTTGCAACTGCTTCTCCAGAGTCAATAATTTGAATGTGTGCTGGAAGTATTTTTTTAATTTTAGGAATCAAATAGGGGTAATGACTGCATCCTAAAACTAAGTAGTCGATATTTTTTTCAATCATTGGAGTAATATACGAATGCAATAATTTGTCCATTTCAGGAGAATCAATTGCACCACTTTCTATTAATTCTACAAGTCCGTGCCCAATTTGTTCAACAATCGTAGTGTCTTGATACAATTCTACTGTTTTATTAAACAATTCGCTGCTCAAAGTTCCTTTGGTCGCTAAAATCCCTATGGTTTGTGTTTTTGAGTTGTTAGCTGCTGGTTTTATTGCAGGTTCAATGCCGATAAATGGGATGTTATACGTTGCTCTAAGTTCTTTAATTGCATTGGTAGTTGCTGTATTACAAGCCACTACAATAATTTTGCAATTAAGTTCTAATAGTAATTCGGTGTTTTTTTTACTTAAAGCAATAATTTCTTCTTTCGACTTTTTGCCGTAAGGGGCATTTTTACTATCTGCAAGATAAATAGTATTTTCATTAGGCATTAACTCATGGATTGCTTTCCAAATGGAAGTGCCACCAATACCTGAATCAAACAAGCCGATAGGGTTATTGTTATTCATAGAAACAAATGTAAAAAAAAACTGCTCATATTATGAGCAGTTTTAAATATTTATTTGAAGTTTTAGATTAAAAACCTAATTCTTTTTTTACGTCAACCGTCAAGTTTGTACCGTCAGCTAATAAAAGACTTTCAGAATTCAACACATATTGAAATCCTTTAGCTTTACCAACTTTTTGAATTGCAGCTTTAATTTTTTCCTGAATAGGTTTCATTAAATCAGCTTCTTTTGTTTGTAATTCTTTTTGTGCAGTTTGACCGTACTCCTGAATTCTTTTTTCCATATCTTGAACTTCTTTTTGACGTTCGATATTCATTTTTTCAGATACGGTAGCTACTTCACCTTCGTATTTTTTTAATTTTGCTTGGTATTCTTCACCCATAGTTTTGTAAACTGCTTGGTATTCAACGCTCAATTTTTCTAATTGTTTTTGAGCCTCAAGAATTGCTGGCATTTTTGTCATTAATTCACTTACATCTACATGTGCGGTTTTTGATTGTGCAGCAACTTGTTTTGTTCCTAAGAAAAAGATTGTAGCTATTAATAAGCATTTTAATTGTTTCATCATTTTAAGTATTAATTATTAATTTATTGGTTTTACTTTGTTTTATTTTCTTTTAACTTTTCTTCTTTGGCTTTTTTTGCAGCTTCTCTATCTTCTAAAATTTTCTTTTTTCTATCTTCAACTGCTTTTTTTCGATCTTCTAATGTTTTTGCTCTAAGGGCTGCTGCGGCTTCTTTTGCAGAGGTGTTATCAACTTTAGGACTAGGCTTTGTACTAGTAGAATCCTTTGCAGTAATCGTGCCATTTTTCTTTGCTTCTTTTTCTGCTAATACTTTTTTTCTATTTTCTTCAGCAGTTTTTTTCTTTTCATCGGCAGCAGCTTTTTTATCTATTGCCAATTGTTCTCTTGCTAATTTTTTGTCATCAAGAATTTTTTGTCTTTCAACCATTCCTGGATTTTCCTTTACAAAGTCTTCTTTAGCATCTTTTTCTTCTTCTAATTTGATTTGTTTTTTGGTCATTTGCTCTCGTTTTTCAGCTCTGTTTAAAACCCTTAAAACTTGGTCGCTAATATCAAATCTCTTAGATGCGAAAAGCATTGTCATATCTGATGATTTGTCAAAAATAAAATCATATTTTTTAGCTTCGGAAATATCCTGTACTATTGTAAATATTTGATCTTGAATCGGCTTTGTTAATACTGATTTTTGAATAATTAAATCTCCTGTAGGTCCAAATCTTTTTTGATTGTATTCTAATAATTCATTTTCTTGAAATGAAATTTCTTCTAGTTTCTCGTCAATAAGTTCTTTTGTTAACAAAACTTGCTCTGTTTTTAAAGCCTCTTTAAGTTTTGTAATATCATTTTTTTTAGTTTCAATTTCTTGTTTCCATTTTTGAGCTTTTTGTTCTAATTGTCCTTTTGCATCTGCATAGTTCGGAACATTTTGCAAAATATACTCCATATCAATGTATCCAATTTTAACTCCTTTTGCCTGTCCAAAGGAAAAAGAAGAAATTAGAATTGTCAAAATTAGTAAAATTTGTTTTCTCATAACTTATTTATTAGAAAATTAATAACTTAATTAAAATTGTTGCCCAATTATAAAATGCGTCTCCCAACCATTTGGTTTTGTTAATCCTTGAATTGGTAATGCATCGAATCCATAACCAAAATCAATTCCTAATAATCCAAATGCTGGCATAAATACTCTCAAACCAAATCCTGCCGAACGTTGCAATACAAATGGATTATAGTTTTTAAAGGAATCATAAGCTGCTCCACCTTCAAGAAATGTAAGCGCATAAATTGACGCTGCCGATTTCAAAGTCAATGGGTATCTTAATTCCAATGAAAATTTATTATAAACTGTTGCTCCATTTTGAGCTCCTCTACTATCTGTTGGCGTTAATGATTGATTTGGATAGCCTCTCAAACCTATTACTTCGCGTCCATCTAAGGCAAAGTTAGCTAATCCATCTCCACCCACAAAAAATCTTTCAAAAGGCACTAATCCTCTATCTTTATTATACGTCCCTAAGAATCCAAATTCACCCAAAGATCGAAGTACTAATTTACCATAAATTTTTGTAAACCAATCCGCTTTGAATTTTATTTTATAATATTCTAACCAATTAAATTTTTTCTGATCTACTTTTGCTTGATCCGCATCAGCATTTGCAGCATCTGACAAAACCAATACGTTAAATCCATTGATTACTTCTGTTTGAACATAAGCACCAGTTCCAACCCAATTATCATTGGCATCAAAATAACCCTCTCCAGTATTTGTTAATTTATAGGCTTCTTCATTTCCTAAATTAGCATAATCAACCTTGTTAAATAAGGAATAAGGTGGCGTGAATTTAGCCGAAACACTAAATTCTGATCCATACGTTGGGAAAATTGGGTTTACACCTTTGTTATTTCTACTTAATCCAACAGTGTAAGCGAAGTTACGAGATGATCCGTTTCCAAAAGTAAACAATCCAGTATTGTAATTGTTTAAATCATAATATTGAAAGCTAATTGCATTGGAAAGTATAAATGAATCATCAGGCACTGTTAATCTTTTTGCCAATCCTATCGATGCCGAAAGAATGTTGAAACTTTTATTTTTGTCAACTGACCCCGTGCTGAAATTATTCAAAAATTGTTTACTGTAAGAAAGCGAAGTGCTAAATTGTATTGGTTTTTTCCCTCCAAACCAAGGCTCTGAAAACGACAAACTATAAGTTTGAAAATAAGTGCTTCCTTGAAGTCTCAAAGATACTTTTTGTCCGTCACCCATTGGTAAAGGTTTGTAAGCGTGCTTGTTGAAAATATTTCTCATTGAGAAATTGTTGAAAGACAATCCCAATGTTCCAATGAAACCACCTCCGCCATAACCCCCTTGAAGTTCAATTTGGCTTGACCCTTTTTCAACTAAGTTGTACTCAATGTCAACTGTTCCTGCAGCTGAATCTACATTTTTGAATTTTGGATCAATAGCTTCTGGATCAAAAAATCCTAATTGTCCAATTTCACGAATGGTACGAACCAAGTCGTCTTTACTGTATTTTTCTCCTGGTTTTGTGCGTAACTCCCGATAAATTACTTCATCGTTTGTTTTGTCATTTCCAACCACTGTTATTTTATTGAAATAAGCTATTGGACCTTCAGTTACTCTAATTTCAAAATCAATTGTGTCATTTGCGGTTTTTACTTCTACTGCATTGATATTAGAAAATAAGTATCCATTGTTTTGATATAAATTGGTAATGTCTTCTCCGTCAGGTTTTGATTTATCTGCAATTCGTTTTTCAAGTAAAACGCCATTGTAAACATCTCCTTTTTTTACACCTAATATACTTCTCAAACCTTGATCTGAATAAACGGTATTTCCTAAAAACTTAATATCTCCAAAGTAATATTTATTACCTTCTTCAATATTTACGTTGATTGTTAAGTCGTTTTTAGCCTTATTAAAAATCACACTATCAGAAACTATTCGGGCATCTCGAAAACCTTTTTCTTTATATTTATCAATTATTTTTACTAAATCAGCTTTGTATTTTTCTTTGATAAATTTTGAAGCTTTAAAAACTCTAATAGGATTTCTTTGCTTAGTATCCGACATTGCGCTTCGAAGTTTTTTATCTGAAAACTTAGAATTTCCAATAAAATTTATTGCACTAATTTTGATTTTATCGCCTTTATCAATTGCAACAACTAACTTTACTCTATTGGTTTCCGTTGTGTCATTTACTACATTTATATTGACTTTAGTATTGTAATATCCGTCTTTTTTGTATTTATTTTCAATGTAATTTTTTGTAGTTGTCAATAAATTCTCATTCACCACTTTTCCAGCAGTCAATCCATTATCTTTTATAAGTTCCTCGATTTTACCTTTTTTAACTCCTGTGAATTTAACATTGGTAAGTTTTGGTAATTCATTGATGTTTAATTCTAAAAAGATGCTATCTCCTTTAATTTCATTTACATAAAAATCAATTTCGCCAAACAACCCTAATTTTCCTAATTTCTTAACGGCATTACTGATTTCTTCTCCTGGAACCGTAATATTCTGCCCTTTTTCAAGTCCAGCAAACGTAACAACAGTTTGCTTATTAAAACTAATTTTTCCTGTAACATCAACGTCTGCTAAGATGTATTTCTTTCCTTGGTCAAATGGAACTCGTTCTTGCGCTGCTATTTGTGTAATACTTCCGAATAATATAATCGTAAAGAATAATTGTATGCTTTTATTTAACACTAATAATTTATTTAATTTGTTCACTTGTTTTTCCAAACCTACGTTCTCTTTTTTGATAGCTAATAATCGCTTCATATAAATCATCTTGTTTAAAGTCAGGCCATAACACATCTGTAAAATACAATTCTGCATAAGCTATTTGCCAAAGCAAGAAATTACTAATTCGATGTTCGCCACTTGTTCTTATCAATAAATCTACCTCTGGTAAATCTTGCGTGTAAAGATGCTGATTTATAATTGATTCGTCTATGCTGTCTATTGAAATTATATTATTTTTAACTTTATTACTGATGTTTTTAACTACATTTATGAGTTCTTCCCTTGATCCGTAGCTTAACGCCAATGTCAAAACCATCCTCGAATTACCCTTTGTTTGCTCAATAACTTCTTGAAGTTTCTTCTGAGCTGATTTTGGTAATAAATCAATATTCCCTATAGAATTTAACCTTATATCGTTGTCCTGTAATGTTTTAAGTTCATTTTTTAATGAGTTAATTAACAAATTCATCAATAATTCAACTTCCAATTTTGGTCGGTTCCAGTTTTCTGTAGAAAAGGCATATAATGTCAGGTTTTCAATCCCCAATTTAGCAGCAGTTTCCACTACAACACGCACGGATTTAGTGCCATTTTCGTGGCCTAATGTCCTTAGCAGTCCTTTCTGTTTCGCCCAACGTCCATTCCCATCCATAATGATAGCGAGATGTTTGGGTAAATTATCTTTATTAATTGTATCGACTAAATTCATTTATTTGCACAATAACAAGGTTTGTTTCCAAAGGTAAACGTAAGCGTAAACCCTGAAAATACGTACCAATCTTTACTATTTATATCTCCAAATCTCAATGGCGCTAAATTTTTATTTTTCGGATTACTTCCGTCCAAATTATCTGTCATTGTATATCTTGCCCCAACTTCAACCCCTAAAATCAAATGGGTTAAAATATTCGATTTTATTCCAATTGTCATCGGAATTGCAAACGAATTACTCGTTTTGTCAACTTTCATTTCTCCACTAACAAAATACAACTCATCATAAACAAAATAGCTTATACCACTATATATATAAGGTGTGATTTTTGGCGTTAATTCGTGTAAATTGAAGTCAAAAAAATTAAATTCAAGCCCTAAAGATACTTCTTTTATATTATTTTCAAAATTATATCCTCTTTGTGTTCTTCCAGGCGAACTCGCATCGGCATCATTTGAAGATATTTTAGCCTGTGTATAGGAAAATCTCCATGAATGACGTGGGCTTTTATTCCATTTATATAAAAGTCCAAAAGCCAATTCATTTGGTGCAACATAAGTAGTAGGTCCAATGTCTCCAATATAATTACTGCCTCCCACAAACACACCAATTTCGTGAATTTGAGCGTTCATACCAATATAACTTGTGATACAAATAATAAATAAATAAATTCTATTCATTGGTTTTTGAAAATAGTCTGCAAATATAACAATTCTGAATACGAATACGGAATGTATTAGATATTTCTGTTAAAATTATATTTGCTTTGATTAAAACAATTGATTTTCTATCAACTTTGTTTAGTTGAAAAACGCAATTAGAACTATTGTAGTATATAATGGAAGAAAAAAATTAATTCCTCTTGTCTTCTCCCCAAAGCAATTTGTTGCGCAAGGTTTTTAAAAAAGTTTCTTCTTGAATTTCAACCATTTTTATTTTGAAAAGGGTTTTCTTAATGGTCAATATCGATTCGTTTTTCACCGATGCAATTCTGGAATCCAATGAAACCAAATACTGTTCTTCACGACCCGAAATTTTAAGACGAATTTCAGTGTCGTCGGGAATTACTAATGGTCTGGCATTTAAATTATGAGGTGCAATTGGCGTAATCACAAAACTGGCAACATTTGGAGTTAATATTGGTCCGCCACAACTCATAGAATATCCCGTAGAACCTGTAGGCGTTGCAATAATCAATCCGTCTGCCCAATACGAATTTAGAAATTCACCGTCTAAATAGGTTTCAATAGTAATCATCGAAGTCGTGTCTTTCCGGCTCACAGAAATTTCATTCATTGCAAAATTGAGGTCTTCAATCTCGGAAATTTCAGGTGAACTAGACAAACTAATCAAGCTTCTTTCGGAAATGGTGTATTTTTTTTCAATAACAAATTGTAGAAACTGTGCAATTTCATCTTTTTGAACCATTGCCAAAAATCCTAATCTTCCAGCATTTATTCCCAAAATTGGAATTCCAGAATCACGAACTAATGTTGCGGCTCTCAAAATAGTTCCATCACCACCAATACTTATCATAATATCAAAACTCGAATCTAATTCTTTATAAGACTGAAAAGTTTTATATTCTTTTTTTACAATTTGCTTGTTATATAAAAGCTTTAAAAACTCCGCTTCAATAATCATTTCAACTTTATTCTCATTAAAAAAAACAAAAATATCTCGGATAATTGGTTCCGTACTGTTTTGATAATATTGCCCGTAAATCGCTACTTTCATTTGTTTTAATAATTATTTATTGTAAATTTAGATCTAGTAATGAACGTGATAAAATGTCGTGTTTTAAAATATGGAATTAATTGTAATTAGCAAATTTCACATTTTTTTTACCGTTTCTAGACTTTTGACTTTAAGACATTAAAACTTTCGACTTTCTTACATATTTAGGTATTTGTCCAAATAATCAGATCGTTCTTTCAAATTCGTAAGGTATGCGTCTTCTTTATGTTCGGAAATAATCTCAAAGCCATACCGTCTAAATGACTGAATTATCTCATTCATTCCGCCCAAAACAATCTTTATTGTAACTTGAATTGTGTCGGTTGTTGTTCCTGAAACATACAAACCTAATATTTTCCCTTCATTACTTTCTACAATTTGTACCGCTTGACTCATCGAAAAATCATTGATTGGTTTTTCAACAATTATAATCCCGCCAACTTCATTTACAAAAGGCGTTTCATAGAAATTTTTTATAACATCGGTAATTTCATAATAACCAACGTATTTGTTCAAATTATCAAGAACGGGAATTACATTCGTATTATTTCGTGCAAAAATTTCTAAAACATCAATCCAAAACATACTTGTTCTTGCAAAAAATCCTCCCAACGCATAGCGATAATCGATAATTTTCTTGTCAGAATCAAAAGTTTCAACATCATCAGAAGCAATACTACCAATATAAATTCCTTCTTCAACCACAGGAAAGTGAGAAAAATGAACTTCATCAAAGAAATCTTTCACAGTTTCGATACCATCCAAACTGTCAATTGCCTTGAAATCATTGTTAATATATTCGGTAATTTCTAACATAAATGTTTAATGTTTAAACGACTGCAAAATAATCAAAATTTAGCACAAATCAACCTGTTTTACTTTGTATTTTTGTCAAGAATTTATAATAATTCCATTTATAAAATAAGTCAATGACAAAATTAAGCGTAAATATCAACAAAATTGCCACTTTACGAAATGCTCGTGGTGGAAATGTTCCCAATTTATTGCAAGTTGCAAAAGACATCCAAAAATTTGGTGCTCAAGGAATTACAATTCATCCGCGTCCAGATGAACGTCATATTCGCTACCAAGATGCCCGCGATTTGAAAGAAATTGTTTACACAGAATACAATATCGAAGGAAATCCAGAGCGAAATTTCATCGATTTAGTATTGCAAATAAAACCAACGCAGGTAACTTTGGTTCCCGATGCCGACGATGCAATTACGTCAAGTGCGGGTTGGAATACCATAAAACACAAGGATTTTCTAACGGAAATCGTGCAAGAATTTCAAAGAAACGGAATCAGAACCTCTATTTTTGTCGATCCAACTTTGGAAATGATTCAAGGAGCCTCAATTATTGGAACCGAAAGAATCGAATTATATACCGAAAGTTTTGCCCACGAATACGGTTTGGGAAATAAAAACGGAATCGCTCCTTATGTTGCCGCTGCAAATTTGGCTAACGAATTACAATTAGGAATCAATGCAGGACACGATTTGAGTTTGGAAAACATTCTCTTTTTTAAGCAAAACATCCCCAATTTACTCGAAGTTTCCATCGGTCACGCCTTAATTTGCGAAGCGCTATATCTCGGTTTGGACAACGTTGTAAATATGTATTTGCAAAAATTAAAATAATAATTTGGGCGTGACCACAAGGGTCGGGCAGTCCGCTACAATCCACGCCCAAAAGCGTGGGATTTCCACTTCCGTCCCTCACGCAAATCCGAACAAATATGATAATTTCGTTTCAAAATTGAATTTTAAAAAATGGCAACAACAATATTAAATAGCATTATTATGCCGCCGGTTTCAGTTCCCACTTCGGGGGTTAAATCGCTTTTAATTCTCCACGGATTTCTTGGAATGGCAGACAATTGGAAAACCCTTGGAACGCAATTCGCTCAAGAAGGATTCCAAGTTCATTTATTGGATTTACGCAACCACGGACGAAGTTTTCACTCTGAAATTTTCAATTATGAAGTGATGGTTCAAGATGTTTTAGACTATTGCAAAGCCAATAATTTGGAAAAAATTGATTGCATCGGACATTCAATGGGTGGAAAAGTTGCGATGCTTTTGGCAACAAAATATCCGGAATTGGTCAACAAATTAATAGTTGCAGACATCGGTTCAAAATTTTATCCGCAACACCATCAAACTATTTTGGAAGGTTTGAACGCAGTAGATTTTTCAATAAAACCAAGTAGGGGAGAAGTCGAGGAAATCCTATCAAAATATATTTCAGATTTTGGTACCCGCCAATTTCTATTAAAAAGTTTGTATTGGGTTGAACCCGGACAATTGGCATTTCGTTTTAATTTGGCGGTTTTCAATAACCAAATCGACCAAGTAGGAACTTCACTTCCAGAAGACGCACGATTTGAAAATCCAACATTATTTGTACGAGGCGGCAATTCAAATTACATTTTAGATTCTGATTTTGATGCTATAAAACAGCATTTCCCAAACGTAGAATTCCACACAATACCAAATGTTGGGCATTGGCTTCACGCCGAAAAACCGCAAGAATTTTTAGAATTGACATTGAAATTTTTGAAAAAAGACTTTTAATCAATTTTATTTCATAAATTTATATAACGTTTAAATCCATTTGAACTATGAAAATACTTTTTAGAATACTGATTACTGCAGTATTAGTGATGCTAATTGCTCATTTTATGAAAGGCGTTCACGTAGCAAATTTTTCAACTTCTATAATAGTTGCAATAGTTTTAGGGCTATTAAATATATTTGTAAAACCAATCTTAATCTTATTTACACTTCCCGTAACAATTTTCACCTTAGGATTGTTTCTATTAGTAATAAATGCGATTCTCATTTTATTATGTACACAAATAGTTGGTGGTTTTAGCGTAGATTCTTTTTGGACAGCTTTGCTTTTTAGTATTGTACTTTCAATTTTGCAATCAATTATGTACGGTTTTTCAAAAGAGGAGAAGTAAAATCGAGTGATATTTTATATAAAAAAACCCCTAAAATTCAATGTCTTAAAAACTTGTTTGGGTTGCAAAAATTTTATAATTTTGCAACCCAAATTTAGTATGTAAAAAAGAAAGAAAATGGATATCAAAAGAGTAGCAATAAACGCTGTAAATGAAGTGATTGTGATGACAGTAGTTCATATGGATTACAAAGGTCAGGTGCAAAAAAGAATAAATGAAAAAATGCCTTTGGCTACCGTTAAAGGTTTTAGAAAAGGCGCTGTGCCTAAAGATTTAGTTGAAAAACAATACGGAAGAGCAATTAAAATCGAAGAAGTTGATAAAGTTGTGGCTTTGGCATTAGAAAGATACATTCAATCAGAACGTTTGAATCTTCTAGGAACACCTTTGGCAAAAGAAAATCCAGCCTTTTCTTGGGATGACGAAGAAATGGTATTTGAATATGAAATTGGTTTAGTTCCAAGTTTTGATTTGGATTTAGAAGCTAAAAACGACATCGTAAAATATATCGTTACAGCCGATGACAAAATGATTGACGAGCAAGTTGTTCGTATTCAGAAACAATTTGGAACACCAACACCTCAAACGGTTGTTGAAGAAAGTTTTGATATTTCTGGAACTTTCACCAATACTGAAATGGAAATCAATGCGCCATCTACAATTACAACAACTTTATTTAAAGATAAAGAAACGGGTGCAAAATTCATTGGTAAAAAAGTGGGCGATGTGGTTACAGTAAATACAAAAGGATTATTTGATGACGATCATCAGTTGATGGACGTTTTGAAAGTAAGCCACGATGATGTTCACGGTTTGGCTGTTGATGTGGACTTCACAATCGAAAAAATCAACGGAACAGAATTAGCAGAATTGAATCAAGAGTTGTTTGATAAACTTTTTGGACCTGGAAATGTTGCTACATTAGAGGAGTTGAAAGCAAAAATCAAAGAAGATGCTGAAATTCAATTTGCACAACAAGCAGACCAAAAATTGATGGCAGATGTTACTGATTTCTTGGTTGAAAACACAAAATTCGATTTGCCAGATGCCTTCTTAAAAAGATGGTTGCAAACAGTTGGTGAGAAAAATCTTTCACCAGAAGAAGCAGAAGTGGAATATGCAAGATCTGAAAAGGGATTGCGTTACCAATTAATCGAAGGAAGAGCCTTGTCTCAAGCAAATATCCAAGTTACATTTGAAGATTTAAAAGCATTTACAGCAAAATCAATCAGACAACAAATGGCTCAATTTGGTCAAACTAATCCTACAGATGAAGAAGTTCAAGGAATTGTAGCGAGAGTTTTATCAAATCAAGAGGAAGTTAAAAAACTTTCTGACCAAGTTGTAGGCGATAAATTGTTGCTTTTATTCAAAGAAAAAGCAAATGCAACGGTAAAAGAAGTTACATATCCTGAATTTATCGCAGCTTCATACGGCGAATAAACCCACAGGAACTATAAAAGAATAGCATTAAAAGCAGTTGCTCTTATATGAAATTCAAATAAAAATTCTTATATTTGAGTGTCAAAAAAATATTTTTGGCGCTCTTTTATTTTATGCTTTGCATCAATTTCAAGGAATTTTCAAACTTTTAAATTAAATAAAAATGAACTACGGTAAAGACCCGAAAGCTGCGCTCGAACAGGCGAAGCAATTCAAAAAATTTGCTATAAAACACCAAGGAGTGAATAATTTGTATTACGATAAAATCGTAAACGCAATGACTCCAAAGGGAATGACTCCATATATCATCGAAGAACGTCAATTAAATATCTCTCAATTGGACGTATTTTCGAGATTAATGATGGACAGGATTATATTTTTAGGAACAGGAATTGACGACCAAATTGCAAATATTGTTCAGGCGCAATTGTTGTTTTTAGAAAGTGCTGACGCGTCAAAAGACATTCAAATTTACATCAATTCTCCAGGCGGAAGCGTTTACGCAGGTTTGGGAATTTACGACACGATGCAATATATCAAACCTGATGTAGCAACAATTTGCACAGGAATGGCTGCTTCAATGGGAGCTGTTTTATTGTGTGCAGGAGCTGCGGGAAAACGTTCGGCGTTGCCACATTCAAGAGTTATGATTCACCAACCGTCTGGCGGAGCGCAAGGAGTTGCAACAGATATGGAAATCAACTTACGTGAAATGTTGAAATTGAAAGATGAATTGTACCAAATAATTTCTAAGCATTCAGGACAAACTTTCGAGAAAGTGCACTTGGATTCAGAACGTGATTATTGGATGATTGCAGACGAAGCCAAAACATACGGAATGATTGACGAAGTATTGAGAAGATAAATATAAAGTTCAAAGGTTCAAAGGTTCAAGGGTTCAGAGTTTCTGCCTTTGCTACTTTGAACCTTTGCTACTTTGCTACTTAAAAAAAATGGCAAAACAAAAATTAGAATGTTCTTTCTGTGGAAGAAAAAAACCAGAAACCAATTTGTTAATAGCGGGTATAGATGCCCATATTTGCGATAAATGCATTGAACAAGCGCACGGAATTGTTGTAGAAGAAATAAAATCTAGTGGAAGTTCTAAAGTAGTTGGGGATTTAATTCTTAAAAAACCAAAAGAAATCAGAGCCTTCCTTGATAAATATGTTATCGGGCAAGACCAAACCAAAAAAGTAATGGCAGTTGCGGTTTACAATCACTACAAACGATTGATACAACAAGAATTAGACGATGAGGTTGAGATTGAAAAGTCCAATATTATTATGGTTGGTCAAACAGGAACTGGAAAAACATTGGTGGCAAAAACCATAGCAAAAATGTTAGACGTTCCCTTAGCAATTGTTGATGCTACGGTTTTAACAGAAGCGGGATATGTTGGGGAAGATGTTGAAAGTATTTTGACGCGTTTGCTTCAAGCTGCCGATTATGATGTTGCCAAAGCCGAAAGAGGAATTGTATTCATTGACGAAATTGATAAAATTGCCCGTAAAGGCGATAATCCATCAATAACTCGTGATGTTTCTGGAGAAGGAGTGCAACAAGCATTATTGAAATTGTTAGAAGGAACGGTTGTAAATGTGCCGCCAAAAGGAGGTAGAAAACACCCGGATCAGAAATTTGTAGAAGTAAATACCCAGAATATTCTGTTCATTGCTGGTGGTGCTTTTGATGGAATTGAAAGAATAATTTCTAAAAGACTGAACCGTCAAGCGATGGGATACAGTACTTCTAAAAATGCCGACAATATCAACAAAGACAATTTATTGCAATATATTATTCCAAAAGACATCAAAGATTTTGGATTGATTCCTGAAATTATTGGTCGTTTGCCAGTGCTAACCCACATGGATCCTTTGGATAGAGAAACGTTGCGCGCCATATTAACAGAACCTAAAAACGCCTTAATCAAACAATATCAAAAGTTGTTTTTGATGGACGAAGTTGCCTTTTCAATTACAGAAGAAGCATTGGATTTTGTTGTGGACAAGGCATTAGAATATAAATTGGGTGCTCGTGGATTGCGTTCTTTGTGCGAAGCCATTCTTACCGATGCGATGTATGATTTGCCAAGTTCCGATGAAAAAACATTGGAAATTGACCGAGAATATGCAGAACATACATTGAGTAAAAACTTATTGAAACGCTTGGAAATAGCTTCGTAAGAGATTTATAGTGTACTAAAAATTAAAAGCTAAGGCTCAGAAATATCGTTTTTGAGCCTTAGCTTTTTAATTATTCTAGCTCAAGTTTAATTAATCTAATGTTTATTTAATTACTTTTAATTCAACTTATTCTGTGTTAAGAAATAGTAAAAATTAACACTCAAAGTATTAATTTTAAAATTAAAAAAATAAAAAACCCTAAAATCTTAATTTACAAGATTTTAGGGTTTTAAAAGTGCGGATAATAGGACTCGAACCTACACGCCTTGCGGCACCAGATCCTAAGTCTGGCATGTCTACCAATTTCACCATATCCGCAAAATTGTGAGTGCAAATATACAACTAAATATAAATTATGACCCATAAATAATAAAAATTTTCAAACTCTTTTTCGTATTTTTGAACTTCTAAAAAACTACTATATTATGAATACAATAAAAGCGTATGTTCAAGAAAACAAGACTCGATTCATAAACGAGTTAATCGAATTATTAAAAATCCCATCTGTAAGTGCCGATGCTGCTTATTCTCAAGACGTTATCAATACAGCCGATGCCGTAAAAGAAAGCCTAGAAAAAGCAGGCTGCAACTTTGTAGAAATTTGCGATACTCCCGGTTATCCAATTGTTTTTGGAGAACACATAATCGATAAAAATCTTCCTACGGTTCTTGTCTATGGACATTACGACGTACAACCGCCAGACCCAATGGAATTATGGACTTCCCCACCTTTTGAACCCGTAATTAAAACTACCGAAATTCATCCCGAAGGTGCTATTTTTGCACGTGGAGCCTGCGACGACAAAGGACAAATGTACATGCACGTCAAAGCATTTGAATACATGATTGCCAGTAAAAATTTACCGTGCAACGTAAAATTTATGATTGAAGGTGAAGAAGAAGTGGGTTCTAAAAGTTTGAGTTGGTTTGTAGAACGCAACCAAGAAAAACTAAAATGCGACGTAATTCTGATTTCCGATACGGGAATGATTTCCAACCAACAACCCTCAATCACCACAGGTTTACGAGGTTTAAGCTATGTAGAAGTAGAAGTTACAGGTCCAAATCGCGACTTACATTCAGGTTTATATGGCGGCGCAGTTGCCAATCCAATCAATGTGCTTGCCAAAATGATTGCATCACTTCACGACGAAAACAATCACATAACTATTCCTGGTTTCTATGATAATGTCGAAGAATTATCGCTTGAAGAACGTGCCGAAATGGCAAAAGCACCCTTCAGTTTAGAAAATTACAAAAAAGCACTAAACCTCAACGACATCTATGGCGAAAAAGGCTATGTAACCAACGAAAGAAACTCCATCCGACCAACATTAGACGTCAACGGAATTTGGGGCGGCTACACTGGCGAAGGTGCAAAAACCGTAATTGCAAGCAAGGCTTTTGCCAAAATTTCAATGCGATTAGTGCCAAATCAAGACTGGGAAACCATCACCGAATTATTCACAAAACACTTCACAAGCATTGCCCCTGCTGGCGTAACCGTAAAAGTCACACCGCATCACGGCGGTCAAGGCTATGTCACACCCACAGACAGCATTGGCTACAAAGCCGCAAATATGGCCTACACAGAAACCTTTGGCGTTCCCGCAATTCCAGTACGTTCTGGCGGAAGCATCCCAATTGTGGCACTTTTCGAAAAAGAGCTAAAAAGCAAAACAATCCTTATGGGATTTGGCCTCGACAGCGACGCAATTCACTCGCCAAACGAACATTTCGGAATTTTCAACTACCTAAAAGGCATCGAAACCATCCCGTTATTCTACAAATATTTCGTCGAATTAAGCAAATAAACCTTCTTATATATTTACCAAATCCGTTCAGCAATGAGCGGATTTTTCATTTGGGCGTGCCCTCGTTTAGAACGTCATTGCTAAGATTGAAGCAAGTACTAAACTCGGTCGGGCATTCCGCTGCAATCTTTGCTCCACTTCGTTCCACAAAGGATTTCCGCTTCAGTCCCTCACGCGAAACAGACAACTTAGATTTTTAGATTTTAGACTTCTTAGATTTTAGACTTCTTAGATTTCCCAAAACACCGTTTTGTCATACTGAACTTGAATTTACTGAACTTGAATTTGCTGAATTTGAATTTGCTGAACTTGTTTCAGCATCCAAACGAAAAATGATAATTTACACCTGACAGTTTTCCAAAATCGGTAAGGTGCAAACAACAACTTTTCCCACTGCCGAATAACCAAATCAACGATTAACCAAATTAACCTTTTTTCGCCACTGATTTAAACGGATTAAATGGATTAAACGGATTTCCCAAATAAACAAATAACCGCATAAACAAATAAACTCTTCCCATAAAAACAATTATCCATTAACACCTCCCCGTTTCGTCTCCCTTTCCCTCGGAAAGGGTCGGGGATAGGGTTTTTACATTCCCACTTTGGCACCCTTTCCCTTAGATTGCTTCGTTCCTCGCAATGACAGGCAGGGGATAGGATTTCTGGTCACTGATTAAACGGATTAAACTGATTTCCACAGATTTTTCAAATAACCTAATAACAAAAAAATCAAATAAAAAAAATGTAGCCCTGATGGAAGCGGTAGCTCTTGTGGAGGAACGGAGCAAGACTATAGCGGACAGCAGGAATTGCATCTCCTGAAAATGAAAGACAATTCGCTCCAAATTAGAAAACAATTGAAGAATTCTGGAAACAGGAAAATAATTTATAAATGTCGCTTAACTAATACTGCAAGTTTTATTTGTATGTCCAGTTTAAATAAAAAGATTTTTTAAAAGATTAATATTATAAAAAATACAAGAATATTAATTTTTTATCGTCTAAATATAAAATCAATAAAATGAAAAAAATCACCCTGCTGTTAATCTGCTTTGCAAGCAATTTTGTGTTTTCACATACAGTCAATTATGACAAAATTGTTTTAAGACATTGGTCGATTCAAAAAGAACATAAATTTATTGATGGAACATTTATGATGTTTAAAAACGAAAATGTTTTTATTGAAGATGCCAATAATACCATTTCAAAATTTTCTTTGACTGATTTATCAAAGGAAGATCAGGCATTTGTAATGAAAAAAGTTGAATCGGTTAAAAATTTAAATACCATTGTACAACAAAAAAAAGCTGAAATTCAAAGCGTTTTTGATTACAAATTTTGGATAATCCTATTTTCGTTACTCGCTTTTGGATATTATATTTACACGATCTCCGACAGAAAAAAATTAAAATATTTATACCCCGTTTTGTTTCTTGGGATAGTAATTTCGTTGTACAGTTTTACTAAAAAAGCACTTTCTACAACAGATCCAGCTTTTTTAACTTCTGCTTTTGCACAGTTTTCATCAACGGTTAGCACCACTTCTGACGATAATTATTTCTATGTCAATTCAACGGGAATTCCAAATCATACGATGATGGTTGGAATTTCAAGCACGGGATGGCAACAACAAGTTCCAACATCAAAATGTTATATCAATACGAGTCATTGGACCATTCCATTGAATCCAGTTATAGCAGCAACTCCTGTACCGGTTTCAAGTGCTCATTTTTTGAAAGGTGCTATTGCAATGGCGGTAAATGGCGTACCCATTTTTAATTATCACACGAACACTGGTGCTGATAGTTTTACTGACGGTCAGCTCGATACTTATGGAGGACATTGTGGAAGAGGTGACGATTATCATTATCACATTGCGCCTTTGCATTTGATAACATTAGGACAAGCAGCTGCAACATTGCCAATTGCTTTTGGGCTTGACGGTTATGCAGTTTATGGAAATTTAGAGGCAAATGGATCAGCAATGTCAGCACTTGATGCCAATCACGGCCATTATGGTACAAATGGTGTTTACCATTATCACGGGACAACAACCGCACCTTATATGATTGGAAATATGGTGGGAGCTGTAACTGAAGATGCCAATTTACAAATTATTCCACAACCACAAGGAAATCCAGTTAGAACTGAAAATTGGACTCCATTGGGAGGTGCATTAATTACTTCTTGCGTTGCTAATGCAAATAACGGTTTTAATACCGCCTATACTTTGAATGGAGTTTCGGGTTATGCAACAAATTATACGGCGACTGCAGCAGGAGTTTATACGTTTCAATATGTAACGCCATCGGGAACAACATCAACTAATTATAATGGTTCAGCACAATGTACTGTTCCGAATTTAGCTGCTGAAAATTTCATTTCAATTGAAAAAAATATTACAATTTTTCCAAATCCTGCTAGTGATATTTTACAAATAAATGTAGGAAATGCATTTTTAGAAAACGATGTTCAAACTATTTCTATTTATGATTTAAAAGGACGTTTAGTGTCCAAAACATCAAAGTTTACTCCAAGTTTAAATATCAACAATGTTTCAAAAGGAACCTATTTTGTTAAAATCCAGTTTTCTAATTCCGTTGTAAGTAAGAAAGTAATCGTTAAATAAGTATGAAAAAAAGACTGCTTTTCGGAATCATTATTATAAATTCTACTTTGTTTTTTGGACAAAGTGTTTCTAAAACAATACAACTATTACCCGATACCGGACAAACTCAAAGTTACACTACAACTTTTGGCGAAGACCAAGATTATTTGATAAACACGCCTTCATTTACTAATAATAATAACGGTACAATTACAGATAATGTAACGGGATTGATGTGGCAACAAGTTGACGGTGGCGAAATGACCATTGAAAACGCTATTACATATTGTGATAATTTGGTTTTGGGAGGTTTTTCAGACTGGCGATTGCCAACACCGATAGAATCGTTCAGTATTATAAACCATCAAAATTCTAATCCTGCAATTAACACAACCTATTTTACTTTGACCACAGCAGAATATTGGTGGACAAGTGTTTTTGAAAATAATTCTACCACAAAAGTTTGGTGTACCAATTCAGGCGGCGGAATTGGAAATCATCCAAAAGCAGAAACCATAAGTGCTGGCGGAATAAAAAGATTTCACGCTAGGGCGGTTCGAAACACAAACACTCCAACAACAATTACCAATCATTTTTCTGATAATGGAGATACAATAACTGATAATCTAACGCGGTTAGTTTGGCAAAAAATTCCAAATACAGCGGCATTGACTTGGGAACAAGCTTTGACTTATGCCGAAGCATTAACAATAGGATCTTCATCAGATTGGCGATTGCCGAACATCAAGGAATTGCAATCGATAAACAATGAATTAGCAACAAATCCGTCCGTTTTTGCTCCTTATTTTTCAAATGTAGGAGTTCATAATTATTGGTCGTCAACAACATTGCCAAATCAAACTTCAAGTGCTTGGTATTGGAACACTCAATTTGGAATTACAACCTATGATTCAAAAACAAATTCAAATTATGTTCTTTGCGTAAGAGGAAATCCCACCTTGTCTGTGAAACAAGAAACGCTAGATGCTTCAATTAAAATACATCCAAATCCAACTTCAGATTTTGTTTTAATTTCATTTCCAAGCTACACGTCTTCAGCAAAAATTGAAATAGCCGATGCAATGGGAAAAGTAGTTGTAAACAGGGAAATTGTGGTCAATTCTAACGAATATTTATTAAACACTGAGGGGATTTCGGAGGGAGTCTACTATTTAACCGTAATCAATGGAAATCAGAAGAATGCCTTTAAAATCTTAAAGAAAAAATAATGAAAAAAATATTCACAATACTATTGGTCTTCGTAATTAGTCATTCGAATTTTGCGCAACAACACAATGTTATTTTTGTTATCGCTGATGATATTGGAGCTGATTATTGCGGGTTTTATTCCAATTATACACAGTACAACCCCATTCTAGACACCATTGCAATGCCAAATGTTAGGCGTTTGTTAAGCAGAGGAGTTCGATTTAAAAATGCATGGTCAAATCCAGTTTGCTCGCCTACTCGCGCTGGAATGATGACAGGGAGGTATAGCTTTAGAACAGGGGTTGGAAATGCAATTGGAGGGGGAACTTTAGCTGTTTTGAATACAAATGAAATTACTATTCCACAATTATTAAATATGTATTCTCCAGATGGAATTTCTACAGCATTAATAGGAAAATGGCATTTACAATTGCCCTCAGTTGCAAATTATAGTAATCCAAATTTAATGGGTTTCAATCATTATGAAGGAAGTTTGTCGGGAGGAATTCCAGATTATTTGAATTGGCAAAAAATCACAAACGGAGTTGCCTCTACCAATACAAATTATGCTACAACTGAGGTTGTAAACAATTCTATTTCTTGGATTACCGCTCAGCCAACAACAAAACCGTTCTTTCTTTGGATGGCATTCAACGCGCCACACAGCCCATTTCATTTGCCACCAACGGGACTATATTCGGATACCACTTTGAGTGGAACAGCAGCAGATATTTCAGCCAATCCAAAAAAATATTATAAAGCAATGGTTCAAGCTATGGATCATGAACTTGGTCGTTTATTTGATTATTTACAAAGCAGTGGAAAATGGGCAAATACAGACATCGTTTTTATCGGGGACAATGGCGATGATCCTGCAATTAATCAAGGTTCTGGAAGTGCAAAAGGGAGCATTTATCAGAAAGGCGTAAGTGTGCCTTTTATTATTTCAGGACCAACAATAGTCAATCCAAACAGAAGTAGCGATGCGCTTGTAAACACCGTCGATTTATTTGCAACAGCATTAGAATTATTTGGATATTCTGACTGGCAATCGCAAATACCTTCAAATAAACCAGTAGATTCAAAAAGCCTAATGCCTATATTATTAAATACGGCAACATCCGTTAGACCATGGGCATTTACTGAAGTTTTCAAAGATACTCCTACATCCGGAGATGGAAAAGCAATGAGAAATACAGGGTATAAATTGATGAAATTTGATGATGGTTCAGAAAAATTCTTCGATTTAACTACGAATCCAACAGAAACGATAAATCAAAATTTACTTTTGGGAACGTTAACAACCACACAAAGCACCAACTACAGTTATTTATGCAATCAAATGACAACTTTAGTTGGCGGCCCTCAATATTGTAATGCACTATCAGTAAATGATAATGGGCTTGAAGCCAATGAAAATAAGGTGTTTCCAAATCCTTTTCATTCAAAAGTCAATTTGAAATTCTATACAGGAAATGAAAATTATGAACTCTATTCTAATCTTGGACAACTCATTTATCAAGGGAAATTAATTCAAAGTCAAGATTTTTCAGCATTGTCAAATGGAATATACTTCTTGAAAATTAGTGATAAGGAGACATCAACAGTAAAACTTATAAAAGAATAAATGTCTTATTTTGAAACTATAAGCACCTATTTTCAACTTGGTTTTACGCACGTTATCCCTTTAGGTTTTGATCATATTCTATTTATTTTGACGCTGTTTTTTTTGAGTTCCAATATAAAAACGGTAATTATTCAATGCTCGGTTTTTACTTTTGCGCACAGTTTATCTTTAGGAATAGCCGCATCTGGATTTATAATTCCAAATGCAAATATCGTCGAACCATTGATTGCAATATCAATCCTTTTTACAGCTATTGAAAACATCGTTCACGACAAAATAAATCCTTGGCGAATAGCATTGATTTTCGGATTTGGATTAATTCACGGCTTAGGATTTGCGAATGCTTTGAAAGAAATTGGATTGCCAAAAAATCAGTTTTTATCGTCCCTTTTGTCTTTCAATATTGGGGTTGAACTCGGACAAATCACGATTATTTTAGCCGCTTATTTTTTAATTAGCAAATGGTTTAGCAATAATATTTGGTATAAAGAAAGAATCGTTTATCCAATTTGCACAATCATTGCTTGCGTTGCTTTGTATTGGACAATTGAAAGAATTGTATTTCCAATTTAATTTTTTACAATCAATAATGGAATGCCAATATTATGGCGTAATTTGTCAACGGTAGTTCCAAACAGAATGTCTTTAAAACCTGTATGACCGTGGGTTCCCATTACCAAAATATCAAAATTCCCATCGTTTAATATTGCTGGAATTACAGAATCTGGTTTTCCAAAGCCCAATTTAACTTCGACGTTAAATCCTTTTTCGAATAATAATTCCTTGTATTCTTCCAATAATTTTTCGTCAATTAACGTTTCGTGGTCGTCAATATTTTCGCCATAAATCATCGCGCCAACAGTTTCAACAACGTGAATTAATGTGTATTTTGCTTCTGTTCCACCTAATTGAAAAGCATTGTTCAAAGCGGCTTCATCTGCACTTGAAAAATCAACAGCTACGGCAATATTTTTTCTCGAATAATTTTCGGATTTAGAAAATTGCAATTTCAAATTATGAGGTGAATGATTTTCGATGGATATTTTAGTTTTTGAAATCAACGGTCTAAAAACGATATAAAGCAACAAAATCAAGAATCCAAATGCTAATGGAACAACTGTTAACCACAATAAAGTTGGATTTTCAGACGAGGTCAACCAACCATTAATTTCATCAAAAACCAATTTTATATTCAATGAAACTATAACAATCGCAACCAACCAAGAAACAATTTGAGTCGTTTTACCAATGTGAAATCCCTTCATTTTTGATTTATCACTCACAAAATGAATCAATGGAATAATAGCAAAACCCAATTGTAAACTCAATATTACCTGACTCAAAATCAATAATTTTCCTGTAATGCCTTCGCCAAAAACCGTGATTACAATTACGGCAGGAACAATTGCAATTAAACGCGTAATTATTCTGCGAACCCAAGGCTGAATACGTAAATTCAAATAGCCTTCCATCACAATTTGACCCGCTAAAGTTCCCGTAATTGTGGAACTTTGACCCGCTGCAATCAACGCAACTGCAAATAATATTGGGGCATATTTACTTCCTAATATTGGTTCTAAAAACCGATACGCATCTTGAATTTCTGCAACTTCGTACATTCCATTTTTATAAAACGTAGCTGCTGCTAATATTAAAATGGCGGCATTTACAAAGAAAGCCAAGTTCAATGCAATGGTAGAATCTATAAAATTATATTTCAAAGCTTGCTTGATTCCTTCTGTTGTTCTTTCAAATTTTCGGGTTTGAACTAAGGAAGAATGCAAGTATAAATTGTGAGGCATTACGGTTGCGCCAATGATTCCGATTGCAATATATAATGCAGCAGAATTGGGCATTGACGGAATTAATCCATAAATTACTTTCCCCATTTCGGGTTGGGCAAAAAACATTTCGAAAATAAATGAAATCCCTATTATTACAACCAAAACAATCACAAAAGCTTCCATTTTTCGAATGCCCTTATTGATTAGAAATAGTAATAAAAAAGTATCTAAAACGGTAATTAAAACTCCTTGAATTAAAGGAATATCAAATAATAAATTAATCCCAATTGCCATTCCTAAAACCTCTGCCAAATCACAAGCGGCAATAGCAATTTCGGCTAAAAAATACAGAATATAATTCACAAACGGCGAATAAGTTTCTCTGGAAGCTTGTGCCAAATCCCGCTGCGTAACGATTCCCAAACGAGCGCTCAAACTTTGCAACAACAATGCCATCATATTGCTCATCAACAAAACCCACAGCAAAGCATAACCAAATTGACTTCCGCCAGCAATGTCAGTTGCCCAATTTCCGGGATCCATATAACCCACACTTATCAAATATGCAGGTCCAAAAAAAGCAAGAATTTTTCTAAATCCTGTTTTTTTATTTTGCGTTGACACCGATTGGTTAACTTCTTCAAGTGATTTGCCCATAATTTATTGTAATTTAATATATAAATTTTCTGCTATTTTATTAGATATGGAAATAGTCTCGGAATTCAAATTAATTGTCAATGATTGATCAAACTTTTCGGAGGAAATAACCTTAATTGGAGCACCTAAAAATATATTTTTTTTATCTAAATATTGTAAAAACTCGACGGATGAATTTTTAACTCCGACACATATATAATTTTGATTGAATACAGCCTCTGATAATAATAATTTGTCTATTTTTTGAATTTCACCATTTGCATTTGGAATAGGGTCGCCGTGAGGATCAAATGATGGAAAACCAAGATATTCATCTAACTTAATAATTAATTTTTCAGATTTTATATGTTCTAATTCTTCAGCAATTTCGTGAACTTCATCCCAAGAGAAATTTAATTTGTCAACCAAAAAAACTTCCCATAATCGGTGTTTTCTAACAATCATTTTTGCAGAGTGAAAACCCGCGTCTGTCAATGTTACCCCTTGATATTTTTGATAAGAAACTAGGTTTTTCTCTGAAAGTTTTTTTAGCATATCGGTTACTGATGAAGCCTTGGAAACTAACATTGCGGCAATTGAATTCGTATTCACACCTTTCGGAGAAACTAATGATAAATGATAGATTACTTTGATGTAATTTTCTTCTGAAATTGTCATTTTAAAATTTTTGTCTTACAAAAGTAAATAATATTTTTTATTATCAAAACTTTTTTTTAGCTTTGTCTAAAAATGATTTTATGAAACTTAAATTATTATTCTTTTTGTTTTTACAAACAATCCTTGGGAATGCACAAATAAATGAACCAATTCAAGCGGACAGACCCGATCAAACTGAAACACCAGCAATTGTTCCAAGAGGAATGTTTCAAGTAGAAACTGGATTTACTTTTCAGAAAAATGATGAAATCAGCAAAACCAATACTTTACCAACTGTTTTATGGAAATATGGTGTCAATGAGAATTTTGAGTTGAGATTAATCACCGAATTTATATCAGAAAAAATTGGCGACAATACACAAGATGGTTTAGTGCCTATATATTTAGGTTTTAAAGTAAAATTGGCCGAAGAAAAAGGCATTGTTCCTAAAACATCTTTTATTGCACATATTGGTCTGCCAAATGCTGCTTCCGCAAAATACAAAACTGATTTTTATGCACCTGAATTTAGATTTGTAATGCAGCACACGTTGTCAAATAAATTTTCTTTAAGTTATAATTTGGGTGCCGAATGGGACGGATTTTCTGCTGAACCCACTTTTATTTATACTTTAACAACAGGATATTCAATAACAAAAAAATTAGGATCTTATATTGAATTATTTGGTTTTGCGCCTCAAAAAGACAAAGCCAATCATAATTTTGATGGGGGAATAACCTATTTGATAAACGATAATTTTATGTTAGATTTGTCCTCGGGTTTTGGAATTACAAAAAATGTTCCCAAAAATTATTTTGCTTTTGGATTTTCATTTCGAATATAAATGCTACACTTCAACTATATTTTTGCAGGCTCAGGATTATCGGCTTTAATGACGGTATATAAAATGGTTCAATCTGGAAAATTTTCTGATAAATCAATTTTATTATTGGATGAAAATTCTAAAAAAGCCAACGACAGAACCTGGTGTTTTTGGTCTGAAAACAATGAAAATTGGGAAACTATAATTCATAAAAAATGGAATTCGGCTTTGTTTTCCAATCAAGATTTTAAAATTGACATTAATTTAAATCCTTACAAATACAATCAAATTCGAGGATTAGACTTTTATAATTTTGTTTTTGATGTCATTTCAAAACAAGAAAATATCACTTTTGTAAATCAAAAAGTAGTTGATTATGAAGAATCTGAAAATCAAATAACACTTCAAACAGAAACTGATTCCTATACTTGCGACCAATTATTCAATAGCATTCTCGATCCGTATGAAGTTGAAAATCAAAATCAATATCCGCTTTTGCAACAGCATTTTATTGGTTGGTTTATAGAATCTGAACAAGAAGTTTTCAATGACGAACAAGCCACTTTTATGGATTTTTCAGTTGAGCAAAAAGGAAATACTCGGTTTATGTATGTTTTACCGACTTCCAAAACGGAAGCTTTGTTGGAATATACTTTGTTTTCACACCAACATTTAGAAACAGCAGAATACGAATTAGAGATTGAAAACTACATTCAAAAATTAGGAATTACAAACTATAAAATCATCGAAAAAGAACGAGGAAGCATTCCGATGACGTGTTTTCCATTTTGGAAAAACAATACAGTGCGCCTTTTAAATATTGGCTCCGCTGGAGGATGGACAAAAGCAAGCACGGGATATACCTTCAAAAATGCTGATAAAAAATCAACACAATTGGTTCGCTTTTTAGAAACCCAATCCGACTTCCGACAGTTTCATAAAATGAGTAAATTTTGGTTTTATGATTTACTATTATTGGACATTTTACACCGAAAAAACGAATTAGGCGCTTCCATTTTCTCTGCATTATTCAAAAAAGGAAATCCAAAACTAATTTTCAAATTTTTAGACGAGGAAACTTCTCTAAAAGAAGACATTCAAGTGATTTTGAAATGTCCAAAACGCTTGTTTTTAAACGCTTTATTCAGAGTAATTTTCAAATCTAAATAGCGGCTATCACATTATAACAAAACTTTATAATTCAAATTTATTTGTTGCATTGAAACTTTGTAACTTTGCAATCAGATTTTACAATCTAAATTCAGAAATCAACAATCTAAAATCATAATAATTATGTATCCAGAAGAAATGGTAATTCCAATGCAAGCTGAACTAACAGCTGCTGGATTTCAAGATTTACACAGTGCCGAAGCGGTAGAAAACGCATTAAAACTAGAAGGAACAACGCTTGTAGTTGTAAATTCTGTTTGTGGTTGTGCTGCCAGAAACGCACGTCCAGGAGTAAAAATGAGTTTGGATGGTGCTAAAAAACCAACCAATTTAATAACAGTTTTCGCAGGCGTGGACAAAGATGCCGTTGATGCCGCAAGAAAACACATGTTCCCTTTTCCACCTTCATCGCCAAGCGTGGCTTTGTTCAAAAACGGCGAATTGGTGCACATGTTAGAGCGTCATCACATCGAAGGTCGCCCAGCAGAATTAATCGCCGAAAACTTGCAAGACGCTTTCAACGAATATTGTTAATTCAAATTTAAGTCAAAAAACCACATTCCTTTTCAGTAAAGAATGTGGTTTTTTTTTGGCAGTCAAAATAGACTTCTTAGATTTTAGACTTCTTAGATTTTCCAAAAATACTATTTTGTCAAATTGAATTTGAATTTGCTGAACTTGTTTCAGTATTCAAATGAAAAATGATAATGATAATTGACACCCGATAGGTTTCCAAAAACTGTGAGGTGTGACTTTTCTCATTCCCGAATTACCAAATCAACAAATAACCAAATCAACTTTTCTTGCCACTGATTTAACGGATTAAACGGATTTCCGCAGATTTCCCGAATGACCGCATTAACAAATAACCGATTAAACCCGACAAAATAAAAAATTTTAGCCCTGATGGAAGCGGCAGCTCTTGCGGAGGAACGAAGCAAGACTATAGCGGACAGCAGGAATTGCATCTCCTGAAAAAGAAATACAATTCGCTCCAAATTAAATTTCTGAAATCCAACACTTTATAGGATAGTGACATTCGAATTTCAAATAAATCGTCTACAAATAACCAAGCAATCAAGTAAACTGTAAAATAATATTACCTATATTTGATAAATTAAACTGCGTGATTATGAAAGCACTTATTAAGATTTTATTATTTAGTTTTATACTTTTAAGTATTAATTGTACTTCCAAACAGGATGATTCCAGCATCACTCTTGAACAATTGGAAGCCAAAAAAACAGTGATAGAAAATTATATAAATTCGTTTTCTTGCTCAGAAAATCTTGGCTGTAATTACATTGCTTTTGGTTCAAAACCTTGTGGAGGACCGAGAAAATATTTGGTATTTTCTAATACAATTAACCTACAGCAACTACAAACTATGGTCACTGAATACAACGAAATGGATCATTTAAGAAATATCCAAACCAACGCAGTTTCAGATTGTTCTGTTCCGTTGCCTCCTAACGAAATTGGGTGCGTTAATGGTGTTTGTACGATAATAAATTAGAGGAGTTAGCAGACTATTTTTGTTTTTCATTAGTTTTTGTAAACCCAATTAACTGGCGGTACTTCAATTCTGTTTCTTTCAAATCTTCCTCCATTTGTTTGTATTTGCTGATGTCTTTAATGGTGATAACAGCAGCTACAACATTCTCATTTTGATCGACTAAAGGCTTGCCACTAATGAGAACGCGTCTTTTCAGATTGTTTTCACTACCCACCAAAACAACTTCTAAATCGTCGGACACTTCGCCTTTCATAGCTCTTTCCAAGGGTAGGTTTTGAGAAGGAAAAACAGTAACGCCATCGGGGTAATAAATTTCAAAATAGGCATTGAAATCTGGTGTAATTAATTCATCGTCTTCAATTCCAAAGATTTCATTTGCTTTGTCATTTGCCAATATTATTTTTTTGTTGGCATTGGTTACAATGATTCCTTCGCTGATGTTTTCCACGACCAATCGCAATTTTTCTTCATTTTCATAGAGTTCGTTAAGCACTCGTTTTTGCTCGTTTTCTAGTTCAACAATTTTGGTAACATCTCTTCCCACAGAATAAAAAATTCGCCACGAAAGATCTACATTGCTATTCAAATCGAGCCATTTATAGGAGCCGTCTTTGCAAACAAAACGGGCTCTAAAATTCATTATTGGCTCCCCTTCTAAATGTTTTTTTATAATTTCCTGAGTTCTCTTTTTATCTTCGGGATGGATAATATCGATAAATTTAATCCGATTCATATCCTCCTGATTGTACCCTAATGTTTTGGAAAATGTAGGATTAATTTTTATAAAATGCTCCTCATCGGCAACCATCAAAATATCAAATGCCAAATCAAAAAATAAATTTGCCGTTTTCAATGAATTTTCAACTTGAATTAATTCGGAAACATCTTTGGCAACAGCATAAATAATTCCTGTTTGAAGATCAATGGTACTTGTCCAGTCAATCCATTTATAACTTCCGTTTTTACATAGATTTCTAATTCTATGGCTAATCACGGAATCGTGTAATTGCAATTTTATTATAATTTCCTTGAAAGCGGCTACATCATCGGGATGCGTAAACTCCTGAAATGACTTGTCGATGACTTCTTTTGAGTCAAAACCAAGGATTCTTGCAAAAGCAGGATTTACTTTTATAAATTTGTCATCCTCAATAATTACGAACATATCAAATGAAATATTGAAGAAATTTTCTGCCGAAATCAATGCCTTTTCCTCCACTTTATGTTCTGTAATGTCCCGACCAACGGCATATAATAATCCTGTGGAAAGTTCTGGAAATACCGACCAAATAATGGTTTTTATTTGCCCGTTTTTACAAATATATCGATTTTCAAAATTCAAGGTCAAGACTCCTTTTTGCAGTTTTTCAACTTCTTTTCGACTAATTTCGTGATCTTCGGGCAACATATAATCGAAAAACTTATGTGTTAACAATTCCTGTTCAGAATAACCCAAAATAGCTACGGTTGCGGGATTAATTTTAATGAAAGTATCTTTGGAAACAATCGCTAAAATATCAAGTGACATATTGAAAAATTTATCCGCCGCCAATAAGGATTGCTCTGTTTTTTTGCGTTCGGTAATATCCGTAAAAATCCCACAAATTGCATAAATTCTGCCTTTTATATCATACAATGGAAATTTAACCGCAATATAAGTGTGCGCCCCATCGGATTGCTCTATCGTTTCTTCGCTCTTCAATTCTCGCAAGGCTTTCATAACCTCAAAATCCGAATTTGCATAAGCATCAGCACTATTTTTAGGCATAAAATCATAGTCGGATTTTCCTAAAATTTCTTGATTTGTAATTTTGAATAACGCCTCAAATTGCTTGTTAATTAGTAAATATTCACCATTAATTTTTTTAATAAATATTGGATTTGAAGTATTGTCAATAATCGATTGCAGCAGTTGTCTGTTCTCCAAAAGCGCATCAATTGATACGTTTTTAGCCCGTAATTGTGCTCTAATAATGATAAATACTATAATCAATAATACGATTGAAAGCATAAACAATATTGGTTCTACCCAATTTAACATCGCTTCAATTGCCCTACTTGGTTGTTGGTAATGTCTATAAAAGAACAATAACCCTGAAGCAATAACGACCAATAAATTAAATACAAACCCAATAATTATTTTTTTATCCAATGAGATTTTCATACTGCAACTATTTAAATTTCATACTATGTTGCTGAAAGTTAAAACTTTGAAATCTCGTTTCATAAAAAATAAGAAATTCACATCAAAAAATCAGTTAAAGTGTCGTTTATAGTTTTTTTTGGAGCTATTTCCAGCTGTCATTCCAAATCTCGCCAAAAAAAATGGCGAGGATTTTCCCTTCCATCTGGGCTAGGCATCCGATTGCAAATCACATTTTTTACTAAACCTCACAATTTTTCTACCTCTGAACCTCTGAACCTTTGCGCCTTTAAACCTTTGCACCTTTGCTTCTTTGCCCCTTTTTCCCTATTTTTGCACAACTATTTTCTCAACTTAAACTGTTTATAGCATGCAACTGTACAACACATTAAGCGCAGAAGAGCGAGCCATTATGATTGATGATGCCGGAAAACAGCGACTCACGTTGTCTTTCTATGCTTATGCGCAAATTTCAAATCCTACACAATTCCGTAACGAATTATTTCTTGCTTGGAACAAACTCGAAGTTTTAGGTCGGATTTATGTTGCCAATGAAGGCATCAACGCCCAACTTTCACTTCCTGCCGATAATTTTTATGCCTTTAAAGATTCCATAGAAGTCTATGATTTCATGAAAGGCATTCGCTTGAATATTGCCGTTGAACATGATGATCATTCGTTTTTGAAACTCACCGTAAAAGTCCGTGACAAAATTGTTGCCGACGGATTAGTTGACGAAACATTCGATGTTACCAATATTGGGATTCACTTGAAAGCCAAGGAATTTAACGATTTGCTTGAAGATCCAAACACGATTGTGGTCGATATGAGAAATCATTACGAATCGGAAATCGGTCATTTTACCAGCGCTATAAAACCCGATGTGGACACTTTTAGAGAAAGTTTGCCCATTATTGAAGACCAACTTTCGGCACACAAACAAGACAAAAAACTGTTGATGTATTGCACCGGCGGCATTCGATGCGAAAAAGCCAGTGCCTATTTCAAACACAAAGGTTTTGAAAATGTTTATCAACTCGAAGGCGGAATAATCGAATATACACGACAAGTAAAGGCGGAAGGTTTAGAAAGCAAATTCATAGGTAAAAACTTTGTTTTCGATCACCGCTTAGGCGAAAGAATCACCGACGATATTGTTTCGCAATGCCATCAATGTGGCGCTCCTTGCGATGTCCATACGAATTGTGCCAATGAAGGCTGTCACTTGCTTTTTATCCAATGTGAATCGTGCAAATCTAAAATGGAAGGCTGCTGTTCGGACGAATGTGTATCGATAATTCATCTTCCCGAAGACGAACAAAAAGCGGTTCGCCGTGGCATAAAAAACGGAAATAAAATCTTCAAAAAAGGAAAATCAGACGTTTTGACGTTCAAAAATAATTTAGAAAGTCATAGTGTTTTTGTCGCTGAAGAAAAAAAATCGGTTGTTGCAAAAGCACCAAAAATAAAGAAAATGTTCATCGGAAAAGGAACTCATTTTTATCCAAAAGCAAGTATCGCTCAATTCGAAATTGAAGAAAATGAACTCAAAATTGGTGATACCATTCTAATAAAAGGCAGTACCACTGGCGAACAACAACTGCTCCTTTCAGAAATGTTTGTCAACGAAAATACTGCCCAAAAAGCAATTGCCGGCGAAACCTGCACCTTCAAAGTGCCTTTCAGAATTCGGTTGTCTGATAAATTGTATAAGGTTTTAGGATAGAAACTCATATCCAACGGTTTCAACCGTTGGGTTATAATTTGGAATGGATGTCAAAACCATAGCCAACGGTTTCAACCGTTGGAAATAATATAAGTTCCCACGGTTGAAACCGTGGGCGATAGAAAAAAACCTGAGGTAGGCGATAAAAAAAATCTGAGGGCGATAAAAAAGAAAAATGAAAAAACATAATCAAAGATTTTAACCGTTTGAAATAATAAAAAATATATGCCACATTCTTTCAATAAACTATGGATTCATGCTATTTGGGCAACAAAAAATCGTCAGGAACTAATAGATTTTTCAATAGAGAAAAAAATTTATAATTCTATTCGTGAGGAATTAATAGAACTTGGTTGTCCCGTTAGAATCATTAATGGAATGCCAGATCATATTCACGCTTTGTTTTTATTAAATCCCAATAAATCGATAGCCGATGTAATCAAGCAAATAAAAGGAAGTACTTCTCATTCTATAAATGGAGAAAATCTCATTCTTGAAAAATTTGCTTGGCAAACAGGTTATGCGGCTTTTTCCGTGAGCGAATCACAATTAGAGGTCGTTTATAATTATATAAAAAATCAGAAACAACACCATCTAAAGAAAAATGGTCAAGATGAATTTGATGAATTTATTAAAATTCACGGATTGAACAATTCTAAATGATTTAATTGTTTTCCATAGCCAACGGTTTCAACCGTTGGGATTAATATAATTAGAAATAAATGCCACGACAATCAAACCCATAGCCAAGGGTTTCAACCGTTGGAAAAAACAGGATTATACAAAACAAATGTAACGCACGGCTTCAACCTTTGTCAATGTTTTGAACTTTGACAAAGATTTTAAAATATGTATTTATAACAATTTAGAGCTATACTAAAAACCGTTATTGCCATTTCAAGCAATAGCGGTTTTCTCATTTTGGAAAACTTTAAACTTTAAACTTTTAAAGCTTAAATTAAAATAATATCTTTACACATTAATCGTTTATGAACTTAAATTGTGTTTATCACAATACTACATATAAATTATGGCATGTACAAGTTGTTCAACTTCTGATGGCGGAGCGCCAAAGGGTTGTAAAAATAATGGGACTTGCGGCACCGATAGCTGCAATAAATTAACCGTTTTCGACTGGCTTTCTAATATGAGTTTGCCAAATGGCGAAGCCCCTTTTGATTGTGTTGAAGTACGTTTTAAGAACGGAAGAAAGGAATTTTATCGCAATACCGAAAAACTAACTTTAAGCATTGGCGATATTGTTGCCACAGAAGCTTCACCGGGACACGATGTTGGAATTGTGACCTTAACTGGTGAATTGGTACGAATCCAAATGAAGAAAAAAGGAGTCAATCACACCAGTAATGATGTTCCTAAAATCTATAGAAAAGCTTCTCAGAAAGACATTGATATTTGGTCAACGGCTCGAGATAAAGAAGAGCCAATGAAGGTGAGAGCACGTGAATTGGCGATTTCTCAAAAATTGGAAATGAAAATTTCCGACATTGAATTTCAAGGCGATGGTTCAAAAGCAACTTTTTATTACACTGCAGAAGCACGAATTGATTTCCGTCTTTTAATCAAAGATTTTGCCAAAGAATTTAGTACTAGAGTTGAAATGAAACAAGTTGGTTTTCGTCAAGAAGCCGCTCGTTTGGGAGGAATTGGTTCTTGTGGTAGAGAATTATGTTGTTCTACGTGGCTAACCGATTTTAGAAGCGTAAATACTTCTGCTGCGCGGTACCAACAATTGTCATTAAATCCTCAAAAATTAGCAGGTCAATGCGGAAAATTGAAGTGTTGCCTGAACTATGAATTGGACACTTATATGGATGCTTTGCAAGGTTTTCCAGATTTCGATACTAAATTAGTTACCGAAAAAGGAGACGCAATTTGTCAAAAACAAGATATTTTCAAAGGATTAATGTGGTTTGCTTATACCAATAATTTCGCCAATTGGCACGTATTGAAAATTGAGCAGGTTAACGAAATTATTGCTGAAAATAAATTGAAAAACAAAGTTTCATCACTTGAAGATTTTGCTTTGGAAATCGTTGCTGAACCTGAAAAAGATTTCAATAATGCAATGGGACAAGAAAGTTTAACACGATTTGATCAGCCTAAGAAAAAGAAAAAATCGAATAGAAATAACAAACGTTTAAGTGAAAATGCAATCGTTGCTAATAATAATCGCCCAGCGCAGCCAAAACAACAGGTAAAACAACAGCCTAAACAACAGGCAAGACCAGCGGGAGATAATAAAATTAGACCCAACGAAAACAAAATCAGACCTAACGAAAACATCATTAAACCTGCTATTAAAAATGAGCCTAAAGAGTAGTTTTCTTTTTATTCTAATTGCTGGACTCTTGATTTCTTGTGATAAAAAGAGAGTTTTTGACGAATATAAATCGGTTGGAAGTGCTTGGAATAAAAAAACCGTGGTAACTTTTGACCTTCCAAAATTAGACACCTTAAAAAAGTATAATTTGTATGTAAACTTGCGTGCAAATGACGATTATAAATTCAATAATTTATTTTTAATCGTTTCATTAGAACAACCTAACGGACTCACAAAAGTAGATACATTAGAATATCAAATGGCAGATGTTGATGGAACTTTGCTTGGCGAAGGGTTTTCGGATTTAAAAGAAAGCAAACTTATTTATAAAGAAAAAGTTCAGTTTAAAGCTACGGAAAACAATAAAGTCCTCATCAAACAGGTCGTGCGTCAAACGGGAAAAGTCGTTGGCGTAGAAAATTTAGAAGGAATTACAGAAGTTGGTTTTAGAATAGAATCATTAGATTAAAAATATGGCAGTTAAAAAAAACAACGCTCAAGGTAAAGACATCGAATACTACAAAAAGAAATTTTGGAAAATCTTTTTTTATGGTCTTGGAGGATTAGCTGTCTTTTTTCTTTTCGCATCTTGGGGACTTTTAGGGTCTATGCCTTCTTTTGAAGATTTAGAAAATCCAGATTCTAATTTGGCTACAGAAGTAATTTCATCTGATGGAGTAACTATTGGAAAATTTTACAACGAAAATAGAACTTCCATAAAATACCAAGATTTACCAAAACATCTTGTAAATGCATTGGTTGCAACCGAAGACGAACGTTTTTATGAACATTCAGGAATTGACGGACGAGGAACTTTGCGCGCCGTTGCCAGTTTAGGAACGAGTGGTGGAGCAAGTACTTTGACACAACAATTAGCCAAACAATTATTTCACGGAGAAGGTTCTAAATTTTTACCTTTTAGAATAATTCAAAAAGCAAAAGAATGGATTATCGCCATTCGTTTAGAAAGACAATACACTAAAAATGAAATCATTGCAATGTATTTCAACAAAGCCGATTTTGTAAATACAGCTGTAGGAATTCGTTCAGCGGCAAAAGTTTATTTTGGTAAAGAACCACGTGATTTAACTATTAACGAAAGTGCGATGTTAGTTGGGATGTTAAAAAATCCTTCTTTATTTAATCCAATTCGAAGGCTCGAAAAAGTACAAAACAGACGTAATACAGTTCTTGGTCAAATGGTAAAAAACGATTTTTTATCAGAAAATTTAAAAGCTACTTTAGAGAAACAACCTATCGTTTTGGACTTTCACCCCGAAAGCCACAAAGATGGAATTGCAACCTATTTCCGTGAATATCTTCGTGAATTTATGAAAAATTGGCTCAAAGAAAATAAAAAACCAGACGGTTCTGAATATGATATTTACAGAGACGGTTTGAAAATTTATACGACCATCGATTCAAGGATTCAAACTTATGCAGAAGAAGCAGTTACAGAGCATTTAACCAACTTGCAACAAGAATTTTTCAGTCAATCTAAAACCAATAAAAACGCGCCATTTGTAAATATTTCACAAATAGAAACAGATAGAATTTTGATGCAATCGATGAAAACCTCTGAACGATGGAGAGAATTAAAATTGCAGGAAAAAAGTGACGATGAAATCATTAAATCTTTTGGAATAAAAACTAAAATGACCGTCTTTACTTGGAAAGGCGAACGTGACACAATTATGACGCCAACAGATTCTATTCGGTATTACAAACATTTTCTTCAAACAGGTTTAATGTCAATGGAGCCACAAACTGGTCACGTGAAAGCGTGGGTTGGTGGAATAAATTACAAATATTTTCAGTACGATCACGTTGGTCAAGGCGCACGACAAGTGGGTTCTACATTCAAACCCTTCGTTTATGCAACCGCAATCGAGCAGCTCAATATGTCGCCTTGCGATTCTATAATCGATTCGCCATTTACAATTCCTGTTGGGCGTCACCACGTAACCGAAACTTGGACTCCATCAAATTCCGACAATAAATACCGTGGAATGGTAACTTTGAGAAAAGCATTAGCCAACTCAATAAACACTGTTTCTGCAAAATTAATGGACAAAGTTGGTCCAGAAGCAGTTGTTGAATTGGCGCATAAATTAGGTATAAAATCTGAAATTCCAGTACAACCGTCAATTGCATTAGGAGCGGTAGAAATAACCGTTGAAGATATGGTTGCCGCCTACAGCACATTTGCCAACCAAGGCGTTTACATCAAACCGCAATTTATCACAAGAATTGAAGATAAAAACGGCGTCGTTCTTTACGAACCAATTCCAGAATCGCACGATGTTTTGAATAAAGACATTGCTTTTGCAGTAATAAAATTATTAGAAGGCGTTACCGAAGAAGGCTCTGGCTCTCGATTGAGAACTCAAGGCGGCGGTTATGGCTACGAAAGAGTTACAGGTTATCCGTATGTTTTCACCAACCCAATTGCTGGTAAAACTGGAACTACACAAAATCAATCCGACGGGTGGTTTATGGGAATGGTTCCCAACCTTGTCACCGGGATTTGGGTGGGTTGCGAAGACCGTTCGGCACGTTTCAAAAGCATCACTTACGGTCAAGGAGCCGTTGCAGCACTACCAATTTGGGGGATTTTAATGAAAAAATGCTACAACGACGAAACGCTAACCATCTCCAAAGAAGACTTTGAAAGACCCGACAATCTTTCTATAAAAGTAGATTGTTGGTCGCCACCAGTCAAGAAAGATTCTACAGAAACCGAGCAAAATACTGACGAATTTAGTTTATAATTTTTTTTGGAGCTATTTCCAGCTGTACGTTACAATCCACAAAATTGTTCGTGCCTCACAAGTTTGCGGGATTTCCACTGCCATCTGGGCTAGGGTTTTCGGTATAAATCAAAATTTGTTTTCATAATTACATTTTTTAATTTCAAAACTATTTTATAAATTTCAAAAATGAGAATAGTATAAAAAATATAACAATTGTTAATCGATTTGTTACATTTCTTTATGTAAATTTGCAGATGATTATTAAAATAGATTGCTACATAACGTAACAATCGTAATAACAAAAATATGAAACCAGACTTATTTCAAGCTCCAGATTATTATAACCTTGACGAATTATTAACGGACGAACACAAATTAGTGCGCGATGCCGCTCGAGAATGGGTAAAACGTGAAGTTTCGCCAATTATCGAAGACTTTGCTCAAAGAGCCGCTTTCCCAACACAAATCATAAAAGGTTTGGCAGATATTGGTGCTTTTGGACCTTATATTCCAGAAGAATATGGCGGTGCAGGTTTAGACCAAATTTCGTACGGATTGATAATGCAAGAAATCGAAAGAGGAGATTCTGGCGTTCGTTCAACAGCTTCTGTTCAATCTTCATTAGTAATGTATCCTATTTGGAAATTTGGAAATGAAGAACAACGGTTGAAATATTTGCCAAAATTAGCTTCTGGAGAATTCATGGGATGCTTCGGTTTGACCGAACCTAATTATGGTTCTGATCCAAGCAGTATGATTTCCAACTATAAAGATATGGGCGACCATTACTTATTGAATGGTGCCAAAATGTGGATTTCTAATGCTCCATTTGCTGATATCGCAGTAGTTTGGGCGAAAAATGAAGAAGGTAGAATTCACGGTTTAATTGTAGAACGTGGAATGGAAGGATTTACAACTCCTGAAACACACAACAAATGGTCACTTCGTGCGTCTTCAACAGGCGAACTGATTTTTGACAACGTAAAAGTTCCTAAAGAAAATTTATTGACTGGAAAAACAGGTCTTGGAGCTCCAATGCAATGTTTGGATTCTGCTCGTTATGGAATTGCTTGGGGTGCTATTGGTGCCGCAATGGACTGTTACGATACGGCTTTGCGCTATGCAAAAGAAAGAATACAGTTTGACAAACCAATCGCTGGAACGCAATTACAACAAAAGAAATTAGCAGAAATGATAACTGAAATTACCAAAGCACAGTTATTGACTTGGCGTTTGGGAGTTTTAAGAAATGAAGGAAAAGCAACTACTGCTCAAATTTCAATGGCAAAACGAAACAATGTTGATATGGCAATTACTATTGCTCGTGAAGCACGTCAAATTTTAGGCGGAATGGGAATTACTGGCGAATATTCTATAATGCGTCACATGATGAATTTAGAATCTGTGATAACTTATGAAGGAACACACGACATCCATTTGTTAATTACAGGAATGGATATTACTGGAATTCCTGCTTTTAAATAGTTGAAAACATTTATTAAAGTATTGATAAAATTGATAGTAAAAGCTTCTTGGAAACAAGAAGCTTTTTTACTTTTGTATAAAAATTAGCACGATGAATATTGAAACAATAAATAAGAGTATTCAAACTCAAAAAACAGCTTTGTTGCAACATACTTTGTATCAAAAAGTACAAACTATTGAAGATTTACAATGCTTCGTTGAAAACCATGTGTACGCAGTTTGGGATTTTATGTCTTTATTGAAAGCATTGCAATCTAAACTAACTTGTACAACTACGCCATGGGTTGCTACGAAAAATCCAGAAACTCGGTATTTAATAAACGAAATTGTTTTGGCAGAAGAATCTGACTTAACATTGGACGGAAAAAGACAAAGTCATTTTGAAATGTACCTTGAAGCAATGCATTCTTTTGGTGCTTCAACCTCAGAAATTGAAAATTTTATTGAGCATGTGATTGCTACCCAAAATATATTTGTTTCAATAAAACAAAGCGCTATCCACCCAAATATTAAAGCATTTTTAGATTTTACTTTCCGAGTAATTGAAGTTGGGAAACCACACGAAATTGCAGCTGCTTTTACTTTTGGCAGAGAAGATTTGATTCCAGCAATGTTTACTGAAATACTAAGAAATTTTCAAGCTAATTTTCCAGAAACCGATTTAAGAAAATTAATCTATTATTTTGAAAGACACATCGAATTAGATGCCGATGATCATGGGCCAAAAGCATTACAAATGGTTACTGAGCTTTGCGGAAACGATGAAGTTAAATGGAAAGAAGTGGAAACAATTTCTGTTTTAGCATTAGAAAAACGGATTGGTCTTTGGGATGCAATTGAAGAAAATATTTATGAATTTAAAGGAGAAGTTGTTTAAAGTAACTTCTTCTTTGCTTTAGTTTTATTTTTTTTAATTTTTTTTATTAAAGCATCAATTGAAAGATTGTATTTTGTAGAAAACACAACTCTATCTGCTTTTTGAGGATTTACTTTGTCATCATAAAACATTGAAATTCCAATAGTATTACCGTATTTCAATTTGTAATCTCCGCCAATTGTGTATCTCATTCGGTTAAAATCTATACTTTCATTTTTGTATTTAAGGAATAGTTCAGGCGAAAAATATAATGTCGCTTTTGAATGTGGTACATTGTATTCAATACTGATTTTTTCACGAAACATATTGCTAGGATTTTTATAATATTGCATATAATCTTGGTCAAAACTTCCAGTAGAAAACTGGTATCTTGTTGCTAATGAAAGCGTAAAATCTTTTAATTTGTGGCTGTATTTCAAACCTATGAAAATCCTGTGAGTGTCCTCTATAAAGGAAGTTGTAAAACGATAACCTGTTTCTAATTCAATTTTTTTTGTCAATTCATATTCTGTGGCAATTTGAAAAAAATTGGATTTAAAAGCATCTAAATCTTTGTATAATTCATAACGATATTTGAACGCAATTTTTAGTTTTTTATTGATTTTATAATCTATTGAAGGGGAAAATCTGTACTGAACATCCGTGTTGTTTTGACTAAAACCTAAAGTAGCTAAAAGTAAGATTCCAAGTTGAATTGATAACGTTATTTTTCTAATCATTGTCTATTGCTGTTGGTAATAAATTTTCACTTTCAAGAGAATAATAATATGATTTTAATAAGGCGGTATCTTTTAAATAATCAATTGAAATGATTTCTACTTTGTGAATTGGAAGCCCAGTTCTTTCCTTTAAATCTTGAATTAATGCCTCGCGATCTTCTGGTCTAATTAAATCAACTCGGTCGTAAACAATAATTTTTGCATTCTCGTTTTTAATAAAATCAAGTTTTTCTAAGAAGTAGGTAAGCGAAATAATAATTAAATTACAAATAATTATTATTGTATAACCTTCGGAAATTGAGGCTAAGGAATTTAACATTCCAAGGGCAACACACACAAAAAAATACCCCATATCTTTAATGGAAATAGCGATTGTTCGGTATCTGATAATTGAAAACATCGCAAACAATCCGAATGCAAATCCAATTTTTATTTTGGCAGCTCCTAAAAGGCAGCAAATCATAAAATTTACAATATTGAATAATACAAATGTGAACAGAAAGTCTTTGTTTTTGTGTCTTGGATAGTAAATTAAACCAACAAGTATAAAAATTGAAATAAAATCTATTACGGCACGCATTGTGAAATCGCTTGTACTAAATGTTGCTAAAACTGCTTCTTCTTTTTCCATTTTTCTATAAATTAGTAACGTTTTTGATTAGGGGTAAAAAATTATTTTTTTTTATTGTTGGCATCAGTGAAATAATGCCATAAATGTATTTACTGATATTTTGCTCTCTGAAATTATTCACTTTTAAAAAAATTCCTAACGGTGAATTATGGGTAACTTTTGATTTCTTAATTTCAACAATTGCAATTTTTTCAAGCCGAATATCTTCTTGTTCGGTTTTAAAATGAATGTTTAAATCGATAGTTACTCTTTCGGTAAAAAGCGAATTTACCAAAGTAATTCTGTTAAAATTATTACTTAAAACGAGTTCAATTTCAGGTATATTTTTCCTTGTATACGATTGAATTATTGCTTTCTGTTCTTCGCTAATTGTTGCTATCAAACCAGGTAATACCTTTCTATATTTGGATGTCCTATTTGTTTTTTCTTTTTTCTTAATTTCAAAAAAACAAAGATTAGATTCAACATATTTTCTACTTCTCACTTTTATTCTATTCAAATAGCCGTTGTGATGATCTTTGTAAAATTGCAAATCTGGAGTATCGAAATAATTATTTTCATATGTAAAAAAATTACATCCGTCAATTTCTAGAATACTATAATTTTGCAGCAAACAAGGAAATATTTTTTCTAAACCTTCTTCATTTAGAATAAATTTGCTGTCAATTCTATTCAATAAAGAAACCGAATCTAATTCTGATAATGACACCGAATTTAATTTTGGTAATTTTGAAACAAAATTTTGAAACACTAACAATTTAAAATGTAATTATTATATCATCCATGGAAACATTCGCTTTTCGGGAGCTCACTTCTACAGTTTTAACAACATAATTTTGACTCCAAGAGCAAGAATCACAATCTCCAAATGCCCAAATATCATAAGTACCTTCTTGCAAATATTCAAATTTGAAAGAGCCGTCATAAGATGTTCTTTTGTCGTCAAATGAAGATGCATCGCCGTGTTTGCTTATATAAACTCGAACTTCGCCTAAATAGCCCTCACTTACTAAATAACCACTCGAATTATAATTTTTTGCAAATATTTTCCCTTGAATAGTAGCCAAACCACCATAACCCTCATCTTTGGAACAAGATAAAAAAACAAGTGAAAGTGCAAAAAGCAGTAAAATTTTAATTTTCATTTTTAGATTTATTTAGTGATTAAAATTATTTTTTTAGAGATTTGTTTATATGATAATATATAAGTTCCTGATGCCAGTGTACCTAAATTAATTACATTTTCATTTGAAGCTTTCTGTTCTAAAACCAGTTGTCCTAGTTGATTGAAAATCTTGATGTTTTCGTTTTCAATCATATCCGAAAGGATTACATTAATTTGATTACTTGTAGGATTCGGATAAATTGAAATTACGTTTTTTGGAGTTTCAAACGAATTAGTTGCTAAACTTTCATTATTTGCATTGAAGGTTGGCATTTGAATCACAAAATTTCCAGTTCCATTAGGATTTCTGGCATAACCCATATCGGATGTTTGTATTCCAAAATTTACAGAATCTACAACAACCCCATTAGGATATGATAATATACAACTTTCGCCACCTGCAGAAAATTTAAAATCGGCATGAATACCAGTTTGCGTTAAATCTTGATCTGCCCAAACAATCAAATAACTATTTGGAGCCATCGTGATGCCTGATGGAAATGCCCATTTTAATAAATTTGAGTTGGTATCTGAGGCATATAAATTATCTAAACTTATTGTATTTGAACTATTATTGTACAATTCTAGCCAGTCGCTATAATCACCATTCGGATCGGTAATGGTACTTGTATTTTGAGCCATTAATTCATTTATTACTAATGTCCCAGGTGCAATTGTTGGATAGGTTCCATTTATGGTATAAAATTCGTGTTCTGCTCTAACTGGTGAAAACGCTCCAATGGAATTGTTTTCAGCATAAATATAATATTGCGTAGCTACAGATGTAATTGGCATTGCAATTCCGTAAACATTATCTCCTGAAGCACCGTCATTATGGGCTCCATCATCGTACATTAGTACTTTTGTGAAAGGCAAAAGAGTCGCTGATCGATATCCTAAAAAAACTGCATTTGTATTCGTATTTGTAACATTTGCGGTTATTGAAATTGTAGTTCCAACTGCAGGAGAACTGGAAGAAGGAAGGATATTTGAAATAACAGGTTTAGAATTTGTGAAATCCGTTTGCGAAAGTAAATGGGTATTTCTCCCAGACATCAAACCTGTTAATCCAGCCGCAACATTCATTCCAAGGTTAACATCTGTAGTGCCTAAATTGCTAGTAAATTGAGCAGTTGTGTAAAATTTATTAGTGTCAGCCGCAACTGATGAACCAATTAAAGTTTGATACGCTTGAGCTGTAGTTAAATAATTAGGAGTTGTAATGTTCTCAGACAACATCGTTGCATAGTGCGCCAAATACATTTTTTTATATCTAGGCACAGCCAATAATTTTTGAATTAACGGCCACGCAGCATCTGATGAATGAAAAGTATGTGAAAATGTTTTTTTGGTGTTAATATTTAATTGACCTCCAGTTCCTGGATCTCCGAAAGTCCCAAAACTCATATTTAAATCCCAAACAATTGGATTAAAGCGACCGTTATCGTCTTTATAGAGGTAGTAATTTTGCTTAAATTTTCCAATATAACTGTCTAAATTCACAAATAAATTATCATAAACTAACATCCAAAGTGCTCTATCAACATCTAAAATAGTTTCAATATTTGTAATATTATTTGATAGTGTATTGGTAAGATTAATTAGATCATCCCAACCCGCAACCGATTTCATTCCATAAGCAGATTCATAACTTGCGCTATTCGTTCCAAGATATGATAAATTAGGAAGATTTGTGGTTTGAGGGCCTGCTCCTGCGGGTGGGCTACAATCAAAAAAGGCATTGTTGTTTGAGCCGAAATGATTATTTACAAATTTCTTGGAAACAGATTCTACATTGGTATAAAGTCCAATTAAAGTTCCGTTCACATATACATTTGCATAATTTGACAAAGGGGCATGCATATATTTTCGCAAAACACTATAAGAAACCGTTTCCCTAACAAAAGTTGGATCAAAAATAACATTATTGAGTTTAATATCAGTATAACCTTGATAATTCTGATCTACAACAAACGTGTCCAATTCGATGTGAAATGGATTTTTAACTTGATTTGGATTATAAGAACTGTTTCCTTTGTACTTCACCCCAACATTGTTATACATCACTCCGTTGATTGTTACAGATTGAGCAGAAATATAAGCATCAGTAGCTTCTGCAGTGTCTAAAAGGGCATCCCAATTTGATTGAGAAAATACTATTCGGATGTCTTGAATAGTATTTTCATTGTAAAAAGATTGTGAATTGGCACTAAAAGAAACTAATAATAGTAGTAGAACGTAGAAAAAATTTTTCATAATGGGAATAATTTTTGATTTGGGTTGTGACTTTTTAGACGAGGTCAAATCAAATTTCTTGCGTAAAAATAAAAAAAATTACGATAAGTTAACAATATCGTAAATTATGTTTAGAAAAAAAAGCTATAAAAATTTAAATTACAATTGATTAATTGAAATATAGTGCAAAACTTAAAATTGTTTTTACGGCAAAATATTTGATAATTCTCACAACAAAAAAAGCGAAATTGAAAAACAAAAACCATATTCTTGTATTTAAGTTGTCGTTTTTTCATCCTTTTTTCTTTATATTTGTTCAAATTAAAATATTTTACACACTATGGATTTTTACCCTTTTATACAAAAATTTCACTCTGGCTGGGCTTATTTAGCACTTTTATTACTTCTTATTGCAGTTGTTAATTCATTAATTGGACATTTTTCAAAAAAAGAATTCACCGACAAAGATAGAAAAATTGCGATTTTTGGATTGATAGGAACACACATGCAATTATTAGTAGGTTTGATATTGTATTTTGTATCACCTTTAGGATTTGCGGTTTTAGGAGAAATGAAAGACAAAGCAATCCGTTTGACTTCGTTAGAACATCCTTTAATTAATTTAATTGCAATTGCATTGATTACAATTGGTTGGGTAAAACATAAAAAGTTAACCACAAGCGAATCAAAATTCAAAACATTTTCAATCTATTATACGCTGGGTTTACTACTTATATTAAGTAGAATTCCTTGGAATTTATGGTTCAAAAATTAAAATTAAAGCCCTTGAGTAGGGTTTTAATTCTTTATATTATCAATGAAAATTGAAAACTATTTAAACAATTAATTATGTTTCAACATAAATTAAAATTTTCCATTATTATTTTAAGCACCTTTTTTTTATTAATTGGAACTTCAGTACAAGCACAAAAAAAATCGAAAATCACTCCTCCAAAAGCAGTTATTGATACCGTTAAAGCCAAAATTGTAATTGCGGATACAGTAAAACCAAAACCAATTTTAAAATTAAAAGTTTTCAAAACAAAGGCACACGCTTCTTATTATGCCAACAAATTTAATGGAAAAAGAACCTCAAGTGGCGTTCGATTTGACAATAATAAATATACAGCGGCACATCGGAAATTACCTTTTGGAACGAAGTTAAAAATCACTAATGAAGAAAATGGAAAGTCTGTAATCGTTGAGGTTATTGATAGAGGTCCATTTTCGAGAGGGCGCGAAATCGATTTAACAAAACGGGCGTTTATGGAAATTGCATCCAATAAAAACAGCGGTTCTACAATAGTGAAAATTGAAGTAATTGAAGAATAAATTAGTATTTACTCCAATTTTTATAAGGGTTTTTACTTAAATAGGAATTGTAATAGCGTTGGTCATTGGTAACTTCAATTCCTAACCAATTTGGTTTTTCAAAAGAATCTGTTTCCGATTTCAATTCAATTTCTGCAATAACCAATCCCTCATTTTCTCCATAGAATTCATCCACTTCAAAAACGTGGTTTCCAACTTTAATTTCGTAACGCGTTTTCATAATTACGCCGCTTTCACACAATTCCAAAAGTGATTTCGCTTCCGAAATTGCAATTTCTTTTTCCCATTCAAACCGCGACATTCCCGAAGCATTTCCTTTTCCCTTAACGGTAATAAATCCTGAATCCCCTTTAATTCGAACACGAACAGTCCGCTCTGGAGTTGAGTTTAAATAACCTTGAGCAATTTCATTTTTTGCAAAAGCTACTGCTTTAAACGCATATGAAGTAACTAAAAATTTGCGCTCGATTTCAATCATCATAAAAAGAAATTTATTTTTGACCAAGTTAATAAAAAACAATCGTAGTCCAATTTAAAATGATTTCTAATTTTTTTTCTGTTATCGGAAATCATAAATCTTAAATCTGTTCCCCGCATTAGGGATTACTTCACTATACTTTTATTTTAATTGGAGTTCAGTGAATTTCATTTGTAGCAAAAAGCCCACAGCTAAGTAGAGCGAAAGCTGAACTTAGCGAGGACTTGTAGCGGAAAGCGCGACCCTAGCTGTAACGCTAGTGGAAGTTGGGGTAATGCCCAAATAAAAAAAAATTATTCTTTAATTTTCTTTAGAGAAGTTTTGATTCCCTTGATTAGTGAGGAGCTGAAACCTTCGTGTTCCATTTCGTTGAGGCCAACAATGGTGCAGCCTTGCGGTGTGGTTACGCGGTCTATTAATTGTTCGGGATGGATTTTTTCTACTAATGCCATTGTTGCGGCTCCTTTTGCAGTTTGTGAAGCGATGGAAAGTGCGGTGGCTGCGTCAAAACCAATTTCGATTCCAGCTTGCATTGAGGCGCGAATATAGCGCAGTGCATAGGCGGTTCCACAAGCACCAAGTACGGTTGCGGCGTCCATTAATTTTTCGTCAATTACGGAAACTGTTCCTAAATCATTGAAAAGTTGGATGACTTTTTGTGCGTCACTTTTGTCTTTTTCAACATAGGAAATACAGGTTGCCGATTCGCCAAAACGGGCTGCAATATTGGGCATTATATGAATTATTGCGTGTGCAGAATTGGTTTTTTCCTGAAGCGATTCGATTGATAATCCACTTACGGCCGATGCAATGATTTTGTTATTTATTGAGGGTAAAATCTCTTCTAAAACTACATCAACTTGATAGGGTTTTATCGTCAATATGATTACATCGGCATCTTGAATTTTGTGCTTATTATCTGAGGAAACTGTTATTCCTTGTTGCTCTAAATGCAGAATGCTTTCGGTGTTTCGTCTGGTAATTGTTACTTGATTTTCAGAGGAATATTTGGAGATTCCAATAGCAATTGCAACGCCTAAATTTCCGCCACCGATGATGTGAATTTTCATTTTTTGTACGATTAAAAACCTAATATTATTTTAGCAATTCCGAAATATAGTATAATTCCGAAAACGTCATTTGTTGTAGTTATAAATGGCCCTGTTGCAATTGCAGGGTCAATTTTGTTTTTATGAAGGAAAAGCGGCACTAAAGTTCCTAATGTTGCAGCGAATAAAATTACTACAATTATTGAGATTGAAATTGCCAATCCTACTAGATATTGCTGGTACATTAGTGAGTGATAGCCTAATAGAAACAGTGAAATTATGGTTCCTGAAATCATCGCTACAGAAAGTTCTTTGCTGAGATAATTTCTGTTAAATTCCTTTAAAGAGCCATTTGCTAATCCTTGAACTACAATTGCTGAAGCTTGAACACCAATGTTTCCAGCTGTTGCCGAAAGTAGCGGTACAAATATGAATAGTGTGGAATATTTTTGGAAACCACCTTCGTTATGTTTTAATACAATTGAGGCTACGATTTCTATTAACATTCCTATTATTAACCACGGCAAACGCGCTTTTGTTAACTCAAAAACGCTATCACGAGCTTCAACATCTTGTGTGATACCCGCTGCTAATTGGTAATCTTTATCGGCTTCATCTTTTATTACATCTACAATATCATCAATGGTGATTCTCCCTACTAATCGTCCTAAATCATCGGTAACTGGAATGGCTTCCAAGTCATATTTTTGCATAATTCGAGCCACCTCAACGTCTTCAACATCTACGTTTACCGAGTTTAATTTTCGAATATAGACATTACTAATTGGTGTTTTTGTAGAAGTTGTCAATAAATCTTTTAGAGAAAGACGTCCCAATAATTTGTCCTGATCATCAACAACATAGATGGAATGTACCCGAGAAATATTTTCGGCTTGGATGCGCATTTCTTTCACGCAAGTGAGTACGTTCCAATTTTCGTTGACTTTAACCAATTCTTTGTGCATCAATCCACCAGCGGTATCTTCGTCATAACGCAATAAATCGACAATGTCTTTGGCGTGTTCAACATCTTGGAGTTCCGAAATTACTTCCGCTTTTTTTCTTTGAGAAAGTTCGGCAATAATGTCGGCAGCGTCATTTGTATCTAATTCGTCAAGTTCTTCGGCGATTTCTTTTGGAGACAAACGGCTAAGAATATTTTCTCTTAAATCTTCATCTAATTCCAATAGGATTTCGGCAGTTTTATCACTGTCTAGTACCTTGAAAATATAGGTTGCCTCGTTAAAATCTAATTCTTCAAGAATTTCAGCAATATCAGCGTGGTGCATATCATTAAGTAAAACTTCCAATTGCTGGTCGTCTTTACTTTTGATAAGTTGTTCAATTTGAACAATTAGCTCTTTACTGATTTTAAACTGCATCGGCTTCTATTTTTTGGGTGAGTTCGATAAATTGTTGCACGTTCAACTGTTCTGGACGGAGGTCAAAGATAGTGTCTTCTCGCAAAATATCCGACAAATTTAGTGTTTTTAAACTATTCCGCAATGTTTTTCGGCGTTGTTGAAAAGCAGTTTTTACTACGGTAAAGAATAATTTTTCGCCACAAGGCAAACTATAATCTGCTTTTCGACGTAATCGAAGTACCCCAGATTTTACTTTTGGCGGCGGTATAAATACGTGTTCGTCCACCGTGAATAGGTATTCGGCATCATAAAAAGCCTGAACTAAAACCGATAAAATTCCATACGCTTTAGTTCCTTTTTTCTCACAAATTCTTTCGGCAACTTCTTTTTGAAACATACCTGCAAATTCTGGAATTTGATGGCGGTATTCTAAAGTTCGGAAAACGATTTGTGTAGAAATATTGTAAGGAAAATTCCCAATTATACCAAATTGCTTTCCTTCAAAAGTTTCATTTATATGGTATCTCAAGAAATCTTTTGAAATGATTTTGTCTTTTAATTTTGGAAAATTTTCGTCTAAATACGTCACCGATTCTGTGTCAATTTCAATAACATAAGTAGTTATAGGCTTTTCCAATAAATACTTTGTCAAAACTCCCATTCCTGGCCCGATTTCCAACACGTCTTGATAGCCCTCAAAATTCAAAGTATCGGCAATTGCTGCGGCGATACTTTCGTCTTTTAAGAAATGCTGTCCAAGGTGTTTTTTTGCTTTTACTTTTTCCATAATATCATTGTGAGGCGCAATGCCAGCTTACTTTTTTGTTGCAACAAATAATCTGAATAATATAAATTAATTATTGAACTATTTTTTATATCCGATTTTTTCCCGTTCCGTTTTTGTTTCTTTTTTTTCGATTAATTCATCAAGATATTGAAAAACGAGTTCAATATTTTTCCCTTGATTTTCTATTTTCTTTTTGATTGTTTCCACGTCCAAACGTAATTCGGTGGTGTCAACAAGCATTTGTCTGATTTTAGTAAATATTCTCATAATTTGAATATTTGTTTGAATCGCTTTTTCACTGTTCAATACACTAGAAAGCATCAATACACCGTGTTCAGTGAAAACATAAGGTACCTTTCTAATTCCTCCCCAACTTGAAGTCGCAAATTGCGACTTCAAGTTTTGAAATTCAATTTCACTTAGTTGAAACATAAAATCTTCGGGAAATCTGGATAAATTCCTTTTGACTTGCTCGTTTATTCTTTTAGTTTCAACGCTGTAAAGTTCAGCTAAATCTCGATCTAACATTACTTTTTGATTTCTGATAAAGTAAATTTTGTTTATTACAACATCATCTGGAATTAAAGAAATTTCTGTGCTCATAATTATAGTGTTTTGATGTGTTTTTTAAATTGGAGGTCACAATTTGTGACCTCCAATAGTATTTTTATTCTATGTTGATGTCGCAAATTGCGACTTCAAGTTTCTATAGAACCGTTTTAATGTTCCGAAATCAATTCTAATTCCGTTCTAAATGCCAACATTTTATCGCCAAATAATGCCAGTGCTTCCTCTCTTAATCGTGGAGCATCTTCATCGTAATAACGTTGCAATGTTTCTTTATTTTCCGTTGTATATTGAATAGAATAGGTAACTCCACCCATTTCTTCTTCAATTAAAACTTTGACCATTCGTGCCGATGAAAATTTTCCTGTTGCAAGAACATCGTTAATGTGTTTTTCTTGCATCCAAGTCATCCATTGGTCGTGAACACTTTCGTGAATGTTGGTAGTTACGTTGTAAATTATCATTTTTATTGTTTAAACGTTGATAGCATCGATTCTTAAGTTTCCCACTTTTGGGGTTAGGGGGCAAGGTCTCCTCGCAATTCCCTGAATTTTCTCCTTGCATCTACAAAATAAATACTGTCTTCGTGATGGAACACTAATTTTTCATAAAGAGGTTTTGCCTTTTCTGTATCTTTTAGCTGTTTATTATAAATTTCAGCCGAAAAATACAATGCTTCGTCCACATAAATCCCTTCAGAATGTTTGTCTATTATTGTTTGGTATTGACTTAAAGCCGAAGAATAATCTCCTAATTTTTCGTATGTTTTTCCCAATCTATAGATAGTTACACTTTCAATTTCTTGTCCTTTGAAGTTTTTTAGAATATCTTGAAATTGAAGCAAGGCTTCTTCTCGTTTATTTTGGTACAAAAGATAATCTCCACGTGCAAATTGTTTCAAGGCGGTTTGTGTAGAATCGGCGACTGTATTGTCATTTATCAGAAGGAAATATTCCAAAGCATCATTGGCAATTAATTGCGACGAAACCGATTTCAGCTCTTTGAATTGTTTCAATGCCCAAACGAAATCAGTTTTGAAATAACTTGTTTTTGCCGATTTCAAACTTGCTTCGTGTCCAACAACATCATTTTTCAAATCTTCCTCAATTTGAGAATAATACAAAGAGGCTTGGTTGAATTTTTCTTCAAATAAAAAGATGTCTGCCAATTCCATTTTGACATCTGCTTTTTGATATTCGTTCAAAGGAAGATTTAAAGCGGTCTTCAATATGACTTTTCCTTGCTCGGGATTTTTCATTTGAAACGTATTGAAATGGGCTTTCAAAATCTGTAATTTTAAAGAATAAGGCGTAATTCCGAATTGTTTCAATAAGGAATTTAAGTCTGTTTCGATTAAAGACAAATCTTTTTCTAACGGATTATTTATCTTCATTTCTGTAAGAAAATAATGCGCTTGGATTTGCAATTCCATATCCTGAGTATTCTCTAAAACAAAAGTCAAAATTTCTTTTGCCGTTTCTTTTTCGTCTTCTTCAATGGAAATTTGAGCCAAATTCACAATATTAGAAAGTGATTCAGGATTTCGTTTATAAATTGCTTTTTCTTGAATAAAAGCTTTTCCGAATTCTTTTTGTTGAACAAAATACCAACTCAAATATTGATTCCAAAACACATCTTGGTTTTGCTGCGTGCGAAGTAATAAGGCTTTTCGCAAGGCATTATTAAAATTCACATCGGCATTTTCAGTCATAAATCTTGAAAACTGATTTTGAATTGCGATTAGGTTTTGAGGATTTTTGAACGATTCTTCCAGGAATTTTTCAATCATTTTATCCGAATCCCCTTTTTGACCATAAAGCAGCGCCATTTGAAAATTAAAATTGAGATTTTTATCTAAATCAAGTGCCATTTGATAGGCTTGTAACGCATAATCTATCAATACTTTTCTTTCAAAAACGGCTGCAATCGCATAAACCTCACTTGGATTTTTTTTGATTTTATCTAACGCTTGCTCGAAATATTTTTTGGCTTTTTCCTCGTTTTTTTGCAATTGATAATTAGAACCCAATTCTACTAAAAGTGCTGCTTGTTTGTATTTGTCCAAACGATTCAAAATTGCCTTTTCAGCAACATCGTATTGTTTTAATTGTTGTTGGCATTCAATGGTTTTTTGGAAATAATATCCGTTTCCAGGTTGTGCGGTTAATAATTCTTGATAGGAAATTAGCGCTTTTTCAAATTCGCCTTTGTCAAAATAGTTCTGCGCCAATTGCTCGTTTTGTGAGAAAACAAATAGAGTGAAAAATAATGCGATATGTAGAAATATTTTTTTCATTTTTGAACCATATAAGGCATTTAAGGTCATTTAATTAAAAGAAATTACCAAAGATGAAACTCATTTAGCAAGTGAATAATTCCTAAAAGTATAGCCGTTACACCAGCAGCATACCCATTAAATTTTATACTAAACAACGGGCTTTTTGGCTGATTATACGCATGTCGAAATATAAATATACCAACCGTTATTGACATAAGACTTTGAGCAATAATTTTCCAAAACGTTACTGAATCCATAGCTTATAATGTTTTTCAATCCTTTTTAATTTATTCTATTGTCATTTTGACGAAAGGATAAATTTTATGAATATTTATTTATTATTACAAACATTTATATGTCCTTAAATGCCTTATATGTTGAAATTTTTAGTCAATCAAATCAAAACCAGTATATTTTCTCAAAACCTCTGGAATTACAATTCCTTCAGGCATTTGATAGTTTTCTAATATTCCCGCCAAAACTCTTGGCAAAGCCAATGAACTTCCGTTTAAAGTGTGTGCCAATTGGTTTTTTCCATCTTTATCTTTGAAACGTAATTTCAAACGATTGGCTTGAAAAGTCTCAAAATTTGAAACTGATGAAATTTCCAACCAACGATCTTGCGCAGTAGAAAACACTTCAAAATCATACGTTAATGCCGATGTGAAACCCATATCACCACCACAAAGTTTTAAAATTCGGTAAGGTAATTTCAATTCTTGAAGAATCATTTTCACGTGTTCTACCATTCCTTCCAATGCTTCGTAAGATTTATCAGGATGTTCAATTCGCACGATTTCTACTTTGTCAAATTGGTGCAAACGGTTCAATCCACGAACGTGAGCGCCATAAGAACCTGCTTCTCTTCGGAAACAAGGCGTATAAGCTGTTGCTAAAACTGGCAATTCATTTTCGTTCAAAATCACATCACGGAACAAATTTGTCACAGGAACTTCAGCCGTAGGAATTAAATATAAATTATCGGTGGCGTCGTGATACATTTGCCCTTCTTTGTCAGGCAATTGACCAGTTCCATAAGCAGAAGCTTCATTCACAAGATGTGGAACTTGGTATTCTTTATAGCCAGCATCAGTATTTTTATCTAAAAAATAGGTGATTAAAGCCCGTTGTAATTTTGCTCCTTTTCCTTTATAAACAGGAAAACCAGCTCCTGTTATTTTATTTCCTAATTCGAAATCGATGATGTCGTATCTTTTTACCAATTCCCAATGCGGTTGCGCTCCTTCGTGCAAAACAGGAATTTCACCTTCTTGAAAAACGGTTACATTTTCTTCAGGAGTTTTTCCAACAGGAACGCTATCTGCAGGAAGATTCGGCAAAGTATATAGTTTTTCTAATAATTCGTGTGCTAAAGCATCAGCTTTTTCAGCTAAATCTTTGCTTTTTTCTTTCAGAATTACAGTTTTTTCTTTTAATATAGCAGCTTTTGATTTTTCGCCAGCTTTCATTAAATCACCAATATCTTTGGATAATTTATTAGATTCGGATAAAATGTTGTCTAATTCTACTTGCGTAGCTCTTCGTTTTTCATCTAATTGGACAACTTCATCAACTGTAACTTTGGCGTCCATATTTCTTTTGGCCAATGCTTTGATTACTTTTTCCTGATTTTCTCTAATAAATGCTATTTGTAACATATCGTAAATTTTATAAATCCCAAATTTATTTTAGGATTAAGTCGCAAATTTAATGATTTGTTTCTTATAAATAAAGCAAATTATAAAAGTTGCAATAATGAGAATTTTGGTTGATTAATTGTTAATTATTTATAATTTTCATCTTTTTATAGAATTATTATTTATTTTAGCTCAAATTTTAAAATAATGATGAAAATTACTAGCCTTTTTGTTCTGTTTTTAACAACGTCAATTGCAATTGCACAAAATGCAATCACTGAAAAACGAAGTATTGTAAACTCCGAAAAAAAATCAGCGTCACGATTGATGAATTTGGCTGTAAATCCAAACACTTTGAATTATGATGTTACGTATCATAAATTAGAATTTACAGTAAATCCTGCAATTTCTTTCATTTCAGGTAAAATAACTACTATTTATACTGCGATCTCAAATATGGATACTTTGATATTCGATTTGAGTAGCCCTTTAGTAGTGACTTCTGTAAAAATAAATAATAGTAATCTTTCTTTTTCTCAAAACGCAAGTGAATTAGTTATTACATTACCAACTACGCAAATTTCTGGAACACAAGCTACTGTAGAAATAATTTATTCTGGTGTTCCACCACAAAACGGTTTTGGTGCCTTTACAAGCACTACGCATGGATCACCTGCAAAACCTGTTATTTATACCTTGTCAGAGCCTTTTGGCGCTAGAGATTGGTGGCCTTGCAAACAAGATTTGAATGATAAAATTAACAGTATTGATGTTTATATAACTGCTCCATTACAATATGTTAGTGTTTCAAATGGTGTAGAACCCGAAGCGCCAGTAATTAATGGTACTCAAAAAACGACTCATTTTCATCATGGTTATCCAATTCCAGCTTACTTAATTTGTATGGCGGTTACGAATTACGATGTTTATACACAATTACCAAGTGCAGCAACTGCAACGGTTACTTATCCAATTGTGAATTATATTTATCCTGAAACGAATTCCTTTGCGGTACGGAACCAACTAGCAAAAACACCAGAAATATTAGATTATTTCAGTACTCTTTTTGAACCATATCCTTATTCTAATGAAAAATATGGACATGCACAATTTGGCTGGGGAGGCGGAATGGAACACACGACTGTTTCATTTATGCAAAATTTTAGTAGAAGTCTTATTGCTCATGAGATGGCACACCAATGGTTTGGCAACAAAATTACTTGTGGCACCTGGAAAGACATTTGGCTAAATGAAGGATTTGCAACTTATCTTGCTTCGTTAGTTATAGAACATTTTGACGGACAGGCGGCGTTTATTTCAGATAAATCTGATATGATTATTAATATTACTTCAACACCAAATGGGGCAGTTTATTTAACAAATGAAGAAGCATTAAATGTAAATAGAATATTTAGTGGACAATTTAGTTATGATAAAGGCGCGATGGTTTTGAACATGCTTCGTTTTAAATTAGGCGACGCTATTTTCATTCAAGGAATTAAAAATTATTTAGCGGATGTGAATTTGGCTTTTAAATATGCGGTAACTTCGGATTTACAAACCCATTTAGAAGCGGTTTATGGAAGTAGTTTGACGGAGTTTTTCAATGATTGGATTTACAATCAAGGATATCCTAAATATGCCATAACGGTTCAGAATAGTGCTGCCGGTCAAGCAAAAATCACTGTGAATCAAACAACAACCGACTTATCAGTTCCCTTTTTTGAAATGCCTGTTCCGATACGGTTAATTGGCGCTGGTGGCGTTTTTCAAGATGTAGTTGTTAATAATACTGTCAATGGAGAACAATTCATAGTTTCTGTCCCATTTTCAGTAACAGGAGTTCAATTTGACCCTAAAAAAGATATTATTTCTAAATTGAGCACAGCAACATTGGATATATCCGATTTCAACTTTGATCAATCTATCCAAATTTATCCAAATCCAGCTTCTAATGCTCTTTCTATTGATTTGCCAGAAGGAATTGAAATTGAAAGCGCTATTTTTTATACCGTTTTAGGGCAAAAAATAATGGAAACTAAATCAGATAAAAATTGGGATATTTCTTCATTTGCTTCGGGAATTCATTTTTTAAGTGTACAAACAAATAAAGGAACAAAACAATTTAAGTTTATAAAAGAATAGTCTTTTTAAGAGAATTGCTTTCAAACGCAGCTTCGATAATTCGCATCACGTTAATTCCGTCTTGAGCTGTTACTGGCTCTTTAGAATTAGTACAAATGGATTGGTAAACCCCTTCAAAAAAGTCGTAATAATTTCCACGAAGCGTAGGGACCTTTTTGTAGATCACAGTTCCATTTATTTCAGTGTGAAGAATTCCTTCGTTCCCTTCATTTTCTGATTTCCAAGTTGTTAGATTCGGCTTTTCTCCCAATTTCAAAGCGTCTTCTTGCAAATCGCCACGTTGTTTCAAGAAAGAACCTTTTTTGCCGTGAATTACGTAAGCAGGATTGGGTTCTCTAACAAAAAAACCTGCTTTTAATCGCACTCTAAAATCGGTATAAAACAGTAAAATATCTATGTAATCATCAACTAAAGAGTTGCTCCTTGTGGTTCTAATATCGGCAAAAACGCTATTTGGTATTCCAAATAAATGAAGGGCTTGATCTATTAAATGCGGTCCTAAATCCTTCAAAATCCCAGAACCAGAATTGACAGTTTCTTTGTGTGTTTTTGGACTTAAAACAGGATTGTATCTGTCAAAATGAAATTCAGCTTCTACAATATCGCCTAAAATTCCTTCTGATAGGATACTTTTTACAGTTTTAAAATCGCTGTCCCAACGGCGATTTTGGAAAATCGAAAGTTTTAATTTTTTAGATTCTGCCAATTGTTTTAATTCTTCGGCTTCAGCTACCGTGGTGGTAAATGCTTTTTCTACAACAATATTTTTTCCAGCTAATAAAGCTTTTTTGGCAAATTCATAATGAGTTGCTGTTGGCGTATTCACAACTATTAGTTCAATATCATCTTCTAAAAGTGCTTCAAATGTTGGATAACTACTTACATTCGGATAGTCTATTTGAATTAATTTAGTGCTTCTTTCCCAAGCGCCTACCAATTCAAAGCCAGGATGTAATTCTAAAAAAGGAGCGTGAAATACCTTTCCAGACATTCCATAAGAAAGCAGAGCCGTTTTAATTTTTCTCATTTTGAATATAATTGAGACGTAAAAATACTACCATTTTATCGGAATTTAAATAATTAACAAACATTTAAAACACAACCGCATAATAATATTGAAAACATAAAATAGAAAACCTTACTTTTGTTCGTTATTAAAAATACGAAAATTAAAAAATGGAAATAGTTATCAAATTAGGTCAGTTTTTATTGAGTTTGTCATTGTTGATTGTACTTCACGAATTAGGACATTTTATACCCGCTAAATTATTCAAAACTAGAGTTGAGAAATTCTACTTATTTTTTGATGTAAAATATTCTTTATTCAAAAAGAAAATTGGAGATACAGAATACGGAATTGGATGGTTGCCTCTTGGCGGATATGTAAAAATTTCGGGAATGATTGACGAAAGTATGGACAAGGAGCAAATGGCTTTACCGCCTCAACCATGGGAATTCCGATCAAAACCAGCTTGGCAACGATTGATTATTATGCTTGGTGGTGTAACCGTAAATTTCATTTTAGCATTTATTATTTACATCGGAATGGCATTTGCGTATGGCGAATTATATATTTCAAATAGCGATTTAAAAGATGGTGTTTGGATTACAAATCCTGTAATTGAAAAATCAGGATTAAAAACGGGAGATAAAATCGTTTCTGTTGATGGAATAAAAGCCGATAGATTTCACGAATTAAACGAGAAAATTCTTTTGGGAAAAGAAATTGTTGTTGAGAGAAATGGCTCGGAACAAAAAATAGTTTTGCCTGTTGATTTTATCAATCAATTAATGACTGGCAAAAAAATATCGGTTGTTGAACTTCGTTTGCCGTTTATAGTTTCTGGCATTGAAGAAAAATCACCAAACAAAAAGGTTGTACAAGAAAAAGATATTATTACCAATTTCAATGGCGTTCCTGTTCAATATGCAGATCAAATTGTAACCGCAGTTAAAGATTTGAAAGGCAAAACAATTCCTGCAATTGTAAAAAGAGACGGAAAGGAAGTTGCAGTTTCAATTGTTGTGAATGACAGTTCAAAAATGGGAATTCAATATGCAGGAAGATTACCGTATGATAATTTGGAGAAATTAGGTTTGTACCCAATTCGCAGACAAAATTATGGATTTTTAGCTTCATTTCCTGTTGGAATAGAAAAAGGTAAAAATCAACTCGTAGGTTATGGAAAACAATTGCAAATGATATTCAATCCAAGTACGGGCGCATATAAAGGTGTGGGTGGATTTAAAGCAATATTTGATATTTTTCCAGCTTCTTGGAGTTGGGAAGCTTTTTGGAGCATTACCGCTTTATTATCGATTATGCTTGGGGTTATGAACTTATTACCAATTCCTGCATTGGATGGAGGGCACGTAATGTTTTTATTATATGAAATAATTAGCCGCAAAAAACCGAGCGATAAATTTATGGAGAATGCTCAAATGGTTGGTTTTGTATTACTTATCTCATTGTTATTGTTTGCAAATGGGAATGATATTTATAAAGCAATTATAGGGAAGTAATTTTTTTTGAAAATTTATTCTAATTTGTTTGCAAAAAAGATAATTAGCCTTATATTTGCACCGCTTTAAAGGGCAATACGCCTTCCTTCTTAGCTCAGTTGGTTAGAGCATCTGACTGTTAATCAGAGGGTCCTTGGTTCGAGCCCAAGAGAGGGAGCTAATTGAAAAAAGAGGTCATTATTGACCTCTTTTTTATTTCTACAATTTTGCAAAACCTTACTGGCATTGAGAAGAAGTTCTATTGGAGTTGTAAATTTTGGGGTTGCAACTTTTTTTTCTTCAAGGTATAACTTTTCTGAAAAGATGCAGCCAAGAATTTTATTTTTAGTTCTCCCGTCCACAGATTTATAGAACCCAACCAAATCTTCTAACATAGGAACTTGATTGTCCAAATATTCCCTGAAAGGTGACAGAACTTCTTGTTGTTCTTGTAGTTTGCTTTTTTCATTAAATAAACGAGTATTGATGTTGTTTTTAAGGTCTTGATACTCTTGTGCCGGTAGTTCTCCATCCATATATTGTTCTTCAATAAATGTCTTTCTTCTATTTAATCGTTCAACTTCATCTAATGACTTTTGGATGTTCTTTTTTCTATTCAAATCATCATTCTCAAACAACCCTTCCAATGTGGTTCGGTAGGTAGACATCAATTGAGCTGACAATTGAATGCTTGATAAGATTCTCTCTACTTGATTATGAACATCTTCAATTGGGTATCTTTCACACTTAACGTGGGGTTTGGTGCAGATGTAGTAGTGAAACTTATTTCCACTCCTCCCTGTTGAAGCATAAGCAGATAATGTTCTTCCGTGATTAGGACAACATAGATGTCCTTTAAGTGGATATAAATTTATCTTATCACTCTTAAAGTCCATATTTCTTTTTCTCCCGCTCAATACATCATTTGCTTTTGCAAACAATTCCTCTGATATTAATGCAGGATGAAGTCCCTGAACTATTTGCTCCGGTTCGTTCCCTAATGCTCTTACCAAAATTTTACCGGAGTATGTCAGATTTCTGATTATGTTGGGAAATTGATTTTTACACATTTTCATTCCCTGTCCATTCAACCAGCGTCTCACTTCATCGGCTGTATAAAGTCCCGACGCCATTTTTTCAAATGCTTGTCGAATTAAGTCCGCATCCTGACTAAACTCTAAAGACGCATCCTTTCCTATTCTGACACATTTATATCCTCTTGGAGCGGTTCCTGTGAAACAACCATTTTTGCGAGCTTTGTGTGAACCTTCTTTAGAACGTTTAGATATTTTACGATTTTCAACCTCTGGCAGAGCGAATCCAATCGCTTGAAGTAGTAACGCTTCAGGATTAGAAACGTCTATATTTCCTTCAAGAAATTCAACGTCACAACCTATTTTTGAAAGTTTAGCAATCTCAAGAAAGGATAATACCATATCACGAGAAAATCTGTCGGGACGAAGAAAAACAATAGCATCAATTGAATCTGATTTTCTCTTCCTCTCTTGAATCATTGCTATGATTTTTATCCATTCAGGGCGGTTAAAATTTTTAGCGGATTTATCTTCTCTGAATTTTTTTACAATATTATATCCTTTGTGTAGAGAATATCTTGTTATAACTTCTTCTTGATATTCTAAAGAATATCCCTGTTGAGCCTGTTCATCTGTTGAAACACGGGAGTAAATTATTACATTTTTCATAGTTAAGCAACATTAAGGTTTAGTTTTTCTGTGTTACGGCTAAGTTCAATAATTGAATTTGATTGGCAATTTTTAACTTTGCTTTTTTGTTCTCTATATTGATTGTATTCAATAGTTGCCAGCTGTACCAAAAAGGTTCGGATTGAATTCAGTTGGTTATCATCCAAATTCAACCCGTCTTTTTTTAATTGTTTCCTAAGTTCTGTATTTGATATCATAATTGTCTGTTTTATCGTTATGCTACATTACTTAAATTATACTCTGACAATCTCAATTTTGAGGCAACCATATATTCAGGTGACGGTTCGTAACCTACGTAACTTCTTCCTTCTCCAAGTACCATAACAGCACTACCGGTAACCGAAGTTCCGTTGAAGTTGTCTAAAATCAAATCATTAGGTCTTGAAGTCATCAAAAGACACATCATAGGTACATCTAATGGAAAAGTCGCTTGATGGTCTAACAGCACCCCTACTTCTTCACATTTACTTTTAATTTTTTTGGTACAAGCAACATTAGTTAATAAGACACCTCCATAAAAATCTAATGAAGATGTTAGCTTTGGAGATTCTTGGGTAGTTCCAATCGAAAATGAATTTGTTTCATCTGTACTTTGTTTTAACCACTCTTCGTTATAGTAGAAGTCCTTTGATTTAACAAAGTGATAAATTGGTTCGTGACGTCTGACACTTCTTTTACCTCCCGTTGGTCTTGGATTTTGCTTTAACCATTGAAATTCGTCGTTTAGGATAAACCCAATTGAACTCATCATTAAAACAAATCGTTGGGGAACTAATTGGTATTCTCCATCTTTACAACAATCATTAATATTCACAAATAAACTGCCGTCATTTCTTAATACTCTAAAAACTTCTAAATAATGTTTTTTCAAGTTATCAATATACTCCTCAACGGTGTTTTCCTGACCACCTTGATTTGATGGTAATTGATACATCTTCATTTTCCAATAAAAAGGGCTACATATACATACGTTAACTGATTCATCCTCCAATTCTTCCATCGTTTCTGATGATTTATTATATATGGTAACTGAACCTTCTTTGTAATCACCACCGACAACCTCTGATTTACATTTACTTTTAATTACAAGATTTTGTACTTTTTTGTAAACCTTATTTAAGGATGATTTCCCGTTGTCTATTTCATTAAAGAAGCCTTCTAATTTTGCAGGGTCGTCAGGAAATAAATCCTTACACATTAAACCAATTGAATTTAGTTTGTTTTTTGTGTCTGTACTAATAGGCGAAAGTGCAATATCTCTTTCCGCTTTGAGTTCTTTAAGTTCAGGAATCAAATCAGTTCTATCACCTTTCTTAACAGGAAATATAGTTTTGAATAACTGCATTTCTCTGTACTTATCTAATGAAGATTTCTCTCTTTGAACATTTGATGAAAGTGACACCAAAGTCATATCTCCTGTTAAATCAACAAAAAACACAGGTATTAAAGGAAGACCTAACTCAAGGGCAATTATATGTCGTAAGTTTCCCGATACAATAGTATTGTTAAAGGAATTAACGATAAGGGGGGTAATTATACCCATTTTTGAGATGTTGTCTTTAATCAACTCATAATTGGATGGTATTCTGTAAAGATTACCTAATTCAATATTTCTATTTATAGATTTCGGTGCAACGTATTCTACGTGCGATAAATTATTTGTTTTCATAAGTTCAAGTTTTAATAGTTAAAAAGTGAACCTTTACGATAGGTAATGAAACGTGTTTGGTAACGCAGTTTGTATTGCGGTTGGTTTTATAGATGTCCGACTCATCTTAAATTTTTTATCCGAAATGTCAAAGAACTTTGTATATGATAAAATAATCATATACATTTTGAGCAAAAAAAAATTACAGGGTATATATTTCGCCTGTTATGTTCATTAATTCCATAGGAGAAACACGATTTATGTATTCCCATATTTTATTTTCAGCATCATTAATCAAAGTGAAATCCTTCAAGTCTACACTTTCTTTATCTTTAAAAAATTTACTCACAGAACAAATATGAACACTCGTATATTTTGATTTAGTAAACTTTCCATTTAATTTATATTGCCATTTAACTTTGGCTAAAATCGTTGGAGATGACTCTCTATTCTTAACAATTGATAATGTATACTTGAAATTAATTCTATATGAAATCTCTTCAATTTTTTGTTTCCAAAATTCATAGAATTCTATAAATTCCTTATTAGAAGAATTTATTATTTCATCATTAGAAGAAATAAATAGATTAAAATCAATTTGCACTAATTCCAATAAAAGTTTATATTCAGAGCGAGTAGTTACACCAGAAAATGTTTTAGTGTAATCAAATGTTATTAGTCGTCCGTTTATATTTTTAATAGGTTTCATTAATGTATATGATTTTATTTTGCAATGTTACGGACTATTTTTTTTCTGTGCAAGTTTTTATTAATATTTTTTTATTATTATATTTTGTAAGTATTGTTTGTATTACTTCAATGCTACAGTGAATAGTTAACAGAGGGGGCTCTCTCCTCCCTTTTTTGGAAGTATCCGACCACTTCCCTCCCTCCTCCTTCAAATCTCTATATGGGGGTGATAATACCTTAAACAACCCAAAACCCGTTTAAAAAATTTATAGAAAAATTTAGTCAAAAAATGACTTTTCCCATTTTTACGAATACTTATAATAAAAGAGTATTATGAAAAAGTTAAAGCCATTATTTGGATTTGGATGTAAATCAGACGGAGAAGGATTAATTTCAATAGAGGTAGATTGTGAATTTCCTCAACAGCGGGACAATTGCCTAAAGCTGTATAACCGGTTAGAGGAGTTAAAGATAGTTGAAAGCAAGATTGAATTCCCTCTGCGATTGAAACATTGGATGGTAACTATCAATCCTACAGATAAATTTACAATTATGAATTATTTTAGAATTGATGGAATTAAAAAAATTGTTGAGGAGAATAAATCCAAACTAATAGATAAAATAACTTTTGTAAAACCGGAAGTTCAATATAACAAAAAAGCTAAATACCCCAATCTTCACATCCATTTTTATCAAGTTTCAGAAGATGTTGGAATGGAAATTATGGATATTCAGGATATGATAGAATCCTGTTTTATATATTATGAGAACACCAAACAGTTTACCAAAAAAAGATTATCAGATTTGGAAAAATATGTTAATCCATTAGAACTACAAATAATGTCCTTTTTCCCAATGGAATTGGTAGTATTTGATATTGAAAATGGGGATAACATCCTTGACTTCCCTCAACAAATGCGTATGTTAAAGAGCGTAGAACTCCCATTTTAATACCTTTAATGGGATGAATACTGACCTTTTTTGCTGGGAAACACCGCTAGTAATATTAAAGTAATAAACTAAAATCGGTCTATAACAGGTCTGGGGGATTATACCCATTACAACAATCAATCAATATTTATGAATAAGCTACAACAGAAGATAAAGTCATTACTTCGTGAAATAAAAGAACAAAAAGAAAATAGGTATTGGTATGTTGCGACAATTACCTTTTCAACTGAAACATTTTACCGAAGAGTAAATAGTGTTAGTGAGTTCTATAAGAGATTATCCAATTCCAAAACAGGATTAGTAGGTCAATCTTCCAACCGGGAATGGTGGAGCAAATTGAGTCCCTCCGGATTTTATGATTTTACTCCAAATAAGGATATTATTGTTTTATCATTCGTAATGGAAACTAAAGCAAAATTAAATGAAATAGAATTTAGAGCAAGGGCAAAAAAAATAGTTCCCTATCTTGAAATTAGTATCGGGACTAAAGAACAAAAAGAATATGAATTTGAATTGGCTTTTGAAAGGGAGTTTTACCAACAATACGAACCAAAAACAGAAGTGTTTGGAGATATTAAAAGAAGTAATAAAATATAACGGTTTCGGGCTTGGCGAAGGTGGCGATTTACACTACTAATGTTGATGCGGAGAACCAAACTTTGATTAACCGTAAATGTGTCAGCGGAGCACTGAACCGCCACTTTTGCCAAACCCGTGTTAGCGGTACGTTGTTTTAATTATTTTTTCTTTATAAATAGTACCATCTTTCAATAATATTCTAATATAATACAAACCATTTTGTAGGTTTTGCAGGTTAATCTTTTTTTCAAATGTTGTCAATAATAGTTGACCTATATTGTTATATAAATATATTTCTTTGATGTTTCCCTTTGTTTCTATATTAAGAATTTCATTTGCTGGGTTCGGATAAATAGTTATATGATTGTCATTTCTCAAATCGTTTAAACTCAAAACAATTGTATTATTTGTTATTACACCTAAATTTTTAACACCTGTATTGTCACCATACCAGATAATATCATTATCTGAGTCGTTGTCAATATCGTCAGTATAGACATTCAGATATAGAAAAGTAGAATCAATCATTATTGGTGTAGTTAAATTGCCAATTCCATTATTCTGTTTCCAAAATATTTGATGACTCACAATTGGAATATATAAAGCATCAGTATATAAGTCAATATTTAGCCGAGTATTTACAAATGATGGATTTTGAAGATTGCCACAATAATAGCTAGTTGCTTCATAAAATGTAAAATTTCCTAACCCATCATTCTTAAAAGTAGTAATATATTCGGCTGAATTAATACTTGATATAATATCTATATCATTATCGTTATCAATGTCAATTGATGATAGAAACCCGTTAAGGGTAGGGTCGATGGTGCTTGTTAAAGTAAAGGTAGTGTCGGTATTGTTTATATATAATTCAAGTCCGTGGCCAGAATGAACAGCGAAATCTTTAAAATTATCATTATTAAAATCGTTTACAGTAAGGCTATAAAATTCATTGGAATTAATGGTGTCCGAAATTATTATTCTACTTGAAAAATTGCCCAGTCCGAGATTTTTATACATTGTAATTTCCATATCTGTATTAGTTATAATGTCTAAATCGCCATCATTTTCCACATCAACAAAAAAGGACTTGAAGGCAGCAACTTGAATGGAGTCATCGATAATTATCTGATTCCAACTTGTGCCTCCCGATACATTGAAATACAATACTACGCTGCTATTATTTCCTTGATTATTCGTTGCCAAAACGTCATTGAATCCATCGCCATTTGCATCAGCTACATCCAGATGAAATGGTTTAGGCAAAGTATTTGTGATACTTTGTTCTGACGAGAAATTCCCAATGTTATTCTCATACCAGTTTATTTGATTTTGATAATGACTAGTTATTATATCCTTTTTCCCATCATTGTTTAAATCTGCTGTAATAATATTTATTATTGAGGTAGAAATTGTCGAATCAATAACTACTGGACTTCCAAATTGTGCATTTGTTGTCAATGAAATTAGGAAAATGCCAATTATAAGTATTGTTTTTCTCATAGTTATTTTTTTTATTTCTATACTGTTCATTTTGATTTCAGGGGTCAGTGTTTACAATGCCCTTAACGTCCCGCGGCTTTGCGAAGGCTGGGTTTTAGAGGCACTTAGTTTCAAATTAGCACAAAGTTTAATAGAATTCCTAATGCTCAATTTAGCACTTCAGCCCAGCTTTTGCAAAACCGCTGTTGGTGGCAGTTATTTTTTCGTTTATATATTCGTTTTTGTTTGTCTTTCCCATTCGTCATATGTTATAATTCCTAATTCTGGTTTTGGTTCACCTTCCAAAATTGAAATAAATTCTAAACAATGTCCATCTGGGTCGTCAAAATAAATTGCTAATGCAGGCATCCAAGAAAAAACCATTGGAATTTCATTATTGTCTTTTAGGAAATTATATGGTTTTAAATTTCGGTCGTTTAAAAATGAAATTGAATTATATAAAATATCTTCTTTGTCGCAACGAAAAGCAAAGTGCATTTTTACAATTTCTGATTTTGGTTTTTCCCAAAGTCCCA
>OZ248355.1:0-136286 GCA_965234425.1 Flavobacterium neuenschwanderi (SeqCode) | reverse complement strand
GGATCAGGCTTGCGCCCATTGTCCAAAATTCCCCACTGCTGCCTCCCGTAGGAGTCTGGGCCGTGTCTCAGTCCCAGTGTGGCTGGTCGTCCTCTCAGACCAGCTACAGATCGTCGGCTTGGTGAGCCTTTACCTCACCAACTACCTAATCTGATATCGGCCGCTCCAATCGCGCGAGGTCTTGCGATCCCCCGCTTTCATCCATAGATCGTATGCGGTATTAGCGTAGCTTTCGCTACGTTATCCCCCACGACTGGGCACGTTCCGATATATTACTCACCCGTTCGCCACTCGCCACCAGGATTGCTCCCGTGCTGCCGTTCGACTTGCATGTGTTAAGCCTGCCGCTAGCGTTCATCCTGAGCCAGGATCAAACTCTTCATCGTATAATTTTATAACTTATTTGACTAAAGTGACTCAAGGAAATTTTATTCTAACTTTTTACTCTCATTCTTTTGTTCTGATTTGCATCAGAACGGCTGTCAATTCAATATGTCTAGGAACGTGTTCTTGTATTGTTTTAACAAATCTAAATTTGTTAGCACCAACCCTATTGGGTTAGCGGGTGCAAAAGTACAACTTCTTTTTAATCTGGCAAGTTTATTGAAAAGTTTTTTTAAAGAAAGTTTTAAACTCCCTTTTTTACTCTTTCTATTCTCACTTCAACTATTTAAAGAACTTGCTTCCCGTTAGGGTCGGCAAAGATAACTAATTTTTAAACTCTCACAAATTTTTTGACTTTATTTTTGTAAAATCTTTAATCCATTTCAGCTTGTCAATATGCAATCTCTGTCTCAATGCGGGTGCAAAAGTAGATAGTTATTCCGCATTTACAATGCTTTTTTTAAGTTATTTTTTATTTAATTTGTAAGTCGCTGGGGTTTTGGTGGTTGGTGGTTGTCGGTTGGTGGTTGATGGAGTGGAAAAACAAATTTATTTTACCATATAAGGAATATAAGGGCGTTTAAAAGTTATTGGTTGATGGTTGATGGTTGAAGGTTGTTGGTTGTTGGGTTGGAAAAAAGAATCTGAAATAAATTCAGATTGACAAATGGTGAACGTTTTTGGATATTGAAAATAGAATCTGAAATAAATTTAGATTAAACGATTAAACCTTTTTTTGCCACAGATTTAAAGGATTAAAAGGATTTCCTAAATAAACGCATCAATGTTTCTTCCAAATAACCGCATTAACGAATAAACAAATGAACTTTTTTTACCATATAAGGAATATAAGGGCATTTAAAAGTTAATGGTTGTTGGTTGTTGGTTGATGGTTGATGGTTGATGGTTGTAAGTTTGAAAAAAGAATCTGAAATAAATTCAGATTGACAAATAGTGAACGTTTTTGGATATTGACAATAAATCTGTAATAAATTCAGATTAAACGATTAAAACTTTTTTGCCAAAGATTTAAAGGATTAAAAGGATTTCTTAAATTGCCACATCAACGTTTATTCCAAATAACCGCATCAACAAATAAACAAATTAACTTTTTTACCAAAGATTTAAAGGATTAGAAGGATTTCCTAAATTGCCACATCAACGTTTCTTTCAAATAACCGCATCAACAAATAAACAAATTAACTTATTAGAAAGGTCATTTAAGTTAGGACGTTCTTATTATAATAGGAAGTTCTTGGGATTCGGGATCGCTTAGCCCAGATTGAAGTGGAAAGCCCGGAATGAAAAAAGGTAGTTTTTCTTGCCGAAAAAGAGCGACCGCAGGAAGCTCCTTTTTCGGCTTAGAAAAACACCTTTTTGAATGAGGACTTGGAACGGAAAGCTGGAAATAGCTCCTGATTGCTTCGAAACTCGCAATGACAATTAAAAATTAATGAAATTCGCCGAACAGTTTTGTGGCTTCGTTATAAGCACTTTCAAAACTCATTGGGCTGGTATTGGTGTTTTGTTTTTGAGCCGTGAAATAGGATAATAATTTTTCGGTGGGCATATTTCCGGTAAGGGTATCTGTAGCCATTGGACATCCACCGAAGCCTTGAATAGCGCCGTCAAACCGTTGGCAACCCGCGGTATATGCGGCATCGATTTTTTCAAACCACTTGTCGGGCGTGGTGTGAAGATGAGCACCAAATTCGATTTCGGGGTATTTGGGGATTAAATTTGAGAATAAATAATGGATTACGTCTGGTGTTGAACTTCCAATGGTATCGGAAAGCGACAAGATTTTGACGCCCATATTGGATAATTTTTCTGTCCAATTGCCAACAATTTCAACGTTCCAGGGGTCGCCATAAGGGTTTCCGAAACCCATTGATAAATAGGCTACGACTTCTTTGTTGTTTTTATCGGCGATTTCCAAGATTTCTTGTAACGTAATTAAGGATTCGGCGATGGTTTTATGGGTATTTCGCATTTGGAAATTCTCGGAAATTGAGAATGGAAATCCTAAATATTGAATTTCTTTGTGTTGAGCTGCAGCGATTGCGCCTTGTGTATTGGCGATTATGGCTAGTAATTTGCTTTGTGTTTGTGACAAATCGAGTTGTGCTAAAACTTCGGCGGTGTCTTGCATTTGGGGAATTGCTTTTGGGGAAACAAAACTTCCAAAATCGATGCTATCGAATCCAACTCGCAATAAAGATTGAATGTAGGCGACTTTTCGTGCGGTGGGAATAAATGGTTTTATTCCTTGCATTGCATCTCGCGGACATTCTATAATTTTTATTGGTTTCATCGGTTCAAATATAATGAAAAAAGGAATTATGGTGCTACAATTTTAAAGAAGTCGTTGTTTTTAATTTACAAATTCTCTAATATCTTTTTATTAATCGCTTTTATCAAAGCTGGTCCTTCATATATAAAACCTGTGTAAAGCTGAATCAAACTGGCACCTGCCTCTAATTTATCAATGGCATCTTGGGCGGAATGTATTCCTCCAACTCCTATTATAGGAAAGGATTTATTGCTTTTTTCGGATAGAAATCGGATGACTTCTGTGGAACGATTGGTTAATGGTTTTCCTGATAATCCGCCTGTTTCAACTTTGTTTTCAGATTTCAATCCTTCACGAGAAATGGTTGTATTGGTTGCAATTACACCCGCAATTTTTGTGGTATTTACAATGTCTATAATGTCTAACAATTGTTCATTTGTTAAATCTGGGGCGATTTTCAAGAGAATTGGTTTCACCTTATTATTACTGTTTTTACGCTGTTCGTTTTTAGATTGAAGCGTTTGCAATAATTTTGTAAGCGGCTCTTTTTCTTGTAATTCTCTTAAATTTGGGGTGTTTGGCGAACTTACATTGACCACAAAATAATCGACATAATCGTATAATTTATCAAAGCAAATGCTATAATCGTCAACGGCATTTTCATTTGGCGTAAGCTTATTTTTTCCAATGTTTCCGCCAATTAAAACGCCATTATTTTGTTTTAATCGCTCAATTGCACTTTGAACTCCATTGTTATTAAAGCCCATTCGGTTGATTATTGCTCCGTCTTTTTTGAGGCGAAACAATCGTTTTTTAGGATTTCCGTCTTGCGGTTTTGGCGTTAACGTTCCAATTTCTATAAATCCGAATCCGAAATTCGAGAGTTCTTTATATAAAACCGCATCTTTATCGAAACCTGCTGCCAATCCAACTGGGTTTTTGAATTTTAATCCGAAGACTTCTGTTTCTAATCTTTTATCGTCAACAGAATATAATAATTTGAAAATTGCAGAAAATCCTGGTATTTTTGATAGAAATCGTATTAATGAGAAGGTGAAATAGTGGACTTTTTCAGGGTCAAACCAGAATAGAATTGGGCGAATTAGAAGTTTGTACATTGTAGTTGAGTTGTGAAATACAAAAGTAAGAATAGTTTTTTGATTATTAAATTTTGATTTTTATTAATTCGAGTTTTAAAAGTCAATTTTAAAAGTAAAACATACAATTGAAAGTTAAAGAATTTAGATATTTGACATTTAACTCAACAAGAAAATTTATTTGTAATATATTTGTACTTTAAAATAATATTTAGATAATATGCAGCACCATTTACGCTTAAACGAATATAAAGTCTTGTTTTACAGACTTTCTTTGGCTTATGTTTTTTATTTTTTTGCAAGAATTTTATTCTATATTTATAATTTTCAACTGTTGAAAGTTGATTCTATTACCGATTTTTTATCGCTTTGTTATTATGGTTTGGCTTTTGATACAACTGCCATTTTATATGTAAACCTACTTTTTATTGTTTTTTCAATTCTTCCGATATTTAAAAACACACATAAAAACTACCAAAAATTCTTGTTTTATCTTTATTTCATTATAAATTTATTTGCGTATGCTACCAATTTTATTGATTTTATTTACTATAAATTTACTTTTGCAAGAACCACAATTGTAGCTTTGAACGTATTGAAACACGAAACTAACAAAACGGTTTTGTTTTTAAATTTCTTAATTGAATACTGGCACGTATTTGTTTTATTTCTGATTTTTTCTTCGATTTGGGTTTATTTATATAAAAAAGTAACCGTGATTGCATTTCAACCAACCAAAAAAATCGCATATTTTGGATTTTCAACTGTTGGTTTTTTATTTATAATTTTGATGGTAATTGGAGGTATTCGAGGTGGCGATTTCAAAAAATCAACACGTCCAATTAACTTATTAGATGCAAGTCGTCACGTTAAAAATATTGTTCATTCGGACATTGTTTTGAACACTCCATTTGCAATAATTAGGACTTTATTTAGCAATAGTTTCTTGAAAATCAACTATAAAGACGTTACTCCCGACGTTATAAGCAACTTGGTTCAACCGATAAAAACATACCACAACAACCCTGAAACTAAGCCTAATGTTGTTGTTTTTATTTTAGAAAGTTACGGGCGGGAATATATAGGTGCTTTAAATAAAGACGCAAAAATTCCAAATTATAAAAGCCACGCACCATTTTTGGATTCGTTGTCGCAACACAGTATGATTTTTACAAATGCTTACGCAAATGGGCGACAGTCTATTCACGGAATGTCATCGGTTTTAGCAGGAATTCCGGCCTTTAAAGATGCATTTACCTCATCGCCCTATCCAAAACAGAAAATTGAATCTTTGGTTTCAACCTTGAAAAGCGAAGGTTATAACACTAATTTTTTCCACGGAGCTGCCAATGGATCTATGGGATTTTTAGGTTTTGCAAACATATTAGGAATTGACAATTATTATGGACGAACTGAATTCAATGACGATTCTCAATTTGATGGATTTTGGGGAATTTGGGATGAACCGTTTTTTCAATTTATGAAGAAAACATTGGACAAAAAGGAAACGCCTTTTTTTGCTTCAATATTCACGGTTTCATCTCACGAACCTTATATTATTCCTGAAAAATACAAAAATAAATTTCACGAAGGTGGCGTTCCAATTCACAAATGTGCTGAATATACTGACTATTCATTGAAACGATTTTTTAATGAAGCCAAAAAAGAGCCTTGGTTTTCCAATACAATATTTGTATTTGTTGCCGATCATTGCAATCAAATATATTATGATGAATTTCAAAAACCAATAAATCGATTTGCGGTACCGATTATTATTTACAAACCCAACAGCAAATACGTTGGCGTGAATACTGATTTAGCCCAACAAATTGATATTTATCCGACAATTTTAGATATGATTGGTTATAAAAAACCTTTTAGAAGTTGGGGAAGAAGTTTGTTGGATACCAAAACCAGTAAGCCATTTGTAATGAATTCTACTGGAACTATTTATCAGTTTTCTAAAGGAAATTATATTTGCACCTTTGATGGCAATAAAGCGACTGGGTTTTATGATAAAGACGATAAAGGATTGAAAACAAATCTTATAGCTAATAAAAATACTGAAATGGCAGGATTAGAATTGAATTGCAAAGCATTTATTCAAGACTATATGAATAGAGTTGTGGATAAAAAAATGTATTCTAAATAAAGTGATACCATAAAAAAAACCGCCTGTATAAAGGCGGTTTAAATTTTTTGTAAAAGATTTTAATTAATCTTTTTGAGATTTTAAAGCTAAAGTATAAATTACAAGACCAAATCCAATTTTGTTGATAGCATCTGCAATATTGTAAACTACGTCAACGCTACCTTTTCCGATGATTCCTGTGTACCATCCGTCAGTTCCTAACATATATCCTAAAGGATAAATTGCCCAACCAACTAGGACGAACCAACATAAAATTTTGTGAGCAGCTAAAACATTTCCACCTGCAGAAGCAGCTAATTTAGAAGCGTTTCCTAACCAAATTTCATAAACAATTACGAAATAAGCCAATCCTGAGATTCCTCCCCATAATGCAGCTTGATCAGAGAAAACTGTTTCACCTAAATAACCTGTTACTAACATTACTACAGAAAGAAAAATCATTTTCCATAATAAATCTGTTTTTGCACCAGCTACTTTTAGTATCAAGAAAAACTCAACACACATTAATGGCACGGTTAAAATCCAATCTACATATCTGAAGAATGTTGGCGATTCTTGAAATTCTGCCCAATATTCTTTCATATAAAAATAATGTACTGCTGCAATGAAGGTAATTAAACCTGATACCAAAACAGAAGTGCGCCACTTTTTATCAAATTGATTTAATGATAAAAAGAAAAAAGCTGATGCGGCCATCATTGCCATACATCCAACGAAGAAAGTGAATCCTACATAATCTGTAGGTGCTAACTTTCCAATCAAACTTGGGATAAACATAAAATTCGTCATAATTAAATTGGTTAAATTGGTAACAAAATTATTTTTGTTGAACCAAAAGTAAGAAAAGTTAAACAAATAAAAAAACATTTTATTGATTTTTTTTTACCTAATTTTATAAAAAAAAATTAAAAGCATTATGAAATATTCAAATTTCGCAATAGTGTTGAGCTTTTTCGGGTTGTGGCTAGATTCCTTCATTTCTAATACTGCACAAGTAATTGTTGGATTTGCATTGATTTTGACTTTCGGTATATTGCACGGAGCAAATGATTTGCTTTTGATTAAAAATATTGGTTCGGACAAAGAAAAAATGTCCTTATTAAAATTACTAACCTATTATATTATAGTTGTTGGTTTTGGAGCACTTTTGTTTTGGATTATTCCTTGGTTTGCATTGTTACTATTTATTTTAGTTAGCGGATACCATTTTGGGGAACAACAATTTCAAAATTTAGAAAAAAGTATTCTATTTAAATTATTTGAATTTACTTACGGACTATTCATTTTATTATTACTTTTTATATTCAATGTAAAAGAAGTCCAAGAAGTGATACAAAATATAACATTTATAAAAATTTCTGAAAATTATTTTTCGGTTGGATTAGCAATTACTTCATTATTGTTATTGATTCAAGGATTTTACTTTTCCCGAAAATTAAGAGAATTTGAGAGTAAATGGCTCTTGGAAACTTTCTATTTGCTCGTATTTGCAATTATTTTCAAAGTTTCTAGCTTGATATGGGGATTTGCTATATATTTTATTTTGTGGCACAGTATTCCTTCAATAATAAATCAAGTAATTTATTTGAATGGAGAATTTAACTGGAAGAATTTTGGCGTTTACATTAAAACCGCATTTGCTTATTGGTTGGTTTCCTTAGTAGGAATTTCAGTATTGTATTTATTATTTAAAGATATAAAAATATTTAATGCCCTATTTTTCTCTTTTTTAGCAGCAATAACTTTTCCGCATGTTTTGGTAATTTATGTTTTATTCAAAAAGAAATAAAAAAAACCGCCTTGTTTTAAAGCAAGGCGGTTTTGAGATTTTATGAATTCTTATTAATCATTTTGAGATTTAAGAGCTAAAGTATAAATTACAAGTCCAAATCCAATTTTGTTAATTGCATCTGCAATGTTGTAAACTACATCAACACTACCTTTTCCGATGATTCCTGTGTACCATCCGTCAGTTCCTAACATATATCCTAAAGGATAAATTGCCCAACCAACTAATACGAACCAACATAAGATTTTGTGTGCAGCTAAAACATTTCCACCTGCAGAAGCAGCTAATTTAGAAGCGCTTCCTAACCAAATTTCATAAACAATTACGAAATAAGCCAATCCAGAGATTCCTCCCCATAACGCAGCTTGATCAGAGAAAACTGTTTCTCCTAAATAACCTGTTACTAACATTACTACAGATAACAAAATCATTTTCCATAATAAATCTGTTTTTGCACCAGCTACTTTCAGTATCAAGAAAAACTCAACACACATTAAAGGAACAGTTAAAATCCAATCCACATATCTGAAGAATGTTGGCGATTCTTGGAATTCTGCCCAATATTCTTTCATGTAGAAATAGTGTACCGCAGCGATAAAGGTAATTAAACCTGATACCAAAACAGAAGTACGCCACTTTTTATCAAACTGACTTAATGATAAAAAGAAAAATGCAGATGCAGCCATCATAGCCATACATCCAACAAAGAAAGTGAATCCTACATAATCAGTAGGTGCTAGCTTTCCAATCAAACTTGGAATAAACATAAAATTTGTCATAATTAAATTGGTTAAATAGGTTTTCTTACTCGTATGGCTTTTCGGTACCGCCCCGTTTATTTAAGTGGTTTCTGGACTCCACTTTTTGTTATAATGCTTAAAATATTGTTAAATTCATATCAAAATTAATTAATATAAATCAAATTTAAAATTAGGAACTTAAAAAGTTATTAAATATATATTTATTAAATTGTTAATAACTGATTGTTTAAATATGATTAATCCTAATTTAAAACGCAAAAAATAAGGGATTAGCAAAAAATTAAAAACAGATTCAACAGTTAATTAATTTACATGATATCAAAATAAGAATCTAAATAAAGGAAAAAAAGTAGTTTTTATTGCATAAAAAATCATCTAAAATTATTAGCGGTTTTCATTAATTGAATTCGAAAATGGTTAAGGATAGGATTATATGGTAAACGTATTTTAAACCAATTCCTTAAAAAACTGCAAAAGAATGCTGTCGTTTTCTCGAGTAGGTGTAAAAATCTCTAGAATATAAGGTTTGTTATTTTGAGAATACATTTTATGAAGTCCATTTTTCAGACTTGTTTCATCACTGGCAATTGCATATTCAAAACCATACATTTTTGCCAAATGTTCCGCAGTTAAACAATGTGAAGTCTCGAAAAATGTATTGAAAACAGGCGTTTCATCGTGACCTGGTAAAATTCTAAAAATGCCTCCTCCCCCATTATTTATCAAAACTATCTTGAAGTTTTTTGGGATGTAATTGTTCCATAACGCATTGGAATCGTATAGAAAACTAATATCTCCTGTAATTAAAACGGTCTGCTTTTCATTGGCTACAGCCGCACCAATTGCCGTGGAAGTACTTCCGTCAATTCCACTAGTTCCTCGGTTACAATAAACTTCAATTGACGGATGAATAGCAATTAATTGTGCATACCGAATTGCCGAGCTGTTGCTAATTTGCAAGTGAATGTTTATTGGTAAACTCTGAATTACTTTCTCAAAAACCTTAAAATCTGAAAATGGAATTTTCGACAAATAGGCTTCGTGTTTCTCTTTTCTGATTGTATTTATTGCATCAAAAATATCGAAATAATCACTTTCTATTGGTTGTAATAAAGGAATAAATGCATTAAAAAAAGTATTTGGGTCGGTTTCAAAATGCTTGGTCAAACAACCAAAAGTATTATAGGCACGCAAAGAATCAATGTGCCAATGGTGTTTTGGTTTGTATTTTCGTAACGCTGCTTTGATGCGTTTTGAAACTACCATTCCACCAAAAGTTATGAGGATTTCGGGTTGAAACACCTCAAAATCATCCGATGAAAATGGGGTAATTATAGTGTCAATATTATTTATAAAGGAAGGATGATGCAAATTGGATGTGGTTTCTGTCATCACTACAACCGAAGCATCATTTGCTAAAAAATCAACTGTTGAAGTAGCAATTGCATTGGGTTCATTGACACCAACGAGTATTAATTTCTTTTTTGATGTGTTCCAAATGGATGCAAATTCAAACCAATTCTCAGTTGAAACAACGGAATCGTCATTTGCGTAAGCGGTAGTATTTATAGTAACAGAAAGCTCGGAAACCGTTTCATACAAAGGTTCTTCAAAAGGCGCGTTGATGTGAACTGGTCCTTTTTTTGCAATGGAATAATTAATAGCTTCATTGATTTTCAAATCGTTTTCTGAAGACGCACCTTCGACCAAATTGGCATTGTATAAAGAATGATTTTCAAAAACATTTTCTTGACGAATGGTTTGTCCATCACCAATATCGATTTTATCTAAAGGCCTGTCGGCACTAATAACTACCAACGGAATTTGACTGTAAAATGCTTCCGCAAATGCCGGATAATAATTCAAAAGTGCGGATCCTGAAGTACAAATTACAGCAACGGGTTTCTTAATTTGCTGCGCAATTCCCAACGCAAAAAAAGCGGCACTTCGCTCGTCGGCAATACTGTAACACGTGAATTTAGGATTATTGACAAACCCAATAATCAAAGGCGCATTTCTTGAACCAGGCGAAATTACAATGTTAGTGACTCCTTTGGCGAGACAAATTTCGATGAGGCTTTGCGCTAAAGGAATTTTTGGGTAAATCATTGTAAAGTAAGGTTCAAAAATGCAAAGGTACAAAGTTGCAAAGGTTTTTACTACGTTCTTTAAATACTTTTATTACTTTTGGGAAACAATTATATACGAAATGGAAACCCAAATTAGAGCGTACAAAACCGAAGATACCCAAGCTATTTTGGATATTATTAATTATAATATTCTTCATTCTACTGCTTTATACGATTACAACATTCGGAATTACGAGCAACAAAAAGCCATTTTGGAAGACAAAATCAATAAAGGTTTTCCTGTAATAGTTGCTGAATTAAACCGAGAACTTGTTGGATTTGGTATGTATAGCGAATTTCGATTTCGAGAAGCGTATAAGTTTACGGTGGAACATTCGGTTTATGTTTCTGAAAATCATATTGGAAAAGGCATTGGAAAAGTGCTTTTATCTCAATTAATTCAATTGGCGAAAGCCCAAGGATTGCATACGATGATTGGTGTAATTGATTCCGAAAATCAAGGCAGCATTGCATTTCACGAACAATTCGGATTTAAAAATGTAGGAATCATCAAAGAATCTGGATATAAATTTGACCGATGGTTGGATTCTGTTTTTATGCAGTTACTTTTAAAAGGAAAAATATAAACACAAATTTCACAAATTCACACAAATTAATTGTACTTTATATCCTTTTAGGTAGTAAGTGTAATAAAGTGTCGTATTTTAAAATATGTAATTCAATGTAATTGGTTGATTCTATATAGTTTTTTTAACTGTTTCAAGACTTTTGACTTTACGACATTAAAACTTTCGACTTACTTATAAGACTTCTTTATCAATAAAAAATTGGATAAAAAACATAACACCCTAAAGAACCGTATATTTGCACAACTAAATAATTTATGAGTTTTACCTTACTTTCTTCGCCCTTACAGGGATTTACAGATTTTCGTTTTAGAAATGCCATCAACAAATACTTTGGCGGAATTGACACCTATTATTCTCCTTACATTCGTCTGAATGGAAAGTTGGTTATTAAACCTTCTTATGAACGCGACTTGCTTCCTGAAAATAATGTGGGTTTAGAAGTAATTCCGCAAATTATTACCAATGATGCCGATGAGTTTTTGTTTGTTGCCAAGTATGTAAAAGACCTCGGTTACAAAGAATTGAACTGGAATTTAGGTTGTCCTTATCCAATGGTTACTAAGTCTGGAATGGGTTCTGGATTGATTTGTAATCCTGGAAAAATCAATCATATTCTTGACAGAGTGCACTCAGAATCGGACATTATTGTATCTATGAAAATGCGATTGGGTTATGATACTACCGAAGAAATATTGGATGTTTTGCCCATTTTAGATACGTATCCAATTAAGAATATTGCAATTCACGCCCGCATTGGCAAACAATTGTATAAAGGTGGCGTGCATTTGGATGCGTTCCAACAGTGTATTGACAATACCAAACACAAATTATATTACAATGGCGATATAAAATCGGTGGCAAAATTCCGAGAAATGCAGGAACGTTTTCCTACCATTGACCATTGGATGATAGGCAGAGGCTTGATTTCAGATCCGTTTTTGCCAAGTATGATTCGACAAAATACCTTAGAATATCCGAAGAACAAAATAGAATTATTCAGTGCGTTTCACGATACCTTGTATGGAATTTATAGTGAATCATTATCGGGTTCCACACATCTTTTACTGAAAATGTATCATTTATGGGAATATTTTGCAGTTACTTTCTCCAATCCACATAAAGTATTGAAGAAAATAAAAAAGGCGCAAAGCATTCGGAATTATGAACTTGCCGTTGCAGAAATCTTCAAAAGCGAGAAGATTTAACTTTTACATTAATGGAAAAAAAGGAAAGAATCTGCAAGATTAGTTCCTCTTTTTGTGTTTTTGAAAGTGATTGGCAACTGATTACTAAAAACCTGAACACTTAATTACCCCTTAATCCAATTTAAAATTTTTATATCTGTAGGTTCAACACCCGAAAGGTACACTTGTTCCAATTCTCCATTTTCGTTTAACAGGTATTTTTGGAAATTCCATTCTACGTTAGAATCTTTCACACCGTTCTTCGCTTTTTTGGTTAGAAATTGATACACTTCATTCATATCTTTTCCTTTAACTGAAATTTTACTCATCATTGGGAAAGAAACCCCATAATTAGATTTACAGAAAGTGGCAATTTCAGCATTGGTTCCAGGTTCTTGTGAACCAAAATTGTTAGCTGGAAAACCTACAATTACAAAATTTTTGTTATTATACATTCTATAGACCTCTTCTAATTGTTCGTATTGCGGGGTATAACCACACTTAGAAGCGGTATTTACGACTAAGATTTTCTTCCCTTTTAACGAAGCAAAATCAAATGTTTTCCCATTCAAATCCTTCACTTTAAACTGATGAATGGATTGTTTAGTTTGTGCGTGGATTGCAATTGTTACAAATAGTAACAATGCAAATAAAACGACTCTTTGTTTCATAGTTTTATGTTTTTTCTATAAATTTAAATAAAAAAACTATTGCTTTAACAAATAACTTAAATTATTTATTTGTTAAAAAAAATATTAAAGCACTTTTCTTATAAACAAAAAGACAAGAAGTTAAATACTCATTCTAAATTCTTCAATAATTGGACTGGCTTTTCCAAAATCTACTTCTTGAATAAAGACTTCAACCGCCAAATCAGTATTTCCAAAACCTGCCAAACGAGCTGATTGTATGTTGTTTTTCAAAACTGTATTCACTCCAATTGCTTCGATTTTTTGTTGTAAGGCTTGCGCCAAAATCTCACTCCCCGAAAATATTTTCATTAATCCCATTATGTATGATGTTTGTTTTTGGTAAATACCAATTTATATTTTTTACTCTTCTTCTATTTCAAATAAAAACGGCTCCAATAGCATTTTTTCAGCCAATATTTCGATTCGCTCTGTAAGTTGTTCCGAAAAAATTAAGCGTTGCGTTCTAGTTATACTATTCGAAATTCGCATAATTTTAGTTTCGTGACGCAATTTTAAAATAGCATCGGCATCGTCAAGAATAAACATTTTTAGGCGATTGACATTATAACCTGCCGTGGTAAACATATCTCCAAGTCGGTTTGGGGTTCCAATTAAAACATCAATTCCTGTAGAAATGTAGTTTTTATCGTATTCCATATCCCCCTTATCGTGAATCCCGTAAACACGTAAATCGGTTTTACTTCCTAATTGTTCGAAAAGTTCTTCCATTGCCAAAACTTTCGCTTTGTCTTCAACAATTATCAATGCTCGTGGCGATTCTTCCCCTTCACAAACTAATTGTTGAATCACATTTAAAACAATTGTAGTTGATTTTCCGCTTCCTTTTGGTGAAATTACAATGCAATCGGAACCGCTTTTCAAGGTTGAAAATGTTTCTTGTTGCAAATCATTTGCTTCCGTTAACCCAATTTCAATTAAGGCTTCTTGTAATTTTTCGTTTATTTTTTTTAATTTCATTTGTTATAATTGAAAGATTCAAAAAATAAAAATTGAAAGATTAGAATCTTCCAATTTTTAAATCTCCAAATCATATAATTGTTTTATTTACTTGCAAACAATTGCACATCAGTCTCGGAAATTTCATTGCCACCAAGAATAATTAAGCGTTCTACTACATTTCTTAATTCCCGAATATTTCCAGTCCAATCGTATTCTTGCAACAATTTAATTGCCTTTTTAGAAAACGTCTTTGGGGCAATTCCTTGTTCCGCAGCAATTTTTTCTGTGAAATGTTCGATAAGCAAGGGAATATCGTCTCTTCTTTCGTTCAATCCTGGAACTTTTATCAAGATTACCGCCAAACGATGGTACAAATCTTCTCTAAAACGACCTTCTTCTATTTCCTTTTTTAAATCTTTATTAGTCGCAGCAATTACGCGTACATCAACTTTGATGTCTTTGTCGGCACCAACTCGTGTAATCATATTTTCCTGCAAAGCTCGCAAAACTTTGGCTTGCGCCGATAAACTCATATCACCAATTTCATCCAAAAATAGTGTTCCTTTATCCGCTGCTTCAAATTTTCCAGCACGGTCTTTAATTGCAGATGTAAAAGCGCCTTTTACGTGTCCGAATAATTCACTTTCTATTAATTCAGAAGGAATTGCAGCACAATTCACTTCAATTAATGGAAAATTAGCGCGTTCACTTTTTTCGTGCAATTGATGTGCAACCAATTCTTTTCCTGTTCCATTTGGACCTGTAATTAAAACACGAGCTTCGGTTTTTGCGACTTTTTCAACCATTAATTTTATATGATTAATAGCCTCGCTTTCGCCAATCATTTCATAGTTTTTACTGACAATTTTCTTTAGAATTTTGTTTTCAACTACGAGTTGTTTTTTGTCCAATGCATTCCGAACCGTATTCAATAATCGATTCAAATCGGGTGGTTTTGAAATGTAATCAAAAGCTCCCAAACGCATTGTTTGTATGGCAGTTTCCATATCGCCGTGACCCGAAATCATAACAATTGGAATTTCTGGTTTTATTTTTTTTACGGCTTGAAGCACTTCAACTCCATCCATTTTAGGCATTTTGATGTCGCACAAAACCAAATCGTAATCGTTATTTTTGATTTTTTCAAAACCAATTAAACCATCTTCCGCATCTTCAACTTGGTACGTGTCATTTTCTTCGGAAAGTATCTTTGTGAGTACTCTTCGAATCGATGCTTCATCTTCTATGATTAATATTCTTGACATATATTTTTGTGTTTAATTGGTAAATTGTTTAATCGGTTAAACAAATAACCAGTTAAACAATTAACTGAATCAATTAATATTTCAACCATTTATACAATTCTCTCCAAGTTGGTTTTTTTCCATACATTAAAATTCCAACTCTATAAATTTTCGCGGCAAACCAAACTACAAAAAAGAAGGTTCCAAATAGTATGGTAACTGAAATTGCAATTTGCCACCAAGGTACGCCAAACGGAATTCGCATAAGCATTACAATGGGCGAAGTGAGTGGAATCATTGAAAAAACTGTTGCAATTGTTCCGTGCGGATCATTCATTACAGTGAAAAATCCTATGTAAACTCCCAAAACCAAAGGCATAATTATTGGCAATAAAAATTGTTGCGAATCGGTTTCATTATCAACAGCAGCACCGATTGCCGCATAAAATGAACTGTATAAAAAATACCCGCCGATGAAATAAACCACAAAACTTAATAGGATGGTTGCAATGGGCAAATTCCATAATTCCTTGATATACATTTGTGCTACTCCTGCAAATTCCTGTTGTGCAGAATGTAACATTTCGGGTGGAATTTTGGCTGTTGGACTTGCATTAATACCTAAAAATATAGAAGCCGAAAACATTAAAGCTAATCCAATTATTGCCCAAATAAAGAACTGCAAAATGCCTGCTAATGATGTTCCGATAATTTTTCCCATCATTAATTGGAACGGTTTAACCGATGAAATAATGATTTCAACAATTCTGTTTGTCTTTTCTTCGATGACACTTCGCATCACCATATTTCCATAAATGATGATGAACATCATAATTAAGTATCCGAAAGCACCGCCAATTGCGATTTTGATTTCATTAAGTCCTTTTAGACTGTCTTCTCCAGTAGCTTTTTTTAATTCGATATTGACATTTGCTTCTGCATTTCTAATTGCCAAAGTATCTAATTTGGCAGTTTCAAAATTTTCTTTTGTGATTTTTTTCGCAATAATATCTTGAACATTTTCAACGAAAGTGATGCTTGGACTGTCATTTGAAATGTATTGAACTTTGTTTTCCAATGTTTTATAATCCGCTATTTTTGGAATATAAATTAGACCTTCATAGCTTTCATTAATTAAACTGTCCTTGATTATTTTTAAATCAATGGGCGATAAATCGATATACCTGTATTCCTCGGAATTTTTAAATTCAGAAACAAAAAGTCCCGTTTCATCGTGAATGGCAACTACTTTTACGTCGGCTTTCATTGAACTTAAATAGCCAACAAAAACAGCAATTCCAACAAAAAGTAACGGACTCAAAAAGGTCATTACGATGAAAGATTTATTTCGCACTTTTGCGATAAATTCTCTTTTTATAATTAATGTTAATATGCTCATATTTTGATTTCTGATTTTAGATTTCTGATTTTAGATTGACTCTTAAATCTGATTTATTGACTTACAGTTTGGATGAAAATATCGTTTACGCTTGGAATTTTTTCTACGAAATGGGTTACTTGTCCGCGTTGCGTCAAAATATTCAAAAGCTCATTTGGTGTTGCGGTTCCCAATTGAATTTCTAATTTTAATTCGTTATTTAAAGACTTGAAATTAGTTTGCGAAACGGTGTGTTTTTGAGTAATATCATACATCAAACCTTCAACATTATCTGTCAAAATTCCTACTTCAAAACTATTGGTTCTGAATTGTTTTTTGACATCATCTAATTTGCCTTCAATTAATTTATTGGATTTATGAATGAGTGCAATATGATCACACAATTCTTCCACGCTTTCCATTCGATGCGTTGAGAAAATAATTGTAGAACCTTGCTCTCTTAAAGCTAATATTTCGTCTTTTATAAGATTGGCATTTACTGGGTCGAAACCAGAAAAAGGTTCGTCGAAAATCAATAATTTTGGCTTGTGCAAAACACAAACTACAAATTGAATTTTTTGTGCCATTCCTTTCGAGAGTTCTTGGATTTTCTTGTTCCACCAACCTTGAATTTCTAATCTATCGAACCAATAATCGAGTTGAATTTTAGCTTCTGCTTTCGACAATCCTTTCATTTGAGCCAAATACAAACACTGTTCGCCAACTTTCATCGTCTTATACAACCCTCGTTCTTCGGGAAGGTACCCAATATATTGTATGTGTTTGGGTTGCAATTTCTCGCCGTCAAGAATTATTTCGCCACTATCGGGCATTGTAATTTGATTTATGATACGAATTAACGATGTTTTACCAGCTCCATTTGGACCAAGAAGCCCGTAAATACTGCCTTTAGGAACGGTTAATGAAACTTCATTAAGGGCGGTATAATCACCATATTTTTTTACAACTTTATTAACTTCGAGAATAGTACTCATTCTTATTTAGATTTATGTAAAAGTATTCAATTTGGAACAAAAAGAATTAAAATGTTTAAAAAAAACCCACCCTTATTTACACAAGGATGGGAAAAAATGCTGTAATAAATTACAACAAAAAAAATTATGAGAACATATCTTTTACTTTTTCGAAGAATGACTTGTCCCCTTTTTCAGGATTTGGGATGAAATTTTCATCTGTTAAAGCATTTTCAAAAAACTGTTTTTGTTCTTTATTTAGTGTTTTTGGTGTCCAAACATTAACGTGAACTAACAAATCTCCGTTGGCATATCCATTGATATTAGGAATTCCTTTTCCTTTCAAACGTAATATTTTTCCAGATTGAATTCCTTCTTCCAATTTTATTCTGACTTTTCCTCTAACAGCGTCAATTTCTTTAGTAACACCGAGAACTGCTTCGGCAAAACTTATGTATAAATCTAAATGTAAATTTTCGCCTTCACGTTTCAAAAATTCGTGCTCAATTTCTTCAATTGCAACAATTAAATCACCGGGAACACTATTTCCAGGGGCGTCATTTCCTTTATTCGCTACTTTCAATTGCATTCCATCAACCACTCCAGCAGGTATTTTTATTGCAACTGTTTCGTCGTCAATAATCATTCCTTGTGCATCTGCATTTGCGGGTTTATGGTCTAATAATTGACCTGAACCACCGCAAGTTGGACACGTAGAAGCCGATTGCATTCTTCCTAAAATTGTATTGGTAACACGCATAACTTGCCCTTGCCCATTACAAGTAGAACACGTTTTATAACTTACTCCGGGGGCTTGAACTTTACGTTTTACTTTAACTTTTTTCTCAACACCAAAAGCAATTTCTTCAAGCGTTAATTTTACTTTTATACGAAGATTACTGCCTTTAACTCTACGAGGACCGCCTCCGCCTCCACCAAAACCTGATCTTCCACCACCAAATGCACTTCCGAAAACATCTCCAAATTGACTGAAAATATCGTCCATATTCATATGACCGCCGCTAAAACCACCGCCGCCATTTCCGCCGTTTTCAAAGGCTTGGTGTCCGTATTGATCGTATTTTGCCTTCTTTTGAGGGTCACTTAATATTTCATAAGCTTCAGCTGCTTTTTTGAAATTTTCTTCCGCAGCGGCATCACCAGGATTTTTATCAGGGTGAAACTCAATTGCTTTTTTTCGATACGCTTTTTTAATAGCCGCAGCATCTGCACTTTTAGTAATACCTAATATTTCGTAATAATCTTTTTTCATTTTATGATGTCTTAAACAAATTTAGGCCTTAATGGGCGAAAGTTCTTTAATTATTCGGAATTATTGTCCGATTACTACTTTTGGGAAACGAATAATTTTATCTCCTAATTTGTATCCTTTTTCAAGAACGTCAACAATTTTACCTTTCAAATTTGGGGAAGGTGCTGGAATTTGAGTGATTGCTTCTGCAAAATCAGCATCAAATAAATCTCCTGCTTTCATTTCAACTTCTTCCAATCCTTTTGAGAAAAGTGTGCTTTTCAATTTATCGTGAATAAGTTCAACTCCTTTTAAAAGTAACTCATCTTCTGATTTTCTGATTTCAATAATTGCTCTGTCGAAATCATCTAAAACAGGAAGAATAGCTTGTAAAACCTCTTGATTAGCCGTTTTAAATAAATCGATACGCTCTTTTGAAGTTCTTTTTTTATAGTTTTCAAATTCAGCAAAAAGCCTTAAATGCTTGTCTCTTTCCTTTGCTAAATCTTGTGTAAGTTGTTCCTCAACACTTAATTCCTCAACGATTAGTTGCTCTCCGTTTGCATTGGTTTCCAATGTTGTTTCATCGAGTTCTTGCTCCATTTCAGTATTTTCAGTGGTCATCTTGTCTTTATTTTTAAATATATTTTTAAACATTCTTTTTTATTCTTTTCTTGGGATTGCAAAATTACTGCCAATTCCTTAAAAATGTCAAATTGTCACTCATTATTTTTGATAAAATTTTAACTTATTTAGATAATTGCAGTTGAAATTAAGATTTAAGTGAGTCGAAGGTTTTAATGTAGTAAAGTCTAAAGTCTAAAATATTAAAAAAACTTTAATAAAATATTGGGATTTCGGTGTGTAAATTTTTTTAAATTTGTTATAATAAAAAGATGAAATATGTTTTTATTCCCTTAAATAATTGATACAAACAAAGATTTTATATAATTATTAATTCACACTTTTATATAGAAAAAAAGCTCCGTTCAGAAAACGGAGCTTTTTTTATGCGTAAATATTTTCGATTGCCTTTTCGATTGTTTTGTATTTGAAAACGAAACCTTTTTCAATGATTTTCTTAGCGCTTAAGTTTCTATTTTCAAATAGCAATACGTGCATTTCTCCAAGAAGTAATTTCATAATAAATTTTGGAATGTTAGGCATAAAAAGTGGTTTTTTCAAAACCGTAGCTATTGTCATTGTTAGCTTTTCATTGGAAACAGGATTCGGTGCAACTGCATTATAAACACCTTCCAAATCGTTTGAAATTGCAAAGAAATAAAGTGCCGCAATGTCGTGAATGTGAATCCAAGATTGTATTTGTTTTCCAGTTCCGAAAGGCGAACCTATTCCCATTTTTATGGGTTTTGCCATTTCTATTAATGCACCGCCTTTATTAGAAAGCACGATTCCTGTTCGTAATTTACAGACTTTTAATCCTAAAGATTTGAACTTATCGGCACTTTCTTCCCATTTGTAAACCACATTTCCAAGAAAAGAATTGTCGATTTCTTGTGAATTTTCATCATAAATAACTTTATCATTATTCGGATAAATAGCAGTTCCAGAAGCAGAAACGATTTGCTTTACTTGGTTTGGATGATTTTTTAATGCTTTGAAAAGAACCGCAGAAGAAAGTAATCGGCTTTCAATGATTTCTTGTTTGTAGGAATTTGTCCAACGTTTAGAAATTGTTGCTCCTGCCAAATGAATTATAGCATCGACACCCATTAAACAATTTTCGTCGATAATGCCTTGATCAGGATTCCAATAAAAACCTTTGTAATTGAGTTCGTTTTCGATTTTTTTCTTAGAAGTGGTGAGATAGTGAATGCTTACACCGTTTTGAAGTAACAAAGAAACGAGCTCATTTCCAATTAAACCTGTTGCTCCTGTAATTAAAACTTTCATATTTATTAAATTCTATGGTTCAAAATTACGGTTTAAGTGAAATAATATAATGTTAATTAAGTGCGTTTTAACTTTCGTTTTATGAGATTAATTTCCGTTTAAATATGATTTAAACACTTTTTAATTTAACGCTCCACTCAAAATCCATTTCAGAAACTTGAATTCCGTTTTTGTCGATTCCGATTGATTTCATCCAAAAAGTTTGACCTTCTCCAGAAGCGATGGTTTCTTTTATTGCGTTTTCTATTATTGCGCCATCATTGCAGATAAATGTGATTCTGCCTGTTGCTTTTTTGGTGAAATTTGCTTTATTATTGGCAACCAACATTGATATTTTTTTGTTGCTTTTTTTGATTTGATACATTACTAATGCGCCCGTTGACAATTCGGCAGCCATTGCTTGCACTGCAAAATACATCGAATTGAATGGGTTTTGGTTAATCCAACGGTGTTTCACGGAAACTACACATTTCGCAGTGTCCAATTGTTTGGCACGAACTCCACAAATGAATGCGGAAGGCAATTTGAAGAGTAAAAAAATATTTATGTTTCGTGTTGTAAGATTCATTGTGGTTGTAAATTTCCCGAAATATAGTGAATTATTTAGATAAATAAAGGGTTTATTGTTATCAATCTTAAAACTCATAAAAGCGTTAAATGTTAATATTTAGTTAATATTCAGTACTATGTAAAACAAGATACTATTTTAAAGATATATATTTGCATAAGATATTACTGTTGGAATGTATTTAAACAATTTAAATACAAGTAAGCCAATAAATTAGAGTTTAAAAACGTTTAAATCAGGTGGCGAAGCTAGCCCCGATTGTAGTGGAAATCCTTTGTGGAACGAAGAGGAACAAAGATTGAAACGGAAAGCGGGAAATAGCTCCAAAAAAAGAGAAAAAAATTTAAAAATGAGAAGAAATGAACATTGAAAACACGAAAGCGCAAATGCGGAAAGGGGTGCTTGAGTTTTGCATCTTGTCGGTTTTGAAGGAAAAAGATGCCTATACATCAGAGATTTTAGACACTTTGAAAACCGCAAAATTATTGGTCGTTGAAGGGACGGTTTATCCGCTTTTGACACGATTGAAAAACGACGGATTGCTCAACTATCGTTGGGAAGAATCGGTTTCGGGACCGCCAAGAAAATACTACGGCTTGACCGAAATTGGGCAGGAATTTCTTACCGAATTAAACAGCACTTGGACGGAATTATCGGATGCTGTAAACTTAATCACAACTAAAAAATAAAACGATGAACAAAACTGTAAATATAAATTTAGGCGGGTTGTTTTTTCACATTGATGAAGATGCATACCAAAAATTGACGCATTATTTTGAGGCTATAAAACGCTCTTTGTCAAACACTTCGGGTCAAGATGAAATTTTGAAAGACTTTGAAATGAGAATTGGCGAATTGATTGCTGAAAAACATTCCAATGACAAGCAAGTGATAAGTTTTAAGGAAGTTGAGGAAATTATTGCGGTTATGGGGCAGCCCGAAGATTATAGAATTGATGGCGACGAACCGATTGAAGCTACATACATTCCAACGGGAAATAAAATTACGAAAAAGTTGTATCGCGATACCGAAAACGGTATGATTGGTGGCGTTCTTGCTGGTTTGGGACATTATTTTGGTGTGGATAAAGTTTGGCTTAGAATCTTTCTTTTGATTATGGCTATTGCTTGGGGTACTGGAATTTTGGCATATATAATTCTTTGGATTGCGATGCCAGAAGCGGTTACAACTTCAGAAAAACTTGAAATGCGGGGCGAACCTGTGACAATTTCGAATATAGAAAAAAAAGTTAAAGAGGAAATTGAGATGCTATCGGAAAAATTCAAATCGACTGATTTTGACAAAATGAGACAGCAAATGAGAACAAATAGCGAAAAATTTAATACGAATTTTAAGGGGTATTTAGAAGCGTTTTTTAATGTGATTGCAAAGGTAATTGGGGTACTAATGATTCTTGGAAGTTTGGCAATTCTTGTGGTGTTTTTAGTCGGTGTTTTGGCTTTTGGAACGACAAATTTTCCAAGTTTTCCATTTCATTCCTTTGTAGAATTAGGGAATTTTACTGATTATCCGATTTGGTTTTTTGGATTGTTATTTTATGTAGCGGTAAGTATTCCGAGCTTTTTTGTTCTTATATTAGGTTTTAAAATTGTAGCGCCAAATAGCAAATCTATTGGTTCAATTGCAAAATATGTGTTGTTGGCACTTTGGATAATTGCGATTGCAATTTTGATTTCTATTGGCGTGAAACAAGCTTCTGAATATGCGTACAATGGTCGGGTTTTTGAAAAACAAAACATTAATTTGAATCCGAAAGATACGCTTTTGATTAAATTCAAAAACAATGATTACTACGCAAAAGATGTTGCTGATTATACCGATTTTGAAATTACAAAAGATTCGTTGCACCAAGATGTGGTTTATTCGAATATGATTTCATTTGAAATTGAAAAAACTGATGAATCTTTACCTTTTGTAAAAATCAATAAAGAAGCAAGAGGAAAGTCGTTTGAAGATGCAAGAAATAGAGCCGAAAAAATAAAATACGACTATAAAATTGTTGGTAACCAGTTGATTTTAGACAACTATTTGATTACTGAATTAAAAAATAAATACAGAGATCAAAAAATTGGAATTAAATTGTATTTGCCAAAAGGAACGTTGTTTAAAATGAATTCAAGTATGAAAAATTTTGATTATTCTGATAATTCATTTTTCAATTTGCATACAAGTTCCGACGAATATATTTACGTTGTTGGTAATTCTCAGGTGAAATGCTTGAATTGTCCTGCTGATGAAAATGAATTCGATGATGTAGCTTCCGAAGATCAAGACAGTATTGAGACAACAACCGTTTCGGTGAAAGTTGGTGGTAAAGAATTGATTAAAACAGTTACTCAAAAACCACGTAACTAAAATTCATTATCATAACCACAGAAAAAGTCCTAAATAATTATTTTATTGAGGTTGAGCATAAAAAAAACATCCAAACACCAATTTGGATGTTTTTTTTTCTATTTTTGGTAAAATTTATACGTCCAAAAATATGAAAAAGATTACTTTATTAATTATTGCTCTCCTATTTACAGGACTTTCATTTGGGCAAAAAAGAGAAAAGGTTAAAGGTTCAAAAAATGTAACCATTGTAAAAAAGGAAATTGGGAATTTTGAAAATTTAGAGATTGAGGATAATTTCGAAATATTTCTTGTAAAAGGGACTGTTTGTTCTTTAGAAATTGAAGCCGATGATAATCTGCATAGCGAGATTAACATCAATTCAAATGGAAATACTTTGCGATTAACGACTTTAAAAGAAGTTACTGGATTTAAGAAATTCAATGTAAAAGTTACTTACACAAACGATTTTAAGTTGTTGCTTGCAAAACACGAGTCCAATATTACGGCCATAACAGATATTGAATTGGATAATTTTTCGATAAAATGCTCTGATTATTCCAAATTATTTGTCAATGGAAAAGTAAAAACATTTACTTTGATGCAAAATGACAAATCAAAGGCGGAATTGAATTTGAAATCTGAAAACGCAACTATAGAATTGAGCAAAAATTCACATTTGAAAGCGTTGATTGCTGCTACACAATTAAAATTAGATTTATATCAAAAATCAACGGCGGTTGTAGAAGGCGATGTTGCTGAATTAAAATTGAGATTGGATAATAATTCAGAATTTACAGGAATGAATTTGATTGCAAAAACTGCCGAACTTGTTGCGGAAGGAAATTCTACTACAAAAATAAATGTAGTTGCAAATGCTACAATTGAAGCGTCTGGAAAATCAGAAATTCAGTTTTATGGCGATGCTAAAATTGAACTTAAAAAGTTTGCCGAGAATACGGTTATTATGAAAAAAGCGTTGAAGTAGTTTTTAGAAAAATAAGAATAAAAAAAATCCAAACTAATTGTTTGGATTTTTTTTGCTTTATATTGAAACTTATAACAATTATATAGCCAATATAGTCAAATAAAAGTCGACTATTTTCATATTATATCGGCATTATACCGCTTGATTTTTGGACTATTTTAAAATTAGCTGTTAATTTAAATCGAGGGCTCTACCCTCGATTTAATAAAAATTTCCGCAGTGAGGAGTTTTTTTTAATGGTTAAAAAGAACGAACTGCAATCACGCTGGCGTTAAAGTATTTATCGTATGACAACTGATATCCATCCCCATTATAGAAAGACTGCATCCAAGCAAAATCGTTGCCATCCATAGTAGAACTCCAATACCAAGTTTGATATAAAAAACTTAAAATATTTCTGTTTTCATATAACTTGTTTAACTCATCTTTACTTGGTAGATACCAATCGCTGTAACCATCTATTACTAAATCTCCACAATAGCGAGCTGCTATATCTGATCCATAGCAACCCTGCATTATATCAATGGTATTTTGATTTCCTGTGCCTATTGATGTTCCATTTGCTCCTCCATTTGATATGCCTTGACATCCCCACATTGTGTTATCCCAGCTCCAAGGTGCTGATATTAAGCCATGTTGAACATTTGCATCATATCCAGGGTCTCCAGTTTGTAAAATATATGCAACTATTCCTCCTTGGTGGCTTGATCCAACACTCAAACTAAAGTTTGGAGTTGTAAAACTTAGCTGATTTCCATAAGCAGTACCTCCACTATTTGTGGCATAGGCACGAACATAGTAAGTGGTGTTCGATGTTAACCCCGTTAATGAACTGCTAAAAGATGCAGAGTTTACATTATTTTGCAAAGAACTATTTGCTAATGTAGGATTGATAGAAGTACTCCAACAAATTCCCCATGCTAATAAAGTGCTGCTACCTATAGAAGTAACGGCTCCACCACTGCTTGCTGAATTAGACATAATTGAGGATACTGCTGTAGTTGTAACTGTTGGTCTAGCCCTTGGTGGTGGCGCTGGAGTGTTAAAAGACCTAATTGCACGAACATAGCCCAAGTAAGCCTTACCTATTGACCATGGGAATTCTGGAAACCTGAAATTGCAATAACTTGCAAATGGTTCACGATCCTGTGAAGAGCTCCAATAATCATATGGGCTACCATTTACATCGAAATTGTACGGATCAGCTCCACCAAATCCACCTACTACGCTTCTGTTCAAAGACAATTTTCTTAATTCAGATAAACTTGGTAAATACCAATCCGTATAACCACCACCATTATAATTCTTTGCTAATTTTGCTGCATAGTCCGAATTATCTCCGACTGCTGTTCGGCTTGCAATAATTGCTTGAGTATTTGCGAAGCCTGTACCAATATCATTGCTTGTTGTAATATCAGTATTTGGAGCGATATTCCATGGAACACTATTGCCTTGATCCATTAATGAAGCAATTAAACCCTGTGGCGTATTTGGGTCATACCCAAAATCTCCAGGTTCTAAAAGATAGAAAATTTTTCCGCCTTGATAACTTAGACCAACTGCTGCTGTAGGCATGACTTGGACTGAAAGTGTAGCGGTTTGCCCACCTATATTTAATACAAAACTAGCAGTTCCTTCACTAGATGAGTTTCCTGTAATAGTATAGGTCAATTCTCCAAAACCTTCTGCAAAACTGCCAGTACTTAGCGTTGCAAATAATCCGGTAACACCCGTGGATGTTACTGTTTGGCCGTTGTGAACGCCACCATTACCACCATCGTAAGAGACTGTACTGTAACCTATAGCTGAAGAATTATTAAAAAAAGAGCCTAAAGTTATTGGCGAACTAGCATCTAAGGAATCAATAAGACCTGGAACTACCGTACGAGTAAGTGTAGCGGTTCTTCCACCAATATTTAATGCAAAACTAGCAGTTCCAGAACTAGTTGGGGTACCCGTAATCGTATAAGTTAATGTTCCATTTCCAGATGCAAAACTTCCAGAGCTAAGCGTTGCGGTTAATCCTATTACTCCTGTTGAGTTTACCGTTTGACCGATATGAGGTCCACTATTACCTCCTGTGTAGGAAATCTCACTTCTCACACTACTCGCCGAAACTCCATGAACAAGTGATCCAGTATTTGTAGGCGAACTAGCATCTAAGTACACAATAAGTCCTGGATCTACTGTACGGGTAAGTGAAGCGGTTTGCCCTCCAATATTTAATGCAAAACTAGCAGTTCCTGAACTAGTTGGGGTACCTGTAATCGTATAAGTTAATATTCCATTGCCAACTGCAAAACTGCCAGAACTAAGTGTTGCAGTTAATCCTTCAACACCAGTGGACGTAACCACTCGAGCAGTGTGAGAGCCACCATTACCTCCAGTATAAGAAACCTCGCTGCTAACGCCATTAGCTAAAACTCCATGAACAAGCGAGCCAATGTTTGAAGTTTGAGTTAATGAAGTAATAGATCCTTCGACCGTAAGGGTTAGTGTTGCGGTTCTTCCACCAATATTTAATGCAAAACTAGCAGTTCCAGAACCGTCTGGGGTACCCGTAATCGTATAAGTTAATGTTCCATTTCCATCTGCAAAACTACCAGAACTGAGCGTTGCAAATAATCCTGTTACGCCCGTTGAGTTAACCGTTTGACCGATGTGAGGTCCACCATTACCACCTGTATAGGAAACCTCACTGCTAAAGCTACTAACTGAAACTCCATTAATTAGAAGTGATCCAGTATTTGTTGGCGAACTAGCATCTAAGGAAGCAATAAGCCCTGGATCTACCGCAAGTGAAAGTGTAGCGGTTTGCTCACCGATATTTAGTAGAAAACTAGCAGTTCCAGAACTAGATGGGATACCTGTAATAGTATAGGTCAATGTTCCATTACCTTCTGCAAAACTTCCAGAACTAAGGGTTGCAGTTAATCCAGTAACACCTGTAGATGTTACTGTTTGACCGTTGTGAACGCCACCATTACCACTAGTATAGAAAACCTCACTACTAAAGTTACTCACTGAAACTCCATGAATAAGTGATCCAGTATTTGTAGGCGAACTAGTATCTAAAGAAGTAATAAGTCCTGGATATACTGTACGGGATAATATAGCGGTTTGCCCACCAATATCTAGTGCAAAAATAGCAGTTCCAGAACTAGATGGGGTTCCTGTAATGGTATAGATCAATGTTCCACTGTCTAGTGCAAAACTGCCAGGACTAAGGGTTGCAGTTAATCCTTCCACGCCTGTGGATGTTACTGTTTGACCGTAGTGAGAGCCGCCATTAATACCAGTATAGAAAACCTCACTTCTCACGCTACTCGCTGAAACTCCATGAACAAGTGATCCAGTATTTGTAGGCGAACTAGCATCTAAGGGAGCAATAAGTCCTGGATATACTGTACGGGTAAGGGTAGCGGTTTGACCACCAATATCTAGTACAAAAATAGCAGTTCCAGAACTAGATGGGATTCCTGTAATGGTATAGGTTAATGTTCCACTGCCTTCTGCAAAACTACCAGAACTAAGGGTTGCAGTTAATCCTTCCACGCCTGTTGAGTATAACTCTTGACCAGAGAAATAATCGCCATTACCTCCAGTATAGGAAACTACACTGCTAACGTTACTCGCTGAAACTCCATGAATAAGTAAGCCAGTATTTGTAGGCGAACTAGCATCTATGTTAGCTATAGTACCATAAGGTAAAGTAGAACTTAATTGATGCCATTTCCCTAAAAAAAATACATTAATAAAATTGGTGGTGGTATTAAAAATAATCAAACCATCGGCAGGGTTATTGATACCATTTCTTTGAGTCGTTGTCATTCGCGGAGGTAAAAAACCCTGGGTTGTTGAACTTGCTTCTAACACTGCGCTAGACGAAGGAGATGTTGGAATACCGACAATTATTTTACCAGTAGTAATTTCAGTCTGCATAGCATTTATTGTAGCTGCTTGAGTGATAATAGCATTTGCCTGGACGGTAGTGATGCCATTTAAAGCATACGGCACGCTCAACAATTCCTTGGTAGTGCTTAGGGTATAATTTGTCCCTCCGGCAGGGTCGATTTCAGATTTGATAAAATGCGCTCCGTTAGCCCAATTAATTGTAGCAAAAACTCCTTCAGTAGGAGTTCCTCCACCCGCTTCCAAGGTAAAAAGTCCATTGGCATTAGTAGTAACCATGTGCGTTTCGGCATATACCAACGTGCCTGCTGCAGTCCCTTCTAAAACACTAATGCGTACCCCCACGGCTTGGTTAGCCACTAGTGCATTAGCGCTGTTGCGCACCACCGATTGATATGTCATTTTTTGTGGCGCTTGGGCAAAAACAAGCAATGTTTGTAATAGAAACAGAAAAAAGATTGATTTTTTCATAGGTATTGTATTTAAGGTTTATTAAATATTTATTATTATTTTGTGTTTTTGTTATTGTTTGATAACTCTAAGAGTTTTAATATTGGCGTCTTGTGTTACAATAACATTATAAACTCCAACAGGATAATTAACCCCTATTTGTAATTCTGAAACAGCGTTTAATTGAATTTCATTTTTATAAATCAATTTCCCAATCATATCGTAAACACTCACTTCTACATTATCTGAACTCGATGTAGTTAAGTCCAAGTTGAAGTTGTTTGTGTATGGATTTGGAAATGCAATAACCGCAAACGGAGATTTTCCAGTAACATTAGTTGTAATAGTTTTTATAGGAGAACAGTCTTTGTAATATACTGTGAATGCCGTTCCAAAAACAGATGCTCCACAAGAATTTGTGAATTTCGCTCTAAAGTAATTTGCTCCAATTGCTGGGTTGGTAATTGTATAACTTGTTCCTGTTTGATTTGCAATATCTTCAAATCCTGTTGTAGTTGTCGTGGTTGATTTTTGCCATTGAATTGCTCCATTTGAACCTGTTCCAATTGTTAATATTTTTGAACCTGATGAAGTATTACAAATTGCTAATGTTGATGAAGCTCCAGTTGGAGATGTTAAATTACCAGTAATTGTTTTTGCCAACGGTGCAGCATATACCATAACTGGAACAACTTGACTTGTTGCTGTTGAACAAGAACCGATTGTAACTACCGCTTTATATGCTGTTGCAACCGTTAAATTTCCAGTAGCTAATGTTCCAGTAGTTGAAGTTGTAACTGCTGTCCATGTTGGAGTTGCTATTGTCCAGTTTGTTGATTTCCACCATTTGATAGCACCAACTGAACCTGTTAATGTTAACGTAGTTCCAGTTCCAGAACATACTGTAGCATGTCCGGCAGCTAAAGTTCCTGAAGAAGCAGCTTCTCCAATTGTAAATTGTACCGCATTAGAATATACTTCAGAACATAAACCGCTTGTAATTTTAGCTCTGAAATAAGTGTCTGCAGTAATATTAGTCGCAGTGTATGTTGCCGCTGTTCCAGTCACGTTTACGAAATCTGTTCCATTAGTAGAGGTTTGCCATTGAATGGTTCCTGTATAACCTGAAACTGATAAAGTTCCGCTTGAACCGGAACATATTGTTCCTCCACCTTTAACTGTTCCAGAAACAGACAATGGATTTACAGTGATAGTTTTAACAGCACTTCGAGCCAAGGTACAATTTCCACTTGTTACAACATTTCTAACATAAAATTTAGATAGTGGTGCATAAGCAACTGCATTCATTGTGAAAGAAAGTTGGTTCGCATCTGCTATTGGCGCAAAGCCAGTTGTTGCTGAAGTTGTTGATACTTCCCATTGAATTGAAGTTCCTGTATAAGCTGCAGAAGTAAATGTAATATTTCCTCCTGTACAAACAGATGTTGCACTTGTTACAATTCCCGCTTTAGCAGAAGGAGAAACTGTTATTTTTACAGGAACTGTAAAATCTTTACAAGCTCCATTTGCAACTTGAGCTCTGTACCATGTGTTTACTGTTAAAGCACTTGCTGTTAAAGTATTTGTTGTACTTCCTGCTGCTGCCCACACTGGAGTGGTATTAGTACTATTTACTAAGTTAGTAGATTTTTGCCATAAAATAGTAGCTCCCACAGTATAATCACTTAAAGTAAGTGTTGTACTATTTGTAATAGCTGCTGTTAAGGCATTTCCACTCGAATCAATTCCAGTAGTTAATGGCGCACAAACTGTTACATCACCACCACTAATACTTCCAGTTGTTACTGGAGCACTTACGGTAATTTTAACTGCAGTTGAATTAACAGATGAACAAGCACCATTTGAAGCAACAACTCTAAACCAAGTTGTTTGAGTCAAAGTTCCTGTATTAAATGCCATTGCTAAATTGTTTGCCGAAAGGGCTGATTGCGCAATTGAAGCACCAACATTAGCATAAGTAATTCCATCTATAGAAGACTGCCATTGGATGTTTCCAATACTTCCTGCAGCCAAAGATAGATTCACACTGTTTCCTTGACAGGTTGTTAATAATGGAGATAGTAAGGTATTCGTACTGGACTTAGCTGTAATAATTGCTGTTTTTGACAACAAGTTGACAAGAACCGCAACCGGGATTCTTGTACTTACTACGTTGTTTAAAGTTTGAGTATAAAAATAAGTACCTGTTAGTAAAGCTGTTGTTGTAGTAAGGGCTGTTCCGCCTGATGCTGAGGAGTACCACTTAATGTTTGTTCCAGATGGAATAAGCGCTGATACTTTAGCGCCCAAACAAAAAAAATGAGAATTATAAATTTGCTGCACACCTTCTTGCATCGAAAAATTTGAATTTTTCTCAAATCCATAGGCAACTTGCCCAACGCTATAAGAAAAACTACCCGAGGAAGAAGCAGCATCACCACCCGCCGGAGAAACGTCTGATTGCGAAAAAACACAAATCGATATCAATAATAGTGACACTAGTATAATTTTTTTCATATTCATATTTTTAAAAAAATATTTTTAAATTATTTCAACCAAAAAATCATAAATTTTGATTTAAAAAGCAATTTTTTAACTAAAATAACATACAAATATAGTTTATTAATGAAATAAAAAAAATAATGAGTAAAATTTTTAATAAACAAAAACATAAACATAAAAAAACAAAACAAAACAACAACAACAATAATCAGACAAGCTAGTAATAATGGGACTTTAGACGGCACAAGAGTTGAAGTTTTTACTCTTAATTATTTATTAACAATTAATTACAAATAATATACTGGATTCTATAAAGTAATGTAAAATAAAAAAAGGTAAGTTTTACTTTTACAAAAGTTTTGAGATTGATTCATTAATCCCATATATACGAAAGTTTAAAAATAAAAAAATCCAAACTAATAGTTTGGATTTTTTTTGGTCGGGGTGGCAGGATTCGAACCTGCGGCCTCCTGCTCCCAAAGCAGGCGCGATAACCGAGCTACGCTACACCCCGTAATTCGAGTGCAAATATATAATTATTTTTCAGTTATACAACAGATTTATTGAAATAGAATTTTTATTATTTTTCATTTAAATTAGTAATGAAATTTTATATGAAATATTTCAATTTAAACTTACATTTGTACTTCTAAAAATAAAATTAAATAAAGAAAATGTCAGATACAATTGAAAAAATAAAATGTCTTATTATAGGTTCAGGACCAGCAGGTTATACAGCAGCGATATATGCAGCAAGAGCCAATATGTTTCCCGTTTTATATCAAGGAACACAGCCAGGAGGTCAATTGACAACTACAAATGAAGTTGAAAATTTTCCAGGTTATGTTGATGGTGTTACAGGACCAGAAATGATGGTTCAGTTACAAAGTCAAGCGCAACGTTTCGGAACTGATGTCCGTGATGGTTGGGCGACAAAAGTTGATTTTTCAGGAGATGTTCATAAAGTTTGGATTAATGACAGCAAAGAATTGCATTGCGAAACTGTAATTATTTCTACAGGAGCAACTGCTAAATATTTAGGATTACCTTCAGAACAACATTATTTACAAACTGGAGGAGGCGTTTCTGCCTGTGCTATTTGCGATGGTTTTTTCTATAGAAATCAAGAAGTGGTTATTGTTGGAGCGGGAGATTCTGCTTGTGAAGAAGCACATTACTTATCAAAAATGTGTTCCAAAGTTACAATGTTAGTTAGAAGCGAAAACTTCAGAGCTTCTAAAATAATGGAAGCAAGAGTTCGTAAAACCGAAAACATTACCATTTTGATGAATCACGATACGGTAGAAGTTTTGGGTGACAATCAAGTTGTAAATGGAGTTAAAGCAAAAAACAAAACTACAGGAGAAATTTTTGATATTCCTGCAACTGGATTTTTTGTTGCTATTGGGCACAAACCCAATACAGATATTTTTAAAGACTTTCTAAATCTTGACGAAACGGGTTACATAATTAATATCCCTGGAACTTCTAAAACTAATATTGCTGGAGTATTCGTATCTGGAGATGCGGCGGATCACGTATATCGTCAAGCAATTACTGCCGCAGGAACTGGTTGTATGGCGGCTCTTGATGCTGAAAGATATTTGGCAGCACTAGAATAATTAATTTATATTTATCTCAAATGAAAGCTGAACAGTATTGTTCGGCTTTTTTTGTTTAAAAAAAATCCTAATTTTTTTAACGGGGAATCGTCTGTTATGTTGGATTTTGATTTCTTGTGGTGATGTTGTTTTGAGGTGTAGCCCTGATTGAAGTGAAAAGCCTTTTGAAGCGAAATTGTATTTTTTCTTGCCAGAAAAGAGCGACCAGAGGAAGCTCCTTTTTTGGCTTAGAAAAAAACAATGGAGCAAAAAAGCTTGAAACGGAAAGCAGGAAATAGCTCCTAAAAAAAGATAGGAAAGGAAGAAATGATTGTAAAAAAAAATCCCGTTTGATAATTCAAACGGGATTTTAAAATTTATGCTTGACCGGCAGGGCCAAAATTCAAAGGAATTGCGGGTTGCTCGGTGTCTTTTATTTCGCCGTGAGCGACTTCAAAACGGTGAACATTTTCTGCCAATGCTTTTACTAATCTTTTAGCGTGTTGTGGCGTCAAAACAATTCTTGACTTCACTTTGGCTTTTGGAGTTCCAGGCATTATACATACAAAATCTAATACAAATTCTGATGCCGAATGATTGATTATTGCTAAGTTGGAATAAATTCCTTCCGCCATATTTTCATCTAATTCAATGTTGATTTGTCCTTGTTGCTCGCTCATAGTAATCTATTTTAATTGTTTTCGCTTAATTGTTTTATCAAATTTACGACAAAACAATTAAACGATTGAACAATGAATTAATAATTGTATTCTTCTTTACTTGCCATCATTTCGTGGAAGTCTTCTTTTGAACCTACAATTGTGTGATCGTATTCTCTCATACCTGTACCGGCTGGGATTCTATGACCTACAATTACATTTTCTTTCAATCCTTCTAAGTAATCAATTTTACCAGCTACTGCTGCTTCGTTTAATACTTTTGTAGTTTCTTGGAAAGATGCTGCAGAAATGAATGATTTCGTTTGAAGTGAAGCTCTTGTGATACCTTGTAAAACTGGCGTTGCAGTTGCTGTGATTACATCACGTGCTACAACCAAATTCTTATCATTACGTTTCAATAGTGAGTTTTCATCACGCAATTCACGAGGAGAAACAATTTGTCCTGCTTTTAGGTTTTGAGAATCCCCAGCATCTTCAACCACTTTCATACCGTATAATTTATCATTTTCAACGATAAAGTCTTTTGTATGAATTAATTGGTCTTCTAAGAATAAGGTATCTCCTGGATCTTGAACTCTAACTTTACGCATCATTTGACGTATTACTACTTCAAAGTGTTTGTCGTTAATTTTCACCCCTTGCAAACGATATACTTCTTGAATTTCATTAACCAAATACTGTTGAACAGCTGCTGGCCCTTTAATTCTCAAGATATCGTCTGGAGTAATTGCTCCGTCAGACAATGGAACACCTGCGCGTACAAAGTCATTTTCTTGAACTAAGATTTGGCTTGAAAGTTTAACTAAATACTTCTTAACCTCTCCGAATTTAGATTCGATAACAATCTCACGGTTTCCTCTTTTCACTTTTCCGAAAGTAACAACTCCGTCAATTTCTGAAACTACTGCTGGATTCGATGGATTACGAGCTTCTAACAACTCTGTAATTCTTGGTAAACCCCCTGTGATATCTCCAGATTTTGAAGAACGACGTGGGATTTTTACTAAAATCTTACCTGCTTTAATTTTCTCACCATTGTCAACCATCAAGTGGGCTCCAACTGGCAAGTTATAGGAACGGATTAATTCGTTGTCTTTACCGTAAATCAATAAAGTTGGAATTAATTTTTTGTTTCTTCCTTCAGAAATTACTTTTTCTTGGAAACCAGTTTGCTCATCAATTTCAACCATAAATGATTGTCCTTGCTCTAAATCTTCGTAAGCAATTTTACCAGTAAATTCAGAAATAATAACTCCATTATATGGATCCCATTTACAGATAACTTCTCCTTTTGCAACTTCTTGACCGTCTTTCACATAAATGCTTGAACCGTAAGGAATGTTGTTTGTAGCTAAAAGAATACCTGTTTTAACATCTATTAATTTCAATTCTGTAGAACGAGAGATTACAATATCAACAGCTTGACCTTCTGCGTCTTCTCCTTTTACAGTTTTAAGATCTTCTATTTCTAAACGACCATTGAATTTAGCAGGAATGCTTGATTCTTCAGAAATACCACCCGCAACCCCACCAACGTGGAAAGTACGTAATGTCAACTGTGTACCTGGCTCTCCAATAGATTGTGCGGCAATTACACCAACAGCTTCACCTCTTTGAGTCATTTTTCCAGTTGCTAAGTTTCTTCCGTAACATTTAGCACAAATTCCTTTAGTTGCTTCACAAACTAATGGCGAACGAACCTCTACTTTCTCGATTGGAGAAGCTTCGATTAAACGCATAGTTGCTTCTACAATTTGCTCACCACCGTAAACTAAAACTTCGTTTGTTAAAGGATTTACAACATCTTGCAAAGCAACACGTCCTAAAATTCTTTCTCCTAAAGTTTCGACAATTTCTTCATTCTTTTTCAATGCTGAAACTTCAACACCTCTAAGCGTTCCACAGTCTTCTATATTTACGATAACGTCTTGAGAAACGTCGTGTAATCTTCTTGTTAAGTAACCTGCATCGGCAGTTTTCAAAGCTGTATCTGCAAGTCCTTTACGCGCACCGTGAGTAGAAATGAAATATTCTAAAATCGATAGTCCTTCTTTAAAGTTAGAAAGAATTGGATTTTCAATAATTTCACCACCACCAGCGGTAGATTTTTTAGGCTTAGCCATTAATCCACGCATACCAGTTAACTGACGAATTTGTTCTTTAGAACCCCTTGCTCCAGAGTCAAGCATCATATACACCGAGTTGAAACCTTGTTGGTCTTCTCTAATGTTTTTCATTGCTAATTCTGTAAGTTGGGCATTTGCAGAAGTCCAAACATCAATAACTTGGTTGTAACGTTCGTTATTGGTAATAAGTCCCATATTATAATTGGCAGAGATACCGTCAACTTGTTCTCTGGCATCTGCAATTAATTTAGGTTTTTGTTCTGGTATTCTAATATCACCAAGAGAGAATGACAATCCACCGCTGAAGGCGAATTTGTAACCCATATCTTTCATATTATCTAAGAAGGCAGCCGTTGTAGGTACATTGGTTACGCTTAATACGTGACCGATAATATCTCTAAGGTTTTTCTTAGTCAATACATCATTGATATATCCAGCTGCTTCAGGTACTACTTCATTAAATAATACACGACCTGCAGTTGTTTGAATAATTTTATAAACTAATTCTCCAGCTTCATTGAAATCTTTTGCACGAATTTTCACACGAGCATTCAATTCTAATTTACCTTCATTTAATGCAATATTTACTTCTTCTGCAGAATAAAAAGTTAAGTCTTGACCTAAAATTATATGTTCTGGAGTTGAGATACGTTCTTTGGTCATATAATATAGACCCAAAACCATATCCTGAGAAGGTACTGTAATTGGCGCACCATTGGCAGGATTCAAGATATTATGAGAAGCCAACATTAATAATTGTGCTTCCAAAATAGCTTCTGGTCCTAACGGCAAGTGAACTGCCATTTGATCCCCATCAAAATCCGCATTAAATGCAGTACAAACTAAAGGGTGCAATTGGATTGCTTTTCCTTCAATTAATTTTGGCTGGAATGCTTGAATACCCAATCTGTGCAAAGTAGGAGCACGATTCAGTAAGATAGGATGTCCTTTAATTACATTTTCAAGAATATCCCAAACTACAGGCTCTTTTTTGTCTATTATTTTCTTTGCCGATTTTACTGTTTTTACAATTCCTCTTTCTATCAATTTACGGATAACGAAAGGTTTGTAAAGTTCAGCTGCCATATCTTTTGGGATACCACATTCAAACAATTTCAATTCAGGTCCAACAACAATTACCGAACGAGCAGAATAATCCACACGTTTTCCAAGTAAATTTTGACGGAAACGTCCTTGTTTACCTTTTAATGAATCTGATAAAGATTTCAAAGGTCTGTTTGATTCTGTTTTAACAGCAGATGCTTTACGCGTATTATCGAAAAGTGAATCTACCGATTCTTGCAACATACGTTTTTCGTTTCTCAAGATCACTTCTGGAGCTTTAATCTCCATTAATCTTTTCAAACGGTTGTTACGTATAATTACACGACGGTATAAATCATTTAAATCTGAAGTTGCAAAACGACCACCATCAAGCGGCACAAGAGGACGTAATTCTGGTGGAATAACAGGAACCACTTTCATAATCATCCATTCAGGACGGTTTTCACGGTTCAAGTTAGATTCACGGAAAGACTCTACTACTTGTAATCTTTTTAATGCTTCTGTTTTACGTTGTTTAGATGTTTCGTTGTTTGCTTTATGTCTTAAATCATACGATAATTCATCAAGATTGATACGCGCTAACAAGTCCATAATACACTCTGCTCCCATTTTGGCAACAAATTTATTAGGATCAAAATCATCTAAATATTGGTTATCGGCAGGCAAAGTATCTAAAATATTTAGATATTCTTCTTCTGTCAAAAAGTCTAATCTTTGTACTGATTCTCCTTCAGCATTTTGGGCAATACCCGCTTGGATTACTACGTATCTTTCGTAGTAAATAATCATATCTAATTTCTTAGATGGCAATCCAAGGATATATCCAATTTTGTTTGGAAGAGAACGGAAATACCAGATATGAGCAATTGGCACAACCAAATTGATGTGACCTACTCTATCTCTACGTACTTTTTTCTCAGTAACTTCAACCCCACAACGGTCGCAAACAATCCCTTTATATCGGATTCTTTTGTATTTTCCACAAGCACATTCGAAATCCTTTACAGGTCCAAATATTCTTTCGCAGAAAAGTCCATCTCGTTCTGGTTTATGGGTTCTATAATTGATAGTTTCAGGCTTCAAAACTTCACCTCTTGACTCAGCCAAGATAGATTCTGGAGACGCTAAACCAATCGAAATTTTGTTAAACCTTTTAACTACAGGGTTTTTATCTTTATTGTTGTTATTTCTATTATTCATCATAGTCATAAAATTTTAAGTTGTTGGTTGTTAGTTGTTGGTTGATAGTTTTGGATTTTTTCCAATAATCATCAACCGCCAACCATCAACTATATTATTCTTCCAAACGAATGTCTAATCCAAGACCTTTCAATTCATGCATTAATACATTGAAAGATTCTGGCAATCCTGGTTCTGGCATTGCTTCTCCCTTAACGATTGCTTCGTAAGTTTTAGCTCTACCTATTACATCATCTGATTTTACTGTCAAGATTTCTCTTAATGTGCTTGATGCGCCATACGCTTCCAATGCCCAAACTTCCATCTCTCCAAAACGCTGACCTCCAAATTGTGCTTTACCACCCAATGGTTGTTGTGTAATTAATGAGTATGGACCGATTGAACGGGCGTGCATTTTATCATCAACCATGTGACCCAATTTCAACATATAGATAACTCCAACTGTTGCAGCTTGGTGAAAACGTTCTCCAGTTCCACCATCATAAAGATAGGTGTGACCAAATCTTGGAATTCCAGCTTCGTCAGTTAATTCATTAATTTGGTCTAAAGTTGCACCATCAAAAATTGGGGTAGCATATTTTCTACCTAATTTCTGTCCAGCCCATCCTAATACCGTTTCATAAATTTGACCAATGTTCATACGTGATGGTACACCTAGTGGATTCAACACAATATCAACAGGCGTTCCATCTTCCAAGAAAGGCATATCTTCATGACGAACGATACGTGCAACAATACCTTTGTTACCGTGACGTCCCGCCATTTTATCCCCAACTTTCAATTTACGTTTTTTAGCGATATAAACTTTAGCTAATTTCAAGATTCCAGCTGGCAATTCATCACCAACAGTAATTGTGAATTTCTCTCTTCTTAAACCACCTTGTAAATCGTTCAACTTAATTTTATAGTTATGGATCAAATCATTTACCATTTTATTGGTATCGTCATCAGAAACCCATTGCCCTTTACTTAAGTGAGCAAAATCTTCTACAGAATTCAACATTTTAAGAGAGTATTTTTTACCTTTTGGTAATACTTCTTCTCCTAAATCATTCATAACTCCTTGTGAAGTTTTTCCGTTTACTATATTGAAAAGTTTCTCAATTAATTTGTCTTTTAATTCAACAAATTTAGTTTCGAATTCCATTTCCAAAGCAGTCAAAGCATCTTTATCTTGCGTACGTTTGCGTTTGTCTTTTACGGCTCTTGCGAACAATTTTTTATCTAAAACAACACCGTGTAATGAAGGTGACGCTTTCAATGAAGCATCTTTTACATCTCCTGCTTTGTCCCCGAAGATTGCACGAAGCAATTTCTCTTCTGGAGTAGGATCTGATTCTCCTTTTGGTGTAATTTTTCCAATTAGAATATCGCCAGGTTTAACTTCGGCACCAATTCTAATCATTCCATTTTCATCTAAATCTTTAGTAGCTTCTTCACTAACGTTTGGAATATCATTCGTTAATTCTTCGTTTCCTAATTTAGTATCTCTAACCTCTAATGAATAATCATCAATATGGATAGATGTAAAAATATCGTCACGAACTACTTTTTCAGAAATTACAATTGCATCCTCGAAGTTATATCCTTTCCATGGCATAAATGCAACTTTAAGGTTTCTACCTAAAGCTAATTCACCATTTTGAGTTGCATATCCTTCTGACAATACTTGACCAAGAACTACTCTGTCACCTTTTCTTACGATAGGTTTTAGGTTGATACTTGAACTTTGATTTGTTTTTCTGAATTTTATTAAATTGTATGTTTTTTCATCTTCTTCAAAACTAACCATACGTTCTTCATCAGAACGGTCATATTTGATTGTGATGATATTTGCATCAACATAAATTACAGTACCATCACCTTCAGCATTAATCAATACTCTAGAATCAGAGGCAACTTGGCGCTCTAAACCTGTACCAACAATTGGTGCTTCAGGACGTAATAACGGAACTGCTTGACGCATCATATTAGATCCCATCAAGGCTCTATTCGCATCATCATGTTCCAAGAAAGGAATTAATGAAGCAGAAATTGAAGCAATTTGATTAGGAGCAACATCAGTATAATCCACTTTTGATGGGTGAATAACTGGGAAGTCACCTTCTTGACGTGCAATTACGTTATCGGCAGTAATTTTACCACTAGCGTCCATTTGGATATTTGCCTGAGCAATCATTTTTCCTTCTTCTTCTTCTGCACTTAAATATACAGGTGTAGCGTTTAGATCAATTTTTCCATCTTTTACTATACGGTAAGGCGTTTCGATGAAACCCATTCCGTTTACTTTTGCATAAACCCCAAGTGAAGAAATCAAACCAATGTTTGGTCCCTCAGGAGTTTCAATTGGACATAAACGTCCGTAATGCGTATAGTGAACATCACGTACTTCAAACCCAGCTCTTTCTCTTGAAAGTCCACCTGGTCCTAGCGCAGATAATCTTCTTTTGTGTGTAATCTCAGCTAATGGATTGGTTTGATCCATAAATTGAGACAATTGGTTTGTACCAAAGAAAGAGTTAATAACGGATGATAATGTTTTAGCATTAATCAAATCAATTGGTGTAAACACCTCGTTATCTCTAACGTTCATTCTCTCTCTAATAGTTCTAGCCATACGAGCTAAACCAACACCGAATTGTTGAGAAAGTTGTTCACCAACAGTTCTAACACGACGGTTTGATAAGTGATCAATATCATCAATCTCCGCTTTAGAGTTGATTAATTCAATCAAATATTTCACGATAGTTATGATATCCTCTTTGGTCAAGACTTGCTTTTCCATAGGAATATTTAAACCTAATTTTTTGTTCATTCTATAACGACCAACTTCACCTAAGTTATACCGTTGATCTGAGAAGAATAATTTATCAATAATACCACGAGCAGTTTCTTCATCAGGCGGTTCTGCGTTACGCAATTGTCTGTAAATATGCTCAACAGCTTCTTTTTCAGAGTTTGTTGGATCTTTTTGTAACGTATTATGAATAATAGAGTAGTCAACTACATTATTATCTTCTTTATGTAACAAAACAGATTTTACATTAGATTCTACAATTTCCTCAACATTATCTTTGTCAAGAATTGTGTCTCTATCTAATATAATTTCATTTCGTTCGATAGAAACTACTTCACCAGTATCTTCATCTACGAAATCTTCGTGCCATGTATTCAATACACGAGCAGCAAGTTTTCTTCCAATATATTTTTTAAGACCTGCTTTAGAAACCTTAATTTCTTCGGCAAGATCAAATATCTCAAGAATGTCCTTATCTCTTTCAAAACCGATTGCACGGAAAAGAGTAGTAACAGGTAATTTTTTCTTTCTATCGATATAAGCATACATAACGCTATTGATATCGGTAGCAAATTCTATCCAAGAACCTTTGAAAGGAATTACTCTGGCAGAATACAATTTTGTTCCATTGGCATGGAATGATTGACCAAAGAAAACACCTGGAGATCTGTGCAATTGCGAAACAACAACACGTTCTGCGCCATTGATTACAAAAGTACCGCTTGGCGTCATATAAGGAATTGTTCCAAGATATACATCTTGTACAATCGTTTCAAAATCTTCATGCTCAGGATCTGTACAATACAGTTTTAACCTTGCTTTAAGGGGTACACTATAAGTAAGACCTCTTTCTATACATTCTTGAATGGTATAACGAGGAGGATCTACAAAATAATCTAGGAATTCCAATACAAAGTTATTTCTTGTATCAGTAATTGGGAAATTTTCCATGAAGGTGTTGTATAAACCTTCGTCGCCTCTTTCGTCTGTTTTAGTTTCTAATTGAAAGAAATCTTTAAACGACTTAACCTGAACATCTAGAAAATCTGGATAGTCAGGAATATTTTTTGTTGAGGCAAAATTCAATCTTTCAGTCTGATTTGTTATCATCAATGGACAAAATTTTGATTAAAAAAAGTAATTTTTGTGTAAAACACTATTATTTATAAAACAATCAATACTTTCTTTTTATAATCAATACCTCTTTAAAAATTATTCGAAAGATTTACCCTTCTCATAGATTTTCTTTCATCGTATTGATTTAAAAACCTTTTTGTATTTTATACTATTTTATAATAAAATTTGATATAATTTTATTATACGAAAAATGGTTTAGGTCATTGGAACGAATCCAAGACCTAAACCTAATTCTCTAAAGCGAGTGAATTATTTTAATTCAACTTCAGCTCCAGCTTCTTCTAATGCTTTCTTAAGACCTTCAGCTTCTTCTTTAGAAACTCCTTCCTTAACAGGACTTGGAGCGCTATCTACTACATCTTTAGCTTCTTTAAGACCTAAACCAGTAAGTTCTTTAACCAATTTTACTACAGCTAATTTTGAAGCACCTGCTGCTTTCAAAATTACAGTAAATTCAGTTTGAGCTTCCTCAGCAGCTGCTTCGCCACCACCAGAAACTACTGCAGCTGCAGCAGCTGGTTCGATTCCGTAATCGTCTTTTAAAATTGTTGCTAAATCGTTAACTTCTTTTACAGTTAAGTTAACCAATTGTTCTGCGAATTGTTTCAAATCTGCCATTTTTTCTATCGTTTTAAAATGATTTGTAAAATATAATTTATTAATGTGCGCGTGTTTAATATGCTTTCTTTATAATTTAAAGATATAATGATTGAAACATTTAAAAATTTTGAATTAACTAATCTTTAAATTCTTAATCTTAGAATTCTTTATTTTTAAAATTAAGCTACCTCTTCAGTTTTGAATTGGTTTAAAAGAGCTGAAATAACTCTTTGTGCAGGAGATTGAAGTAATCCAATGATTTCTCCAATAACTTCTTCTTTAGATTTAAGCGATGCTAATGAATCTAATAAGTTATCTCCAATGTAAATTTCAGAATTAATATAAGCTCCTTTTAATACAGGCTTATCTGATTTTCTACGGAATTCTTTCATAATTTTTGCAGGAGCATTTGCTACATCTGCAAGAAAAATTGAAGTATTACCAGTTAATGTATCAGGTAATTCACCGTAGTTATTTTCAGAAGCCTCCATTGCTTTTGCAAGCAAAGAGTTTTTTACTACTTCTAATTTAATGCCTGCTTTATAGCAAGCTCTTCTTAGATTTGAAGTTACATCTGCATTTAAGCCTGAAATATCTGCTAAATAAACAATATTTGAACCAGCTAACTGTGCAGTTAAATTTTCAATCGCGATTGATTTTTCTTCTCTAGTCATACTAAAAGTTTTTTAACTACTTATACTGCTTTAGGATCCAATGCAATTGCAGGACTCATTGTGCTTGTAAGGTAAATACTTTTGATGTACGTTCCTTTAGCAGCAGTTGGCTTAAGTTTGATTAATGTTTGAATAATTTCGTGAGCGTTATCTACAATTTTATCAGCATCGAAAGAAATTTTTCCAATACCCGCATGTATGATACCCGTTTTATCAACTTTAAAGTCGATTTTACCCGCTTTCACTTCTTGAACTGCTTTTGCAACATCCATAGTTACCGTTCCAGTCTTAGGGTTTGGCATTAAACCACGTGGTCCTAAAATACGACCTAATGGACCTAATTTACCCATAACACTCGGCATTGTGATAATTACATCAACATCTGTCCAACCGTCTTTGATTTTTTGTAAATAATCGTCAAGACCTACATAGTCTGCACCAGCTGCTAAAGCTTCCGCTTCTTTATCTGGAGTAACCAATGCTAATACTTTAACGTCTTTACCAGTTCCGTGAGGCAATGTTACTACACCTCTTACCATTTGATTCGCTTTTCTTGGATCTACACCCAAACGTACTGCGATATCAACCGACTCATCAAATTTTGCAGAAGCAACTACTTTTATCAATGCCGCAGCATCTTTTAAAGAATATAGTTTGTTCTTTTCAATTTTTGAAGCAGCCTCTTTTTGCTTTTTTGTCAATTTTGCCATGTCTTTTTTTTAATTAAAAAGGAGCGTCTCCTGTTACAGTTATACCCATAGATCTAGCTGTTCCTGCGATCATGCTCATAGCAGACTCGATAGTGAATGCATTTAAATCAACCATTTTGTCTTCTGCGATAGCTCTAATCACATCCCAAGTAACGTTTGCTACTTTTTTACGATTAGGCTCACCAGATCCAGACTTTAGCTTTGCAGCGTCCATTAATTGAACAGCAGCAGGTGGTGTTTTAATAACAAAATCAAAAGATTTGTCTTTATACACTGTAATTTGCACTGGGCAAACTTTGCCGGCTTTATCTTGTGTTCTCGCATTAAATTGCTTACAGAACTCCATGATATTAACACCAGCAGCACCTAAAGCAGGTCCAACCGGTGGCGATGGATTCGCAGCACCTCCCTTAACTTGTAGTTTAACTACTTTACTAATCTCTTTAGCCATTTTTTTAAAAAATTTAACACATCATCATTGGAAGCGATAAATGTGGTTTATTATAGTTGTAACAAAAATTATACTTTTTCAACTTGCATAAAGCTCAATTCTAATGGTGTTTTTCTTCCGAAAATTTTCACCATTACTTCAAGTTTACGCTTTTCGTCATTAATTTTCTCAACAGTTCCATTGAAACCATTAAAAGGACCATCAATAACTTTGATTGTTTCGCCAACATTGAACGGTATAGAATGAGTGTCAGTTTTTACAGCCAATTCATCTACTTTACCTAACATTCTATTTACTTCAGAAAGTCTCAACGGCACGGGGTCTCCACCCTTAACTTCTCCAAGGAATCCAATAACTCCTGAGATTGATTTAATAATATGAGGAATTTCACCTGCAAGATTAGCCTCAATCATAACATAACCAGAAAAATAGACTTTATCTTTGACAATTTTTTTTCCATCCTTCACGGTAACTACTTTTTCAGTAGGAACTAGAACTTGTGAAATATAATCACCCATTCCTAATCTATTGATCTCATTTTCAATATAGGCTTTAACTTTGTTTTCTTGACCGCTTACCGCTCTAACAACATACCATTTTTTCACATTATTATCTGTCATCACAAGGTATTTAAGCTTTTATCCAATTAAAGAAACCTTCCAAAGATTTTGCAAAAATTTCATCTACTCCCCAAGTTGCCAAGGCGAATAGCACTGAAAAAACAGCTACTACAATGGTAAGACGTTGTACTTCAGCCCATTCTGGCCAAGTTACGTTTAACTTTAATTCATCAAACGCTTCGTTTATATAATTAAAAACTTTTGTCATTGTACATATTTTTTTTAGTGGCACGGGCGGAGGGATTCGAACCCCCATCAACGGTTTTGGAGACCGCTATTCTACCCTTGAACTACGCCCGTATAAAAAAGTCAGTAGTATTATTAAAATACCAACTGACTTTTATATTTATTAGATAATTACTCTACTATCTCAGTAACCTGACCTGCACCTACAGTTCTACCACCTTCACGGATAGCAAAACGAAGACCTAAGCTTAAAGCGATAGGACTTAACAAGGCAACATTGATAGTTAAATTGTCCCCTGGCATAACCATCTCTACACCAGCTGGCAAAGTGATAACACCTGTTACATCCGTTGTACGAACGTAAAATTGTGGACGATAATTATTATGGAATGGAGTGTGACGTCCACCTTCTTCTTTTTTCAAGATATAAACCTCTGCTTTGAATACAGCGTGTGGTTTTACTGAACCTGGCTTAATAATAACCATACCTCTTTTGATATCAGCTTTATCAATACCTCTTAACAATAAACCTACGTTGTCTCCAGCTTCTCCTCTATCAAGGATTTTACGGAACATTTCAACTCCTGTAATAGTAGAAGTTAATTTTTCAGCTCCCATTCCAATTATTTCAACTGGATCACCTGTGTTAGCAATACCTGTTTCGATACGACCTGTAGCAACAGTTCCACGACCTGTAATAGTAAATGAATCCTCTACTGGCATTAAGAATGGTTTTGCAATATCACGAACTGGTTCTTCAATCCAAGAATCACAAGCTGCCATTAATTCAATAATTTTTGGTACCCAAGCTGGATCGTTATTCAATCCACCTAAAGCTGAACCTTGAATTACAGGACAATTATCTCCATCATATTCGTAGAAAGATAATAAGTCTCTAATTTCCATTTCAACTAATTCCAATAATTCTTCATCGTCAACCATATCCACTTTGTTCATGAATACTACCATTCTAGGAATACCAACTTGGCGACCTAAAAGGATGTGCTCACGTGTTTGTGGCATTGGTCCGTCTGTAGCGGCTACAACAAGAATAGCACCATCCATTTGAGCAGCACCAGTAACCATGTTTTTTACGTAATCCGCGTGACCTGGACAGTCAACGTGAGCGTAATGACGATTAGCAGTTTCGTACTCAACGTGAGATGTATTAATTGTAATACCTCTTTCTTTTTCTTCTGGAGCATTATCGATTTGATCAAACGATTTTGCTTGACAGTAACCCGCATCAGACAATACTTTAGTAATTGCCGCAGTTAATGTAGTTTTTCCGTGATCCACGTGACCAATTGTACCTATATTAAGGTGGGGTTTGTTACGGTTAAAATTTTCTTTTGCCATTTTACTTAATTTTTAATCTTAGTTATATATTCGTGTTCAAATTATACTTTTTTGAGCCAACTACGGGAATTGAACCCGTGACCTCTTCCTTACCAAGGAAGCACTCTACCTCTGAGCTAAGTCGGCAGAGAATTTATTTGTAAATTTTTGAATTCAGACTTTAATAATCTGGAATCAGAAATCTAAAATTTCTTCTTGTGGGGAGAGCAGGATTCGAACCTGCGAAGTTCACACAGCAGATTTACAGTCTGCCCTCGTTGGCCGCTTGAGTATCTCCCCAAATAACTTATGGTTTCAGATTTTCGATTTTTAGATTACTACCTAAAACCTTCATTCCTTAACCTTAAACCCTTCTTTTTTTTAATACAAATAAAGTCAGAAATTTATTCAAAATCTTTACTATTTATAGAGCCGGTGGAGGGACTCGAACCCACGACCTGCTGATTACAAATCAGCTGCTCTAGCCAACTGAGCTACACTGGCATTAAATATAAAAAAAGTCCGCTATTTCTAACGGACTGCAAATGTATATTAATTTGTTTTTTAATCAAAACATTTTTATCAATATTTTTAAATTATATATAATGTTTTACTTTTTCTTTCCTTTTTGTTAACAATCGCTCCAAAGTTTCGGCTGATTGCTCCACTCCTTCCTCAAATGTTTTGCATTGTTTTTTCACCATAAATTCGTCTCCTGGGACAAGCATTTTAATTTCGACAATCTTGTTCTCTTTCTCACTGGTTTTTTCAACTTTTAGAAAAACGTCAGCTGAAACGACTTTGTCATAATACTTCTCCAACCTGTCCATTCTTTCTTGAATAAAACCTACTAATTTTCCGTCAACATTAAAGTTAACTGCGTGAACATTTACCTTCATAATCAAATTTTTATTGGTTAAACACTATTTATTTTTGTTTCTTGGATGCGCATCCCCGTAAACTTTTTTTAACTCAAACAAACTACTTTGAGTATATATTTGGGTCGATGCTAAGCTTGAATGCCCTAGTAACTCTTTGACAGAATTCAAATCAGCTCCATTGTTTAACAGATGAGTTGCAAATGTATGCCTAAGAATATGAGGACTCTTTTTTACCTTCTCAGAAACATTACTAAAGTAATTATTTATCAAACGATATACAAGAGAATCATTAATTTTAACGCCTTTTAACGTTAAGAAAAAATACTCGTTATCGGTAATTCGTTCTAAATAAGCCCGTTCCGTTAAATACAATTTGAATTGATTTATAATTATTGGCAACAAAGGCAAAATTCTTTCCTTATTTCTCTTTCCCAAAACCTTTAAAGTAGCATTTGAAAGATCAATATTTATCATTTTTAGATGAATTAATTCCGTTCTTCGGATTCCTGTTGAATAAAACAAGTCGATAATCAGTTTGTCTCGAACGCCTTGAAATCCATCAGGATATTTTATTTGATGCAAAACTTCGTCTAATTCTTTTTCAGAAAAAGGAATTTGAAGTGTTTTTGGTGTTTTTAATGATTTGTGTTTTAATAAAGGACTAACTTCTATTTGCTTGGTTTTTAATAGAAATTTATAATATGATTTTAAGGATCCTATTTTTCTATTTACGGAAGTGTTGGAAATTTCATTATCAACCAAAGCAACAATCCAACTTCGGATTAAACTGTAATTGACTTCCAATAAATCATCTGAATCAAATTCGGATTTTATGTAAGATTCAAAAGTAACGACATCATTTACATAAGCAATTACCGTATGTGGCGAATACTTTTTCTCTAATTGTAAATAATCTTGAAATGCCGCTTTACTATTTTCCATAAAAAAACCGTTAGCATCAAAGTTATAAAACTTTAATGACTAACGGTAGTATTTATTGAAGTTATTTACTAACTTTCTAAACCATCTTTCATATTTTGAATGTAGGCCGCTTTTTGAATTTTCATTCTGTTTGTAACAGAAGGCTTAATAAAAGCAGTACGTGCACGCAACTGACGAACAGTTCCTGTTTTATCAAATTTTCTTTTGTAGCGTTTTAACGCTCTATCGATATTTTCTCCGTCTTTAATTGGTATAATTAACATAATATAGACACCCCCTTTCTTTAAGAGTGCAAAAGTAAATATTAATTATGAATTATGAGTTATGAATTATGAATTATTTTAAAGCAATTTTTTGAATCAAAGCAATAAATAAAATTCCTATTGATAACGGGATTCCTAATATTGCAATTCCTGCCATTCCAAAACCGCAAATAAATTGATTTTCTTTAGGGAAAACTAATATTAATAATATGAACAAAATTATTGATAGAACATATACTGAAATAAAACACAACAAAGTTAATTGCCAAAACTTTAGCTTTATCCAACCCGACAATGACCATATACCATATTTGAATTGAAAATAAAAAGGAATTAACAAAAATAAAATACATAAAATCAAACCCATATTTAACTTTATTAAATGACAATTAAAACTAACATTTCATATGCGGCAAAAAACAAAGTTACATTTTCTTGGCTCTTTCATCTATTATCTATCCGTCTATTATCTCCTAGTCTATTATCTATCCGACTATTTCAATATATTTCTCGCAATAACTACTTTTTGAATTTCTGTAGTTCCTTCGCCAATAGTACACAATTTAGAATCTCTATAGAATTTTTCAACTGGATAATCCTTTGTATAACCGTAACCGCCGTGAATTTGAACCGCTTCATTAGCAACTTTCACACAAACTTCCGAAGAATACATTTTTGCCATTGCACCCAAAGTGGTAACTGGACGGTGTTGTTCTTTTAAGAAAGCCGCTTTATGTAACATTAATTCCGAAGCTTCAATTTCTGTAGCCATATCAGCCAACTTAAATGAAATTCCCTGAAAACTACTAATTGGTTGCCCAAATTGATGTCTTTCTTTTGAATATTTCAATGCCGCTTCATACGCACCTTTTGCAATTCCTAATGATAATGCGCCAATTGAAATTCTTCCGCCGTCTAAAATTTTCATTGCTTGAACAAAACCTTGACCAACTTCACCTAATCTATTGGCATCTGGAATACGACAGGTATCAAAAATCAATTCAGCAGTTTCGCTGGCGCGCATTCCTAATTTATTTTCCTTTTTTCCTGATGTAAATCCAGGCGTTCCTTTTTCAATAACAAAAGCCGTCATTCCTTTAGAATCTCCTTTTTCGCCAGTTCGAACAATTACAACAGCAATATCTCCTGAAATTGCGTGGGTAATAAAGTTTTTCGCACCGTTTAAAATCCAAGAATCACCTTCTTTTACAGCGGTTGTATTCATTCCACCAGCGTCAGAACCTGTATTATGCTCGGTTAAACCCCAAGCGCCAATGTGTTCAGCTGTAGCTAATTTAGGAATCCATCGTTTCTTTTGTTCTTCATTTCCAAAAGTCAAAATATGATTGGTACAAAGAGAATTATGAGCTGCAACAGAAAGTCCAATTGAAGGATCTACCTTAGAAATTTCCTCAACAATCGTAATGTATTCGTGGTAACTTAAACCAGATCCACCCAATTCTTCAGGAACTAAAACGCCCATAAATCCCATTTCCCCTAATTTTTTAAATAAAGGAATTGGAAATATTTGCGCTTCGTCCCATTCCATTATAAAAGGACGTATGTTTATTTCTGCAAAATCTCGAATAGATTGAGCAATCATTGCTTGCGTTTCGCTGTAGTCAAAATTCATAAAAATTGTTTTTTGTTTTAAAAATACAAATATAAACCAATAATATTTATTTTATCGTTAGGAAAACCGTTTATTTTTGTCAAATCCGCATTTACTTTAAAATCACCATTCATACTTCTATACGTGACAATTGCTTTCGCCAAAGCGTATTTAAAATAAGGGAAAAGCATCAATTCTTTTATCGATGCGTTATTAATATCAACTTTTTTAACTTTTGGAAGTGCTGCAACTTTGAAATTTTTATTCAAATTTTCTATAACTTCTGGCGATAGTCCCCAAACATCATTCATTTGCTCCATACTTACAAAACCGCCTAAAAGGTCTTTCAACTTCAAAATCCTATCTGATAAAGCAAGACCAATTCCATAAACTTTAATCAAATCTTCTTTAGTTGCAAGATTTATATCTAAAATTATGATTTTTACTTTCTTCTTTTCAAATGGAATATAATTGGATTTATACTCTTTCTTATTATTTACCCAATCTGGAAATTTAAAATAAGGCGACATCGTATTTAATAATGAATCCGATACTTTCGTAACCTTTTGAAAATCTTGAACTGAATTTACATACTTATTTGTTTTTCTGAAATTCAAAAGCCTATCAATTTCAGCAACTGACATACCTAATTTATAGCCTTTGAAATCAGTAATAAAATTAGGATTAAACGGATAAATTTTTGGAATATAATCTCGTTTAATTTGTTTTAAAGAATCAATATCTGTTTGAAATGCAAGCCATTCTTGTTTTTCTTTGCTATTATTTGTTACCGTTTTAAAATCAATAAAAAAATAGGCAAATTGAAAAATTATACAAAGCAACACCAATAAAATAATCCCACTTCTTTGCGATTTAGTAAATTGGAAGAAGGATTTAAAAGTCATAATTTTGAATGGTTTATAGGTCGAAAACAGAACTCCGTTTTGCCCGAATTAAATCTTTAAGCCGCCACCAAAATGCTAAAGTGAGATACACTCCAAACCATAATCCAGCGGTTACAAATGATATATAAATAAAAAATAATCTCACACTATTAGCACGCATTCCCAAGACATCCGCCAATCGGGAAGAAACGTGAAAACCGTGTTTCTCAAAAAAATATTTAAGCCGAAGTACGAGTTTCATTTACATTAAATTTATAAAGTCTTACAAATTTAGTATAATAACTTCATATTTCCTCAATAATTAACACCTCATTCTTTGAGCAATTCCATTCCAATTGCGCATTCTAAGCACCTACTTTTATTGCAATATTCATTTTTAAGTTGCAATAAAGATTGGGATTCAAAAGCGTTTTTGGCTTTAATTCCAAACAATGAAAACTTATCCATAATAGCATTGTTTTCAGGCGAAACTTGATTTAATAACGAAATTAAATTTTCTGAAATCTCCTTACCTTGACTTTTAGAATAGGCAAATTGTAATGGAATAATTGTATTAATAATTAACAAATCGATGAATGATTTCGATAATGCTTTCTTTTTTTTCGGACTTACTTTGTCAAATTGATAATGCGTTTCCCAATATTCAGATACCGCAACATTGAATATTTTATAAATTTTTTTCACAGAATCTTCCTCAATTATTTTAGAGAAAAGCTGTTGTTGCTGATGATAAACATTTGCTAATTGTGATAATCGAATGGTTGGAAAATTATCAGGTCGATGTTTGAAAAACTGCAACGGATTAATATGTGTTGGTTCTAATTGGTATTTATGAATCAAATAATCAAAATTTGATTTTAGATTTTTATAATAAACGTCTTCTTTTTCGATTTCTAATAATCCTAAAATTCCAAAAATCAAACTTTCTAAATTTTGCAAATCGCTACATTCTTTTCTGATAATTGAAAAAGGAATTGAATTTGCCGCTTTCAAAAAAGATTCTCCATTGGTATTCAATCCAAAGTTTTTAGCTAAAAGGCAAAATAAAACCGCTTCCCAATCTTGTTTTGTACTTTCTAAAAGTTCGTTTATAGGTTTTGATTTTCGTTCCAGTCGTTCAAAAAACAAACGCTCTTGCCAATTCAAAAGAATAAAGTTATCAATTGAAATCAATTGTTTTTCGCAATAAATCCAAGATTTTGGCGCTATTAAAGAATTGTAATTGTTCAGTGTTTCCTTTGAAACTAAATCTTTCAAAACCAAAACAGGGATTTCGGAATTGTTTTTTCTGTAAATTTCGGAGTCGTGTTCCCAAACCACGTGAAGAATTACGCTATCATAATTTGAGTCACGCTCGTGATGGTGCGCGTACCAATCGGAAGATTTGATGTGAATTTCAACATTTCCTGCCCATTTTTGATTCTCAATTGTGATTTGAGAATTGAAAAAATCAGGACCTGCTAATTGCAAATAATGTCCTGCGTTTTCTATGGTGAGTTTTTCTCCATTGGAAGTAGTCAAATTCGAAGTATCAAATTTTTTAAATTTCCAGAGATAATGTAGGAATTCTTCTTTCATTTTTGGCGTATAAATTGGGTCTTGTAAACTTTGTCTAATGTAGTCAAAAAACAAGCACGTGAAACAATAATTTATACAATTGAAGAAATAAGGTGGAAAATTATCGCATCAAATACAATTTGGCGCAAGCCCGAGCATCCGATAAAGCTTCGTGATGGTTCAGTTGAATTTTCATTTCACGGCAACAATCGCTCAATTTTGTTGGTCTTAAACCTTTGGCTTTGTAGATTTTTACAGTACATTCCCATCGAGATCCAATGTTCAATTTATCGTAATCTAAACCGTAAAGTGCCATTGATTTGGAAAGCACATTTCTGTCAAAGCTTTCATTATGAGCTACCACTACTCTATTTTGAAGTCGTTTTTGAATTTCTGGGAAAACTTGAGCAAACGATTTTGCATTCACAGTATCTCGTGGATAAATTCCGTGAACCTGAATGGTAAAAGGCGAATAGAGATTATTTGGCGGTTTTATTAAAGTTACAAACTCATCTACAATTATTCCGTTTTCCACGGTGACAATCCCCACAGAACACGGGTGAAATGCAGTTGCTGTTTCAAAATCTATTGCAGTGAAGGTCATTTGATTTAAGATTTCTGATATTAGATTTTTGAAATCAACGTTTAAAAAATAAAAGTAATACCACCAATAGTTGTCAATATTACTTTTATTTACACTTTTGAATTATTTTATTGAACCAATAATATCATATTTTGTAATAATATGGTGCTTTCCGTTTCCTAAATCCAATAATACCGCAGCATTTTCTCTAGTAAATAGTTTTGAAACTTCTTCGATTGGTGTTCCTAATTTTACAATTGGATAGGGTTTTCCCATAACTTCGCGAATAGGTTTGTCGGCAGCATTTTTGTCGTGAACATAACTTTGAAACAAGTCAGTTTCATCAACGGAACCAACAAAACCTGTAACATCTATTACTGGAATTTGTGATATTTTAAATTTTCGCATTCTTTCAATTGCGTGAGAAACCAATTCTTCGGTGCGCACAATTATCAATTGTTTGTCGATGTGATCTTTGATAACGTCTTCGGCTTTGGTAATGTCATCTTCTAAAAAACCACGTTCGCGCATCCAATCGTCATTGAACATTTTCCCAATATAACGGCTTCCAGAATCGTGAAATAAAACTACAACTACATCTTCTGGTTTGAAATGTTCTTTTAGTTGCAATACTCCTTTTATAACTGCTCCCGCTGAATTTCCAACAAAAATTCCTTCTTCCAAAGCAATTTTTCGAGTGTAAACTGCTGCATCTTTATCGGTTACTTTTGTGAATCCGTCGATTATTGAAAAGTCAACATTTTTTGGAAGTATGTCTTCTCCAATTCCTTCGGTTATGTAGGAATAAATTTCATTTTCATCAAAAATTCCTGTTTCGTGATATTTTTTAAATACCGAACCATACGTATCAATTCCCCAAACTTTTACATTTGGATTTTGCTCTTTTAAATATTTTCCAATTCCTGAAATCGTTCCGCCAGTTCCTACTCCAACTACAAAATGTGTGACTTTACCATCAGTTTGTTTCCAAATTTCTGGTCCTGTTTGTTCGTAATGTGCCAAGGCATTTGATGGATTATCGTATTGATTTACGTACCAAGAATTTGGTGTTTCTTCGCCTAATCTTTTTGAAACTGAATAATACGAACGTGGATCAGTTGGTTCTACATCGGTTGGACAAACGACAACTTTAGCGCCTACTGCTCTCAAAATATCCATTTTTTCTTTGGATTGTTTGTCTGTAATTACGCAAATTAGTTTGTAACCTTTGATGATCGCCGCTAATGCCAATCCCATTCCAGTATTTCCTGAAGTTCCTTCGATGATTGTTCCGCCTGGTTGTAATCTTCCGTCGGCTTCGGCATCTTCAACCATTTTTAGCGCCATTCTGTCTTTTGTAGAATTTCCTGGGTTGAAAGTTTCTACTTTGGCAAGAACCAAAGCGTTGATTTCGGCAGTTACTTTATTCAATCGAACTAAGGGCGTGTTGCCAATAGTTCCTAATATATTTTCTGAATATTGCATTTAGTTTTAGTTTTTAGAGTTCAAATTTAATAGAACATTTGCAAAGATAGTACATTGTTCTAAAATAGTTGTGGTTTTCTGGAATTGCGTGAGTGATGGCAGCGGAAATCCTCTTGTGGAACGAAGTGGAACAAGAGATTGCAGCGAACAGCACGACCGAGTTTACGATAAAAGTGCTCGTTTCCTAGCAAAGTTCAAAACGAGGGCACGCCCAAAAAAAGGCTTATTGGAAGAAATTCCATACCAATCCGAAGCGAATCATAAAGTCGCGGTAGGGGTTGTTTGGTGCGGAATAGAAGGTGTTTCCTGACATTGCAGAGTTGAAATGTTCGGCTTTTAGGAAGATTCTGCACCGTTGAATTCTTGCGTTTGCGAAAATATCGAAGTTTGGAAATGCGCCAATTTGTGTTTGGTTTTGCACGAAAAATTCTCCAAGAATTGGGTTGTAATCGTTGGCGTAGAATTTTGTGAAATAATTAAATGTGATTCCTGTTTGCAAAAACATTGCTTTTTTGAAGAGATCATTTGAGTAATAGAAGGTGTTTCGAAGGACTACTTGTGGCACATTCAGGATGTTGTCTTTTTGATCTACTTTTTGATACAAAACGGTATTGTCGAGTGCAAATTTTCTGAATTTGATTTCTTTACTAATTTTAAGCGATAGATAATTGATGGTTTTGTCGTATTGTTTTGGCGTAACTAACTGTAAATTAGAGGTATTGTCATTACTGAAATACAAATAATCGTTCAATGTGTTGAGTTGCAAAGTAGCATTTGCCCATTGTGTATTGGCTTCAACTTTGATGGTATTGCTCTTTTCGTTTTTGAAATTGTTGTACCAATTGTAATTAATATAACTGCTTTGGTGCAAATTATAAATGTTGTTTGGCAATTTATTATTGTTTTGATATTCGAATGAAAGGCTGTTTTTATCGTTGTATTGGTATTTCAAATTGGCATTAAAATCAAATAGCGATTGTTTTGTGATAGAACTTGAATACAGGAATTTCCCAGTCCATTTATTTTTTCTGTATTCGTATTGCCCACCGAAATCGTTGATTTTATCGTTGATGGCGTTTGGAATTGTTCCCGAAGTTAAAAACAACACTGAATTATAATAGTAATTATATCTAAAATCATCCAGGAAAAACTGGAATTTACCCAAAGTGGTGTTTTCATAGATAAGTCCAACCTTGTTGAACATTCGGTTGTAGCGCACTTGATCGTTAATGTTTCCTGTAACAAATGAAGGTCCAAACCTATTGAAAGTACTAACTTCGCCAGTATTTGATGTTATGGAAGTTGGAATTGTAATTTGGTTGAACTCGAAATATTTGCTTTCAAAATTAATTTGATGGGTTATATAAAGATTATTACTTCCTTTGGTTTTATTAATGCGGAAATTATGGTCAAGAAATAAGCGTTTGCCAATTAAGGTCGTTTTAGCGTCTTTGAGATACACTCCGAGACGGGCGCGTTCTTTATAAGCTGGATCATCACTTTCAAAATTTTCGGGGCTTGTAATTCCACCGTTTTCACCGTTGAGAATGTCTTGGGAAGTGAAATGAAAATTGGAATAATAGCGTTTGTTTTTGGTATTGTAACTTGTGGTAAACCTAAAATTCCCTGTGCTTGAAAGTTGGTTTATATATTTCCCTAAAGAACGCAAGCCTTTATAGGCAATGGAAAAATTGAAACGTTCGGATGTATTTAAAGTTACAAAAGCATCTATATTTTGTCCTTGCTCCATAACAGTTTTAAAATACAATTCTGTGAATGGTGTGGCAACCGAGTAATATTTAATTTGATTGGGTTGCAAATAATTGAATTGCTTGGCGTTGTAACCAAATTCGGGAAAAGAACTAGTTTTATTTAAACCATATTGTAAGGTAGTGTAGGTTTGACCTTCATTTGCGAAAGGCATTAATCCGAAAATATCTCTACGTAAATAGTTGTATTCGTATTCTTTTTTAATGGTTAGCGAAGTATCTACGAAAGTAGTATCACGTTCAAGAGTTATGATGCGGAATTGGGAATTCGTAGCTTTGGCAACGGCCACAGCATTTTTTGAATCATCAATTTGTGCGACTAAAAAAAGAGTTTTGAACAAACATAAAACGAAAAAGAAATTTCTCATATTGCAAAGATAAAAAAACAAAGGTAGCTAGAAATATTAAAATTTAAGCAAAAAAAGAGCCACGCAATGCGTGGCTCTTTAAAAAAACTATAGAAGAGATTATTTTCTGTTGTTTCTTCTTGCATGCGCAATAGCAGCAGCAATAGTGTTAGCATTTCTTCCAGAAGCAATTGCTTGAGGAATACTGTTACTTAATGTATAAACACCATTCATCATTTCAATTTGAATTACAAAATTTCCGTTATCATTTTGATCTCCCGCAGCATAATAAGAAATAGGAGCAAATTGAGCTTCTTGAGGAAAATTCCCAGGATTAATTCCACCACATCTTTCAAAATCAACAGAGATTGGAATGTTAAAAGGATCATGGTAAACATTATCAAGACCAGGGGTACCTGCAGCTGAACCATTCAAATCACCTGTATCATAGACGTCATAAAAGATATAATAAATCCCGTCAGCTACTGGTAATACTGTAGCAGCTGGATCATTTAAAATAACTGTTGAGCCAAATGTTAATTGTTCTGGGCAACCAGAAGCGGCAGCATTGTAAATACCAGTGTCATTTAAACCAGAATCTAAAACATAGAAGTCCATGTCATATTTAATTCCACACATGTTAAGTGCAGTACCAAATATTGTGAAATTCTTATTGAAATTAAAAGTCAGATCCAATGAATCAGATAAATAATTGTTAATAGTGAAACTTAAAGTAACTGGAGTACTCGTTGCATTTGCAGTAGTTACATCAAACATTTGCAAAGTTAAGGTTTCAGTACCTTCAATTTCACAATCATTCACTATAGAAACAGAACCAGTTGCAGTAGTTGCATAAGCTGGTATTATAACTTCTTCAGCAGTAAAATCATCACTAGTAGCAGTACCAGCAATCTGACCAACTTTAAAGTGAATGTCTTTAGATTGTGGTTTATTCAAAGTGATAGTATAATCATAAGACATATCATTACCTTCGTTAACAGTTTGCATTCCAACAATTGGAGTTGCGAAATTAACAGTAGCAATAACTCCTGTCGCTACTTCAAGCGTACTTGAACCTGTTGCGTCATCTTTACTACAGCTCACAAAAGTTAAAGCTGAAAGCGAAAGTGCGCAAAACAAAAATTGTTTTGTTATTTTTTTCATTTTTATATATCTAATTAAATTATTCAACAATTTTTTCCATTTCTTGATAGAAAACTCTTGGACCTACAGCACCTGAACCAGTGTAATAACCATAGCTCATTTTAAGTCTGTCTTTTCCTGTTACGTCATCTCTAATTACAACGTTAGAAGAACCACAATTTACTGGTGCCATATCCACAGGATTAGAAGCACAAGAGATAAAAGGTTGACCATTACCCAATTGAGGAGTGCCATTATAAAGTACTGGAATGTCAATTACATCATTTACAATTGTAAAATACCAAGTATTTCCAGTAAAAACTGCAGCTCCTAAATAATTAACTACTTTATAAGTTGTTGCATCAACTGCTTCAATTGTAGTTTCAGCAGGCCAATTAGCAGTAGTGTAAGTTAACGCACCTAGTCTAAAGTACAAGGCATCAACGCATCTGTATTTACCTGAAAAACGTGTACCTACAGCAATTTTAGTTGCACTAGTTGTTGCATGAGTTTGACCATTATTAAGGTGAGACACATAAGTTAGCGTCCAATAATCCCCGATTAGCAACCCACCGTCATTAACTGGTAAAGGTGTTCCACCTACAGACAATCCTGAAGCTAAATCATTATAATTAACTCCAAAAGAAATCACTTCGTGTTGCGCTGCAGCAGGAGCAGGTATTGTTTTTAATAAGATTTTATTAGAAACAACAGCATCACCATTTATGTCTTTAGTTGTAAATGTTTTGTAAACATCAATAGAAACAACTTTTTCAGTTCCTTGGAAAATTGAGATTTCATTATCGTAGTTTGTTGTAAGACCATTTCCTACAACATACCCAATAAGATCTTTTTTAACCATAAGTTCACCACCCAAAGCGGCATCCCCAGTTAAAACATCAGTAGAATCATCACAAGATACAAATGTAAAACCTGCAAAAAGTAACGCTACTAATGAGTATATTTTTATATTTTTCATATTTAAATTTATTAAAAATTATTAAATTAGTTCATCCACCAAACTTTGGAAACCATGGTATCACCATTATCCAAGGTAGCAGCAGCTGAAACATAATTTGCATTGTTGTAATTTTGTGAATCTGTAGAGAAGTAAAATCTTCTTGGAATAACTCCTACAGTTGCATCAGCAAATTGCACAGGAACTAATGCAGGAATACTAGTTCTTCTCCATTCTGTCCATGTTTCAATTCCTTGACCATATAAAGATAACCAAACTTGATTGCCAATAATATCTTTTCCAGTTGTAGCATCAGTAAAGTTACTAGTAACTTGATTAATATAAGTAGATGCAAGACCTGGAGCAACTCCATTGAAATCCATATTCGCTTGGATACCATTTTCAAGATATGTAATTGCAGAAGGAGTTCCTCCAGAAATAATATTTCTGTTTGCAGCTTCAGCTAATAACAATTGAACTTGAGAATAAGACAACACTACACCTGGTAAAGTTGCAGCTAAATATTTAGTTCCAGGAGATGAAAAGCCATCATAATTTGAAGGATTTTCTATACCTGGTACATTACCAACATAATTTCCCGCAACGTTTTTAGATGCAAATACTGAAAGTCTAGGGTCATTTAAAGAATTTAATTTTGCCAATAAAACTGAACTCACTTTATATTCTTTTCTAGTTCCATAAACAATTGTTTCATAAATAGGATTTGCATCTGGTTGAGAAGCAGTATAAGTTAATTGAGCTGAATCAGCATTAGAACTCATCAATGAACCCGCATTTACTAAAGCTTGAACTTGAACAGAAACGTCTCTTTTAGAAGATATTCTCATTAACGCTTTCAATTTCAATGAATTTCCCAATTTTTTCCATTTAGAAACATTACCAGCATATAATAAATCTGCTGACGGTGTGATTACACCTGTACCAGAAATAAATTTAGCATTTGCTCTGTCTAAAAGACTAAAAATAGTATCATATACAACTTCTTGAGAGTCAAATTTAGGTTTCACATTTCCAGAAACACCAATCTCAGAAACTGGAACTGGACCGTAAACATCTGTTAATATTTGCAACGCATTCGCTTTCATTACTAAAGCTGCACCTTGCAAATTAGAATTTTCACTACCCGCTTGTTCGTAAGAACTAGTAGCTTCAGCAATTACATTAGCATACAAAACGCTCCAAAAAGAATTCATATTCGCTCTTCTAGGAGTATATCTTTCTTCTGAATTGTATTGTACTTTTGACCACTGTTGTGCCCAACAAAGACCCATATCTCCACCAATTTGTGCATTATACAAAACATTTTGAGTTTGAATAATCGTTGATGAAAGCAATAAATTAGGATCTGTTAACGGAGAATCGTTTGGAGAAGTGTTAATTTCTTCAAAATCTTTATCACAACTTATTGCTGTTAAAGCTAAAGATGCTATAAATAAATAAATTAATTTTTTCATAGTTTAAAATTTAAAATTTTACATTGATATTAAATCCTAATGATCTAGCAGAAGGCAATTGACCAAATTCTTGACCTTGCTCTCCATTATCACTACTAAATGCAGATTCTGGATCAATATGTGGTGTTTTTTTGTAAAGTATTGCAAGGTTTCTTCCAACTACAGATAATTTAAAATCTTGAATGAAAGTTCCTTGTAACCATTTCTTAGGTAAAGAATATCCTAAAACAATTTGTCTTAGTTTTACGTAAGAAGCATCAAAAACACCTGATTCAGTAAAGTTCGAATAGTCATAAGCATATTGATTGAATGCTTTTGCATTAACAACAACATTGTTTTGTACATATCCACCATTACCATCAGACATAACGCCGTTACCAACAACGCCAGTTTCACGTCCAACTAGAGACTCTTCTAATGTACCAGCATATCTACCCCACATGTATGACATTACAAAAAGATCACCACCCATTTTAGCATCAATTAAAGTACTTAAATCAATTCCTTTATATTTGAAAGTAAAATTAGCACCACCTGTCCAATCTGGAGTAATGTTACCAATAACTGCTAATTCAGTATTGTTCTTTTTAGGTAAACCATTTTCATAAATAATTTCACCGCTATCAGTTCTAGCATAAGGGAAGCCAACTATTGAACCGTAAGGTTGTCCTGGACGAGCTTGTAACTCCATTCCCCATTGACCCCCTAATGTGTAAGAATCAGAAGTACCTAAACTTTCAACTAAGTTTTGGTTTTTTGCAAAATTTAAATCTACATCAAATGAGAAATCTTTTGCTTTTAAAACAGTTGCACCAAGTTGTAATTCGATACCCTTGTTAGACATTACACCAGCATTTTCCCAAGAACTTGTAAAAAAAGAAGCTGCTTCAACTTGTAAAGGCAAAATCAAATTAGTACTTTTTTGGCTATAATATGTAAATGCAAAACGAACTCTATTGTTGTATGCGTTTAAATCAAGTCCAATCTCTGTTCCAACTGTTTGTTCTGGTTTAATGTTTGGATTCCATTGCGTATTAGGCAAAGAAGATTGAGTTCCAAAATTATTTGAAGCTAGTGAGAACGTTTTATTAGTACTGTATTCTCCTAATGCTCCAGTTCCCCCAACTTTTGAATATCCACCACGCAACTTAATCAAACTGATTTTAGTATCTTTAATATCTAACATATCAGAAAGTATCAACGAACCTGAAACTGCCGGATAGAAAAAAGAATTGTTAGCCGCTGGCAACAAACTTGACCAATCGTTTCTAGCTGAGAAATCTAAAAACGCATAGTTTTTGTAAGACAATTGTCCAAAAGCTAATACACTGTTTATTCTTTGCTCGTAATAATTGCTATCAATTACTGGTTTAGTTCCAGATTTTGGATTAGACAATGTAAATAAATTTGGTAATTCGATACCACCAGAAAGTTCACCAATTACGTTAGATCTAACTCTTCTTAAATTGTTTAAACCTCCATTTAAAGATAGTTTTAAATCTTCATTAATATCTTTTTGGTATGTTAAGATTGTTTCAGCATTAATTTCAGAATATCTTCTGTTAATATTTGCATAATACCCATCTTTATATTCATTAGTACCTTTTTGGCTTCTAATTGTTTCCAATTGAGAATATTGATCAATACTTAATTTTCCATTAACTGAAAAATTTGAATTAAATTTATAGTTCAAAAATGCACTACCTGTAATTCGGTCTTGGTCAAAAGTATTAACATTGTTTTCTAATACCCAATAAGGATTGTTTTGAAATACAGTATTCCAGTTTAAAGGAGTTCCTTCAGCAGCAGTACCTACAGCAGCTAATGGTAAATTTCTCCAATCTTTTAAATCTGAAAAGTTTACATTTCTCGCAGACCAAATAAATTGTTGAACAACATTTTGGTTTGTGTATCCTACAGTTGGTAAATTATTACTTTTATTATTAAAATAAGTAAGGTTTATTCCAGTTGTAAGTTTATCACCTAATTTCATAGACCCGTTGAAACCAACATTAAATTTTTTGAAATCTGTAAAAGGAATCATCCCTTTTTCATCCGTGTTTCCAAAAGAAAGTCTAAAATTTGAAGTATCATTACCACCTAACAATGTCAAACTGTTAGATTTTGTAACTCCAGTTTCGTAAAAATCTTTTACGTTATTTGGATGAGAAACCCAAGGAAGTGGCGCGCCACCAACTTTGTACGAATCCCATTGAACAAAAGATAAGCCTCTGTCTAAAGCAGGACCCCAGCTTTCATCAACACCATCATTATAACCTCCACCAGCACCATCTACGAATTCAAAATAATCGGCTGTAGAACCTTGACCATAAGAATTCTGGTAGTTAGGCAATAACAAAGGATTTGAGAAAGTCATATTTGAGTTATAAGAAACTTCAAATTTACCTTTATTCTTTCCAGATTTAGTTGTAATTACAATTACACCTTTACTTGCACGAATACCGTACAATGCTGCTGCAACTGGCCCTTTTAAAACCGAAATAGATTCGATGTCATCTGGATTAATACTTGCTGCTCCATTTGGTAAATCACGTCCACCACCAGATCCTGCATTACCACTAGTTGAATTATCAAAAGGCACACCATCTACTACAAATAACGCTTGGTTATTTCCTGTGATAGAAGAGTTACCTCTCAACACAATTCTAGAAGAAGCACCAACTGCTCCTGAAGAGTTAGTTACTTGAACACCAGCAACTTTTCCACTTAATGCATTTACTAAGTTACTTTCTCTCGCCTCAGTAAGAGCTGAACCCTTAACAATTTGAGCTGCATAAGTAACCGCTTTTTCTTTTCTTTTAACACCTAATGCACCAACAACAACTTCTTCAAGTTTTACACCGTCTTGCATTTTTACGTTAACAGAATTTGAAGTCCCTACTTTAGCAGTAGTTTCAGTCATACCTACAAAAGAGAAAACCAAAACGTCTCCAGCTTTTGCTTTGATAGAATATTTTCCATCAACATCAGTTTGTGTTCCGGTTTTTGAACCTTGAACAACTACATTAGCACCTGGTAAAGGTCCTGAAGCATCAGAAACCACACCTGTAACAGTTTTCTCTTGTGCAAAAGAGAACTGCATTGATAACGCTATTAGTAGCGTAAAAATCCATTTGAACTTTGATCTCATATTATTTTTATTTGAGTTAGTTATACCGCAAACTTCATAATAATTTCTTAATAAAACAAATTTTTTTAAATAAAATTTTCTTTAACGAATGTTAAACTAATTATACATAGCTTGAATTATTGTATGGCAGTGGTTAAAAAACATACTAATTTCGCATCTATTCCTTTAGATTTTTATACTTTTATCAAAATTAAATTAATGTTAAGAAGTCATTTTTTAGAAAATTGCATCGAAGCCGGAACAGACGAAGCGGGTCGTGGATGTCTTGCTGGCCCTGTTACTGCTGCTGCTGTGATACTGCCAAACCATTTTACCAATGCATTACTCAACGATTCCAAACTACTTTCAGAAAAAAACAGAGCTTTTTTAAAACCTATAATAATAGGAGAAGCACTTTCATTTTCTGTGACGCATTTGGAACCTTTACTAATTGATGAAATAAATATTTTAAACGCTTCTCTAAAAGCAATGCAAGAGAGTATTTTGAAGTTAAATGTAATTCCGAACCATATAATTGTTGATGGAAACCGCCCTTTACTCTCAAAAGGAAGTCATAAAAACAAAATCGGGAAAATTTTCACTAAAGAAGAACTACAAATTCTAAATTCTATTCCAAGTACTTCAATTATTAAAGGGGATTCAAAATTTATGAGTATTGCAGCCGCTTCCGTTTTAGCAAAAACGTATCGTGACGAATATATGGATCGGATTCACGAGGAATTTCCAATGTACAATTGGAAACAAAACAAAGGCTACCCCACAAAAGAACATCGGGAAGCAATTTTGAAATATGGGGTAACGAAATACCATAGATTGACGTTTAGGTTGTTGGCAGAGACGAAGAGATAATAGACGGATAGATAATAGACTGAAAAATGTCGAAAGTCGAATGTCTTAATGTAAAAAGAAGAAAAGATAATTGACGAAGAGATAAAAGACTTTTAAAATTCTTTCTAATTTGTGTAATTCGTGGCTAAAAAATAAAAAAATGTCGAAAGTCGAACGTGCGATTACCGTTTCAAATAATTTAAAATTTAAAATTCAAAATAATTTTCTCTACGAACTTTGCGGTTAAAAAAAACAGCTTTCAAATAAAACTGAAAAATGTTTCAAGATTTTTTCTTTTACTTCTTGTTCGTCCACTTTTTCAACACCCAATTCCACGTTTAAAGAAGTTACTGCTTTCCCGCGGATGCCACACGGAATAATATTGTCAAAATACCCCAAATCGGCATTGACATTTAATGCAAATCCGTGCATCGTAACCCAACGAGAAGCACGAACTCCCAAAGCACAAATTTTTCTTGCAAATGGTGTTCCCACACCAATCCAAACGCCCGTTTCACCTTCGCTTCTTGTACCTATTATATTATACTCTGCCAAAGTCAGGATTATGGCTTCTTCGAGATAGCGCAAATATTTATGGATGTCGGTAAAAAAATTATCTAAATCTAAAATGGGATAACCCACAATTTGACCCGGCCCGTGATAGGTAATGTCGCCACCACGATTGATTTTGTAGAATGAAGCTCCTTTGGCTTCCAATTGTTTTTCGGATAATAGCAAATTTTCTAATGAACCGCTTTTTCCTAAAGTATAAACGTGCGGATGTTCTACAAACAAAAAATAATTTGGGGTCGCCAAATCGGTTTCCTCTCTCCTATTCTTAATTTTCAAATCTACAATTCCCTTGAACAATTCCTCCTGAAATTCCCAAGTGGCTTTGTAATCTTTCAATCCTAAATCTTGAAATTGGATATTTTTGTTCATTGTTTTTATTTGAGTTGCAAAGATACGAAGATATTTATTTTTTTAAGGTGCAAAGATGTAAAGGAACAAAGGTGCAAAGGCGACCTTTAATCCTGCAAGGTCTTTTTTGACCTTGTAGGTATTCTCCTAAATTTAAATCGAAATTATAAATTTTACTCTCAAGACGGAAACCCTAGCCCAGATGGAAGGGAAAATCCTCGCCTTTTTTTGGCGAGATTTGGAATGACAGCTGGAAATAGCTCCAAAAAAAAATTAAAAAAATCGTTTTTTAATTCTGAAATCTAAAAAATCTGTAATCTACAATCTTTTATTATCTTTGCAATCTTAAAATCTGAATTCAATGGCATTATCCGAGCAAGAAATCCTTCGTAGAGAGGCACTTCAAGAATTACGCAATTTGGGAATTGACCCTTACCCTGCAAATGAGTTTGTAACCACCGCTTTTTCAAGCGAAATCTTAGCCGATTTCGAAAAATTTGAAGGTAAGGAAGTTGTTTTAGCAGGTCGTTTGATGGGGAAGAGAATTATGGGAAAGGCATCATTTGCTGAACTTAAGGATTCTGAAGGGCGTATTCAAATTTATGTTTCGAGAGATGATATTTCTACCGACGAGGAAAAAACAATGTACAATGTGGTTTTCAAAAAACTGCTAGATATTGGCGATTTTATTGGAATTCGAGGAACGGTTTTCAAAACGCAAGTTGGGGAAATTTCGGTGCATATTTATGGATTGACAGTTTTAGCAAAAGCCTTGAAACCGCTACCTGTTGTAAAAACTGATGCTGACGGGAAAACGCACGATGCTTTTTCGGATCCTGAGCAAAGATATCGCCGTCGTTATGTGGATTTGACGGTGAACGACCACGTGAAAGAAACGTTTGTGAAAAGAACAAAATTGTTCAATGCGATGCGTTCTTTCTTTAATGAACAAGGATATTTGGAAGTGGAAACTCCTGTTTTACAACCAATTCCGGGTGGTGCTGCGGCTCGTCCGTTTATGACGCATCACAATTCGTTAGACATTCCATTGTATATGAGAATTGCGAATGAATTGTATTTGAAAAGATTAATTGTTGGCGGTTTTGAAGGGGTTTATGAGTTTTCGAAAAACTTCAGAAATGAAGGAATGGATCGAACGCACAATCCTGAATTTACGGCTATGGAAATATATGTAGCTTATAAAGACTACAATTGGATGATGACATTCACCGAAAATTTATTGGAACATTGTGCTATTGCTGTAAATGGAACTTCGGAAGCTACTTTTGGCGAACACCAAGTGAACTTCAAAGCGCCTTACGCAAGAGTTACGATGACGGATTCTATCAAGCATTTTACAGGTTTTGATATTTCTGGAAAATCAGAAACAGAATTATTTGATGCCGCGAGAGGAATGGGAATTGACGTGGATGCCACAATGGGAAAAGGAAAATTGATTGACGAAATTTTTGGTGCTAAATGCGAAGGAAATTATATTCAGCCAACTTTTATTACTGATTATCCTAAGGAAATGTCGCCTTTGTGCAAATCACACCGTGATAATCCTGAATTGACTGAGCGTTTTGAATTAATGGTTTGCGGTAAAGAAGTGGCGAATGCCTATTCTGAATTGAACGACCCAATTGATCAACGAGAACGTTTTGAACACCAATTGAAATTAGCCGAAAAAGGTGATGATGAAGCCACAGAATTCATTGACGAAGATTTTCTTCGTGCTTTGGAATATGGAATGCCGCCAACTTCTGGTTTGGGAATTGGAATGGATCGATTGATGATGTATTTGACCAATAATTCTTCAATTCAAGAAGTGTTATTTTTTCCACAAATGCGTCCTGAGAAAAAACAAGTCCAAATTGAATTATTAGACGAAGAAAAATTAATTATCGACTTATTGAAATCCAATGACAACAAAATGGATTTAGGGGTTTTGAAAATAAAATCAGATTTGAGCGGCAAAAAATGGGATGCTGCGATGAAAGGTTTGTCAAAACACGGATTGGTAAAAGTATCTTTGGTTGGCGATAGTAAAATAGTAGAATTAACTTAATAAACAAATAAAATGACCCTCAAAACAACAAAAATTATTGTATTTGCAATTATTTGCTTATCAATTACAAAAATCAGTGCCCAAACATTAACTTGGGGAACCGCTTCGCCATCTTTGAAGGAGAAGGACGCAAAAATAAATTATACTTTAGATGCAAAATTGTATCAAACGAATTCAATTTATGACGATAAGAAATTCAACAGAACCGTAACTTCAAATTCGTATTCTTTAAGTAATTTGAATAAAGAAAAAACGACTGATTTTAGCGTAGGACAACCAGTAATGGGACTTGCAATGCAGACGCACTTGGAAATGTTTCAAGAAAAAGGAACGAGTAACATCATTTTTCTAGATGAATATAATTCCAAAACTAAGGAACGAGAATTGTATTGGCAACGTGTTAATTTGGAAACAAACGAAAGAACGAAACCAGCTTTCATAACTTCAATGCCAACAAGAAATTCAACTTATTATATTTCTCAATCTCCAAATAAATTATTTTATGCGGTTGTAAAACAATTTTCATTTGATAAAAAATTGAATGAAAAAATCAATGTGACACTTATAGACAAAAATTTAAAAGTGATTAAAGAAATAGTTTTCGAATCTCAATATTTGAATAAAACACAATCAGAACCTAAATTATATGTTTCCAATCAAGGAACTGTTTTTGTTGTAAAAGAAATTGATTTAGCAAAAATGAAACCTTTCAAAACCGTTTATTTTTGGGATGGAAATGCAACAACAATGCAAGAAACGAGCTTGAAATTTGAAAACGATTTTCAGATTTATCAATACCAAGGGCATTTTGACGGAGACGATTTTTATATCCACGGATTATATACCAGAATTGGTTCAAAAGGAGTTCAAATGTATGGTGGAAGTCTTCCTGCAGCTGGAATTTATGCAGCACGATTTAACGGTAAAGGTGAAAAAAAATACATTGAAGCAAATGAAACTGGAGAAATTCCAGGTTTAAACTTAAAAGATTTTACTTTTGACGGATTGAAAACTTGGTTATTTGCTGATAAATTGTTTTTACAACAAAAAAACAAACCACCAGTTGCTGGAGCACCAGGAAATTATAATTTTGAAAAGGACAATTTCTATTCTAACACTGCTTTTATCTTTGGTAAATTAGACAATGAAACTGGAAAATTAGAATGGAAAAAAGAAATAAAATATGACGAACCAAATACTGTAAATGATAACGGAACTTTCCTTTCCTATTTGCCAATATTAAACAATAACCAGCTTACACTTTTGTATAATGACACTCAAAAAACAAAAATTGACAGGTATGTTATGGACGATCGCTTTACAGGATTTGATACTTATGATGCTAGTGGGAATTTAGTGTCAAATTCATTAATCCCTGAAACAGGATTGGAATTAAAATACAAATACAACTATGGTTTTGAAGAAAATTTTGATTTAGATACAACTGTTCTTGTGAAAATTCAAGATGGCAAATACATTGTTAGGGCTAAATCTGGAAGTAATGAAAAATTTGGTTATTTAACTTTTTAATTTAAACGCAAAATGAAAAAAACCATCCTCCTTTTAGCAATTCTATTTTGTTTTGGAATTACAGAAGCTCAAAATATTGAAAACATTAGAGTTCAATTTACACAAACACTATTTCCTAAAAAAACATTGCCTGGAAATATAAAAAACTACAATGTTACGGTAACCACACCCTATTTAAAAGATGATAGTTCTTTCAGAAGAATTGCTGAAGAAAAATATCAAAAAGACTTGAAAAATTTTCCAAATGTGCTTAAAGAAGCTGAGAAAAATTTTTATGATATAGATATTACAAATCACAACAGAAAAGTTGAAGAAGCTAAGGAACGTTATAAATTGGAATCGGAGCAATTTAGTAAAATGAGCACGTTGGAAAGACTTGCTTTGATAGATAAAAAACCAGTTTTACAAATTCCTGAAAGACCTGTTTATGTTGCGCCACAGCCACCAAGAGTTGAATCGATAAATGTTGGTGACGTGATTATATACAATCCTGAAACTCTGGCAAAATCTTATATAAAATTGAATGGTTTTGGCGATGGATCTGACGGAATTCAAATCAAAATTGATTTTAAAGGTTTTGAGTATGTTGAACCTGTTGCTTCTCTTGTTAATGTTGAAAATTACAACCCCCAGACTAAAGAGAAATTCTATACAAAGCAGACACAATTTGTTACAAAATACAGACATCCAACAATGCTTCAAGTGACTGTTGATGGTAAAAATCTATCATCAGGAATTTTCCAAGGAACAAGTGAGTTTCAAACAAAAAATACAAGTTCAAAACCGACACGTATTTATATAGAAAGGCAAGAAATAGAAACAATCATGTCAAATATCAACAATTATTTGAACGACCAATATGGATATGTAACCGTAAATCGATATGCTGTTTTATATTCTGTTAAAAACAGAAAAGGAGAATATGATGATTTGGAAAAAGCGAGAGATTTTGCAGTTTCTGGCTACAAAAACTATACACTTCACCAAGAAGATGCTGTGAAAGACATTGCAAATGCAATAGCAATTTGGGAAAAAACAATGACAGAAGTCAATTACGACGACAGTAAAGCACGAATTGATGAAAAAGTAGGAACGGCACTTTTGAAGAATTTAATTTTCGCCACAATCATGACCAATGAATTTGGCAAAGCCAATAAATACTTAACCGATTTCAAATTACTTCGTTTGAGTTATGACGATAAGCAATTTGCTGATACTTATGAAAAGATAGCCGCTGATTTAAAATCGAGATTTGAAGGAAAATAATTAAAAAAGGGAGCTCAATTGAGTTCCCTTTTTTTTATAACTGATAATTCAAATTCAAACTGAACCTGTACCTAGATTCAACATTGCCGCCCGTTAAATTTTGACTGATTGGCAACATCAAATTCGCGCCAAAAGAAAACTTATTTTTACCGATTTCTAACCCAAATTTACCAAATACAATATCTCCTTTTGTATCAGAAACTTCTTGTTTGAATTGTTGATTTGAATTGTAAACTTCACCCGAAATACCAGCTTGAGGGACAATTTTAATTTTATTTATATCTAATAAATAAAACAATGTACTTCCATAATTAAATTGATTTCCAAATTGATAATGCTGCTGATTTTTAGTTTTGAAAGTGTAACTTAAGACCGTATTAAGTCCGAATTTATCTTTTTTTAATACGTATTCCGAAACTAATAAATAATCCCAACTTCCCGTTCCGAGTTGAAAACTTGGGTTTAAGGTTCCGTTATTTGCAGAATTATATTTTCCAAAAGGCACTTTAATTCCTCCACCCAATTGAAATTTATGATCAACTATAGTACTGTCAGAATGGGTCTCAAAAACAGAATACATTCCCATAATAGTAATGTCTCCAAGTCCTTGAATACGCTGTTTTCCTGTAATCAATTCTCGATTATTAAAATGAAAAGGCACTAAAGCCGTAATTTGAATTTTATCAGAAATTGGAATTCTTGCCCAAACTTGGGTTGTGTTAAAATTCTCTTCAGTCCAAGGGGAATTATTAAAAACACCTTCTTTTGTTGTGTACTTTTGATTTATGTATCGAATTCCAATAAAATTATTGTTCAGCATCGAGCTAAAGCCCATACTTCCGCCATTTGCAGAGCACCCACAAGCATCACAATCATCGTCTTCGAATAACATTCGATGAAAAGAAAATTTATAAATGGAATCTTTTGCAGTATTTGCAGTGATAATTTGTGCAAATAGTAAAGAAAATAATAGAATGTATTTTTTCATAAATTGGTATTAATTATCAGAAAAACGGGTGTCGTTAAGATATTGGTTATCCGTTAATGTTTTTAAAAAAGCAATAAGTTGTAGTCTATCATTTGCAGAAAGCGCAATCCCTAAAACTCCGTTTTGTTTTAAAATTGGGTCTAAAGTTTCCGAATCTGTAACAGAATTTGAATAATGATTTAAGACTGATTCTAGAGAACCAAATCTCCCATCGTGCATGTAAGGAGCCGTTTTTTCGATATTCCTTAAACTTGGCACTTTAAATTTATAATAATCTTGGGGCAATTCTGTCAATCTGTATCTCCCGATGTCATTAACCATTGGATTAACTGACAAGCCATTATTTCTAAAGGAATTATCTGTAAATAAATCGGTAGCGTGACAAGACGCACATTTTGAATTGAATATAGTATAACCCGCAATTTCATCTGAAGTTAAAGTACCACCAATTTCATTTCTTCTGTATTTGTCAAATCTAGAATTGGAAGATGTAACCATGACAATAAACTGAGAAAGTGCTTTGAGCATGTTTTCAGAATTAATTTGACCATTTGCAAAAGCTTCTTTAAACAATTTTGAATAGGTGGCATCTGCTTTAAACATAGCCATAATAGTTGTCAAATTTCCATTCATTTCAATAGCACTTAAAAGTGGAATTACAGGTAGAAAATCTAAATTGTCAGCTGCTCCGTCCCACATAAATTGTGTTTGGTAGGCTAAATTTTGAATTGGCGGAGAATTTCGAGTTCCTGCCATATTATTTACACCATGACTAACCGTATGTCCGTGATGTGTAAAAGCATTTTGTTGAATATGACAAAAACCACAAGAAATAGTTCCTTCCGACGACAATCTTCCGTCATAAAATATTTTTTTCCCAAGTTCAAACCCACTTTGTGTTGGCGGATTAACCTCAATATTATAAACCAAAGCAGGAAAATTTGACGGGATTTTAAATTCCAAAGGAACATTGACGTATTTCTCATCATTAGAACAACTTGCCAGCAAAGGCAATAGTATCCAAAGAAAATATTTGATTTTCATTTGATTATTTATTAAAAAGGAACTGTTTGAAAAAGAAACCCAAACAGTTCCTTTTTGTTATTTAGTTAGGATCATTATGAACATGCTCAACTGAAAACATTTGTGGCAAATTTGACGTAATTAAAGGTAAATCAGTTCCACCCATAATCATAACTCCCATACCCATTCCATTTTTGGACGATAAGTTAATTTTATTTGTACCGTCAATAATTTGAGATAAATCAGTGCTTAAATGAATTTGAGGTGTAATAGTTGTTCTAACTAAAGCAGTCGTTGGCAAGTCTAAAGTTGTAGTTGTATAATTATAATTAGTGCCTGTTTTTCCAGTATGAATCATATAAGAAACATCGGTACAAGTTGCTGAAGAAAAAGTTCCCTCGAAAGCTAAAAATTTATATCCTGATGCCCAACTCCAAGTCATTCCAGCTGCTTGAGCTCTAGTCCACAAATCGCCTTGCCCAGTTGCACCCATACTAAATTGTGATTCGTCAACTCCAATTCCGAATTTCACTTTTGTGTAATTTCCAGCTGGTATGTTTGATAAATTTAGTATTAAACTCGCTGGAGTTTCTTCATCAACAATAAAATAACTCTCACTCTTTGGGTATGTAAAAGTGGTTCCATCTTCGTTTGTTAAAACTATATTGCTAATTATATATTTAATTGTACTTACTTTTAATGTCTCTGAGTTAGATGTTGGAAGAGTTGCGCCACCAAGCACCAAGGCATCTCCTGCAAATCCATTTTCAAATTCTATTTTCAAACTGCCAATTCCTGAAATAGATTCATCAGAGTTAGAACATGAGGCAAAAGTTATTGCAACTGCCAAAATAGCAATTGTATTTTTTATTATATTTTTCATTTTTGATATTCTTAAATTATTTGATTTATTGCGTTTTAAATGCGCACGAAAAAAGTATCATAAAACTGTTGTTAAATGATAGATTCGTTGCGAAAATTGATAAAATTTAAGAAATACAGGTTGGTGGATGAAATACGGAACAACTATTCAAATGAGAATAAAAGTTGGAATAGCTGTCATTTATTTGTGTTGAAATAAAATAAAAACGAGGTTTTACTTCAAAAGATTTTATATTTTCAAAGAATAAAACTTCAAATTCTTGTACGGCAATTTTTTTATCTGAAATAGGTTTTTCATTTTCAGAAGCTTTCGCTAATTCTTTCATTAATTGACATTTTCCATTACAATGAAGCATTGGTTTGTCTTTATTGACACATAAAACTTTTGAGATATATTCATAGTTCACCACGTATTCTACAACCGGAAGTATTGGTTTTAGAAGCATTAATAAGGCGAATAGAAATACTGTTTTTTTCACGAGGCAAAGATAGTTTAATTAATGTTATTTATTAGACGATAAAAAAATAATATTCTTGCAAATTTGATACTTTAGCTTTAAATAATAATTTTTTGTTAAGCATTAAACCTTTTGAAACACAGACGGTCTTAATATTTACAATAACTTAAAAAGATATAAAATGAAAAAATTAATTGTAGCTGCGTTTTTAGTTGTAGGATTTACAACATTTGCACAAGTTGAGAAAAAGGAAAATGCTAAAAAAGAGCCAATGGAGAGAATGTCTCCAACTGAAAGAAGCCAAATGGCATTGAAAAGAATGACGAAAAATCTGAGTTTAAATGAGGTACAACAAAAACAGATGGGTGTATTACTTTCAGAAGCCGAAGCCAATAAAGAAACTAATAACAAAGCTGCGAAATCAGACCGTCAGTTGATGAAAGATAAAATTAGTAAAATTCTTACTCCAGAACAAAATGCTAAGTGGGATAAAATACAAGCCGAAAGAAAAGAAAAAATCCAAGAAAGAAAAGAGCAAATAAAAGAAAGACGAGAAGAAAAAGTTGAAAAATCAGAAGATAAATAATCATTTGTTTTTTTATAAAGAAAAAATATTTATATTTGAAATCAATTTAAATAAAATTCTCATGAAAAAAATAATTATTGCTGGTTTTTTAATGTTGGCTTTTAGCGGATCTGTAACTGCCCAAAATAAAAAATCTCCTGCTGTTGCTGAAAAAAAGGAAGTCGTTTCAATGAATCCTGAACAAGCGGCAAAAAAAGATGCGCAAGCTATTTCAGAATTTTTAGGTCTTGACAACACTGCTACAGTAAATTTTCAAAGTCTTTTCAGAATGAAGCATCAAACGATGGAAGACAAATCAACTACTCCTGAAACGAGAAAAGAAATGTCAAGAATTGTAGGTTTGAAAATCGAAGCTTCTATTGATTCCAAACAATATGAAAAATTGAGATCAAACAGAGCTCTTTACAGTCAATTACTAAGCGTAGATGCTATCGAAAAAAACTAATAAGTACAACTTTATTAGATAAAAAAAAGGGCTTTCATATTTGAAAGCCCTTTCTTATTATAAAGATTTAGCAACCTTTTCAATTGCTAGAATTGTAAAATCCAAATCATCATAAGTTAAAGCATCCGTAATAAACCATGACTCATATGCTGATGGAGCAATATAAATACCTTCATTTAACAATCCGTGAAAAAATTTCTTGAACGTTTCATTATCGCCTTTTGCAGCACTTTGAAAGTCAACAACAGGCGCCGCATCAAAATGAACCGAAATCATAGAACCAATTCTGTTAATTGTAAAAGCAATTCCATTTGACGAAAGTGCTTTTTGAATTCCGTTTTCTAAATAAATTGTTTTTTCTGAAAGCCGCTGAAATACCGCTTCGTCTTCATTTAACGCTTTCAACATTGCCAATCCAGCAGCCATTGCCAAGGGATTTCCAGACAAAGTTCCCGCTTGATAAACTGGGCCTAAAGGCGCTAAATAATTCATAATTTCTGCTCTTGCGGCAAATGCTCCAACGGGCAATCCACCACCAATTACTTTTCCAAAAGTTACAATATCGGCCTTAACATTCAATAATTCTTGAACTCCACCTTTTGCCAATCGGAAACCAGTCATTACTTCATCGAAAATTAATAGAATTGAGTTGTCTTTACAAATTTGGCGTAACGCTTCTAAAAACCCTTTATTTGGCGGAATACAACCCATATTACCTGCAACTGGCTCAATTATAATTGCCGCGATTTCATTTTTATTGGCTTCAACAAGAACTTTTACACTTTCAAAATCATTGTATTTTGCCAATAAAGTATCTTTTGCAGTTCCTTCTGTAACGCCGGGACTATTTGGCGAACCAAATGTTACGGCTCCACTTCCCGCTTGAATCAAAAAAGAATCGGAATGACCGTGATAGCAACCAGCAAATTTTATTATTTTGTCTTTTTTGGTAAATCCTCTCGCCAAACGAATGGCACTCATACAGGCTTCTGTTCCTGAATTTACAAACCGAATTTTATCAATTCCCGGCACCATTTTTATTGCTAATGCTGCAATTTGAGTTTCCATTTCTGTGGGCATTCCAAATGAAGTTCCCAATTTGGCTTTCTCGATAACAGCCTCCACAACAGGCGGAAATGCGTGTCCCAAAATCATTGGTCCCCAAGAATTTATATAGTCTATAAATCGGTTTCCGTCTTCATCAAATACATACGCGCCTTTTGCACTTTTTGCGAAAATTGGTGTTCCTCCAACGGCTTTAAACGCTCGAACTGGTGAATTTACGCCTCCCGGAATTACTTGTTCTGCTTCCGCAAATAATTGACTGCTTCTTTGATACAACATTTTAAATTTGATATTTATGAAGTTATTTATTCAACAATTAAACTCTGACCGATGGAAAGTGCATTGTCGGAAATATTATTTTTCTTTTTTAAATCGTCAATTGACAGATTGAATTTCTTGGAAATCGAATACAATGTATCGCCTTGAGAAACCTGATATTCTTTATATTTTGATTTGGGTTCAACTGATTTCACAACATAATCGTTGCCCAAAACCTCAGCATCGTATTGATCCAAATGATAGCGTTCAATAATGGCAATTAATTTTTCAGGATATTTTGGATCTGTAGCGTAACCAGCTGCTTTCAAACCTTTTGCCCAACTTTTATAATCATCTTTATCCAATTTGAACAAAGGCTCATACCATTTTCTGCCTTTTAGAAAAAGTGCGTGGTCATTATACGATTCGCTCCCTTGATTGTATTTTCTGAAACATTCTTGAGCGCTATCATCATCATATTTTACTGATGCTCCCGTCCAATCTTTATGGCATTTTATCCCAAAATGGTTGTTAGCCAAAGAACTTAATGGTCCGGTACCAGCGCCAGATTCTAAAATTCCTTGCCCAAGGCAAATGCTTGACGGAATTCCAAATTGTTTCATATTATTTTTTGCAATATTTTTATATTGAGAAATATACGCCAAAACAATTTCGGTGGTAACTTTTACTCTTGTAGTTGCTTCAAGAATTTCAGTTTTTGATGAATTTCCTTCAGAAGAAGTATTTACGGAAGTAGTAGTTCCGTTTGATTTTTTCACCACAACATTGGTATGCGTTCGTGATTTACCTGATTTTGTGGTTTGAATTACAACTCTTTTAGAACCGCAACTCGCCACTAAAAATAAGACAAAAAGTAGGATAAATTTTCTAATCATTATATAGCAATTAATGGTAAATTTTTATTTTTAAGATTCCTGTTCATTCCCTCAATTCCTTGAAGTCCGCCAGTGTGAATGGCTAATATTTTCGACCCTTTCGGGAAATATCCTTTATTGATTAAATCCACAATTCCAAACATCATTTTACCCGTGTAAATTGGATCTAATGGAATATTGGTTTGTTTATAAAAATCATTTATAAAACGGATTAATGCTTCATTTATTTTTGCGTATCCACCAAAATGATAATCCGATTGTAATTCCCAATTTGAATTCGATACAAATTTACGAATATCATCTGACAAAAAATCACCTTTTAGGGCTGGAAAACCAATTATTTTTTGATTGGCTTTTGCCGAATTGATTAATCCAGAAATCGTTCCGCCAGTTCCAATTGCACAACAAATATGGGTAAAATCTATATCTTCTGATATTAAAATCTCTTCACAGCCTTTCACAGCAAGCGAATTTGTTCCTCCTTCTGGTACTAAATAAAAATCGCCATAATGTTCTTTTAATTTTTCAATAAATGAATTTGATGTTTTAGTTCTATAACTTTCACGGGTTATAAATTCAAATTTCATTCCACAATTTTGAGCAAAAGTCAATGTGGGATTTTCTGAAATTTTAGATTCCAATTCATCGCCACGAATTATTCCAACAGTTTCGAGGTCATTTTCCTTTCCAGCATACGCAACAGCGGCAATATGGTTTGAAAAAGCACCTCCAAAAGTGATTAATTTCGATTTTCCTTCTGCTTTTGCTTGAAGCAAATTGTATTTTAATTTTCTGAATTTATTACCTGAAATAAAAGGATGAATCAAGTCTTCACGTTTTATATGCAAAGTGATTTCGTTTGGAAATGGAAAAACTATTTGTTGGTTGAAAACCAAAGATTTCATTTATAAAACTATTTATTACAAAGGTAAGACATCTCAACTAAAAACGTAATTATAATTGTTTATCAATAGGAAAATGGTCTGCAATAAGTAGGATTGTTTGATAATCAACTATATATTTATATAAAATATAAAAATAAAACACTTTTTTAAAAATTTAAAAGCAAAATGTTTATAGATTTGTTAAGTTGAATTTCATTTAATAAAAAATAAATAAATTGAATTACTCCTCCCTCATTTCTGAACATATTGCGAAAAACATATCAAGTGATTTAATTGCAAATCCAGAATTTATAAATTTCGAAAAGTTTATAAATTCAACTATCGATGAAATCATACTAAAAAATAAAACAGAAAAGGAAATAATTGCAAAAAGGAACAAATCTATTATGGATTCTGCATTTCATTCAATTATACTATTTGATGAAAAGGGAATTATTACATTTTGGAATAAAAAAGCAGAAACTATTTTTGGATGGAAAAAAGAGGAAGTATTTGGAAAATCACTTTATGAAATTGTAGCTCCTGAACGCTATGTTTTAAAATGTTCTGAAAGTATAGAAAAGTTTATCGAGACAGGTAATGAAGAAATAATGAACCGCACGATTGAGCTTAATGCAATAAACAAATCGAAAGAAGAGTTTATTATTGAACTTTCAATAACCCCTTTGATTCATAATGAAAAAAAACATTTTTGTGCCTTTATAAAAGACATTACAGAAATAAAAAAAGCGACTATTTTTTTAAAAAAAGAAGAAAATAAATACCGAAATATTGTTTCCAATATGAATATTGGACTTATTGAAATAGACAAACATGGATTAATTCAATATGCCAATGACCATTTTACTAAAATATCTGGTTTTGAAAATAATGAACTTATTGACAAAGACCCAATTGAATTATTTGTATCCCAAGAAAATGTAAAAATTATAAAAACAAAGCAAAAATTAAGAGACGAAGGGATTTCGGACACCTATCAAATAAAAATAATAAATACAAAAGGGGAATTGAAATGGTGGATGATTAGTGGTTCACCAAAATATGATGAAAATGGAAATGTTACTGGCTCAATTGGACTTCATCTTGATATTACAAATCAAAAATTACTTGAAATTGAACTTGAAAAAGAGAAAGTAAAAGCAGAAGTTAGTGCTAAAGCAAAAGAGTTGTTTCTGATTAATATGAGTCACGAAATTAGAACGCCATTGAATGCAATTGTTGGCTTTCTAAGAGAATTGAAACGAGAGGAATTAACAGAAAATCAGAAACTATTTGTAAACAATAGCGCCCTTGCGTCCTATCATTTAATGGCAATTATTAATGATATATTGGATTTGTCAAAAATTGAAGCGAAGGAAATACTTCTTGAAAATAAAAAGTTTAATTTTAAAAGTAAAATTACCAATATCATTTCAGTGCTTCAAATTAAAGCCAAAGAAAAAAATCTCAATTTGAATTTGTTTATATCCGATGAAATTCACAAAGTTTTGAAAGGAGATATCTTACGAATCGAACAAATTATCTATAATATTGTAGGAAATTCGTTGAAATTTACACACAGAGGAAGCGTCTCTATTCGGTGTGAAGTGCTTGAAGATTTTCCGAAATCACAAGACATTTGTATCACAATTTCTGATACTGGTATTGGGATGAGTCCTGATTTTATTTCAAATATATTTCATATTTTTACACAAGAAAGTAATGCAATTGCACGAAAATTTGGCGGAACAGGCTTAGGAATGTCAATTGCTTATAAATTAGCACAATTAATGAACGGAAAGATTGAAATTGAAAGTAAAAAAAATCGCGGAACTTCAGTGAAAATCTACCTAAAACTGAGAAAAGCTAATAATAATAATAATAATAATAATAATAACAAATTAGACCTTCAAAACATTTCAATTCTTTTGGTTGAAGACAATGCCATCAACAGGCTTGTGGCGCAGAAATCTTTAGGGTATTACAATTGTAAAATTACTGAAGTAAATAATGGTATTGAAGCTGTTGAAATTCTAAAAATTCAAAAATTCGATATTATTTTAATGGATATTTATATGCCTGAAATGGATGGTCTTGAAGCAACTAAAATTATTAGGAACGAATTGAAAATCACCACTCCAATAGTAGCTTTTACAGCAAATGCATTTAAGTCTGAAATTGAAAAATTCATTGAAATTGGTATGGATGCTTATGTTTTGAAGCCATTTGACGAAACTATTTTAGTTGAAATCATTGCAAAACACACCATTGATAAAGTTGGTTTTACGAAAGTATAATCCATAAAAAAACCGCAAATCACGTTGAGCAATTTGCGGTTTTTATAAATTAAAAATTTTACAAAATATAATCGGTATTGATAAAATTTGATTCTTTACTATTCAACAATGCCTGTAAGATTTCGTTGTTATACTCATTGTCTTTTGAAGCAACGAAAGTTCTAATGGAAAACGAACGCAAGGCATCGTGAATGCTCAAAGTTCCCACAGCAGAATCTTTTCTACCTGTGAACGGATACACATCTGGACCGCGTTGGCAAGAACTATTTAAGTTTACTCGGGTAACTAAATTCACCAAAGTATCAATAAGTGGTGCGATGGTTTTAATGTCTCTTCCGAACAAACTCACTTGCTGCCCGTAATTGGACTCCGCCATATCTTTCAATGGTTCTTGAATATCTTTGAAAGTCAAAATTGGAACTACAGGTCCAAATTGTTCTTCGTGATACACACGCATTTCCTTATTTATAGGATATAAAACGGCAGGAAAAATATAATTATCGGAATGTTGACCGCCTTTCGCATTGATTACTTTGGCGCCTTTGCTTGTGGCATCGTCAATCAATTCTTGAATATAAGCCGGTTTGTCTTTTTCTGGTAAGGGCGTTAAGAACACCGATTTATCCCAAGGATTTCCAAAAGCGAGTGCATCAACTTTGGCAGCAAATCTTTTATTAAATTCCTCTGCAATGGATTCGTGAACGTATAAAATTTTCAGTGCAGTACAACGTTGACCGTTAAAGGATAAACTTCCCGCAACACATTCTTGAATTGCCAAATCCAAATCGGCATCAGCCAAAACAATCGCTGGATTTTTAGCTTCTAAACCTAAAACCAAACGCAATCTGTTTTTATTTGGATGTTGATCTTGCAATGCAATTGCCGATTTACTATTTCCAATTAAAGCCAAAATAGCGACTTTCCCAGATTCCATAATTGGCGAAGCGACATCACGACCTCTTCCATAAACAATATTGATAACTCCTTTTGGGAAACTGCTTCTAAAGGCTTCCAACAATGGTGAAATTAATAAAACGCCGTGTTTTGCTGGTTTGAAAATCACGGTATTTCCCATTATAATTGCAGGAATTAACAATGAAAAAGTTTCGTTTAAAGGATAATTGTATGGTCCAAGACACAATACAACTCCCAACGGTCCACGACGAACCATTGCATTAATGCCTTGACTTTTTGTAAATCGTGCGCTATTTCTATCTAATTTCTTATAATCTTCAATTGTATCAACAATATATTCTACCGTTCTGTCAAATTCTTTTTCTGAATCTGGTAAGGATTTTCCGATTTCCCACATCAAATATTTAACGACTTCATTACGAGTCAATTTCATTTGATTGACGAAATTCTCCATACATTTAATTCGGTCTGCCACTTTCATCGTTGGCCAAATTCCTTGTCCATTATCATACGCATTTACAGCGGCTTCAACAACTTCATTGGCTTCTGAAACTCCCATTGTTGGGATAGAACCTAAAAGTGTTGGCGCATAATTTTCGGTAGATGATATGGTAGAAAAAACTTCTGTAGTTGGTCCTTTCCATTCTTTTAAAGCTCCGTTTACCAAGTAGGTATTTTGAAATAATGGGGCGGTAATTTGAAATTCTTCGGGTATTAAACTCATTGTCGCTATTTTTTACAAATTTACACTTTATAAATATCGGAAGTCGTTAATTACAAACAATTTGAGTCAAAAAGCAGTAGAATTATCATTATCTTAAATAATCCTAATTTAGTTAAAATTTATTACAGAATTGTAAGAGAAAAAGGTGTTTTTAAAGAAATAATTTTTAATATAACGTTTTCGTTTTAAACGACATTTGTATTATAAATGTAACGCTTCAAAAATTTTAATAGCGCATTTTTCACCATCAATAGCAGCAGAAATAATTCCACCCGCATAACCAGCACCTTCTCCACAAGGATAAAGTCCCTTTATTTGCAAATGTTCCAATGAAATGGAATCTCGAGGAATTCGCACTGGCGAAGAAGTTCTGGACTCTGGTGCGTGTAAAATGGCTTCATTTGTTAGATAACCCCGCATAGATTTTCCAAATTCAGAAAAACCTTCACGCAATATTTGCGATAGAAAACCCGGGAAAACTTGACCCATTTCTACCGAAGTTGTTCCAGGAACATAGGATGTTTTGGGAATATCCGACGAAACTTTATTCTGAGTAAAATCGACCATTCTTTGGGCTGGCACTTTTTGAGATTCCCCAGCCAAATGCCACGCTTTTTGCTCGATACTTTTTTGAAATTCTAATCCTGCCAAGGCTCCGAATTTAGCAAAAGGTTTGAAATCTTCTAGTTTTAATTCAATTACAATCCCAGAATTGGCAGTCGCTTGATCTCGTTTTGATGGCGACCAACCATTGGTTACAACCTCGCCGGGGCTTGTCGCACAAGGGGCAATTACGCCGCCGGGACACATACAAAAAGAATACATTCCCCTTCCTCCTACTTGTTTGACAATTGAATAAGGTGCTGGTGGTAAATGCTCGCCACGATAATCGCAACTGTATTGAATACTGTCAATTAGGGTTTGTGGATGTTCAGCTCTAACGCCCAAGGCAAATGGTTTCGCCTCTATAAATACTTTTTTTCTATCTAATAATTCAAAAATATCACGAGCGGAATGTCCCGTTGCCAATATGATTTTATTGGCAAGAATGGTGTCTCCAGATTGCGTTACAATTCCTTGAACTTCATTGTTTTTTATTAAAATATCCGTGAGGCGAGTTTCAAAAAGTACCTTTCCTCCCATTTCAATAATTTTCTCACGGATATCCTGAATGATTTGTGGTAATTTATTCGTTCCAATATGTGGATGCGCTTCTATCAAAATATCTGCGGAAGCACCAAAAGCTACTAATAATTCTAAAATTCGAGTTACATCGCCACGCTTTTTGGAACGGGTATATAATTTTCCATCAGAATAGGTTCCTGCACCGCCTTCGCCAAAACAGTAATTGCTATCTTCATTGACAATATGATCCACATTGATGGCTTTCAAATCACGACGACGCCCACGAACGTCTTTTCCACGCTCGATAACTATTGGCTTTAAGCCCAATTCAATTAATTGTAACGCTGCAAAAAGTCCTGCAGGCCCAGCGCCGACAACAATAACTTCTTGCGCATTGGAAACGGATGTATATTCTGGAAGTTGGATTTTTTCTTCAATGAATTCGTCACCTTGAAAGTAAAGCATCACTTTCAAATTCATTTTTATTGCCTTTTGACGGGCATCAATCGAACGCTTCAAGATGGAAATGTGCTTAATTTCATTATTTGAAACACGAATCAATTTCGCAACATACTCTTTAAGAAGTTGTTCGTTTGTAGCAATCTCGGGCGATACTTGAAGTAGAAGTTCTTGAGGCATTATTTTTTAATTAATCGAAATACAAAAGTAGTTATTTGAAGTGGAAAAAGAGGAAAGAGAAAGATAATAGACTAATAGATAATAGACAAATAGACAATAGACTTAAAAAATTCGTGCTATTTCGTGCAATTCGTGGCTAAAAACTTTGTGTCTTTTGTATTAAAAAAATCTGTGCATCTGTGGCTAATAACTTTGTGTCTTTTGTAGTAAAAACATAACTTTGCAACAACAAACAAAAATATGTCACGACAAATAAAATTAATTTGGGATTTTAGAGGTGCTACAGCTGCAAAAACTGCCGAACACCACGAAATTCACCTCAAAGATTACATTTCAGCAGAAAAATTACCGTTGAATATCACAGGATTTACAATTCTAAATGAAATGCACGCCATCGCATTTATGGTTGTAACCGATGAAAATATGATCGCTGTTCGTGATAAATTAAAACCACATCGGGGTGAGATTTATTAAAAATGTCTTAATGTCTAATGTCTTAATGTCTAATGTCTAATTAGCAACCTCGCTGATGAATTTAATTCTCATAAATCGCAATTCGTTAATATCATATTCTCCATCAAATTCTTTTAATGCATCTTCAATACTATCGGATTCCGACTCCATAAAATAGTCGTGAATTTCTTCTTGTTGTTCATCATCAAGAATTTCATCAATCCAATATTTGATGTTTAATTTGGTTCCAGAATATACAATTTGCTCCATTTCTTTAATCAAAGCATCCATATTCAAGCCTTTGCCTCGAGCAATATCATCAAGATTTAATTTTCTATCGATATTTTGAATGATGTATAATTTATTAATTGAATTGGCACCAGTTGACTTTACAACCAAATCATCGGGACGAAGAATATCATTTTCCTCTACATAAGTACGAATTATATCAACAAATTCTTTTCCGTATTTTTTAGCTTTTCCTTCGCCAACACCGTGAATATTTCCCATTTCATCCATTGTAATCGGATATTTGAGCGACATATCTTCAAGTGAGGGATCTTGAAAAACCACAAAAGGCGGAACACCTAATTTTTTGGCAACTTTCTTACGTAAATCACGCAAAACCAACATCAACGCTTCATCTGCAATTCCAGAAGATTTTGCTGCTGTAACAATTGCTTCATCTTCAGATTCGTTATATTCGTGATCTTCAGACATCATAAAAGAAACTGGGTTTTTAATAAAATCTAATCCTTTTTCGGTGATTTTAATAATACCATACGTTTCAATGTCTTTGGATAATAAACCGTCAACCAAAACTTGACGCAATAACGCCATCCAATAGCGCTCTTCAAATGCAGCACCAGAACCAAAAAAACTTTGAGAATCTGTTTTATGTGCTTTTATCATTGCGTTTACTTTCCCCGTAAGGGTATAAACGACTTCTTTTGATTTGTATAAATGTTTGGTATCGCGAACAATTTCAAGAAGTTTTACCACTTGTTTCATTGCTTCAACTTTGGTTTTTGGATTACGAACATTGTCATCCATATCTCCACCTTCACCTGTTTCGCTATCGAATTCCTCACCAAAATAATGCAACAAAAATTTGCGTCTTGACATCGAAGTTTCAGCATAAGCAACGACTTCTTGTAACAACGCAAAACCAATTTCTTGTTCTGCAACTGGTTTTCCTGATAAGAATTTTTCTAATTTTTCTACATCTTTATAGGAATAATAAGCCAAACAATGTCCTTCACCACCATCTCGACCGCCACGACCTGTTTCTTGGTAATAGCTTTCTAATGATTTTGGAATATCGTGATGAATTACAAAACGAACATCGGGTTTGTCAATTCCCATTCCAAAAGCAATGGTTGCAACCACCACTTCAACATCTTCCATAAGGAACATATCTTGATGTTTTGCACGCGTTTTCGCATCCAAACCTGCGTGATACGGAACGGCACTAATTCCGTTTACTTGTAAAACTTGAGCAATTGCTTCAACTTTTTTACGGCTTAAGCAATAAATAATTCCAGATTTTCCTTTGTGTTGTTTGATAAAACGAATAATATCCGATTCAATATTCTTGGTTTTGGTACGAACTTCGTAATATAAATTAGGTCTGTTGAAGGAAGCTTTGAAAGTATTGGCATCAGCCATTTCAAGGTTTTTCAAAATATCTTCTTGTACTTTTGGCGTTGCAGTTGCGGTCAAGCCAATAACGGGAACGTTACCCAAAAGTTTAATACTATTTTTTAAATTTCTATATTCAGGACGGAAATCGTGACCCCATTCTGAAATACAATGTGCCTCATCGATGGCTACAAATGAAATATTTATGTTCTTTAAAAATTTAATGTACTCGTCTTTCGCCAAAGATTCAGGTGCAACATATAATAGTTTCGTCAATCCAGAAGTAATATCTTTTTTAACTTGATTGATTTCTGTTTTATTTAACGAGGAATTTAATACGTGGGCAATTCCAATATCCGAAGACAAACTCCGAATGGCGTCAACTTGGTTTTTCATCAATGCGATTAATGGCGACACAATAATTGCTGTTCCTTCATTCATTAATGCGGGCAATTGATAACAAAGCGATTTTCCTCCGCCCGTTGGCATAATTACAAACGAATTTTTGCCTGAAATTAGGCTTTTTATTACTTGTTCTTGCAATCCTTTAAATTGGTTGAAACCAAAATATTTTTTTAATTCCTTATGGATGTCAATTTCGGTAGATTTCATTCTTAGTTAATAGTATTTTACATAAATTTGTGGCACATAAAGATACATAATTCTTTAATATATACAAACTTTATAAAAAACTGTTTTGAAAACAAACAAAAATATTTTGGAAATTGCCAAAAAGACAATTCTATCTGAAAGCAAATCTATAGCGAAACTAGCTGATTTACTTACAGATGACTTCGTAAAAGCTACAGAAATAATTTTCAATACCAAAGGCAGATTGGTTGTCACGGGCATTGGAAAAAGTGCCATTATCGCGCAAAAAATCGTAGCAACAATGAATTCTACGGGAACACCATCGCTATTTTTGCACGCATCTGAAGCAATTCACGGCGATTTAGGAATGGTTCAACCCGAAGATGTGGTGATTTGTATTTCAAAAAGTGGCAACAGTCCCGAAATTAAAGTTTTGGTTCCCATTGTAAAACATTTCGGAAATATTTTGATTGCAATTACTGGAAATACGACTTCTTTTCTTGCAAAAGGTGCCGATTTTATTTTAGATACCACTATAGATTCAGAATCGTGTCCTAATAATTTAGCACCTACAAATAGTACCACCGCACAATTGGTTATGGGCGATGCACTTGCGGTTTGTTTGATGGAACTTCGGGAATTCAATCCTCAAGATTTTGCAAAATACCATCCTGGTGGCGCATTGGGAAAAAAATTATTACTTCGTGTGGGCGATATGCTCGATCAAAGTCACAAACCTGAAGTTTCACCTGAAACGAATATCAAAAAAGTAATTTTTGAAATTTCAGAAAAACGTCTTGGTGTTACAGCCGTTATCGAAAATAATAAAGTAATCGGAATAATTACTGACGGTGATATTCGTAGAATGCTGAATAATAACGATACCTTTGCACACTTAACTGCAAAAGATATTATGACAAAAAGCCCTAAAATGATTCAATTATCAGCTATGGTAACGGATGCTTTAAATATTTTGGAGGATTTTTCAATCACACAATTGGTAGTTCTTGAAAATGAAGAATACAAAGGGGTGTTGCATTTACACGATATTTTAAAAGAAGGAATTGTATAATGGCAAAAAAAGCGTTGAATGAAATGTCGTTTTTAGATCATCTTGAAGAATTAAGATGGTTGTTGGTTCGAAGTACTTCGGCGGTATTAATTATGGCAGTGGTTACCTATTTTTTTAGTGATTTTATTTTTGACACGATCATTTTCGCACCAACAAGTCCTGATTTTTTAACCTACACTTTTTTCTGTGATTTGTCTCATCAATTGGGTTTTGCCGATAGCATTTGCATTACCGAATTGCCTTTTATAATTCAGAATACCGATATGGAAGGGCAAATAAATATGTTCATTTGGACGTGTATTACCGCTGGATTTATACTCGCATTTCCATTTATTTTATGGGAACTCTGGAAATTTATCAGTCCTGCATTATATGAAAAAGAAAGGAAAAATGTACGCGTATTTATTTTTATAGCTTCCATATTATTCTTTATAGGAGTATTATTCGGATATTATGTAATTGTTCCAATGTCGATCAATTTCTGCGCTACTTTTTCAATTAGTAAAATGGTACAAAATCAGTTTACAATTGATTCTTATATAGGTATGATGAAAACATCGGTGATTGCGAGTGGATTATTTTTTGAATTGCCAGTAATTATTTATTTCTTGACAAAATTAGGTTTGGTAACGCCACTTTTTTTAAGGAAATACAGAAAATATTCGGTGGTTATTGTATTGCTAATCTCAGCAATTGTAACGCCACCTGATGTGGTAAGCCAAATTATTGTTGCTATTCCAATGTTACTAATTTACGAAGCAAGTATCTTTATTTCGGTACTTGTATATAAAAATAAAAACAAAGAAAATGTCTGAAATCCTATCTGAATTCAATGATTACCGCACAAAAATGAACGAAAAGTTATTGGCTGACAATAACAAAATCGTGAAGAGAATTTTCAATTTAGATACCAATGCGTATGCCGCAGGAGCACTTGATGTGAAAACCAAAGAGCTTTTAGGATTAGTAGCTTCCGCCGTTTTGCGTTGTGATGATTGTGTAAAATACCACCTTGAAACAAGTTTTAAAGAAGGCGTTTCCAAAGAAGAAATGATGGAAGCAATGGGAATTGCGACTTTAGTAGGCGGGACAATTGTGATTCCTCATTTGCGAAGAGCGTATGAATTTTGGGAAGCTCTGGAAGAGAATAAATAAATGTTAATGTGTTGATTCGGTTATTTGGTTATTCGTTAATTTGCGGATATCAAATAACCAGATTAACGAATAACCAAAAATAAATGATATTAAGAGCAGAAAATTTAGTCAAAACATACAAAGGTAGAAGTGTTGTAAAAGGTATTTCTGTGGAAGTAAATCAAGGGGAAATCGTTGGTTTATTAGGCCCAAATGGTGCTGGAAAAACGACTTCTTTTTATATGATTGTGGGATTGGTAAAGCCAAATGCGGGGAATATTTATCTTGACGATATGAATATTACCGATTATCCAATGTATAAAAGAGCGCAACAAGGAATTGGATATTTGGCACAAGAAGCTTCTATTTTCAGAAAATTGAGTGTAGAAGACAATATTTTGAGTGTTTTACAACTTACAAAACATACCAAAGCGGAACAAGAAGCCAAAATGGAAAGCTTAATTGCTGAATTTGGTTTGAATCATATTCGTACAAATCGTGGCGATTTACTTTCTGGTGGCGAACGCCGTAGAACTGAAATCGCACGTTGTTTGGCTACAGATCCAAAATTTATTTTATTGGACGAACCTTTCGCAGGTGTTGACCCTGTTGCCGTTGAAGACATTCAAAGAATTGTAGCGCAATTGAAAAACAAAAATATTGGAATTCTTATTACCGATCATAATGTCCAAGAAACATTGGCAATTACGGATAAAACGTATTTGATGTTTGAGGGTGGAATCCTAAAAGCGGGAACCCCAGAAGAATTAGTGGAAGATGAAATGGTGCGACGCGTTTATCTAGGTCAGAATTTTGAATTAAGAAAAAAGAAATTGGAATTTTAGTTTATTAAACACGAATTTCACGAATTATCACGAATTATTTTAGCTTAAATAGTAAAAAAATCTCACCATATAAGGCATATAAGAGCATATAAAATAGTGATGATTTTGTATTTTAGTATCAAAAAAACAACACAGATTTCCACAGATTTTTTAAACTTAAATGAACTTAAATGAACTTATATTTCTTAATTAATTAAAAGATTAAGACTGACTTTTTTGCCACAGATTACACAGATTTCCACAGATTTTTTAAACTTAAATGACCTTAAATGCCTTATATGGTGAAAAGATTAAGACTGACTTTTTTGCCACAGATTAAAAAGATTTCCACAGATTTTTTAAAACTTAAATGAACTTAAATGCCTTATATGGTGAAAAATTAAGACTGACTTTTTTGCCACAGATTACACAGATTTCCAAGATTTTTTAAACTTAAATGAACTTATATGCCTTATATGGTGAAAAGATTAAGACTGACTTTTTTGCCACAGATTACACAGATTTCCACAGATTTTTTAAAACTTAAATGAACTTAAATGCCTTATATGGTGAAAAATTATGCTTTTTTACCTGTGATCAAATTCATAATTACCGACAAGAATACATAGAATACAATTACCAAAGCGACACCAGAAAATTGGAATAACACTAATAAAACCAGTGAAATCAGTACAAATGCAATTTGTAATACATTGTCCTTAAAGTTGAATTTCTTGATTTTTAATGCGAATAAAGGAATTTCTGCATTTAGAACATAAGCACTTAAAAGAGTAATTACTAATAAAACCCAATTGTTAGTCAGCATTTCTAATGCAATCAAAGAATCCGAATGTTTGATAATTAAAGGCAAACTCAAAATAAACAGCGCATTGGCTGGCGTTGGCAATCCAATAAAAGAATCGGTTTGACGCGTGTCAATATTGAAATTCGCCAAACGATAGCAAGAACCCAATGTAATTATAAATCCTAAATAAGGAAAATATACTAACGACGGATCGGTATTTACACTATTGGAAAGCATTAGAAACATAACAAAACCTGGAACAAAACCGCTGGTAACCATATCTGCCAAAGAATCCAATTGCAATCCAAGCGGACTGGAAACATTGAGCAATCGTGCGAAAAAACCATCGAAGAAATCGAAGAAAATTCCCAAGCAAACAAAATAGAATGCCATTTCAAAATTCTCATTTACGGCAAAAACTAAGGCAACGCAACCACAAAATAGATTGAGAAGCGTAATTATATTCGGAATGTGTCTTTTTATAGTCATTGAGAATTAATTTATTAAAACAAAGAACGCAAATTTAATACAATAAGTTAAAGACAAGTGCGTTTTTAGAATAGATTTTTAAAGTAATCCGAAACATTTGCTTTTATTTAGAAAAACAAAGTAGGAACGTCATTAAAAATGTATATTTTTGGTAAAAAATCACAAACTTCAAGTTTGTAAATTGATTTCATTTGAAAAACAACATCTTCATAGTATTAGTACTTACAACCACCTTAAGTTTTGCACAAACGGCGAGAAAATATTCCAATGAATTTATGAATATTGGTGTCGATGCCGCAGCTTTAGGAATGTCAAACGCAGTTACAGCAAGCTCTAACGACGTAAATTCTGGCTATTGGAATCCTGCCGGACTCATTGGATTGGAAGACAAACAAGTTTCTTTGATGCACGCCGGCTATTTTGCCAATATCGCTCAATATGATTATGCCGCTTTTGCAACGCCTATTGACGACCGAAGTGCGTGGGGAATTTCAATGATTCGATTCGGCGTGGATAATATTATGAATACCACGCAATTAATTGACAGTCAGGGAAATATCGATTACAATAGAATCAGTCTTTTTTCAACTGCCGATTATGGAATGACTTTTTCGTATGCTCGAAAACTTCAACTTCCAGGTTTTCAATATGGTGTAAATGCAAAAGTCATCCGAAGAATTATTGGGAAATTTGCGAGTTCTTGGGGTTTTGGTTTTGATGTTGGATTTCAGTTCGAAAGAAACGATTGGAAATTCGGTTTGATGCTTCGAGACATTACCACAACGTATAATGTTTGGGCGATTGACGAAGCAGCATACAATTCAATTAAAGATGCAATTGGCGGACAAAATCAAGAACTTCCTGAAAACACTGAAATAACATTGCCAAAAGCACAATTTGGAATGTCGAAAAAATTTGAATTTCACAACGACACCAGTCTTTTGGCTGCAGCCAATTTAAATATGAGTTTTGCAAGAACCAATGCTATTTTTTCAACCGAAGGATTGAGCGTTGACCCGGCTTTAGGTTTTGAATACGGTTATACCGATTTGGTATTTATTCGCGCAGGCGTTGGAAATTTTCAAAATGTAGTTCAAATTGACAATACAAAAAAAGTAGGATTTCAACCCAATGTCGGTTTGGGATTCAAGTACAAAGGAATTCAGATTGATTATGCTTTAACCGATTTAGGAGATCAAAGTGCCGCTTTGTATTCTAATATTTTCTCGGTAAAAGTAGATTTAAGTATTTTTAGATAGAGTATTCAATAAGAATTGTAATATTGCGATGCAACTTAACTTTAAACATATAACTTTAAACATATAACAACTAATATGTATCGCGTAAAACAGACCCTACTCTACTCTTTTTTAATCGTTATCCTATTTACAAATAAAGTAATTGGTCAAATTCTTCCACTTTCTGAAAATGCCGAAGTAAGTATTATTACTTGCGGTACAGGCTCTGAAATTTACTCGTTATTTGGTCATACCGCCATAAGAATTAGAGATACCGATAACCAAATTGATGAAGTTTATAATTACGGGACTTTCGATTTTAACACCCCGAATTTCTATTTAAAATTTGTAAAAGGAGATTTGCAATACTTGGAAACGAGTTGCACTTTTGAAGAATTTTTTCAAGAATATTTATACGAAAGAAGAAGTGTTGCCGAGCAAGTTTTGAACATTTCAACAACCCAAAAACAAGCACTTTTTGACTATTTGAATGCTTCTTTACAATCGGAAGAGCGCTTTTATACTTATAAATTTATTGATAAAAATTGTACGACAATGGTAATAAATGCCATCAATAAAATTTTAGGAAAAGAAGTTATTGTTAAGAATACCAAAGAAGACAAAACCTACAGAGCCATACTATTTCCTTATTTCGAAGGGCATTTCTTCGAGCAATTAGGAACAAGTATTATCTTTGGAACAAAGGTTGATTTAAAAGGGGGAGAGTTGTTTTTACCAGCCGAACTTCAAGAAAGCATCAAGACTATTTCTTATAATAACAGACCACTTTGTAAGGAAAATAGAAAAATAATGGAGTTTGAAAAGGAGGAAGTGCCTTTTTCGTGGTGGAATAATTATTATGCCTTTTGTTTGCTGTTTTCGTTGGTGTTAATTGCAAATAAAAATGCTATTTACAAAACCTATTTCGTAGTTTTAGGATTACTTGGTCTGTTTTTTATAGTTGTAGGATTTTATTCTCTACACAAAGAATTGGCTAACAATTATAATATTTTATTATTTAATCCGATATTGTTTTTGGTGGTGTATTTTCAAATAAAAAACAACAGAAAATGGATTTTATATAGCAGCATTTTGAGTGTTTTATGCTTGCTAGCTTATGTCTTTATCTTATTTGACAAAACCTATTTAGGAATAGTATTGCCAGTAATTATAACGAGTTCTGTAGGATTGATAAAATTGATAAATAGAAATCGAATTAGATAAATATATATTAATTTGATTCAAAAAATTCTACAATCATTATTGACCTCTATAAAATAAAACCGTACTAAAAGTTTTAATTATAATATTAATATCCATAAAAAGCGACCTGTGTTTTATGTAATATAAATCGTATTGTAACTTTATTAAACTGTCTTCTATACTGTCGCCATAAGAATAATTAATTTGAGCCCAACCAGTCAAACCAGGCTTTATGATATGTCTTGTGTCATAAAAAGGCATTTCTACCGAAATTTTATTTACAAAAAAAGGACGTTCAGGTCGAGGCCCAATTAACGCCATTTCTCCCTTGAAAATATTAATAAATTGAGGAAATTCATCCATTCTAGACTTTCTTAAAAATTTTCCAAATAAAGTAATTCTACTGTCATTTTGAACCGCAAAAACGGCACCATTTTCTTCTGCGTTTTTAACCATAGATCTAAATTTCCATATTTTAAATACGGCACCATTTTTACCAACTCTTTCTTGAGAATATAATAACGACCCTTTATTTCCAATGATGTTTCCTACAATAATAAAAGGGATTAATACCAATCCTAGCAAAATGCCAATACTAGAAACAATAATATCCAACGCCCTTATTGTTAATAAGTACAACATATTATTTCTTCTACTAAAAGGGAAATAACGATAGAAATCCCTCGCCATAAAATGTATTGGAATACGTTGTGTCAAATCTTCATATACTTGGACATATTCCTTAATAATTACGCCGCTTTCTAATAACTGTAGTAACTTATTATAAAATAAGTTTGTAATTCCTTCGGTATGTTCAGAAGCAATGATAATCTCTGATATGTTCTTTTTTTTAATATATGTTTCTAAATTTTGTATGTCCAATAATTTTATTTTATTTAAAGTCTTAATGGAATTATCCACATTATTTATAGCTACAAAAGCGTTGATTTTATAATTGGGGTCCGCGCTTTCCAAGTCAAATTTCAATTCCTCTAAGTCTTCGATATTACAAATCAATATCACTTTTTTTACAAAACGATCAGTGGCAAAAAAATTAGAATAAAGCAATCTCCATAAAAGTAATGAAGAAAAAATAGAGAAAAACAAATAAATAAGTTGTATCCGATTGGTTGGTAATATTGGTGTGAAAATTGGTGTTAATAAATAAAATACAAACGTAAAACTGGTTGTTAATATAACACTTTTTAAAATTTTCCATTTACTACTGGCTGTTTGCAAATCGTACATTTCATATACTTCACCAAAAAATAAAAGGTAAATCCCCATAATGGGAAACCAATAATAATTATCATTTTGTGACTTAAAATATTGAAAATCAAAGAAATTAGCAACAAAATTGAGTCCTAAAAAAACAGCAAATAAATCGATTATACGAAGTAGTATTTTTCGTTCAGAAATATTAAAATGTATTTTTTTAAAATTAAGCATACTATTGTAGGTTATATGTTTGGTTGACGTTAGTTGGGAATTACATCATATAATTAAAAAATGAAATTTCTTTTGTCGTTAATTGTGAAATCAATAGGATTAGTTTAAATTATTAAATCTATTTATACTCTATTTGGGTAAAGTTCAAGAGTTTAAAGGTACAATTTAATAAATTAAATCACATTTTTGTTTTCGTTAAAATTTATTCTTTAACCTTATTGCAAAGTTTCAAACCACTTTTCTTTTACCATTTCCCAGTCAAAGGAGGTTGCTTTACTTCTTGAATTAATCGTTATGGTTTCAGCAAATTGCTGATTATTGATAATTTTTTCAATACCTTCCATCATAGCATTAACATCATTATCATTTACTAAAACAGCCTCTTTATTGGATTCTAATAAGTATGGGATACCGCCTACATTTGTAGAAACAACAGCCAAACCTAATCCCATTGCCTCAATTACACTAATTGGTGTATTATCAAAATGGGTAGTATTTATAAAAATATCAAATTCTTCTGATAAACTTGTCCATTCCGCTTTACTCATTTTTCCAGTAAAAGAAACCGCTACACCTTTTTGCAGAGCATATTTCTTGACTTCTGATAAACTTCCATCTTTGTCAGGGCCAACCATACAAAGCGTTGCCTCTGGATATTTTATTTGAAGTGAATACAACACATCAATTGCCATTTTTGGATTATAAATAGATGCAAAAGCTCGTACCCATAATAATTTTGGATGAAAACTTTCTCGCTTTTTAAATTTATAATCATCAATTTCAATTGTATTAGGAATGAATTCTAAATTTTGAAAACCGAATTCTTTGAACCCATTGTATAAAAAATTAGACGGCGCAACATTTTTATAAGAATTATCAAAAATCATTTTGCTTAATCTCGGATTTTTTTTTATTCGATTTAGCAAATTTCCTCCATGCAATATAGTAATATAAGGTATTGAAAAAAATCTACACAATTGGCTGGTAAAAAAAGCATACCAAAAACTAGAGGTACTGTAAGTGTCAATAAGCACACATTCGGTTTTTTTAGATTGGAGAACAACAGTCCAACACATATCTAAAAGTCGGAAATATTGATTTTTTTTGGAAGATGAAAAATGAATACTATAGCCTTCCTTTTGTAGCAAAACCCCTAATGTTTCAATAGAAGTTTGATTCATCCCGTGGGCAGAAAGTTTATTCCCTATGTAAAGCAGGTTTTTGAACATTGTTGATTTTTAATAAGGATAATGCATAAATAAATGCAGGTGCCGCCATTCTCATTGCTGCGTGATTAATCGTTAAAAGCCAAAATACAAGAAAACACAAAGCAAAAATATTTTCTCTGTTTTGGAAGTATAAAATTAAAGGAGTGAGAAATAAAATTAACAACCCTAAAATCCCTAAAGAACCATGTTCGGCTAGCATTCGGGTAATTTCATTGTGAGATGCCGCCACAATTCCTGTTTCTTCTTCTCTATATTCTTTATTTTTCCCTACACCAACTCCCAAAATTGGATTGTCTAAAAACATTTGTAATTCAGTATTTGCAATTGCTTCTCTTCCGCCCAAACGGTCCTTTTTTACTCTTCCTACGGCATCTTGGTTGGAATACCGTTTATCAATTAATCCGCCAGTTTGTAATGAAGTGTAACCCCAAATCCCAATAGAAACTAAAGTTGCCATTATTGCAATAGTGCTAATTTTTGCTTTTCCAGTTAAGTTAGCTCTAAAATACAAAACAATTATAAAAACAATTGTCATCATTACAGCTGAAATGACACCGCCTCTTGAAAAAGTTACAATTCCTCTGTAAGCAAAAACAATAATAAGGGCAGCGTTTACAATTTTGAGAATTTGAGAATTTGAATTCAACAATAATTGTACGAAAAACACAAAAATACCAAGTCCCAAAATGGTTGCAACTTGATTAGGTCCAAATCCCCCAGAAGTTGCAAAATTAGAACCTGTACCTGTTACAACATCCTGAACACTTGGGTTATAGATAAACACATAAGCCAATACAGCAACTAATGGAAAACAAAAAACGCTAATTATCTCCATTAATCTATCAAGTGAAATAGAACGTTTATAACAATAAATAGCTGAAAAACCTAAACAAACAGGTCCAGAGATATTAAAAAATATTGCCTTTCTTACATCGGTTCCAAAGTTCAAAGTAACAGTAGCCAAAACTATACTTGGAATTAACAGCAACAAAAATATCCAATAAACGAAAGAATTTGATGAAAACCCTTTATAAAACATCCCCATAAATAAGAATAGCATAACGGAATATTTTCCAAATTCATTGATTAACATCCCATCAGTCATTCTCAATAATACTTCAACACCAACAGCGTAACTTGCCATAACTAAGGCTTCATTATTTCTATTTTGAGTTTTAATAATGTAATAAATACCATATACTAAAATTGAAAAACTATAAATTTTAGTTGTAAATGGTACTACAAAGGCAACCAACCCAATAAAAGCATGAATTAATAGTAGGAAAAAATAACTATATTGAGTACTACTCTTCATCGGAAAGGAATTTAATATAATTTATTATTACAGCTTCTTTAGTGTAGTTCAAATGTATTTCTTTTTTTAATTTCATTCCTATTAAATTTCTATAATTTATATCAGTGATAACTTTTTCAATGGCTTGAACAAACGAATCAGTATCCATTGATTTTATTAGGATTCCATTATCCATATTTAATACAATAGGAATTTCGCCAACTGCTGTTGCTATTGTAGGCAATCCAAAATAACCATATTCTAATAAAGAAACAGGTAACCCTTCTGAAAAAGAAGTCAAAATACCTATTGATGATTGTTTTATTGCAGAAGCTACTGCATTAGTTGCGTCATAAATAAAAACTGAATCTTCTAAATTTTCATCTATTATTTTCTTCTGTATTTCAGAAGAATAGTCATCATTGAAATTCTTTCCTATTAAATGAAAACTCCAATCTGGGAAAGATATTTTTATTTTTTTTGCCACGTCAATCAACATTCCGTGATTTTTTTGAGGCCGTAAATTTGCCAAACAAAGAATTCTCTTATCAGATATTCCTTTTAAAGTTATTATTTCATTTTCATTTTCAAAAAACACAAAATTCGGTAAATACTTAATTTTATTGCAATATAAATTTTTAACGCCCCACTTAGTTAATAACTTATTAACTGTTATGATTTTATAAAAAAAGAGAGAAGAAATTTTTAGAATTGTTTTTTTTCTTTTCTCTAAAAATTCACTATTTCCATAATGATCGTGCCAAAGAATCTTCACTTTCAATCCAACAACCTTCATAAATACTGCTAAAAAAAAGGAAGTGCCGTGGGCATGAATAATTGAAATATTGTGTGTTTTTATATATTTTCTTAATTTTAGAATTGCTTTAAAATCAAATATTCCGCTTCTGTTTAAAAATAAATATTCGACTTTGCTGTCCAATTGTGTCAATAATCCACCTTCTTTTCTACTGGCAACTAATCCTGAAAACGAAACCTCATCAACAAGAGCATTGGCGTAATTTACAGCCATTCGCTCTGCACCGCCAGTTTCTAAACTATCTATTAATTGAAGTATACGCATTATTTTTGGTGATTTTGGTATTAAAGTTCAATAAAAAAGGGTGGTTTTTTGCCACGGATTAAACGGATTAAAACGGAATTTAAATCACTTGCGTAGGGACACTTTATATATTGTGATTTTAATTTGGTATTTGGTATTAATAACAATTAGAAGTATAAAATTGGAATAAAATTCTTACTTAAGTTTTTGAAGCACTTCTTTTATTTCCTGTTCAAAATAATCTAATGTATAGGTTCTTGACCATTCAACAGCTGATTCTACTTGACATTGGTACAAATCAGAATTATTTAATACCACATTAATTTGATGGACATCTTCCTCTAAATTAATAGTCAAAATAATCCCTCGGTTTCCAGAGTCTAACATATTTGGAACACATGAAACTGCACTTGCAATAGGAAGACATCCCCAAAACATAGCTTCGGCAACTACTTTTGGCCAACCCTCGCTTTTTGAAGGCAAAACTAAAAAAGAACTTTCTTGATATGCTTTTTGAACCTCTTCCGCCGTTTTATTGCCGTGAAGCGTTATGCAATTTTTCAAATTATTTTCGAGAATGTATTTTTCTAATTTTGAACGTTCTATTCCATCTCCATATAAATCTAAATGCACTTTGTTGCCTAAATGCTGCAATTGTTCTACCAATTGAACTGCATAAAGAGGTTGCTTCCCTTTGGATAAAGTACCTACAAATAAAAAAGGTGTACTTAATTCATTAACGTGTGCTTCTTTTTGCTTTTTCAAAAAATCAAAAGATGTTTTATCCCTTTCATAATAACTAGCCGTAAAAAAAGGCTTGATATTTTTCGTACTTCCCTCCCATTCTCCATAAACCAAAACTTGTATGTTCTTGGTTAAAAAAGTAGAACTCAAAATAAATTTTTGAAGTTTATAGGTTAGTGGTTGTTTGGATTTGGGATCCCAATTTCCTGCATATTTTGCAGATTTTTGTTTGTTTGGAAATAAAATCTGCACCAAACACCCTAACAATCCAATGTTTCCAGGACATCGCAAATGAATATGATCGGCTTGTTGCATTGCGATAAATAACACATAAATAGAATTTAAAGAATAAAAAAAAGCTTTAAAAATATTAGAAATAGAACTTATGTTGAAATTATATATTTTTAAATGTTTTGTTATTGAAAAGGGAATAGGAGTAACCAAAAGACCATTTTCAGATTTCCAAACCGGACAACAAAAAATAATTTCGCTGGCAAATTTATTCCAAATAACTAGCTCATTAACATACGGACTATAAGCACATATATTATCTCGTTTATAGATAAAAGGAGCTGCTGAAACAATTAGTAATTTCATTAAATATATCCTTTGGAACCTTTTTGAGAAATCACTAATGCGGGAACTCCGATTGCAACTGAATTATCAAAGAGTGATTTATTAACCATTGAACAAGCCCCAATAAGAACATTATTTCCAATGTTTATTTTACCTGCAATGACTGAATTTGCACCAATATAAACTTCATTGCCAATAACGGGAACACCTCTTTTATCTCCTTGACCAGAAACTCCAATCGTTACCCCTTGCGAAATATTACAATTTGCGCCTATAATTGCATTTGAGTTAATTATTATATTCCCAAAATGTCCGATATAAAAAGAATGTCCAATTTTTGCGGAGGGAGGTATCGATATTCCTGTAACTATTTCAATGACTTTCTGCCAAAAGGTTGCTAACATTTTAAGTATAAATCTAAAAGGCTGCCATTGGATTTTACAATGAATAAAATGAGCTATTCTATATTGAAAAATAGCCCAAAATCCTTGAGTAAAAAATACTATGGAAAAGAAATGTCCACCGTATTTTTTATATTTTTTAAAATCTAATTTAATTAGTTGAAAAACATTCATTTTATTTAAAATAATTTCGGTTTATTAAATAGCAAACTCAACCAACCCACAATTCTCCCTATACTTTCTGTAGCTGCTTCTCTTTTATGAGAAGAAGTTATTGCGTTACTAATTCTAATTCCTGTTAACAACAAGGTAATCGTATGCCATTTCAATTGGGCTTTACTACTTGGATTTGGGTATTTAATTCGCCAAACGTACCAACCATTGCGCACCACCATTTTGCCATATTGATATTTATTTGGTCGCCCTGAAGCATCGTGATAATGCGCCAATTTTGCATTGGTGTTGACAACATTAATTCCGTATTGTTGCGCTCGGATACTGTAATCCGCATCTTCATACAAACCATAACCTTCAAAATAAGAAGAAAATTTACAGTTATCTGTAACTATCCTTTTAAACGAAAATGACATCCCGATTAATAAGTCAACTTCATATATTTTGCCATTCAGTGGAAACCCACAAGTTCTACCATGTGAGAATTCAGGCATTTTTCCTGGCCCTAAGTTTGATGCCAAACCTAAATAATTTCTTATCACATTTCTAAGACCTTCAGGATAAAAATAATCTTCAAAACAAAAATACTTGTATTTATTATATATAATTCCTGACTCTTTATACTTCCAATTATTATTTATTGTATCTATTCCTCCAACACCAATAATTGAAGTGTCATTTTGATAGGTCTTTATCAATTCCTCAAAATAATTTGATTCTAATATCGTATCATCATCTAAAAAACAAACCACTTCCGCAGAAATAATAATGCGTTCAATTCCATAATTTCGCTGTCTCGTTAATCCACGATGTTCAGGAGGAACTTTATAATAAATCAAATTATCATAATTACTACTCTTGATTACATCAGCTGTTTCATTATCTATTGAGCCATCTACAATAAGAATTTGGTTGGGATATACAGTTTGTAAAACAACCGAATCCAAAAGGGAAATAATTGGTTTCGGACGTTTATAGGTACAAATGATGAGACTAAAAATCATACTTAAATTTCTTTAAAAATTTTATAAACGATACTAAAATAAGATTCCCGATTTAAATAATTCAACCATAAATCACGATTATTCGTTTGCATTTTCTCAAAATCACTTTTAGAAATATTTTCATGGAATTCAATTAATTCCTTTATAAAGTTTTTTTTAGATACTATTACACAGTGCTTTTCCCAAGGTATAATAGTATTTAGCGGTAATCTAAAATCAGTATCAATTACTACTGGAATTCTTCCCATTGCTATTGTTTCATACAATCGAACTGAAAAATTTCCTCCGCCTCTTAAACAAAAAACATACGGGTTATTGTAAATATTTTCGAAAAATTCTAAAGTAGTATTTGTGATTTCTTCTTCTGATTTAACACCTGCTCTATATTTATTTCTAAAAATAAAATCAGTTTCTATTTGATTGTTATTCTGTAAAGTCTTTAAAAATTGATGTCGTTTACTACTTGATGGATAAAACGCCTGATAATCGTCAAAAGAATGTTTTATCATTCGTTTTAAATTGTGGCGCAAATAAATTAAAAACTCTTTACACCATTTAGTTAACGAACCATCGGCATGACCTACAAAGCCAATGCTTGGGGTCGTTTTTTTTGGAATAGGTATGAACTCTTTTTTTAAATAAGTTAACGGATCATTTATAAAAGAAGGCAAAATAAAGGTATTGTCATTTAACTTGCTTCTAAAACCACCAAATCGAAAAACACTAACTTCAGCATTTAAACTAATACCAATATCACCCGCAGAATATACCCAAACCGGTTTATTGGCAGTATTTCCTTTTTCAATAAAATCAAAAAGCCATTGTTTTTTTCTATTTTTAAAAAAATAAGCAATATCAATTGGAACAATTAAAATATCAGCCTCCTCAATACTATTTACAATTTGATATAATTGCAATAATTTTTTATTATTACCGTAACACAAATCAAACAATAAAGGAAAAATAATTTTTCTGAATTGGGGTTTAATGAAAGAAGAGTCCGTGTAAATTTTAATCATTATAATTTATTACTTCACTATTTCTTATAAAAATTGTATTGAATTTGTCCGTATTATAATTTTTTAAAATACTAATTGATTTTTTTACAGCATTATACCTTACTGGAATAAAATTATTAGCTGTTAATAATTCAAATATTTCTTGATTGGTATGTCCAAATTTAGAACTAGAGAAATTAAACTCAATAATAATGTATTTTAAACTTTCATTCGCAAGTACATTTTTCGCCCCTTTTAGAACAAAGTATTCAAAACCTTCTACATCAATTTTTAAAAAAACCGGTGTTTTATCTTTTAAAAGCTCATCTAATGGCATAACTTCCACTCTAATAATTTCTTTATCATATTCTTGAGCCACCCTATTCATAACATCTTTATTTGTAGTGAAATTTAAAAAAGAACTTTCTTCTCCAATTCCAATATTAAATGTTTGGATTTTATTAGCTAATTTATTCAATACTACATTTTTATTTAATTTAGAAAACGTTGAAGGTATTGGTTCAATAGCAACTACTTCAGCGTCACAAATACCGGCTGCCAATAATGAATAATGTCCAACATTAGATCCAACATCAACAAATAATTCTCCTTTTTTTAAATGACGTATTAAAAACATTGATTCTTCATAATCAGATAGCTTAAAATAAATATTACCTACGATTCCAGCATCACCTATTTTAGCATAAAATTTCAAATTATCAATCCAATTATATAACCTAACTTTTGGATATATTTTTTGAATTGTATTAAACTTTAAATATCTATATAACGCTAACCCCACATCTTTATGAGTTAGGGGATGCGACTTGAATCCTTCAATCCTTTTAAATACTTTAATATAAATTTTTTTAATTATCATTTATTTAATTTTAATTGATTACTCCAATAGATGCTCACATTCCATTTTTTTTGAAATGATTGCAAAAATTGAATTTTATTATTCCAAGCTGTATTTTTTAGTGATTTAATAAATAAACCTGTTTTATAATTATTGATTTGTTCCAAAGTGTTATATTTCTGTTTTACATACATAATTGTTGGGGAAGGTTTAGGTGCTGTTTTAGCTTTATCCCAATCCAAAATTGGTTTGATTCTAAATCCTCCCATTGGTGCTTTTATATGTAAAATACTCGGTTTTGGAAAATAAATTATATCCTCGCCTCTATTTCGCAACTGTAAACCAAAATCAGTATCCTCTCCATATCCAAATTCCAAACTATTATTAAACAACACTTTATTAGAGATCATTTTATTAATAATACTGCATCCAGATCCAAAAATTGTTGTTTGAGAAATTGTTAAATATTTGTTTTTTTCGCCTTTCAAAAAACAATTAAATATTGCTGATTTAGTTCCCATTGTTTCTATTTTATTTATAGCTTCATAAATAAAATCGCAGTCAAATCGAATGTCGTCATCCGCTAAAAAAACCCATTCACTCTCCACTTGACTCAAAGCAATGTTTCTCGCATTACAAGCTCCTGGCTGATTCGTAAATGTGTGTTTAATTTTGAATGGCCAAACTTCATTTTCTATGTAATCTAATTCAGATTGGCTATTGGGTTGTGGATTTTGCTCGACAATTATTACATTTATGGGTAAATGGGTTTGTTGCGCTAAATCTTTCAAGACATCGTATAAATATTTTTTCCTGCCAATAGTGGGTATAATAACATCAATTGTTTTATCGCCAATGATTTTTTTGTTAGAATGCACTTCTATTGAATCTAAAACAGTAGCTTCCCATTTTTTCTTTTTATAAAAAAAACTGTTTAAAAAAGCCACAATAGGAAATTGTTTTTCATAAATAACAAGATTCAAAAACAATAAAAAAATCCATCGCATTCGGTAATGTTGCTTTACAAATTGAAACAATTTTACTCTGTTTCCAAAGTTAGTTTTTATATTTATTTCGTGGTTCTGCAACAACTTTGGTTCCGAATAACACAACAAGCCCAAGGGCATTCCTAATTTTGCCAAAGAACATAAAAAATAATCAAAATTAGCCTCGCAAATTACTTGATTTTTAAGAGCATTTAAGACTGATGAAGGAATACCACCAACCAATCCGCTCATTTGCCATGTTGGATAACTTACTTTTTTATTCACATTTATGAACGGACTTTCATCAACATAACCTATTTCTGATGAAAAATAATTATCTGGAGAATAGGATAATAACAACTTTTTGTGGTGAAATATTTCTGGAATAACTTCCAAATTCAAATTTGAAATACAGGACATTTCACACCATAAAATAATCGCATCAGGAAATCTTTCTGCTATTATTAATATTGTTTTAGAAATAGAAAACACATCAAAATTAATATTTTCTTGCGTCGCAACATCTAAAACACGAACCACTTTATGGTTTTGGTGGTACACTACAATCACGATGTTTTTATTAAAGATTCATAAAACAAGATATTTTCTACTGCTTTTTTTTCAATATCAAAAACAGCAGTTACTCTTTCCTCGGCCTTACTGCCCATTTCTTTAACTAAAACAGGGTCGCTCATTAGTGAAATTATACGATTAGAGAAAAGGCTATAGTCTTTTGGATGCACTAAAAATCCACTTTCGCCATCAATTATCAATTCTTGCGCCCAACCGATAGCACTATTTACCACGGGTTTCTGCATCGCCATAGCTTCTATAGTAACCATTCCAAGCGTTTCCGCAAATGTAGGAAAGACACAAACGTGTGCTTTTTTGATATAATTTTGAACTTCTTGATAAGGGATTTTACCTAAATAGGAAACGCTATTTCTATCTTCCGTTTTTAATTCTTTTTGAAGTAATTCCCAAGTAGAATCGCTTTTAGTACTAATGTCATACGAGTCGCCACCAATTAAAACCAGATGTGCTTCGGGATGTTTAGCTCGTACTTTATTTAAAATAACAGGCAGTTCTAAAACTCCTTTTTTTCTAATAATAGTGCCAATATACAAAATCAGACCCTTTTCGTAGTTTTCAGGATTTGGGTTTTCGAATTTATCAAGTTCCAATCCGTAATGAATGGTTTTGATGGTTTTATTTTTGATGGCAAATAATTCTTTAGAAACCACTCCTGCGAAGGTTGTTGGGGCAATAAAAGCAAACGCTTTATTTACCGCTAATTTCTCAAACCAATAATTTTTGAATTTTTGTTTTCTCTTTTCAAGGTGACAAAAATAAGTATCGCTTCCGTGGAAACGAATTACTAAAGGTGCTTTTAAATTCATAAAAGCTGTAATTCCTGTCCAATCTGGGGCTTCAACTAAATCGATTTTTTCAGAAAAAATTTTAGAATTCAAATACTGTTGAATGAATTTTCTATGAAAAAACCAAGTTGCAAAACGGTATTTTTTCTTGGCAATTAAATGAATGGTACAGCCGTTTTCAATTATAATCTCGCTTGTTTTTTGACCATATACAAATACAGAAACGGCACATCCATTATGAACTAAAGCAGTAGTTAAGTTTTTTATACTCGTGCCGATCCCAGCAGCATGAGAGACTTTTTCGTGAGGAAATTCGGGAGTTAAGAAGGCAATGTGCATTAGTTTATTATGATTTCGATTTCCTTCCAAATATTTTCAGATGCTTTTGTAGGTTTCGAACCTACAATAATGTCCAACCATTTTTCTCCTTCTGGAACACTCGAAATTTTATTGTCCAAAATTGATTTTATAGTTTCTGTAAGTTTCGCTTTGTCATGAATCCAAAGAGCAGCATTTTGAGAAGGCATCGATCTAAAATGGATGTATTTGTAATTTTGTCCAATATCTCGAATTCCTTTTTTCAATTGGGGTTGTTCGTAATCAAAAAACAAACAGGATTTTTGATGCGCTACAAAATCAAACACCATAGAAGATGCAATATTACCAACAAATTCTGTGTGTTCACAAACATTAGCTTGCATAGCAAAATCTTCTTTTGTAGGCATAATCTCATTCCAATTGGTTCCAACAGGACGCCAAATTGGATCCATAACCACAATAATGTCTTTGTATTTATTTAAAACTTCCTCGTAACGATTAGTGAAATCAACGGGACATTTTCTGTACAAAATTCCTAAATTATATCCTTGTTGGTTTAATTCTATTACTGATTTTGCCAAATCTTCTAAATAATATTGATCCAATGGCGAAGTCACAATATCATCGCCTGAATAGCAAATGTATTTTTTATTGATATCTAAATTATTTTCTTCAAAAAACTCGGTTTTACTTTTAATAAGTGAGGCGTCAAAATGACTTTCAAACTGAGGTGTGCCTGTGACAATTACATTATTTTCATTGACGTAAGGACAATACATCAAAATCTCTTTTTTCATGTGTTCGCTCCAAACGAAATAATAATCAGTTTCGACTAATGTTGTGGCTTTGGGTAAATTATCCCAAGAAAAGATGAATGTTGCCGTTGGTATTCCCAAATCTTGTGCGGCTAATAAAGGCGCAATTGCTTGAGAAGGTCTTTGATTGGTACAAAAAATAAAGTCGGGTTTGTGAAGCTGCAATTGCTTTTTGCAATAGTCGTACTTTGAATTTTTTCTTTCTAACTTTTTAATTTGGTTCCGAACAAAAAGTAAGCCCCTTTCGTTAGAACCAAAAAAAACTAATAAATCTACTAAAACACTTTTGAAGATGTTAGTAAAACCTTTATAAGATTGAGGAAAATTATAGGTACTGTAAACTGTTTCGTTGAATTTTTTATCGAAAATAGTAAGCTCAATTCGTTTGCGTGCCCTTGTAAATATTGATGTAAATTGATTCAGTTTATGATTTTTAATTTTCACTTCTTCATAACCCAATTCTTCTTTCAAAGAAAAAACGGTGTTGTTCCAATACACAATTTCATAGCCTTTTTCTGCTCCAATGTCTTTGAATTGCGTAAATGCAAAATTACGTAAGCCTACCCCATCAGGTAAAAAAATAAAAACTTTTTTATTCATAAAGTGATTTAAAAGATTGAAAAATTTGAAGATTTAAAGATTGAAAAATTCAAAGATTGAAAATTTAGAGATTGAAAAATTTAAAAATTTAAAAATTCAAAGATTTAATTCTAAAATAGTGATAGCGAATTTTCATATTCGTGAAAATTTGTGAAATTCGTGTTTGTCTTTTTGTGAAATTCGTGGCAAAAATTTTATCTGTGTTTGCCTTTTTATGCTGTGTTTAAATCCTTAAAACGGGCAAACACGCATTAATCCATCACGCAAAGATTCCAATGTTTTGGCTTCTGGTAAATTCGGTAAATCCTGAAATAGTTGTTCCATTTCTGCATCAGAATACATCGATTCTTGGATTTCAGGTTGATAATACTTTAGGTTTACCGATTCAAGATAGTCTTGGTATTTTATATCATCTCCAAAAACTTTGTCCGAAAATTTTTGCCAAACTGCTGGAATTCCATACGCATGCGCAATAATCACACCGTGCAACGACGAAGATATAATGCGCTCACATTGCAAAAATTCATTTGTTTTAGACTCTATATCATTCGTCATCATGTCAATTATCAAAATATCTTTGCGTTTGTTAGACCACAAATTCACTTTTTTCCAATCATCATAATGAGGAACAATTCCGTACGTATATTTTTTAGCAACTTTGGGATTGTAATAACGGGGTAATAAAAGAGCGGGATCACCATAAACCTCTGGAACTTCATAACCCAAATTAAGTAAAAATTTTCGAGTTTGCGGTCCACGAACGGCAAGAAATTTGGCGTTTTTAATTGGAATATCAAGTCTAATTATTCCACTTCCCCAAACAATACATTTGTGGTTTACATTTGATAAAATACTTCCAATTGTAACATGTATAGGAATGAAATAATCTAAAATAGAAAATTTCTTTGGCCAAGCAAAAACAACTTCCTTACCAGAAATTTTTTCAACTAAGTACCGTCCTAATACATCACCATAATTCTCTTTTGATTTTCCTTGAATTATTTTTTCATTCCACCAAAAAAGTCGTATTTTTTTATATAAACCCATATTCAATTATACTTTTTTGTTTTTCAGTTTATCGCGTTGTACCTGTTCAATTGGCAATATATCTGTTTTCTTAAAACTTAAAGCTGCATGAACTGCATTCAAATCACGAGAAAGTTTGCGCAATCCCATTGGTTCCAATGAAGCAGCATGATCTGTACCTTTCCAAGTTCTGTCAATAGTATAGTGACGCTCAATAATATTTGCTCCTAAAGTAAACGCAGCAATATCAACTGCTATTCCTAAATGATGCCCTGAAAAACCAATATGTTTTACTTTATGACTGTATTTTTCATTTAATAAATTAATATCTAACAAACAAACATCTTCAAAAGGAACTGGATAACCTGAGGTGCAATTGTATAAAACCAAATCCATATTACGACCTCGATCTTCAAAAAATTGAACCAAATCTGCCGTTTCATCTTTGGTAGTCATTCCAGTAGAAATGTGTATTTCTCCTTTGTAATTGTCACATAACCAGCCCAACATATCATAATTATTGTTGCAAGCGGAAGGTATTTTTATAAATTCTGGATTCAATGAAGCGATTTCAATAGCAGAAGTCGTATCCCAAACAGAGGTAGAATATACAATTCCAATTTCCTCGCAATAGGATTTTAATTCTTGATGTTGCGCTTTGTCAAATTCTAAATATTCCCGGTGGGCTCCATAAGTTGCTCCATACGAATTTGAAGCATTTGGATGTGGCGAATTGTACTGCTCTTCTGTCAATAATTCTCTATTATTTCTTTTTTGAAATTTAACTGCATCCACATTACAAAAAATCTTTGCAATCTTTATCAACTCTTTTGCAATTTCCATATCCCCTTTGTGGTTGCAACCAATTTCTGCAATAATGTATGGTTTTTTAAATGTATTCATAGCTTTTACTATTAATTTGTTAAATTTACTTTTGATTATTTTGGGTAATTATTTATTCTAAAATCTTGTATTGTAGCGCATTAATAATTCGCAGACTTCTCTGATTGCTCCGTTTCCAGATGGATTATTTAAAACAACATCCACATTATTTAAAACCGTTTTTGTAGCATTGCTCGGGGCAAATGACCAACCTGCTCTACACAAATTGCTCAAATCATTCACGTCGTCGCCAACATAAGCAATTGCACCAAAATCGATATTTTTTTCCAAAGCAAAATTTGTTAGGAAAGCAAATTTATCTTTTACGCCTAAGAACGTGTGTTCAATTTGTAATTTTTTCATTCTTTGTGCCACCAAACTGGATTGTTCCGAAGTGATAACCACCACTTCAACGTTGTTTTCTCGAAGTATTTCAAGTCCCATTCCGTCACGCATATCGAACTTTTTGGCAAACTCTCCATTTTCATTAAAATAGACACTGCCATCTGTGAAAACGCCATCGACATCTAAAACCAAATACTCAATTTTAGTTGTTTTCTTAGCGTTTGTTAGGCGTTGCATTAATAAATTTTCGATGCAATCCCAATCGGTTTTACTGTCAATTTCCAATAGTGATTCTTCAGGCATTTCTACCAATCCAATAGTGCCGCTAACTCTATTTTTGGAATTTAAAAAAGCTGCCTTTGTGGTGCAATAAACGGCTCCGTTTTCAATTAGCAACCCTTCAAAATCTTGTCGTCTTGGTCGGTTAAAAACATCATAATTTTGGGGTGTTCCGTTTTCATTCCAAGTAAATCGATGTGTTTTTACGACAGTCAAAGACGAATCAAAATTCTCGTTTACAATTTTATCAATTCCTGCATTTATAGCTTCTGAGGTGGTCAATGGCGAGGTGGCTTGAAGCAAACACAACAAGTCGAAGTCTTGATTGATTTTTTCGGAAAATTCCAAAATAGTACTTTCTGTTGATGCGGTGTCGGTTGCGTTTTCATCACTTCTCAAAAGTGCGTTTACTTTTGGAGACCAAGCATAATTTTTGGTTACATAATCGATGATTTCTGTATCATCTGTAAAAATATAAACTGCATCCAAATTAGAAAAAATGGCTTCTGAAAGTACCCAGGAAAACAACGGACGACCCACCATCTTTTTTTTGTTTTTTCCAGGAATACCTTTTGAATTTTTGCGTAAAGGAATTATTGCTATTTTTTTCATTTGAATTAATTGTGTGTTATTTCATTTATTCTCTCAACAATTCTATCTAATGTTTTTTTTCTTTCAGATTTAACAAGTGTTTCTCCTTGAATACTAATTGAATTGTAAACTTCTATACACCTATTCATCCTTCTTATAAACTCTTCATTTGAAATATTTAATACAAAATCAAATAGCTCTTGGGGTTTATTAAAATCTGAATAATCAATAAAACTATCTTTGGGAAAAATTTGGTACGCATTGGTGTTTTTAGCATAATAAATTGGTAAACAATAGTTTTCAATACTATCCCAAATTTTTTCAGTCATATAATTAGGAGAAGCCGTATTTTCAAAACATAAATTAAAATTATAATTATCTAAAATTATTTTTTTACTAGTACGCCAATCACCATCTCTTGAATCTTCTTTTGAAATTCCTTCAGGCCAACCTTTTCCATAAACATCAATTATGTTTTCCTTACTTCCTTCTATTGCAATTCTACTTCTTAATGCTATTAAATCAATGTTTTCTCCATTTTTATATAAAGAATCTGCGTTAACTCCACTGTAATATGACATTAATGATATTATTTTGTTTGAACTAATTTGAAATGTTGATGGTAGTGAAATTAATTTTTCATTTATGATTTTACAATGAACTGAAATATTTGAAACAAAAATATCTTGAGTGTATATATTCATAAAAGAACATTTAAATAAACCAAAAAAATAATTTTTATTTTTTTTAAAAGAAGTGTTAAACCTTGGTTCTATTGTCCAAATAAGAAATTTTTTACCGAATAATGTTCTCCAAAAGTGATTTCGTAAATGCTTGAAATTTTGTGAAATAATTATATCTGCTTCAGATGGTTTAGCAACAATCACAATATTATTATTATTTAAATAATTTAAATCTCCATCCATATAATCATTGAAGGGAGTGTAACTAAAATTTGAAGCTTTATATAATTTTATTGTTAAACTTTTCATATTAAATATATTTAATTAATTCATTGACCTCAATTATTATCATTTATACTTTAATATTATTAATTTGTTTGTATAAATGAATAATTACATAAAAATATAATTACTTTATTACTAAAACTTGAAACACAATTTCATTCAAATTGTAAATATTTAGGTGAATTTTAATTTACACTATTTGATAAAAAAAGGAAGTTTTAATGATGTATTTAAATAAATGAAAATTAAAAATCTGTTAATCTTTTGCGCCACAAACAACATTAAACAAAATATTTTATTTAAAGCGACAGCACTTTTAAAAATAGATTAAAGGAATTTAGATTATTAAATTTTTACTTAAAATTGAATTAGAATTTTTATTTCATTTTTTTCTCTATCGAAACTAAAATGATAAGGCAGGTTTCTGTAATTTTTAATTATTTCTTCTAAAAAAAGAATATTAATAGCCTCCATATCGAAATAACTATGGTGTTTTTTTCCTACTATTTTCTTTAAATAGTTTTTGCACATAATTTTTTTAGGTATTTCATTGATATGAATTGAAACCAACTCCGATTTAAAATTATTGAGTTGCGCCAAAACTGATGCTACTTTATTGTCTGTTGCATCTATTTTTATAAAATAATCTGGGATATTTTTTAGTTTGGAATAGTCTTCTTCCAATGGCATTTTTCCCCATTCAAAGTTTATATTGGCAATGGTTCTTTTCGTAGCATTTGTAATTTGCAAATAGAAGTGATTGATTTTTTCTAATTTGGTATGAAAAGGACTGGTACTGGCTTTGCTTCTGTAGGCTTTTGGATGCCATTGGTGTAATAGTAAAATTTCTTCTTCCAAAACAACCTTTTTATTTTGATTTCTCAATCTAAGATGCACGTCTGTATCTTCGGCTCCCCAACTATTATAAAATTCATCATAGCCATTGATTTCCTTTAATGTATTCGTATAGAATAAAGTTATTCCAGTAGCCTCTTCCGATGAATAATGTTTTACTTTATATTCTTCGAAAGCACTGTTTTTTTTAGATTCAACTTCATTTAGAAAGCCAACTTTGAAATATATTGATTGCTCTTGAGAATTTAGTTTTAATGCTTTTTCAATAAAATTAGGATGAAAAATTAAATCAATATCACCAACAATAAAAAACGGGTTTTTCGTTTGCTTTAAAGCAATATTAATAGCCCTTGCTTTATTCCAAAGTTGCCCTTGAACGGGACAAGTAATTAGTGTGATAAAAGAATAATTACTAACTAATTCTTGCAATGGATTTGCAAAAACTGCCTCACTGCCGTAATCTACCAAAATGACGTTAAAATCTTTAGAAGATTGAAAATCTAATGAATTTAAGCAGTTTTTTACGATGCATAAATCTCGATTACGATAGGTTAGAACAAGGGTTATCATATTAAAAATTATTTATTTGAATTGAAGTCAACCCTTTTTGTTTCAAAATAAATTTCTTTACCTTTTTAAAAGTGAATATTTTTTTAAAAAATTTCTCGCTAAAGTAATGCATTACTATCCTTTTTTTAAGTATCGGCAATTTATCATAATCATTATTATTTTTTTCTGTTACGTATAATTCATTAAAATCTTTCTCCATCCAAGGCTCAAAATGATTGCCCAAATGATAGGCATAATTGTCATAGGTTGCCAAACGATAGCCTCCCATTTTTATAACTGGTACATCAATATATAAATGTTCACTGTTACCTCCCAACTGAAAAACTGAATTACCCTTCGGCAGTTCATCAAATACTTCTCTTTTATAAGTTACTACAAAATGGGAACAGCCTAAAACAGCTATTGTTCCGTTTTTTGCTTTCAATGTTCCAATAACATCTTTGTATTTCATATCCAACCAAGCCCAACCAATACTATTTGCAAAACGTGTTAACGCTTCAGGATTTTTTACGGGTCTAAACGACAGTTTACTTGAAAATAAATATCGCAGCCAAATGTTACTTGTCAGTCTAAAATGTGTTCTAAAAACAGGCACGGGACTTACAGAGCCAGCTTTAGGAAAAGCTTCAAATACGGAAACAACTGCATTCTCCCAATCGTTACAAAACAACACATCAGCATCGGCAATAGTTATCAATCGTTCTTGAGCAGTTCTCAGCGCTTTAAGAATGCTATTTATTTTTCCAACTGCTTCTTTTTCTATAATTAATTCATCAATATAACCTTGTTTTTGTAATTGAAAAAGTCTTTCATTTACTTCATCACAAGAGTTATTACTTATTACTGAAACCTTTAGTTTCGTTGAACTTGTTTTAATTACAGAGAACAAACAGTATTCAAAAATTCTGTAGGCGTCTTTATAATATGAGACTTCATTGGGTATATATAAAGGAATTATAACCCGATGATTGGAATCGTTAATTGAGATTAGATTCTCTTTAGATAGATTTTCTCCTTTTCTCATTTATTAAATGGGCAACTTTTTAATAAATCGGATTTCCTCTGATTTATTAATTCACAATTAGGCAGCGAGATTTGAATATTCTGACTAAATAAATCTTTTATTAATTTATAATCCAAATTTTCAACAACATATGAAAATTCTTTATTATAATTAATTCCTACAGATTCAAAATAATCATAAAATTTAATGTTATCACCAGACAATTTATTTGAAAATTTATTCCAAATAGCTGGAATTCCATATGAATGTGAAACTATTAATCCATGAAGTGATGATGAAATTACATACTCACATTCCAAAATTTCGTCAGTGGTAAACTCCACATCTAAAGTCAATAAATCTATTACTTTAATTCTTGAATCGTTTTGATAAAAAGAATTTACTTCATAAAAATCAACATAGTGCGGAATGATACCAATTTCAAATTTTTTGTGTTTAATCTTGTTATTGTAAAAATTAGGCAATAAAATTGCTGGATCTCCGAATACTTTAGGTGCTTTAAATCCTAATTCTACTATCCTTTTATAAGTTAATGGGCCTCTTACAGCTAAAAAAGTAGCATTTCGAATATTATCATTTTTTTTAATTATACCGCTTCCCCAAACAACAGAGTTAAGACCAGCAGAATTAATTATACTCCCTATAGAAATATAATTTTTTAAAAAAAAATTATAAAACCTTGAGGACGGGTATTTAACTTTAAACACAATTGCATTAGATAACTTTTTAATAATATATTTAGACAACAAATCCCCATAATTATCTCGACCATCTTTTCGTTTTAAGCTACACCAATATAAAAAAATCACTCTCATTAATAATTAAATTTACTTGGTTTATTAATTTTAAATGTAATTAAATAAAAAAATCTTTTAAAAGCATAAATAATCTGGATTAAAAACTGTTTTATTGTTCGATACAAAGACATTATAAATCCTTTAAAAACTGACAAGATAGAATATTCTTGATGCCAAATTTGATAATTTCCAATAACATCTCTTTTAAATCTAAAAAATTCCTGTTCAGGATTTCTTTTTATATCATAATTAAATATTACAGGTGCAAAATCTATATCGTAGCCAGCTTTTAGAACTCTTTTTGTCCAATCCTTATCTTCAAAAGTAGGAACATTATCATTAAAAGGGATTTTCATCCAAACTTCACGATTAAATGCAGAGCCAGAAAAAATCAAACCTGATTTATTAGGATCCTGCTTAGCGTCAATTCCAAGTATATAATTCTTATAATCATTAGTTGTATGTAAGCACCTCAACCCAGCCAAATTGGGATTTGATATAAATTTGTCCTTTATAACTTTAAAAAAATCTGGACTTACTGGATAAGAATGTGCACTAAAAATAACTACATATTGATTATGTGAAAGTACTGCTGCTAAATTAGCACTCCCACCATAAGAAAACTCTTTAATGGTTTCAAATCTAGCACCATGTTTTTTTGATATTTCTTCGCTTTTATCCGTTGATAAATTATCCAATACAATAATTTCAGCAACATCATTAGCATATCTTCTTGTCAAATTTGACAATAAGAACTCTAAGGCAACTTCTTGATTTTTATTACGAATTACAACTGAAATCATAATACTTTTTTTATTTTAACATATAGTTTAAAAAAAATCGTGTTCTTTATCTTTTGATTGAACTTTTTTAGTTTCATATTTTCTTGATATGCAAATATTGGGTTTCCAAAAACGGTATTATATAAATGTTGGTTTTTATTATAAACATAATCATATAATCCATAGTAAAAATCATGATTTGTATTAAAAGTATTACTCAAACTTCCGTTATCGTGTTTTCTATATAAAAACATAACCTCTGGGATTTTATAAACTTCACTTTTATCGTCTAATAATCTAATCCAAAATTCCCAATCTTCAAAAGATTTCATTTGTTCATCATATCCTTGAAGTCTCTCCCAATCTGCTTTCTTAAAAGATGAACAGCAAACAAAACAATTTGTAACTAATTGATTTTTATAACTATAGTCTGATAAAATGTATTCTGTATTTTTAGCTCCAAAAAACTGTATTCTGGAACTTACAAGTTTCAATTCAGGATTGTCATAAAAAGCTTTATTTATTTTTTCTAAATAGATAGGTTGAATTTTATCGTCTGAATCCAAAGGCAAAATATACTCGCCTTTACATACAGCTATTCCTGCATTTCTAGCGCTTGACAAACCTCCATTTTCTTTTTTTATGTATTTAAATCGATTGTCTTTTGAACACCATTCTTGAGCTACTTGCTCCGTTTGATCTGGACTTCCATCATTTACAATAATGCATTCCCAATTCGAATACGTTTGATTCAATACCGACTGTAATGTTTCTGGCAGAAATTGTGCCTGTTTATAACAAGGAACAATCACAGAAATTAAAGATTGATTTGTCATTTATATAATTTTTTCTTCAGCTTATTTCTAAATTTATACATTCCAATACCTTGCAATTTAAATAAATTTATATTTATAAAAAACATCATAAATAACAATGTGATTTTTTGACTTAATTTAAAAACGTTTAATTTTATTGTCCATAAAAAGAATTTATTTGAAACCCTTCTATTTTGATAAAAGTAAACTATACCAAATTGAATGATAATTTGGGAAATAAACTTTCTGAAATCTAATTTATATTTTATATTCTTAAACAAATAAGCATGTATTCCATAAAAAATAAATAGTGCTTCAAACATGTTTTCAATAAAATTATTATTAAAAACCTTGTTCTTATCATCTCTATAATAACTATCAATTGTAAAATCTCTAATTAATTTTAAATCAGAAAATCTAGATAGAACTTTTATATTTAAACTAACATCTTGAAATCGCTTTAATTCTTCATCAAAAGTACAAATTTCAATAATATTCCTTTTATAAAAAGCCCCCATAATTGTCCAAGGAATCTCATAACGTAAAAACATTCTTAAATAATTTTCAACACTACTAACTTTAGGGTCTTTATTTATAGAATGCTTTTGTTTAATATTATTAATAAGCAAAGCAGTATCTCTTATTAATATATCTATAGATAAGTCTTTTGTAACTATACTTACTCGTTCTGTCAAACAAAATGTTTCGCAAATATCATCTGAATCTATAAACATTACATATTGTCCTTTGCTGTTCTCAAATCCAAAATTTCGGCAGGCATTTGCTCCTTTTAGTCTATTATTTGGACGTTGATGGAATTGAAAACGAGAATCTTTTGTCACATATTCACTTACAACATTCTCTGTATCGTCAGAAGACCCATCATCTACAATTAAACATTCCCAATTTTCATAGGTTTGCGCTAAGACAGAATCTAATGTTTCGAAGATTAATTGGGAGCGATTGAAGGTTGGGATTATTATGGAAACAAGAGGTAAATACATACTATTACATCGATATTGAATATTTGTATTTTTCTGAAACAATTAGAGTTACACATTTATTTCCAATGTAATCTCCCTGATAATAAGAAATACTTTTAGTTTTTAAAAGCTCTTTTATATCTGCGACCGTATCTTTTTCACCTTGTCTTTCGGTGTCATCAATTATGATAATAAATTGATTCTTTTCATCTAAATTTGACACTAACGAAACAATATCATATCTTGAATATCTTTCACTTCCATGAGGTCCATCTACAATATATAAATCAAAATTCTCATTAATTTTATTATCCAAACCATTATATACTTTTGTTTTGAAACCCTTTATTTCTTTCTCTTGAAGGGAACAATGTAAAATCTTAGATCTTGAAGAAAGTTTAAAGCTAGTCTCAAATGAATTTTTCCAATTTTCATCTTGTTCAATTATAGTATGTGAACTATCAAAAAGATAATTTTCTAAATAAGTTGAGACAAATTTACTTGATTCTCCAAGTCCTAGTTCTAATATTTTATTAGGTTTATAATCTGATAATATTCTGTTTAAAACATAGAAAAACGAATAATTACCAGCCCATCTGCCAATATTTAAGGGTAAATCTAATAGCCATTGCTTTCCCCTGATGCTGTCATGATAAACGTGAGCCCACTCCAATTCCTTAGATTGAAGTAAAATATTCTTTTGATTAAGTCTATTTTCGTTTATTATTGCTTTTATTTTTTTTATCATAAATAATTAACTTTAAAATCCATTAATACTTTACTTTGATTCACGGGAATTTTTTTTCCGGTACCATAAAAATCCCCTTCAATAATTTCAAATGAAAAGGCATTTTGAATCCAATCAGATACTTCCCCATTTACCACTATATGGGTAGTAACGTAATATATTCCATTATTTAAATTGAGTTTGTCAATTTTAAAGACAACAGATTTAGGTATAATTAATTCACCTAAAGTTAATACATTATCACTCATCCAAACAATTCGTTGCCCCATAGAATCATCTATTCTTAGATCAAAGCGTATTAATGAACTTGGTGTTTTTTTATTATTTTCTAATTCAAATTCTAAATGAAAAGGCTGTCCTGTTTGCGGTAACAAATTATGTTTTGCACCATAAGTTATAACTTGATTAATTTTAACAATACCATTTCCTTTTCTTACGGAAATATCAATACTATTTAATAATTCATCATTTCCTTTTAAATAATACTGAATTGATTCTTCAATCTCCCCCTCAAAAACAATATTCCCATTCCCCATTACTATTCCCCTTGTACACAAACTTTTCACCGCTGCCATATTATGACTCACAAACAAAACTGTTCTTCCGCCTTCTCTGGAAATATCTTGCATTTTTCCGATGGCTTTCTTTTGGAACTCGGCATCACCAACAGCAAGAACCTCATCAATAACCAAAATTTCAGGCTCTAAGAAAGCCGCTACTGCAAATGCCAAACGAACGGTCATTCCGCTACTGTATCTTTTTGTGGGAGTGTCAATGTAACGCTGACAACCAGAAAATTCAATAATTTCATCTAACTTAGAGGCGATTTCTTTTTTAGTCATTCCAAGAATAGCACCATTAAGAAAAATATTTTCTCGACCTGTTAATTCTGGGTTAAATCCAGTTCCTACTTCTAATAAGGAAGCTATTCTTCCGCCACATTTTATGCTTCCCGTTGTAGGTGCCGTTACCTTTGAAAGTATTTTTAATAGTGTAGATTTACCAGCACCATTCTTTCCAATAATACCAAGAACCTCCCCTTTTTTAACTTCAAAATTAATGTCTTGCAATGCCCAAACATAATCGCTTGTTCCTTTTGTAGAACGATCGTTTACATCTCCGATCTTTAGATACGGATCTTCTTTACCTCTAATTTTGCACCACCAACGATTTAAATCGTGGCTTAATGTTCCTGTGCCTACTACTCCTAAACGATATTGTTTAGAAATATTTTCGGCTTTTAATATAATGTCTTTATCCATATTGTAAAAAACAAATTTTGATACTGTTTCAGTTAATTATTTATATTATTATTGTGGGGATTTACTAAATTTCGCTCAATAAAAAACGCACTTCGTGGCTCTTAATCCCATATAAAAGAAAATAGAAAAAAGAAAATTAAGGAAATTGCTCTAAAAAACTTAAACCGTATCGATGAAACTTTTTTCAGTTTTGTTAAAAATCAACAATCCAAAAAAGAAAAGCACTACTGTAATTACAGCTGTATAAACCAATCCATTAATAGATATATTTCCAATATTCAACAACATATATCGAGAAGTTTCGATGACATACGCCAACGGATTGTATTTAATGAGCCAACCGTATTTTGGGATTTTTGAGACTATTAATGACATTGGATACATTACGGCAGAAACGTACATTAATAATTGAACTCCAAAACCTATTAAGTAGGTGAAATCTCTATACTTTGTAACCATTGATGAAATTATCATTCCAAGTCCCAAAGCCAAAACCCCCATCAAAACAACTAAAAGTGGGAAAAATAGTACTGTTGCGTTTAAAGATATTGGAGCACCTTGATAATAGAAATAAATATAAAATACGATGAAAATTAGAAATTGAATTCCAAATTTCAACAAATTAGAAATAACCACCGAAAGCGGCATAATAATCCTTGGAAAATAGACCTTTCCGAATATTGATGCATTTTTCTTAAAGGTATCGGAGGTGTCGTTTAAACAAGAAGTAAAGTAATTCCAAATAGTGATTCCAGCTAAGTTGAAAAGGAACGGGGGAACTTTACCAGTATCAATTCCAGCCAAGTTATTAAATATTATGGTAAAAGTTATAGAGGTAAAAAGAGGCTGAATTAAATACCAAAGAGGCCCTAAAACAGTTTGCTTATATACAGTTACTACATCACGTTTTACAAAGAGAAAGAGTAAATCTCTATAATTCCAAATTTCTCTTAAATTAAGCTCGAAAAAATTATTCTTAGGGGTAATTTCGAACAACCAATCCTGCTTTTTAACTTCTTTATTATTCATTGAAATCATTCTATGAAATCAGATAAGGGTCGTCATGATTTACGTTAATTAAAAAACAAATATATATGAAAATTTTGAAACAATAAACCTTAATGTCGTTTTTTTAAATATAAATCAAAATAATAATGCTTACTTAATACGAAAACAAAGTAATAAAAAAATTAAATGTATAATTCGAGGTAATTGACATAACTAATTATTCCGTTTTTAATTTGAAAACAAAAAACCATTAAAGAATTAAGATAAAACTTAATAATAATTAATCCTTTAATGGTTTTTAAGTAAAAATATTTACGAAACTGCTTCTTTTATTCTTCGTAAGGCTTCGGTTAATAAATCTTCGCTTGTTGCATACGAAAAACGAATACAGTCTGGATTTCCAAAAGCATCACCAGTTACAGTAGCTACATTTGCGTGAGATAAAAGGTACATTGAAAAGTCATTGGCATCTTTAATAAAAGTACCATTTAGTGTTTTACCAAAGAATGAAGAAACATCTGGAAACACATAAAAAGCTCCTTCTGGCACGTTGATTTTGATTCCTGGAATTTCTCTTAAAAGTCCAACAACTAAATCTCTTCGGCTATGAAAAGCGTCCACCATGTGTTTTAAAACGCTAGGGTCAGCATCTACAGCAGTAATTGTAGCACGTTGTGCGATACTATTTGCACCGCTTGTTACTTGACCTTGGATTTTCGTACACGCTTTTGCAATGAATTCGGGAGCTCCAATATAACCAATTCTCCATCCTGTCATAGCAAATGCTTTTGCAACACCATTTACAGTAATGGTTTTTTCAAGCATCCCTGGAATGGATGCAATACTGCAAAAAGTCCCTGAAAAATTAATGTGTTCGTATATCTCATCGGCTACAACATATACGTTTGGATATTTTTCCAATACTTTTGCCAAAGCAGTCAATTCTTCTCTATTATATACGGAACCACTTGGATTACAAGGAGAACTGAACCACATCATTTTTGTTTTTGGTGTTAATGCTGCTTCCAATTGTGCAGGTGTGATTTTGAAATCGCTATCTATAGAAGTGGGTACTTCAACAGGAACGCCACCAGAAAGTTTGATTATCTCAAAGTAGCTAACCCAATACGGCGCAGGCAAAATTACCTCATCACCATCGTTTAACATAACTTGTGCAATGTTGTATAAAGATTGTTTTGCTCCCGTAGAAACTACAATTTGAGAAGGTTTGTACTCTAAATCGTTGTCTCTTTTGAATTTTCTACAAATGGCTTCTTTTAATTCTTGGTAACCTTCAACTGGAGAATAAGTACTGTAATTTTCGTCGATAGCTCTTTTTGCTGCTTCTTTTATAAAATCAGGCGTATTAAAGTCGGGTTCTCCTAAACTTAAACTAATAATATCTTTTCCTTGCGCTTTTAATTCTCTTGCCAATGCTGCCATTGCCAATGTTTGTGATGTCGATAAATTATTTATCCTATCCGAAAGTGGGTTCATTATGTGTGTGTTGTAGTTAAATGTCTTTGCGAATTATCCGAAGATGAATTCTATTATGCTGAAAGTTCAGGTTTCATTCCTAATTCTTTCAAATGTTTGAAATGAGCAATTACCGCCGTTCTCATAGATTCATATTCATAATAAGGTAAATTTGCTTCTTGTGCTGCTTCCTTTACAAATTTTGCTATTTTTCCGTAGTGAATATGACTAATATGTGGGAATAAATGGTGCTCAATTTGATGGTTTAATCCTCCTGTGTACCAGTTTACGATGAAGCTTTTTGGAGCAAAATTCACTGTTGTAAATAGTTGGTGAATTGCCCAAGTGTGTTCCATTTCTCCTTCTTCATTAGGATGTGGATTGGTTGTGTCTTCCGTAATGTGAGCCAATTGGAATACAATACTCAATATTAAACCTGCAGTATAATGCATAATGAAAAATCCAAATAATACTTGCCACCAAGAAATCCCTAATGCCATTGGAATTACAATCCAAACGGCAAAATAAATTATTTTAGTTATTACCAAAGTTGTCCAAAGAAATTTGGTGCTTTTTGGTTCGCCATAAGACAATTTTCTTTTTAGATAAAGGCTCATTTGTTTAAAATCGGTGGTTAACGACCAATTGAAAGTTAATAAACCATATAGAAAAATAGAATAGTAATGTTGGAATTTGTGAAAACGCAACCATTTTGCTTCTTTGGTAAAACGGATTACACGACCTGCATCTAAATCTTCGTCGTGACCAGGAATATTAGTATAAGTATGGTGAAGAACGTTATGCTGTACTTGCCAGTTGTAAACGTTTCCAGCCAAAATATAGATGGTTCCACCCATAAATTTATTAATCCAATTTTTATTTGAATACGACCCGTGATTTCCATCGTGCATCACGTTCATTCCAATTCCTGCCATCCCAATTCCGATAACTATTGACAATAATGAAAACAACCAAAAAGGCATTGTTTCCATAGTAATAATTAAAAAATAAGGAGCTAAAAACACCGTAAATAGAATCGCTGTTTTTAAATACAACTTCCAATTTCCAGTTTTTTGAATGTTATTTTCTTTGAAATAATTGTTGACTTTAGAGTTCAAGGTTCTGAAAAATTTCAAATCATCTTGTTTTGCAAAAGTAGGAGCATTGTTATTCATAATATTTATATAAGATACAAATGTAATTATTAAAAAATTTAATATACAAAAATCGGGCTAAAATTTTAGTTTCAAAGTATTACTTTTGTTAAAAATTATAAAATGGAATTCATCCTAAAATATTTCCCTGATTTGACCGACGTTCAGAAAAACCAATTTGTTCAATTGGAAGCGTTGTACCAAGATTGGAATTCAAAAATCAATGTAATTTCTCGCAAAGACATTGATGAGTTGTATGTTAAACACGTTTTGCATTCTTTGGCTATTGCCAAAATCCAAAAATTTGAACCTGGAACTTATATTTTAGATGTAGGAACAGGTGGTGGTTTTCCGGGGATTCCGTTGGCGATTCTATTTCCAGAAACACGTTTTTATTTGATAGATGTTATTTTGAAAAAGATAAACGTGGTAAAAGCGGTTGCTGAAGCATTAGATTTAAAAAATGTAAAAGCTGAGCAAATGCGTGCTGAAAATGTAAAAGGCGATTTTGATTTCATCGTAAGTCGTGCGGTGACAAATATGCCCGATTTTGTTTCTTGGATAAAAGATAAAATCAAAAAACAGCAAAAACACGAACTCAAAAATGGTGTTTTATACCTTAAAGGTGGTGATTTAACTGAGGAATTGGCTGCTTTCCCAAATGCAAAAGAATATAATATTACCGATTTTTTTGAAGGTGAATTTTTTGAAACTAAAAAAGTAGTTCATTTGCCTTTGAAGTTTAAAAACTAAAAAGTTGTGGCTAGTTGTGGCTAGAAATGTAATTATGAAAATATAAGCGTGCTAATTTAGCCGCGATAGCAGCGTCATCCCACGCTTTTGGGCGTGGATATAGCGAATAGCGGGTGGAATCGTGAAGTAAAAAAGGAAACTTCTGCTCCAAAAAAAAGACAAACTCGAAATTCAAGTTTGTCTTTTTTAATTGTGGGCGATTGCTTGTCCCGATGCAGTCGGGAAGGAATCGAACCCCCGACCCTCCCGATAAAAATCGGGATTTTCTGAACCAACAAAGCTAATCGATACTATTGATATTTTCTTGGATAAGTTTTTCAATTTTAATTCTACTTTTCCAAGATTTAATTTGTGATTCCCTTTGAATAGCTTCTACTTTAGTATTATAAATTTCAGTGTAAACAACTTTCCAGTCACTTACATTTCCAGTAAAACCTTTACTTTTTTGGTTATGTCTAATTAATCTTTCTTTTAAATCAGAAGTGAAACCGATGTAATATTTATTTATTAGAACACTAAAAAGAATGTAAACTTGAAATTCCATAAACAAATATAAAGAAAAAAAACTCCAACATTTCTGTTGAAGTTTTTGTGGGCGATTGCTTGTCCCGATGCAGTCGGGAAGGAATCGAACCCCCGACCCTCCCGATAAAAATCGGGATTTTCTGAACCAACAAAGCTAATCGATACTATTGATATTTTCTTGGATAAGTTTTTCAATTTTAATTCTACTTTTCCAAGATTTAATTTGTGATTCCCTTTGAATAGCTTCTACTTTAGTATTATAAATTTCAGTGTAAACAACTTTCCAGTCACTTACATTTCCAGTAAAACCTTTACTTTTTTGGTTATGTCTAATTAATCTTTCTTTTAAATCAGAAGTGAAACCGATGTAATATTTATTTATTAGAACACTAAAAAGAATGTAAACTTGAAATTCCATAAACAAATATAAAGAAAAAAACTCCAACATTTCTGTTGAAGTTTTTTGTGGGCGATATTGATTTATCTTCAAACCAAATGTTAGATTTTCTAGAATTTTTTATTGAGGAAATGTCATAAAAAAACTTCTAAATTATTAAATATTCAAATCCTTTTTTTATTAATTATTTAGTCAAGATTTTGGTTTCATGTTTCTTATAACAGTAGTTAATCCCAAACTATAATTTGCTGCTGCATTGACGAGTTCTTCTACATCATTGTCGTTAGAATCTGGATAAAGACTTTTAACTTGATTAATAGTGTTTTGAATTTCTAATAAAGCAGTTGTAAAGTCTTTTTTGTAAAATGCTTCCGCCATCATCTTTAACGATTGGTTTAATATTGCTATTGCGTATAATTTTTTTTGTTGGGCTTCAAGAATTAGTTCTAATTCCCCTGTTGATGGCGTCCATTTTAAAAATGCTTTTTCTTCGGTAGTAACTTTTTTTTGCTTTTTAAAATCGTAGTAATTCATTCTGACTAAAACGGGACTATTTTCTATAAATTTATCTGGTTTGTTTAAATCAAATTTCACTAATGCCATTGTATTTAAACCACTATAGACATTATTAATATTCATTATTACATTTTTATTCTCAATTTTTTGGAAGGGATACCCATACAATTGCTTGAAAATAATTTTTTCGTTGTGAATGATTTCAACTGATAAATCTTTTGCACAAGGACTTAGAACACTTGATAATTCTTTTTCAAATACCCTATTGATATCTTTTGAATCCCCTACAAAATTTAACAGACCTCCGCCAACTGTTGCTAGCATGGACAGTAACGATTGATTATAGTCGGTTCCAACACCAATAGCAGATAATTCAATTCCTTTTTTATTGTATTCAGTAGATTTACTAACCATAATTTCTGGAGGTGTAATTCCATATCCATCAGTTAATAGTAAAACCCTATTTGTTCCATTAGGTATAAAATTTTTCAATACTTGTTCATATCCATCTACCATTCCCTTGTAAATATCGGTACCTCCTCCTGCTTGAATATCTTCTATCATATCTCTTAAATAGCTTCCGTCACCTACTTTTTGAGCAGGAACAACAATGGTTGAAACATTATTAAAAACAACTAATGAAACAATATCTGATTGGCGAAGTTTACTTACATACTTTAATAATGAAGTTTTTAAAGCATCTATTCGATCATGGCCTTCCATAGAACCACTGTTATCAATCACAAGTGATATATTTAGAGGTGGTCCAAATATACCCTCCGTATCATTTTTTGCTTTAAAGCCAATTTGTAGAACGGCTTCTTTAGAATTTTCATTAATTGTTTCATTTCCCCAATTTAGTGACATAGCAATGGCTTCGTCATTAATTGGTTCTGGAAATTGCTTAGTAACAAATTCAAGAAAGTTTTTTACTAATAAATCTTGGGGTGTTGGTATATATTTTTCTGGAAACTGAAGTTTTGGATTTGGAGAATATGTAAATGTTCCTTCCGCAGTAGCAATACCTTGCATGTCCATGAAATTCAATACATCTATATCTTTTTGGTATCTAAAATGAACCATGTATTTTCTTTTGGCGGGAAGTAAAAAATAGGCTTCTCCTTTGTAATTTGTTTTTGCTCTATATACTTTATTTGATTTTAGCATTTGAAGATAAACATCTTCATTTCCAAGTTTTTTGATATCAACTTGCTTTACATTCAATTTTAGATAAACACGATTTGTTGACCCTTTCGAGTCATTTGTAATGATTTGTTTTATTGTATCATTTACTTCGGTTTCTTTAATGTTTGTTGGTTGATATGTGGTTTTTAGTGAATATTGTCCGGATCTTTTCACATCAATATAATTGAAACTTTCAATTCCATCGATATCAACTTCATAATCATTTTTTTCTGGCACTAAAAAATAAGCAATACCGTTACTATCCGTTTTACCCAAAAAAGTTTTACCGATTTTGTAGCAGGTTAAATTTACCGGAAAAAAGGCCAAACCGTTTCCATCTTCTTTTACTATTTTTAATTGAACTGCTGCTTGAGATTTGTAATAACTAGGTTTGTGAATACTTGTCTGGTCTTCAGTTAACAGAGTTGTTTGATTTCTATCAATTAGTTTTCGGTTTTTTCGCTCATAATCTTTGACATCATAAGTTATTGTTCCGGAACCTTCAGAAATTCCATTTTCTGATAGTTCAATAAAACTGCAGTTTTTCATTTCAAGAATATTTACTGCCCATTCCAATCCTTCGTTAATTTCAATAGTAATTTTCCCACTACTATTTGTGTTTTTAACAATCCTCTTTTTACTTGTTGTTTCTATTAGAGTAACGGGAATATTGCTGATAGGTTGCGATTGGTTGTTTATTACCGTCAGTGTATAAACACATTTAGCAGTATTTTGAGCTATAAGTACATTTGTAATAAATAGCACTACAAGAAATATCAATTTTTTCATAAGAAATAGGGTTTGATTTAATATTGATTAGTGACGGAACAAATTTTATTTAACTACTAATGATTTAGTCTGTATTCGTTGGCTGCCATCGGGATAGATATAAGTTACTTCTAAAAAATATTCCCTACTATTAATACTTATTATGCTATTTAGGTCAGATTTATTACTATTACAAAAACCTTCGATGAATGAAATTGGATTTGATAATATTGTTTTTCTGCCTTTATCATCCTTAATCATGACAATGTTATTTTCATAAACGGCTATTCTTTTTTTCTTATTGTAATCTCCAGTGTCCAAACCATTTTTTGGAATTAATAATTCTAAGCTTTTTGAATCTTTTTGTACTAATGATATGTTATCAATATTTATTCTGTTCTGAGAGAAACTATTCAGACAAAACAGAATGGTACTTATAGTAATACAGTATTTCATAATTGATTAAATTTTAAGATTTATAGTATATATAACTCGTAAAATGTTACTTTTATTGTAATTATTGTCAAGTTATTTATTTATCCGAATTTATTATCATTACACATTACTATTTATAGTAAATATTACTAATTTATATATTTTAAATGTATTTAGTTTTTTATTACATAAAAATAATATACTTTTGCAAAACAATAATGGTCTTCTTCATGAAAAAAAATAAAGTCAATGCAATTATTTGAGAAAAAAATAATGTGTATTAGGATTTAACTATAAACAATTCACAGGAGAAGTTTTAGTTCAGTCAATATTAGAAAGCAAGTAGAGTGGAGGATTTTCTATTACTGACTTGACTAATAAAAACTTTTGGAATGTTCGAAGTTGGTATTGAAGGAAAATAAAGAACTAAATATGATTATATTCATAAGAAAGAGTAAAACAAAAACGATTGAAAATAAAAATTTTAAATAATAAATTATGAAAATAGAAATTAAATGTCCAAAATGTAGTTTTAAACCAACTTCAGAAAAATTGTGGCAATGCTCTTGCAACCATATATGGAATACCTTTCAAACGGGCGGAGAATGTCCTAGTTGCAAAAAAAGATGGGAAGATACATGTTGCCCAAAATGTCATAAATGGAGCAAGCATCTTGCATGGTATAGTGACTTGAGTAAAATTCTTAAAAAAGAATTAGAAAAGTTAAATGCGGAGTTAGAAAAGAAATAAGAATACTTTTAACTTTGTTTATAATGAAATAAAACAAATCAAAAAAACAATTAATTAAAAGTATATTACTTTTGTTAATATAGAAAATATTAATTTTAAATAAAAAAACAATGAATTTGAACAAAATAAAGCCTTAACTTTTAAAATTATACCAGGAGTAATATCGTTGCCGTATTCAAATAATTTTATTAAATTGGAACAAGAATTTATAGATATTTTTTTTTAATTAGAAGCGACTATTATTTTCAGAAATAACAATAGACACTTCTTATTTCAAAATAATGATTGTAAAATAATTAAAAACAATACTACTAAATAATATATACAAATGAAAACAATACATAAAATTGAAGCAACAGATAAATTACTACAAGCTCAAAACACATTAATTGCGGAGCATTCCGATGTTATAATTGCTTTTTGAGATGGACAATCTACTGGCACAAAAGACACCAATGATAAAGCACTAGCATTGTCAAAAAAAGCGCATATATTTGTAAATCATTAACTTAAAATAAAAATTATTATTATTATGAATGAGATTTATTCAATTTTAAAGTTTTTATCAATCCCTGTAGCGGATGAAAGGCTTTGTAGGCAAACTTTTCAGGATGTAAATCCAAATTTAATCAAATTTTCTCAAGAATTAATTAAAAATTCACCAAAATTGGTGAAGCATATTTTAAAAAATAAAAATGAAGGACGATTAATACTTGAAGAGGCTTGGGAGAATTGGAAACATCACAATCCAGAAGAAGATAAAAATAGTTTAGCAAAATTCATAGATATTATTTTTCCTGATAAAATACCAAAAATACTTTGGTATCCTGCTTGTGGAGATGATTTAAAAGTTTTACATCATCCATCTACAAATAACATTTCTGTTTCCAATGATTTTTTTATTTTTTCAGACATAATGAATTATGATGAAACTATTAATGATGTAATTCGAAATGAAGGTTTTAATGTAATACATCGAGATAGTGGAACTTTTTATTTTTCTCATCCAGATTTACAAAAAAATGTTACTTATACCTATTTAGTATTAAAATTTGATAGTGGGTATATACAATTTGAAAGAAAGTGTTTGTTTTTATGGCAAATTCCCAATGAAGATGTTTTGCAAATCTTTTCTAAAATTCCAAATTTTACGTTAGAGACTTTATTTGTAAAAAGATATAATGACGACTTAGTTGTAGATAAAGTAAGCGCTACGCTTAATCAATTTATGTGCACGTATTATGTTAATAGTTTTTATACTTACGGTATGTTAAGCAACGCTAAATATAATGAGGTGATTGAGTTTGGAAGGGCTCAAGGATTACAATTAAAGGCAATAAGTGGATATGGAGGTGTGGGAAATAATAATCCAGACTCTTTAGAATTTGTTTTCACATTTGTTAATACTCAATTAATTTAAATATTTTTTTCCATACTTTTCCATACCAAATTAATTCAATATAATTAGACGTATCATATACAAATAAAAATGAAAAGCAACAACAACCCAACATTTGAAACCTTACAAAAAGAAATTAATCTATTATCTCAAAAGCTTGAAGACATAAATAAATTACTTCATCACAACCATTGGGAATTGCAAAATTGTATCAGATTTTGTGTGGCTGAAAAACAAATTGCATTTAAAATGTGGCAAATGAATATTCCATCAATAGGTCAACATGTGGATTTTCAATATTTTGTGGACGACGAAAATTATGATTATGTTTCTCAACTTTTTGGTAATCAAAAATCAAAAAAAGAGAGAAAAGATGTTTTGTCTGAACATTTTTCTTTCACCGTAAAATCGGTTGTATGTAGGTTTACAGAAAATTTAGAATTCAATGATGACGATGGTTGCGAATATATAGTCTATTTAACACCAAATGAGTCAAAGAATATAGATAATTAATATTTTTGATTCTAATAATTAAATATATATCGATAATATATATCAAAAAACTAACATCACTATGATAAAATCAACACCTATTACATTAAACTTTGTAGAGTTCGAGAGATACTCTGATCAAATCTAGAGTCAAGTTTTATGATTCGGTTTAATTACCTCAACTTATGATGAAATAATTGTTTAACCACATTGAAAAAATGGAGTTTTCAAAATTAGTTTTGATAATTATACTTAAAAAGTGGAGATTAAGTTTTGACTCGACAAAGTCGTTATGCACTTCAATATGCTTCTGAGTCACTTCAAAATCATATAGACATCAAGTATATAATAGACAATTTTTGAATATATTGAATTTACAATTTAAAATAAATTTAGCAACATTTATGTCACAAAAAGAACTCCCACAAATATTTAAAGGTCGTTTAAAAGAGCGTTCTCAATTGATAGAATTTGTAAGAAATAACAATAATGGATATTTCTGTCTTCTAGGTCACCCTGGCATTGGTAAATCAGCTCTTGTTGCTCAATTTGTTAAAGATTTGCACTTGGACCAAGAACTAAATAATGTGCAGATAATCGAATATTGGATTCGTCGCGGAACGGCTCAAGCTCAGGGTGAATATTTCATGAATGATTTTATACAACGCACAGATAATCTGTTTCCACAAGCTAAGGAAATTAAGGCACAAGGAAAAACGATTCTTGATTTAAAGCAACAGCTATTTTCCAAGTGGCGACTTTGGGGTGAAAAGAATAGTGACAAAAAACTACTGATTTTAATAGATGGCCTGGACGAGGGAGCAGAAAATAATTTAGTAAGTTACCTTCCTCGTGAAATTTTTGAAAATATACTTATTGTATACAGTTCTCGAACAGGTGGACATCAAAGTATTGAGGAACTGTGGCCTTCATTGCCAATTGAAAACCTTGCCAAAATTGAACTTACAGGTCTGCTCGAAAAGGATATTCGAGATTTGATGTGTGAAGTAGCTCAAAAATATAAACTGAAATGTGAAAGTAACTGGATAGAAGTGGTGGTAAATGCCTCAAAGGGAAATCCATTGTATTTAAAATTACTTTGCGATTCAATAGAAAAAGGAACCATTAAAATAAATGAAAGTAATGTATTGCCCAATGAGCTTAATGATTATTATAAGACCATCTTTCAACGTTATGCTGCTATTTATAATGGAGAAGATTTATTAAAGAGTATTTGTTCTTTGGCAGCGGCAAAAGATTTTTTGACAATAAACCATTTAGGGTTTATCAATAAGCTTAATCCCGAAACATTACAAAGTGTTGGTAATATAATTAAAGAAATATGTTACGAAAGGACCCTTGCAGATGGTGTTATAGGTTATCAGTTGTTTCATGAGAGCTTTAGGGAATATTTGGTAAAGGAGGAAGCATTAAAAGTAGCAGAAGCTAATAATGAGATAATTATTTTTTGTTCCTCTTGGCGAGGCCTAGCAGGTAAATGGGAACAACTGTATGCTCTAGAACATTATACACGGCACCTGAATGAGAGTAAAAAAAAGGAGCATCAAATTGAGCTAATGGACCTTTTTCAAGACAAGGAATATACAAGCGCACAAAAAAAGGTTTTAAGGCATTTTGATGCCACAAAAATGTTGTATCAGTGCAGTTTGGAAAAATCTATAGAGATGCAAAATTATCATCTCCAGTTGGAAGCTTCCTTACATTTGGTCGATTTAAAAAATGAAGAAGCTTCTGATGCACCACAGGTGTTGGCTTTGGTTGAAAATAATGAAATAGAACTCGCTCTCAAGCGAATTGAGAGTTTTGCAGATGTCGATAAGGAGGGTGTAAAACGTAAGTTTAAATTCTATATGTTGTGTCTGATGGAACTCACTCTATTGGACAGTAAAGATAAACCTTTTAGAAAAGACGCAATTGAAAAATTACTGAATCATTTAGATGAGCAACTTCCTGCTGATACTTCTTTCTTGAACTGGGACGATTTTTTTCCGGGGAATTTAGTTTTTAAAATGGCTGGAGAATGGGCTGCATTGGGACTAGATTATATGATTGTATACAAAAGGGCATCTCGTGAACATTACTTAGAAGAGAACTATTTAGAAAGAGAGGCTCCTTTCAGCGATATACAATTTGAGGTGTTAAAGAGAATTTCTAGAGACAGTTTTGTAATATCTCAGTTAGTAAAGCAACAAAAAATTCAGGAAGTGATTGAATATGTCCTAAGCCAGGATAATGATTTTACATTTAATCAACAACGTGAATTAGCAGATATATCCTGCGAACTTGCTAAACAAGGTAAGTTGGAAGCAGCTTTTGAATGCGCTGCTGAAATAAGAGATGAGCAGCAAAAAAGTTTTGCGCTGGAGGCAATATCTACAGAACTAGCTGAAAATGGAAAGATAGAAAAAGCTCTTGAATGTGCCGCAGGAATAAACGATGAACGGAATAAATCTAGTGCGCTGAAGTCCATTTCCATCGAACTGGCAAAAAAAGGAAGGTTTGATGATGCTATTGAGCACACACGAGACATTAGCAATGATTTTATCAAGAGTAGCGCTTTAGCTGAGATTTCAACCGAAATAGCTAAAAAAGGGAAGATAAAAGAAGCTCGTGAATGTGTTACAAGAATAAGCGAGGAAGTGGAAAAATCTCTTGCACTGATGTCAATATCCTCAGAATTGGCAAAAAAAGGGAAGATGGAAGAGGCTGAATCTCTTTTGCAGGAAGCTTTGAATTGTATCTCTGAAATGATAAAAAAAGAGAATACTAAGCAAAGCCAAGAAGAAAATGAAATGGAAGAAAGTAGTTGGGATGAATTTGAATCTTTTGAAGATGATGATGAATTCGAGAACTATGGTGAAGACAGAGAAGGTAGGATAGCGTTTTTGAAAGATGAAATTTTTGGTGATGATTACGATGAAAATCAAATCCCCTTCAGAATATCGGATACGCTCCATAGTTTATATACTGAAATGGTTATTCAAGGGAAGTTTCTTGAAGCAAAGAAATTTATATTGGGTTTTGGCAATGTCATGGATAAAATAAATTCATTCCTTCATCTTTCAACCCAATTGGTAATAATGAATCAAATAGAGGAAGTTAACGAATTGATATTAATGCTTTACGATTTTTTAAGCAATGATGAGAAACATTGGGCTAAAAAAATATCAACATTGGCACTAATTGAACAAGATAGAATGGAGGAGGCTAAATTTGAAATGGAAGCTACCATAAATTTGACCATTTCAGATGAAAGGGGTAATGACTGTACATGGTGGTGTTTCGAGGAGTTTCTACCAGCTCTCGAAAATAATGGAAAGCTTGTAATTGCTGCTGACTGGGTTAATTCCCTATATGCTGACTGGGTCAAAGATAAGTTTTTTAGTGAAATTTCTTTAAAATTAGCACAACAAGGTCAAATCAATGAGTCGCTTAGAACTGCAATAAAAATTAGTAATAACGGAGATAAGGTTAACACCCTTGCCTCTATTTCTTCAGAATTATATATGCAAGGTCAACCACTAGAAGCAGAGTCAGTAATGCAGAAAGCATACAAATTAACACTTGACTTACATGATGATGATTGGAGAAAAGGCAAGGCAATAAAAAGCCTTTCTGCTGAATTGTTTTATCAAGGAAAATGGTTAAATAGTAACGCATTGCTTCTAGATTCAATCACTTCTGTCTGGATTATTCCTGATGAAAAGTACAAGAGTGGTACGCTGAAAGATATCTCAGGCGAACTCGCTAAACAAGGAAAGTTCGAAGAAGCTTTTGAATGTGTCCGAGGAATAAGTGATGAATATTGTAAAGATATTGCGTTGGAGACCATCTCAATCGAACTAGCTAAACATGGGATGATTCAAAAAGCCATAGAATGTGCCCTAGGTATTGGAGTTTATAAGAAAAGGGAAGCATTAGGCGTCATTTTTATAGAGTTGGTAAAATTAGTAATGATTGATGAAGTCCTAGAATGCGCCCAAGATATAGGCAATGAGTCAGATAAGAATAGCGTTCTAGAAGTTATTTGCAAAGAACTTCTATATCTAACGAAATTTAATGAGGCTATTATCTGTGTAAAGAGTATGACAAACGAATTAGATAAGTGTGAAGCATTAACCAAAATTTCAGCAGAATTAGCCAAACAAGGTATTTCGATACGAATAGACGAAGAACAATTAAATTTATTTGAATCCGTTCAATATAAAACCATTGATTCTCTATCAGTTCTCAATGAAGCACTTGAATGCACTCTTCATATAACTAATGAGCGGCAAAAGTGTAGAGCCCTGATGCTCGTCTCCGCCGAACTGGAGGCTCAAGGTCAGAAAGTGCAAGTTGTACCTGTTTTGCTTGAAGCCCTTTCCAACTCCCGAAAGTCAGGAAATGATTATTGGGGTATTCTCAGGCTGAAGGACATTTCCAATGCGCTATTTAAACAAGGTGAAATCGAAGAAGCTACCCTTGTATTGAATGAAGCCTACACCCACGCTATAAGCCATGATGATACATCATATAAGTATAAACTACTACTATCCATTAGCTCTGAACTAGAAACCCAAGGTCAAATCAAAAAGGCTAAATCAGTAATGCGTGAAGTCGTTTCTGTTGTGCGGGCCACAATAGAGGAGGAGGAAAAAAGTTTCGAGTTAGGTGAGATTTTACCAAATCTGATTAGACATGCAATGGTTAAAGATGCCTTTTCGTGCGCCTATAGTCTTGATTATTTTAAGAGTAATGCGATACAAGCCATTTACAGGGAACTAGTTATACAAGGTAGGTTAGAAGAAGCTCTTACATTTTCCCAAGGCCTAAGTGATGATACCGAAAAGAGTAGCGCTCTGGAGTCCATTGCTATAGAACTGGCTGAACAAAGTAGGTTTGACGATGCTCTTGTATGCGCCCATGACATAAGTAATGAGTATGAAAAAGATAATGCTTTGAAGTCCATTACTATAGAACTGGCTAAACAAAGTAGGTTTGACGATGCTCTTGTTTGCGCCCATGACATAAGTAGTAAGAATTTTAAGGATGACGCCCAGTGTTCTATTGTTATGAATCTCGCTAAAAATGGAAAGTTTGAAAAAGCTTTTGGATGTGCACAAGGCATAAGTGTTCATTCACATAAAAGTAGAGCGTTACATCATATTGTTCTGGAACTTATTAAACAAAGAAATTTTGCATTTGCTGAGCGAGTTGGGTTTGAGATTTCCAATTTGTCCCACCGACATAAAATTTGGCAAGAAATTACAGATATCTTACTCAAAGAAAAGGATTGGCAGCAATCGCTTCTGGCAATTGACCAATTTAAGCAGGAAGAAGCCCGTGTAGTATCCTTTAAAGCTTTTGTTCGAGGTATTGATATATTAAAAGTCGATACCCTTTTTATGCAAGAATGTCTTAGATTTATAGTTTATGACAGCGAAAGTATAGAAGTATTACTCACAAAACATGCTGTCCGATCCTTATTTTTAAATGATATTTCAAATAGTCAAATCCTTCGCTTAAAAAAAACGCTAAATATTCAATGGGCTGAAGATGTTCTTAATATAGCATCATAGAAAAAAGCTAGTTACAATAATAGAAATTAAAAAACATTAGCTGAGAGTCAATTATGTATATTATTTTTTGGGATAAAGAGCAATGTTTTATGAAATATAGAAATTAACTAATTTGTAAAAAAAATAGTAATAAATGACAAAGAATTAAATATCAAAGAATGGTATATAAATAATGTTTTACTGCTTTTTGGGTTAGATAAAGAATTTGTATTACAGATAAAAGAATATTTAACTCTAGAATAAACAACAAAATTGGTGCAATTAATAATGTGTTTTTCATTTTATATATGTAGGAAAAATCTAGTCACATTATATTAAACAATAAATATCTTTTTTAGATTTTTAATCCACATTTAATTTTAATTTTTATGAAAATACAAATAGATTTTTCAGAAGTTACAGAAATTAATAATGACAATAATGATGGATTTTATAGGGACGTTTTAAATAATTCTCATATGGTACATCTTTATAAAATGAATAAAGAAATTGATCTTTATTTTTTTGAAGAGTTTTATATGGAAAGAAAGGATTTAAATGATAAGGAATATTATGCCAATGAACTAGATAAAATAATAAAATATATTGACGATATGAATCTTGCTTCTGGTAAACGATTAAATACACAGGAGTTAATTGATAAAAAAAACGAACTATTATCTGAACTGGATTTTGAATTTATTTCACACAAAAAAATACTTAAAATTCAGGGAATAATTAAAAAAATGGTATCTAATGATAAGCATGTAAATTTCGGCCCTCTAAAAACTGTCAAAGTAGATATTTTGAGTCAACTTCCTAGAATACTAGATACGATGAAAGTTACTAAGCATTACCCGTTGGGTGTAATTATTTAAAGTAAAAAAAATAGAATAAATATTGGTCAAGACACTGAAATTCAGTATCTTGAAGTCGCTAAACAAACCAATATTTATGTCAAATATAGTGAAAAATTATTTAA
>OZ248354.1:0-138589 GCA_965234425.1 Flavobacterium neuenschwanderi (SeqCode) | reverse complement strand
TAAAGAAAAAATAAATCAGCATCATGAAAATATTTCGTCAATATTAGGAAATGTCACAGCAAAAAAAAATAGCCCCAAACAAGTTGAGGCTATACCAGATAAACAAATCATTTTTAAAGACGAAGTGCTTTCTATAAGTTGAACAAAAATATGAAAAAAAAGTGAAATAAATTTGGTTTTCAAGATAGTACCTATTCGCTTCACCCCCTCACGCAAAACAGACCACTTAGATTATTAGATTTTAGACAACTTAGACTTCCACAAAATACTGTTTTATCATACTGAACTTGAATTTACTGAACTAGTTTCAGCATCCCAATGAAACCAGAATCTGAAATAAATTCAGATTGACAAATAGAGAGATTTTTTCACCACGGATTATAAAGATTTCCGGAGATTTTTCCAAATAACCGAATAAACTATTTTTACAAAATCAAAATCAATTTATTATGCAAAAAATTTAAAGCACCATCAAATTACAACCTCGAATATCTGAATTGTCAAAACGTCCTAAAACCTCAAAAGAAGTATTCGATTTTTTTCTGCCTAAATCTTGAGTTGCAATAAAAGAACACGAATTGAAATTGGCCAAATCAATTACATTAATTCCTCCAGACTTGCCGTTTTCAAGATACGTAAGCGCATCTTCTGTGTCACGAATTAGGATTTGCATCCAAGAAGGACATTCAAAAACACCCTCTCCAAGAGAATAGGCTTGCGATAATAATTCCGTCATTCCGTATTCAGAATGAATCGCAGAAACACCGAATCCAGTGCAAAGTTGCTCGTGTAATTCTTCCCGAATCATTTCCTTGCGCTTGCCTTTCATCCCGCCAGTTTCCATAATTATGGTGTTTTTTAATTGAAAATTTTGCTTTTCAATTAAATCCAATAAAGCATACGTAACACCTATTAAAATAACATTTTTACCCGAAGAATCTAATGTTTTTAATTTCTCAATTAAGGCTTCGAGATTGTGAAGATAAAAACCGCTTTCCGAGTTATTTGATTGTAAAATGAGGTCTTTTACCATATAAATCAAAGACGAACCTTCGCGTTCCAAATAAGACGGAAGCAATGCCAAAACAACGTAATCTTCAATATTTCCATAAAATTGGGAAAACCCTTTTCGGTAGCTTTGTTCGTATAATGAAACATCGGTAACCAAATGTTTGCTGGTGATTACACCCGTTGAACCGCTGCTAATAAACGTTTCTTGAATTGGATTTGAATTGGAAACAACAGCGTGACTTTTAAAAAACTGTATGGGTAGAAATGGAATTTGCTGAACTGATTTTATCTTTTGAACGTTCACATTCATAAGATTACAAAATTCATTGTACACCAAATTATGTTCATATTGAAAACGAAATACCTTCAGCGCAATTTTTTCAAATTGTTTTTGATTAGAAATACTAAATATGTCGTCCGATGAAATCAAGAATTATTTTTTTGCAAAGATAGACCTTGTATCGAAAAAGATAGGAAATTAATGAAAATAAAGTCGCAAAAATATAAGGCTGCAAGCAAATGTCAACTCATTAATTTCAAACTATCCTTTAAATTTTTTTTAAACTACAATTGTGGCCCTGCTTTTACTAAGTTTTTGCCTTCCTCGTTATCGGTATATTGAGCAAAATTCTTAATGAATAATTCGGCTAAATCTTTTGCTTTTGTATTCCATTCCGAAGCATCAGCATACGTATTTCTTGGGTCTAATATTTCCGTACTTACACCTTCCAAAGATGTTGGAACTTCAAGATTAAAAACAGGAACAAACTGTGTTTCTGCTTTTTCCATTGAACCATCCAAAATTCTATCTATAATGGCGCGAGTGTCTTTTATAGAAATTCTTTTCCCAGTTCCATTCCAACCTGTATTTACCATATAGGCGGTCGCATTGTGTTGCTCCATTTTCTTTACTAATTCTTCGCCATATTTTGTTGGGTGTAAGCATAAAAAAGCTTTTCCAAAACAGGCAGAAAATGTTGGTTCAGGCTTTGTAACTCCTCTTTCTGTTCCTGCTAATTTTGCGGTAAAACCTGAAAGAAAGAAATATTTTGTTTGTTCTGGTGTCAATTTTGAAACTGGAGGCATAACCCCAAAAGCATCAGCGGTAAGAAAGATAACTTTTGTTGCGTGACCTGCTTTTGAAACTGGTTTTACAATATTATCAATGTGATCAATTGGATAAGAAACCCTTGTATTTTGGGTAACTGAACCGTCTTTAAAGTCGATATTTCCGTTTGCATCAAGCGTAACATTTTCCAATAAGGCATTTTTGCGAATGGCACCGAAAATATCTGGTTCGTTTTCCTTGCTTAAATCGATGGTTTTTGCATAGCAACCGCCTTCAAAATTGAAAACTCCTTCGTCATCCCAACCGTGTTCATCGTCGCCAATTAATTCCCGTTTTGGATCTGTTGACAACGTTGTTTTTCCAGTTCCTGACAATCCGAAAAACACAGCTACATCGCCCTCTTTTCCTTTATTTGCAGAACAATGCATCGATGCAATTCCTTTCAATGGCAAATAGTAATTCATCATTGAAAACAAACCTTTTTTCATTTCACCACCGTACCAAGTTCCTCCAATTAATTGAATTTTCTCGGTTAAATTAAAGGCTACATAAACCTCGGAATTCAATCCATAATCAGCATATTGTTTGAAACTTGTTTTAGATCCGTTCATTACAACGAAATCAGGTTCTCCAAAATTTTCTAATTCTTCATCTGTTGGTCTGATGAACATATTTTTAACAAAGTGAGCTTGCCACGCCACTTCCATAATAAATCGCACTTTTAATCGGGAATTTTCATTTGCACCGCAAAAAGCATCTACAACAAATAATTTTTTTCCTGAAAGTTGTTCAACAGTTGTTTGTTTTAGGGCATTCCAAGTATCTTGAGAAATCCCTTTGTTGTCATTTATTGCTTTATCAGAAGTCCACCAAATAGTGTCTTTTGTAATGGCATCATTAACGATATATTTATCTTTTGGTGATCTACCTGTGAAAATTCCTGTCATCACATTTACAGCTCCAAGTTCAGATACTTGTCCTTTTTCAAATCCTTCTAAATTTGAATTTAATTCTTCATTATATAAAAATTCAAACGACGGATTATATATAATATTTTGAGCATTTTTGACACCGTATTTTTCTAGCGAAATCGATATAGTAAATTGGTCGGAATTGTACATAAAATAAATTTAAGTTTGAATATTTATTTTGCAAAAGTAGATATTTTTCACAATCTATTTTGCATTTTTATTAAAAATTAAAGATTTTTTCTATAAAAATTAACAAATAAACAAAACCAGCCAACTAAAAATAATAATCCTCCAATTGGAGTAATGAAGCCAAATGGTCTAATATCAAACGGGAGTTGTCTGTTTAATGCAAGAAGGTACAAGGAAACTGAAAAAAACAAAACGCCAAAAATTGTAGTGTAAAAAATAACCTTTTTCGCATTAATTGAGAGGTCTTTTATTGTGCCAATAAACAATAAAAACAAGGCGTGATACATTTGATATTTTACTCCAGTTTCAAAAGTGTTGAGTTCGGAAATATTTAAGAACTTTTTTAAAGCGTGTGCGCCAAATGCTCCTAACACAATGGCTGTTAATCCCAAAAAAGCAGCGGTTGAAATAATTTTTCTATCCATTTTTTTAATTTATGAAATACATTACAAAAATATGCGTTATGTAATGTAAACTGTTAAATAAATTCAATTTTAACACTTTAAAACTTCTAAAATAATCCTATTTTTGCACTTAAATATAAAACAATGAAGAAATTTATTTTTACAATTATTTTGGTTTTTAGCTTTATTATTAGCTTTTCTCAAATAAAACCAAACGAAAGATTAGTGTATGCCGCTTCCTATAATATGAGTGGGCTAATGACGCAATTGGCACAAGTTACAATGGAAACCGAAACGATGACAACGTCCAAAAACACCTTTCTGCATTTGAGTTGTCAAGCTGCCACTTTTAGCAAATGGGATTCTTTTTTTAAAATTAGAGATTTGTATGAATCGTATGTAAATCCTACGACTTTAAAACCAAGTTTATACAAACGAAGCATCAATGAAGGTGGTTATACCAAAACAGAAAAATACATTTTTAAGCCTGACGGAAGGACAATTTTAAGCACCTCAAAAAAGAAAAATAAACCCGAAACTAAAAAAACATTCACGGTTGGGAATTCAACGCAAGATATTGTTTCTATCATTTATAAGTTGCGAACAATTGATTTTCAAAATTATAAAAACGGTCAAACCAAATCATTTGTAATTGTATTTGATGAAAAAGAGATTCCTGTTTTAGTGAAATTTATGGGAAACGAAACTGTTTCTGCTGGGAATTTAGGAACAAAAAACTGTTATAAAATTTCAATTTCTGCCAAAACCGATGCTTTAAAAGGAAAAGACAAAAATTTAATTTGGCTTACTGCCGATACTAAAAAAATCCCTGCTTTAATCAAATTTAGCATCCCTGTCGGAACAGGACAATTAACATTATCAAACGCAACTGGAATTTAATACAACCAATTATGAGAAAATTATTTTTAGTCTTAGCAAGTATTTTCACCGCTTTAAGTATCATATTTGCTTATTTGCCTTTAGGAACTTTGGCATTAATCCCAATTGGAATTGCAATACTTTTCGGAATTTTAGCACTTAAAAAATCAGATGTTAAACAGCAAAAAGTAGTTAAAGTAATTTTGCTTTTTACCATTTTATCATTAGTATTTGTGGTTGGAAAAGAAATTTTCACCAAAGACGAAGTGGTAATTGACAAACAATTTGACACCAAAAAAATAGAGTCTGAAAAAGAAGCTAAAAAAGATTTAGAAGATTTAGAGGGATTGTAATTGTTCTGAAAATGATTGGTTTTTATATGAAATTCAGATTCGCTGAGTTTTGTACTATATTTGTCTTTCAATTGTATCAATAATGAAATATTTCTTCGCCATTTTCATAACGGTTTTTTCAACTCAGATGGGCTTTTCACAAAATAATCAATTGTGGAAAGGATATTTCTCTTATAAACAAATTAAGGACATTTCTCAATCGCCAACTGTAATTTTTGCAGCAGCAGAAAACACGCTTTTTTCAAAAAATCTTAACACCAATTCAATTAAAACTACCAATACAATTGATGGTCTTTCCGGACAAACAATTACGTCAATGTATCATAGTTCCACTTTCAATAAAACAATTATTGGATATGAAACGGGATTAATTATCATTCTAAATGAAGCAGATGGATCGATTTTAAATGTTGTAGACATCATCACAAATGGTGTAAATCAAAATTTAAAAAGAGTCAATCATTTTATGGAAAATGATGAAATTCTGTATGTTTCTTGTGATTTTGGAATCGTTCAGTACAATTTGACGACTTTAGGTTTTGGCGATACCTACAGAATTGGGGATTTCGGAACAGAAATAAAAGTATCGCAAACTGCCGTTCACAATGGTTTTATTTATGCTGCGACTTCAAATGGAATTCGTAAAGCAAGCCTTTCAAATCCAAATTTAAATGATTACAATCAATGGACTGTTATAAATAGTGGCGGATGGTCTGGAATTGAAACCTTCAATAATGAATTGATTGCAACTTCAAATTGGGGACAAGTTTTTAAATTAAGCGGAACAACATTCGTTTCTTTTGTGTCACTTCCTTTGATAGCTGAAGATTTGAGAGCGAATGCAAATTATTTATTGATTACAACCGTTAATAGTATTTATATTTATAATGAAAATTTGAGTTTGATTTTACAAATAAACAGCAATCAAATTCCTGATATTACTGCCAAATTTACTTGCGCTACTATACTAAATGACATTGTATATATTGGAACTTTGGAAGATGGAATTTTGACCACAACAATTGCAAACCCAACAGTTTTTGAATCCTTAAGTCCTGATGGCCCTTCCCGAAATGCACTTTTTGCAATTAATGCCACAACTTCAAATTTATGGGCTGTATATGGTGGTTATTCCTCATATTACAATCCTTACACCTACAATTTCAATGGACTTAATACGTATGGATTTAGTAAATATTCCGAAAATGGATGGTTGAACATTCCCTATTCTCAAGTTTTAGGAGCAAAAGCATTATCGAAAATAACCGTGAATCCTAACAATATTAATCAGGTTTTTATAAGTTCTTTTTTTTCAGGATTATTAAAAGTTGAAGACGATATTCCTGTTATTTTATACAATCAAAGCAATAGTACCTTACAATCATTAGTGTTAAATCCGCCAAATCCAAATTATATAGATATTCGGATAAACGGAGCTGCATTTGATAAAAATGGAAATTTATGGGTTGGAAATGGTTGGAATAAAAACGGATTAAAAAAATTAGATTCTCAAGGAAATTGGTCGAGTGTAAATTTAGAATCCATCTTACAACGGTATTATGAAGACAGTTACGGTGAAGTTGTGGTGGATAAAAATGGAACAAAATGGATGGCGTCTAGTTATGATGGCGTTGTGGCATACAATGAAACTGGGAATGTTTTTAAGAAAATCTCTCTGGGTGCCGACTTAGGAAATCTTCCCGTTGTTGATTCAAGAGTCGTTGCAATTGACAAAAAAAATCAACTTTGGATAGGAACAATTAGTGGATTAAGAGTGCTTTCAAGTGTAGATCGTTTTTCGACAGATGTCCAATTAACATCAAATCCGATAATAATTTTGGAAGATGGTTTGGCTCAAGAATTATTATACGAGCAATTTATTACAGATATTGTTGTTGATGGTGCCAATAATAAATGGGTTGGAACAGCAGATTCTGGTGTTTTCCAATTTTCGCCAGATGGTCAACAAACGCTAAATCGATTCACATCAAGTAATTCGCCTTTGCCAAGTAATGGGATAAATGACATTGATATTAATCCTACAACGGGTGAAGTTTTTTTTGCAACCGACAAAGGAATGGTTTCATATAAAGGAACTGCAACAGATGCAAGTTCTGATTTGAGTAACGTATTGGTATATCCAAATCCAGTGCGTCCAGAATTTGAAGGAACGGTAAAAATAAATGGACTTTTAAATAAATGTACCGTAAAAATCACAGATATTGAAGGAAATTTGGTTTATGAGGAAATTTCAGAAGGTGGAACAATCGAGTGGGATACAAAAGCATTTGGCAAATATAAAGTTGCTTCGGGCGTTTATATGATTTTTATTTCTGCCCAAGACGGCTTAGAAACTAAAGTCAAAAAAGTAATGATTATTAGGTAATTTTTTTGATTTTGTGATGGTTTCTCTTCATAATCTGCACCTTTAAACTTTAAATTTTTAAACAAAAAAATGTTAGTTAAAACCAAAGCGATTGTTATTTCTTCTATTAAATATCAGGAAAAAAGTTTGATTGTAAAATGTTTTACGCAATCTGATGGTTTAAAATCCTATTTTGTTAGAGATGCATTTTCATCACGAAAATCAAATCAAAAAATCGCCTATTTTCAACCGTTATCAATTCTTGAAATCGAAGCCGTTCACAAAAACAAAGGCACTTTAGAAAATTTCAAAGAGATAAAATTAGCAATACCATTTCAAACGATTCACAATGACGTAATAAAAAGCACGATTGTAATGTTCCTTTCTGAAATGTTACATTTTTCTATTCAAGAAGAAGAAAAAAACGAGCCTTTTTTTATATTTTTAGAAACTGCTTTGACATGGTTAGATACTCATAATGAAGTTGCGAATTTCCATTTAATTTTTTTATTAGAAACCTCAAAATATTTAGGGTTTTATCCTGATATTTCAGAAATGGATTTGCCTTATTTTGAAATGAATGATGGTATTTTCTCACTTTTTCATGGAATTCGCTCGTTGACGCAACACGAAAGCAATTTATTCAAAAAACTATTAGATTTGAAGTTTGAGAATGACCATAAAACATTTCATACAACTGAAAGACAAATACTTATAAAAATTTTAATCGAATATTATACACTTCATATAGATAGTTTCAAAAAGCCAAAATCATTAGACGTTTTGAAAGAAGTTTTTTCATAAATGAATGTGAAAAAATGGAGTAAAAACAAATCTATCGCTTATATTTAATGAATTTAATTCTTCAAAAGAAGTATATTTGCAAATACTAATTTAGTAATTCAAAGAAGCGATGCAAAGTCATTGTGGATAAAATCAGAAAAATGTTAAAGCAATTCCTAAATTTAAAATTATCACAAAAATTATCTCCACAACAAATCCAGTTGATGAAGTTAATTCAATTACCAACGCAAGCATTTGAGCAACGTTTATTGGAAGAAATGAACGAAAATCCCGCTTTGGAAGCAGGAAAAGAAGAAGATGATTTTGAAAAAGACGAATATGATAACGAGGATTACGATGATTACGATGCTTCTGAATCAGAAAGAATTGAGGCCGAAGACATCAATATCGATGATTATTTAAGCAACGACGAAATTCCCGATTATAAAACTCAAATCAATAATTATAGTGATGATGATTCTGACAGAGAATCGCCATTGGCAGCACCCGTGAGTTTTCATCAGGATTTGATCAATCAGTTGAATACCTTTATTTTGAATGACAGCGAGCGTGAAATTGCTGAATTTCTTGTCGGTAATATTGACGATATGGGTTATATTAGAAGAAGTGTTCAGGATATAGTTGATGATTTGGCATTTACGCAAGGGGTTTACACCGATGAAAAAACGGTTGAAAATTTATTGCACGTTATCCACGAATTAGAACCTTCGGGAGTTGGTGCACGCGATTTACAGGAATGCTTATTGTTGCAATTAAAACATAAAACCCCAACAGAATCAATTGCTTTGGCGACTTCTATTTTGTCGGAACAGTTTGATGCTTTTACAAAAAAACATTACGATAAATTAATTCAGAAATTCAATGTTTCGACTGAACAACTCAAAAAAGCAATTCACGAAATAGAAAAATTGAATCCAAAACCAGGCGGCTCGTTTACTGGAAACAATAAAATAACTGAAAATGTAGTTCCCGATTTTGCTATTAGAATTGTAGATGGCGAATTAGAACTAACCTTAAACGGACGAAATGCCCCGTCTTTACACGTTTCCAAAGACTATCAGGAAATGATGCAAACCTATAAAGATTCTAGAGATAAATCAAATTCACAAAAGGATGCGGTTCAGTTTATCAAACAAAAATTAGATTCTGCAAAGTGGTTCATCGACGCCATCAGACAACGCCAAGAAACGCTTTATGTGACTATGAATGCGATTATGCATTTTCAAGAGGAATTTTTCCTTGACGGCGAAGAAACAAAAATGAAACCAATGATTTTGAAAGACATTGCTGATATGGTAGGTCTTGATATTTCAACCATTTCTCGTGTTGCTAATAGCAAATATGTTGAAACCCCTTATGGCACAAAACTCATCAAAGAATTCTTTTCAGAAGCTATGAAAAATGACCAAGGAGAAGAGGTGTCAACGCTTGAAATCAAGAAAATCTTGCAAAATGTAATCGCCGAAGAAGACAAACACAAACCTTTGCCAGACGATCAATTGGCAGAAATATTAAAAGAAAAAGGGTATCCAATTGCTCGAAGAACAATAGCAAAATACAGAGAATTATTAGATATTCCTGTAGCCAGAATGAGAAAGAAAATGTAAAACACTTCTGATTTGAAAAAATTTTTGTCCTTTTTCTCGTATCTTTTTCATCCGATATTCGTGCCAGTTTTCGGAACATTATTCTATTTTCTATTTAGTAATTACTATTTTACGGAGCAACAAAAATATCTTATTCTACTGCAAATCAGTATAATTACTATTTTGATTCCAATCTCTTTTTATTATTTATTGCGCTCTTTTGGAAAAGTAGATACGGTGATGGTTTCTCAATTGTCACAACGTAAAATTCCATTGCTACTTCAAGCTATTTTAATTTTTCTTTTGATTACAAAAAGCATTACCGTCGAAGTAATTCCAGAATTATATTACTACTTTTTAGGCGGATTAATCAGTACTTTTTTGTTGTTGATTTTATTAATTTTAAAGATAAAAGCCAGTATTCACATGGTTGGGATTAGTACTTTGACCGTTTTTGTAATTGCGTTAAGTTATCACTATCACAGTAATGCAATTTACACCATTGCGATTCTTGTAGCAATGAATGGACTTGTAGCCTCTTCAAGGTTAGAAATGCAAGCACATACGAATAAAGAATTGGTAATTGGATTCTTTTCTGGGATGCTTCCGCAAATAATTCTAACGTGTTTTTGGTTATAATATATAGAACATAAATCCAAAATTCAAGGTATTCACATCGAGAGAATTGCCATTTAATACTGCCGATTTAAAAATGGGATTTAAACCGTAATAAACATAGAAATTTACAGTATTGTAACCAACGCTTAAATAGGTTCCATATTGAAATTTATTCAAATCAGAATTTCCAATTACTTTATTAGTTACTTGACTGTCAGCATATTTAGACCTATCGTAAACTAAATAACTAAATTTAAATCCCGTATAAATTCTCCAAAATTTATGGCTTTCTGGGGTTGAAGTTCTCCAACGAAATTCAACTGGAATATCTAAATAATGAAGCGTCAATTTATTGGTATCGTAACTAATTAGCGATGATGTTGGATTGTATTCTATGATTCCGTTGGTTTCTGAAATCAATATATTTTGATTATAATTATTTATAGAATAGCCAATACCAGCTGCTATCGATTTGGTTCTATTTTTATTAAAAGGCATGTCTCTTAAAATTCCAAGAGAAAAACTAGGTGTAAATTTATTTTGAGAAATCCCAGTAGGGCGATTTACAAGCGTATTGTAAGTAACTCCAATATAAAATTGGTCTTCTCTATAAAGTGAATCAACAGCTTCAAAATCAGGAGTTTCTTGAGAAAATACGTTAACAAACGATACCGATAAAATACAGATTAATAGAATTCGCATACTGTTTTATTTGTGGTTTTAAAGATACAAAAAAATAATAGTCCTACAATTTCATCCTGATTTTATTACTTCTCTCCCTCCCATTCGGCATAAAATTGTGATAAAAAGGATTCCATAAAATGATGTCTTTGTGTTGCAATTTCTTTTCCAGTTTTGGTGTTCATTTTATCTTTCAAAAGCAACAATTTTTCGTAGAAATGATTGATTGTTGGCGCCTCTGAATTTTTATATTCCTCCTTGCTCATGTGTAGATTTGGAGCAATATTTGGATTGTATAACGATCTGTTTTTGAATCCGCCGTAATTGAAAGTTCGTGCAATTCCTATAGCACCAATTGCGTCTAAACGATCGGCATCTTGAACAATATCTAATTCTAAAGAATGGAAATTTTTGATTGTATTTCCTCCTTTAAAGGAAATGTTTTCTATAATATTAATAACGTGAACAATCGTATTTTCAGAAACATTTTCGCCTTCTAAAAACAATCTTGCTTTTTTTGGCCCCACAGTTTCATCGCCATTATGAAATTTGCTGTCGGCAATATCGTGAAGTAAAGCGCCTAATTTCACTACTAAAATATCACAACCTTCACCATTTGCAATTAACAATGAATTTTTATAAACCCTTTGAATGTGAAACCAATCGTGCCCGCCTTCAGCATTTTCAAGCTCTCGTTTTACAAATTTAATTGTTGCATTAATAAGATCTGGGTTTATCATAATGGGTTTATTTAAATAAAAAATGTTGAATTTTAAAGACAGACTTCAAAACTCAACATTTAAAAATTACATATAATAAAACATTAAATTCTCGCTGGTTCTACCCATTTGAAAATTTGAGATTCTTGTGGAATGATTAATCTTTCCGAAATTTTAGCCATTCTTCCTGGTAATTTCATCAAATAATCACGCGCTTTTTCTGCTTCGTCTGTTAAATTTGAAATTTTATCGATTTCCCATTTATCAATTAATTTTTGCATAATATCCACATAATCACTTGCTGTATAAACACCAATTCTTTGTGCAGAATCTGAAAAATGTTCAAATGCAGAACTCATTTTTTCGCCAGATTCTCTCAAAAATTGCGCTGGCATTACGATTTTTTGTTTCATCATATATTGAAAAGCCAACATCATTTCGCTTGGATCTACTTGGAAAATACGGTTTACAAATTCGCTATAAGCGTGGTGGTGACGCATTTCATCGCCCGCAATCATTTTGCAAATCTTAGACAATTTATTATCGCCATACGTTTTTGCCAATTGCGCCACACGATTGTGAGAAACATACGTTGCTAATTCTTGAAAACTTGTGTAAACAAAATTCTTGTATGGATCTCTTCCTGTTCCAATATCGAAACCATCATTTATCAAATGTTGCGTCGTCATTTCAACTTCACGCATGTTCACGCGACCCGATAAATAAAGGTATTTATTCAACAAATCTCCGTGACGATTTTCTTCGCCAGTCCATTGACGAATCCATTTTGACCAGCCGTTAGCTTCCACTTGGTCAATTCCTTCCACGTCCATTAACCAAGATTCATACGTTGGCAATGCTTCTTCGGTGATCGTATCTCCTACTAAAGTTACCCAAAAATCATAAGGTAAATCTTTTGCAATTTCACGTAATTCTTTAACTTCTTCAAAGAAATTTTCAGATTGAGAATTAGGTAAAAAATCGGTAGGTTGCCAAATTTTTTCAACAGGAATTAAATATTGATCGACAAAAGTATCGACATTTTTTTCAAGAAATTGCATCACTTCGAGACGCATGTTTTTTATTGACATAATTAATTTAGGGTTTGGATTTTATAGTTTTAATTTCTCAAAACTGTAAATCAATTTATTTATGTTTTTATATTTTTAATTATAATTGCTTCGACTTTATTTGTTAAATCCTCAATATCAGAATCCTTTACTGGAATCGCATTATGAACTACAAAGGTAATTCGATTTCCAAGACCATACGGCAAAAAGCCAAATTTAACAAATTTCCATGAATTGTTAATCGTTATTGGAACAACAAATGCAGAAGGAGCGTATTTACAAAGAATTTTTAAGCCGCTTTTCGCAAATTCTTTCGGTTTTCCAGTTTTAGATCGTGTTCCTTCAGGGAAAATTACCGCTGAACGATTTGTTTTTTCAATATATTGTGATAATTCTTTGATAACTGAAATGGCTTGTTTTGGGTCATTTCTATCAATTAATACCGAACCTCCGTGATTTAAATTATAGGAAATACTCGGAATTCCTTTGCCCAATTCTTTTTTACTTACAAATTTAGGATGGAATTTTCTCAAAAACCATATTATTCCGATGATGTCGTATAAACTCTGATGATTTGCCACAAAAATTATTGGAACTTCTTCGGGAATGGATTCTCTATTTTCAATTTTATAGCGAGTTCCTAATAAGTGTCCGATTCGCAAAAGTATAAAATTGAGATAATCAACACTTTTTTTATGGGCTTGGTATCCAAATAAATTGAAACAAATCCACTGAATTGGATGAAAAATAACTATAGTTAGCAAAAACAAGAGTAAGCTAATTATAGATATTGGATACGATATTATTTTTTCCATTGCTGTGAAATTGCGGTCAAAAGTACGAAATATTTATTTTGTAGTGGTTTTTTTTACAAAGACAAAATTCTTTATTAAAACACTTCTTGGAACTTCGGAAAAAAGAACTATTTTTACTAAAAATAAGTGAAACTAAATGAAAGCAAAGATGAGTTCGGACAAAGAAAAAGCAAATCCAGAAAAAGAAGCCAAGTTAAAAGCCCTTCAACTTACATTAGATAAATTAGATAAAACCTACGGAAAGGGAACCGTAATGAAAATGGGCGATAAAGCCGTTGAAGAAGTGGAAACTATCTCTTCAGGTTCATTAGGTCTAGATTTAGCATTAGGCGTAAACGGTTATCCAAGAGGAAGAGTTATTGAAATATACGGCCCAGAATCTTCTGGAAAAACAACCTTAACCTTGCACGCAATTGCAGAAGCTCAAAAGGCTGGTGGAATTGCAGCTTTTATTGATGCGGAACACGCTTTTGATAGAAATTATGCAGAAAAATTAGGCGTTGATATTGAAAATTTAATCATTTCGCAACCTGATAATGGGGAACAAGCACTTGAAATTGCTGAGAATTTAATTCGTTCTGGCGCAATTGATATTGTAGTAATTGACTCTGTTGCCGCTTTGACACCAAAAAGTGAAATTGAAGGCGAAATGGGTGATTCAAAAATGGGTTTACACGCCCGTTTGATGTCTCAAGCCTTGAGAAAATTAACTGGAACTATTAGCAAAACAAATTGTACAGTATTTTTTATCAATCAGTTGAGAGAGAAAATTGGTGTTATGTTTGGTAATCCAGAAACAACAACTGGTGGAAACGCATTGAAATTTTATGCTTCAGTACGTTTAGATATTCGTCGTTCTACACAAATAAAAGATGGCGATAATGTTATTGGAAACAGAACAAAAGTGAAAGTCGTTAAAAATAAAGTAGCGCCACCTTTCAAAGTTGCAGAATTTGATATTATGTACGGTGAAGGAATTTCTAAAACTGGCGAAATATTAGATTTGGCCGTTGAATTTGAAATTATCAAAAAAGCAGGTTCTTGGTTCAGTTATGGCGAAACAAAATTAGGACAAGGTCGCGATGCGGTGAAATCGTTAATCAAAGATAATCCTGAAATGGCAGACGAATTAGAACAAAAAATTAAAGATAGAATTAAAGAAAATAACGCTTAAATTTAGAAACTGCTCAAGAAATTGGGCAGTTTTTTTTATTTATTATAGTCTAAAAGTTGCTTGTGAATTATCGACCAAGCGTGTTCTTTAACTTCTCGAATGTCTTTTTTGTTTTCAATAGTTTTTCCAGTTGTATAAATAAAAGGATGCACTTTTGCTCTCATAATTCCGAGACTTCCACTGAAAAAAGTATAGGACATTCGCTTTTTATTATCTGCAAAAGTAATTGGCACAATTGGAATTTGATGTTCAATTGCCAATCGAAAAGCACCGTCTTTAAAATCGTCCAAAACGATAGATTCGTCTAAGGGAACGCCACCTTCTGGGAAAATACAAATACTCAAACCTTGATTTAATCTTTTTTGAGCCCGATTAAAAACTTCCATTCGGCTTCTCGAACTATTTCTATCCACCAAAATACACGTGCGTTTGTAGAAAAATCCGAACAATGGAATCTTCGATAATTCTTTTTTGCCAACAAATACAAAAGGATGTTTTGAAACCACAAGCATCAACATAATATCCGTCATAGAAGTGTGATTGGCAACCAACATATAACTTTTATTGGGTTCCATTTCTTGTTCTCGTTCTATTTTATAATAAAAACCAGTCCCGAAAAGAATTACTTTTGCCCAAATTCGAGCCATTATAAAAAAGTAGGGATACCATTTTTCTTTAAGTATAGAAATTACTAAAAACGGTAACATTATAATGATAGGAATTCCCATCATAATGTAAAACCAAATTCGCCAAAGAAGCCAAAAAATGTTTTTTATTAATTTCATATTGTCAAAAATACACAATTAGCTGTTATTTTTAATACAAAGGTTTAACTTTGCGATAAATAAAAAAACAATGTCAAAGATTTTAACAGGCATACAAAGCACAGGAACCCCACATTTAGGGAATTTATTAGGCGCAATAATCCCAGCGATTGAGTTGTCGAATAAACCCGAGAATGAATCGTTTCTTTTCATTGCCGATTTACATTCTATCACTCAAATAAAAGACGGTGCAACTTTAAGAGCGAATACCTATAGTACCGCCGCTGCTTGGTTGGCGTGTGGATTGAACGTTAAAAAAGTGATTTTTTATCGCCAATCTGATGTGCCACAAACGGCTGAATTATCTTGGTATTTGAGTTGTTTTTTCCCTTTTCAAAGGTTGACATTGGCACATTCATTCAAAGACAAAGCCGACCGTTTAGAAGACGTAAATGCAGGATTATTTTCTTATCCAATGCTTATGGCAGCTGATATTTTGTTATATGATGCCGAATTTGTTCCTGTTGGAAAAGACCAATTGCAGCACATTGAAATTACTCGTGATGTTGCGGCTCGTTTCAATCATCAAATGGGGGAAACTTTCGTTTTGCCAGAATCTTATATTCAAGAAGATACCAAATATGTTCCAGGAACGAATGGTGGGAAAATGAGTAAATCTGCGAATAATATCATCAATATATTTTTAGATGATAAGGCTTTGCGCAAGCAAATTATGGGAATTGAAAGTGATAGCACACCTTTGGAAGCTCCAAAAAATACTGAAACGTGTAACATTTTTGCCATTTATAAATTATTAGCTGACGAAAATCAAATTGAAAAAATGATTACTAATTATGCTAATGCAAATGCTGATTATGGCTATGGTCACGCCAAACAAGACTTATTCGAATTGATTACAGAAAAATTCAAAACTGAGCGTGAGAAATACAATTACTATATGAGTAATTTAACAGAAATTGATCACGAATTATTTGAAGGTGCCGAAAAAGCGAAAGCTGTTGCCAATGGTGTTTTGAGAAGAGTTAGAGAAAAATTAGGTTTTAGTTTCTAAATTGCCTCAAATAATTTACCCGGTAATGGTCGAATTACGCCTTTTAATTCCATATTTAATAACATTCCAGAGATTTTATAAATCGGAAAATCACATTCTAAAGCAATAATATCGAGGATTTCTTTTCCAGATTTCAGAAGGTAATCGTATATTTTTTGCTCGTCATTTTCTAAAGTTACAAATAATTGTTTTTGAATTGGTTTGGATTTTTCTTGTAAATCCCAATTCAAAATATACAATATATCTGCGGCACTTGTCAGCAAATTAGCTTTTTGAGTTTTAATTAAATTATTACAGCCTTGACTCAATTTATCAGATGTTCTTCCGGGAACTGCAAAAACATCTCGGTTGTAATCATTGGCTAAATTTGCGGTGATTAACGAGCCGCCTTTATCTGCAGATTCAATGACAATTGTGGCTTCCGACATTCCTGCAACGATTCGATTTCGCTTTACAAAATTCTCTTTTTCGGGATTGGTTCCGCTCCAAAACTCCGTCATAAAACCGCCATTTTTTTCCATTTTAGCAACATATTTTTTATGAACACTTGGATAAATTTGGTCTAAACCGTGAGCAACTACGCCAATAGTTTGCAAATCGTGTTCCATTGCAGCTTGATGTGCCACAATATCAACGCCATACGCAAAACCACTCACGATTATTGGATTTAAAGGTGCTAAATCGGAAATTAATTTTTTACAAAATTCAGTTCCATAAGAAGTAATTTGCCGCGTTCCAACAATACTAATTATTTTTCTGGTTTTGAAATCAATATTTCCAGAAGAAAACAACAAAAGTGGACCGTCAATACAATGTTTCAGTCGTTCGGGATACTTTTCATCTTGGAAAAAAGCAACGTTGATTTCATTGTTTTTTATAAATTTTAATTCCGCTTCCGCTTTCTCAAAAATGGATTTATTTTTTAATTTTGAAAGTAAGACAGTCCCAATTCCGTCAATAGAAGACAATTGTGACGACTTGGTTTTGAAAATAGTTTCGGCATTTTCACAGTGGGAAATTAGTTTTTTAGCAACAATATCGCCTACTCCTTCCACTTTTTGTAAGGCTAATAAATAAAATAACTCAGTTTCGTTCATGGCAAATATTTGAATGTGAAATGTATGCATTTTTTTGCAAATTGTTAATAAAAAATGTGAATAAAATTTTGATAACTATTTTGATTGTATAACTTTGTTATTATGAATTTAGAACTTTACATTTCACAGCTTTTATATCGGTATCAATGTGTTACGATTCCAGGTTTTGGTGCTTTTTTGACCGAGATTCAATCGGCACAATGGAACGAAAACACTAATGGATTTTATCCGCCTAAAAAATTGATTTCGTTTAATTCGTTTTTGAAAAATAATGACGGATTATTAGCCAATCATATTTCTCAAAATGAAAAAAGCACGTATGAAACTGCCGTTGCTTCTATAGAAATTGAAGTTACAAAGTGGAAAAACGCCTTGCAATTTGAAAACAGAATTGCATTAAAAAACATTGGGGAACTTTCGTTAAATTCAGAAAAAAATATTGTTTTCTCTCCTTATGAGCAACCAAATTATTTGTCAAATTCTTTCGGTTTAAGTTCAATAATTGCTCCTTCAATTAAAAGAGAAGTGCTTCAACATGTATTTGAAACTGTTGAAGAAGATGAAGTTATTCAATTGATTACTGAGAGAAATTCAGGACGCGCTTATTTAAAATATGCAGCAATTATCGTTTTATCGCTATCGTTTACTGGAATTATGGGTATTAAATTATACCAAGATAAAGTTGCCGAAGATACATTAATTGTAGAAAAAGCGGTGCAGCAACAAGTACAAAATAAAATTCAAGAAGCTACATTCTTTATTGAAAGTCCGTTGCCATCTGTAACTTTAACGGTTAAGGAAGAAAAAATGCCGTATCACGTTGTTGCGGGTTCTTTTAGACTTGAAGAAAATGCAGAACGAATATATCAAAAATTAAGCAATGAAGGCTTCAAAGCAAAAAGATTAGCACCAAATAATCATGGTTTATTTCCTGTACTTTATGGAAGTTACCCAACATTTGAAGAAGCTCAAAAGGCAAGAGTTGAAATTCAAAAAACTCAAAATCCTGATGCTTGGTTGCTAATTGAAGAAATATAAATAAAAATCCCGATAATATCGGGATTTTTTATATAATGTAAGTAGTAAGTATAATTAAGTGTCGTATTTTAAAATATGTGATTTATTGTAATAGACTTATTGTATCTAGTTTTTACTAATTTAAGACTTTTGACTTTACGACATTAAAACTTTCGACTTACTTAAGTACCTTTGTAAAAAAAAACATGCATCCAAAACATCCTTCAGAGTCGTTGACCATTTTAACCGATTTGGTTTTACCGAGTGAGACAAATCCGTTAAACAATCTTTTTGGCGGAGAATTATTAGCGAGAATGGACCGAGCCGCAAGTATTTCGGCACGAAGACATTCGAGAAGAGTAGCTGTTACAGCCTCTGTGAATCATGTAGCTTTCAATCGTGCAATTCCTTTGGGAAGTGTGGTTACAATTGAAGCCAAAGTTTCAAGAAGTTTCAAAAGTTCTATGGAAATTTATATAGATGTTTGGGTTGAAGACCGTGAAACTGGAATTAGAAGTAAAGCAAATGAAGCCATTTATACTTTTGTAGCAGTTGACGACACTGGACGACCTGTTGAAGTACCCCAAATTATCCCTGAAACAGAAATAGAAAAAGAACGTTTTGAGGCTGCTTTAAGACGAAAACAATTGAGTTTAGTGTTGGCTGGAAAAATGAATCCTAACGAAGCTACAGAATTAAAAGCTTTGTTTACGTAAAAAATATTGCATTTCAATATACCAAAAAAAAGAGCCACGCAATGTGGCTCTTTTTATTATAAGTAATTGGAGATTAGTTTCCGAAAACTTTAATGTCATCTATTTGAAAAGCACCGTCTAACGTTGTAACTGTACCAGAACCAGTAAACTTAAATGCAACATTTAAATTTCCAGTATATGAAGACAAATCAACACATCCTGAACTTACAAATTGATACCAAGAGGTTGCTTTTGTTGGTAAAGGAACTATAATTTGTGTCCAAGTTGCAGTAGTTACATTTCCTGTGAAATCAGTAGAAACATAAACTTTAAGCGAATTTAATGGAGAATCAACATCTAAGTGGTGTTGCGCTACTTTAAAAATTAGAACTTCACCTGTGTGAGAATCCATATTGATTGGAGGAGAAACCAACCAAGATTCATTCACTGCATTTCCTGAACCAAATGCACTTAGTTCAGTAAATCCAGTTCCGTTAAATGTTTTTTCTTGCCATAATTTTGTGCCTACTGTAGCAACATTTGTCCAGTTTGGAAAATCTAAAGCAGTATTGTTTACTGCAGTTTGGAAATCTTCAGAGAAGAATGGAGGTGATATTGTTTCGGTTAGCATTACATCCTCTTCTGATCTTGCCATAAATTGGTAATCTGTACCGTATTTTGTTAATATTCCTCTTACTGTTCCTCTTCCTGTTGGAACTAATTTTGAAGCATAAGTAGCATAAGCACTTGTTCTGAAAATTACTTGATTTCCACAAACATCTGTAAGATTCCAGTTTGTTGCTCCTCCAATGTCATTTGCTGATTCGTAATAATGTCTTCCTATCGCAGCATCCGCAAATTGAACTCCAGAAACCTCACATAATGTGTTTAAGTTAGCATCATTTAATAATTCAGAAATGTCCAATTGTTTTACTAAAACATCTTCGCTAACATTTGTACATGAAGCAATAAGTTTGTCTTTATATACCGTTTGTGGCAATCTTCCAACCGAAGCAACTGAAGAAGAATTTACATAAATTCCACCTACTCTCATTGATCCATTAACAATGTCAGTATATAAATCTTTCAATTTAATATATACTTTCACACCTGGTCTGTAATCAACATAAGTGTTAGCCGCATCAACAGGAACGCTAAATCCAACTGCTGGAGTTGTTGCTGTTGCCAATGTTTGTAAAGATATTGATTTGTAGAAATTTCCAGCTTCGTCACTTGAAACTACATACGCCTCAATTACATCATCATAAGTGTATTGTGTAACTAAAGGAGATGAAGCTGCAATTACTTGAGGAATAGTTCTGTTTGCCGTTAAATTCGGTTGTGTACAATCCAAAACAGGAATGTCGTAATTGTTATCGTTTACACAGCTAGATAGTGTTCCAATTGCTAATGCTACGAAAAAAACTGATTTTAAAATATTTGTTTTCATAATGTGAGTTTTCTAATTAAAAATTAAGATATAAATTTACGAAAAATGTTCTTCCGTAGCCATAAAAATATTTTGGTGCAAATGCTGAATAATTTGCAGGGATTGCATTTGATGTAGGGGTTGCTGCTATTGCTGGTGTTGCGCTAGAAACGTCTTGGTTAAGTTGTCTGAAATTTGCATTTCTTGCTTGTTCAAATCCACCTGTTTTATAAGTAACATCTAATACATTATTGATACTTGCAAAGAATCCTAAGGTTTTACCATCGATTCTCCAAGATTTTCCTCCAACGATATTCAATAAAGAAATTGGGTCAAATTTTTCTTGTTTCAATAATTCTCTTCCTCTTTCAACTGTTGCCTCTGGAAAATTAAATCCTGTTGCTGGGTTAATAAAGAAATTACTGGTTCTCATAATTGGAGAAATATCCAAATGATTATCCGCTAAATAATTAATGTTAGCACCAATATTCCAAAATTTAGGGTCTCTGTATTCAACACCAAATGAATAGGCTTGTTGTGGCATTCCAGCTTGTCTGTAGTTTTTCATTGTTGCTGTTCCAAAATCTGTAACAGGGTTCGTGTTGTCTAAAGTAGCTTTAGCATCATTTGTAATCAATACCGTTGGATTGTTATCATACGTATATTGTCCGTAAGCAGCAGCAGCAGTCAATTTTATAGTTGACGTAATTTGGTATTCAAACCCAAATTCTGCTCCAATGTTTTTCTTGCTAATATCCGTAACAGTTTCACTTACGAAAGCATTACTATCGTTAGTATCTGTAGCGTCATCATTTCCAAATATACCATCTGCATAGTAAAATGATGTTTCGGTGGCATTTTTAATTTTTGAAAAATAAGCAGTTACTTTTGCTTTAATTTTAGGACCTCTAAAAACATAGCTAGCATCTGCGCTTGAAATAATTTCACTTTCAATTCCGTTTACAATATTGTTATTTAAACGTGCATTTGGATAGGTATTTCTCAAAGAAGGTGCTTTTGACATGTGCGCAGCGTTAAAATTCAAGAAGTGTTTTCCTGTAATTTTATACGTTAAACCGCCTTTAAAACCAAAGTTTTCAAAAGTTGTTTTATCGCTTTTCCCAAAAGAGTTTGTTGGATAATATCCGTTTTTATACAATCCTTCTCTTTGATAGGTAGAACTCGTAAAAGATTGCGCCAAATAGAAATCTATCTTTTTGTAAGTAAATTTAAATTGTGTAAAAGCATCGATTACATCTGCAAACATATTGTAATTGTAACCGTATTTTTCGTTTTCAAGCACTTGGTTATTAGGATTATTCAAATCAGATTGTTGTTGATCTGTTGTTGCTCCAAAAGCGTCGATATCATTAAAGTGAGTACCTCCTAATAAATCCAATAACACCTGAAAGTTAGAAGATTTTAATTTTCTATAAGTAGCCCCTGTATTCAATACAATATTGTCATTGATTTGTGAGTTCAAAATAGTATTTGCGGTAAACGTTTTGTCATCCGTTCGGTCTTCATACAATACATATTTACTTTCAGATGGTTTTCGTCCAATTTCGTTTCCATTTGCATCTAAGATTGCCGTTGAATTGGCTCTGTACATTGCGTTCCAGTCAATTTGTGAGTTTGCAATAAATTTAGCTCTTGCAAGATCCCCGTTTGCGTAATCAGGCGTAAATAAGCCTGGGTTTTCTCCTTGATCAGCCGCATAAATTGAAGTCCAATAACTTGGTAAATTTCTGTAATATGTTGGGTCTGGACTATTTGCTTGTTGAAAATCAATTCTACTATTTCCAATTTCTCCAAATTGGTAGGTAACATTAGTATTTAATTTATTTTTTGCATTTATTTTCCAATAATGGCTTAACATAAAAATAGGCTCTTCAACATTTTTTACTCTTGAATTTCTTTTTTCACCGTCTTGCCATCCCCAATAGGAATTGTATTTTGTTCCTGCTAAACTTGCTACTTCATCAGAAGTTGGTGAGTTCTTTGCTCTGCTATTTTGGGCATAAATCGAAGTAAAATTCAAACTGTGTTTGTCATTTATTTTCTTTTCAACACTTGCAAAAAAGGAGTTAGCCGCATAATTTGTTCCTTCAAAATAACCTTCAGTTGCCCAACGTCTTCCAGCAGAAATCACATAAGCCCAACCGTATTTATCCATTCCAGATACGATAGTTCCCATTAATCTTCCAGTATAATTGGTATTGGTTCCTGACGCTGAAATTCTTGAACCAGGTCTGAATATAGAAGCTCTTGTGTTTATTTCTTGTGTACCAAGAATTCCTCCAAAAGTATAATCTGACGGGCCAGAACCCATTGTAAATTCTTGATTTCTTGTTGCATCATTCAATCCGCCCCAATTACTCCATTGTGGTCTTCCATCAACAGCTTTGTTCATAGAAACCCCGTTAATCATTGTAGTTGAATATTCACTATCTAATCCACGGATTCTAAATCGGGCTTGACCCCAATTAAAAGCTGCCGATTGTTGAAAAACATCTCTGGAAGCTTGAAGCAAACTTGATGTGTTTTCTGAACCACTATTATCATCAGATAAATCACTTTCGGTTATGGTCACTAAACTAGATTGTTGTTCAAAACTCTGATCTTCTTGTAGCGAAATTACACCCAAGTCAATCACTTTTCCTGCAATTACTTCAATTGTTAGCAACTGGTCTTTGTAGCCAGTGCTTCTAATTTGTAATAATTGATTTCCTACGGCTACTTTTTCAAATAAAAATTTCCCTGCAGCATCTGTAAGCTGAGTTAAATTCGAGTTTTGAATTGAAGCAACTACATTTTGTAATGGTTTTTGTGTTTTTGAATCTAAAACTTTTCCGGAAATTCCAGTAGGATTTTGAGCAAAAACAAAAAACACTTGCATTACAAATAATGTACTAATAACAAGTTTTTTCATAAATAGAATTAAGGTTAATCCCCTTAATAATTATTTATTATAAGTAATAAAGGGGGAGCAAATTTACAAGAAATAATTAAATATTTCTTAATTCATTTAAAACTTATGACAAACTTGACCTTAAATTAACATCAGCCCTTCTGTTTTATTGGTTTTCAAAGGGTTTTATTTTGAAAAATTAATCTAATATTAAGAAATTCACCACAATAACCTATGCTAATTCATATAATTTTACTCAAAAATAAATTTCTTAACCTTATAAAGTAAATGTGTATCTATTATTATTTTACATTTGTATCCCAAAAGTTTAACATTGAAAAAAAACAAACTTACCTATTTATGAAAAACAAACTCTTTTTAGCATTCCTTTTTATTTCGCTTTTTACAATTGAAACTAAAGCTCAGGAAAAAAAATATAAAGTTCACACGGTTGCTTTCTACAATCTTGAAAATCTTTTTGACACTATAAATGGAACAAATTTTGATGAGGAATATTTACCTCAAAAAGGATGGACTCTTAAAAAATACAAACAAAAATTAGATAATTTAGGTCGCGTATTACCCGAAATTGGAACTGGTGATAAACAAAAAGAAGCTCCATCTATTATTGGAGTTTGTGAGGTTGAAAACAGAGGAGTACTCGAAGATTTAGTAAAGAACTATCAAATGATAGGAAAAGAATATGGGGTTGTACATTTTGATTCTCCGGATAAAAGAGGGATTGATGTTGGTCTTTTATATCAAAAAAAATACTTTAAACCTACCAGCTCCATAAATATTCCATTATTGGTTTATAGAGATCAAATAAAAACAGATAAAAAAGAAAAAGCTGAAGCTGAAGAAAAAACAGATGACGTTTTAGTAACAACTGTTGTTGATACGAGGGTTTATACAAGAGACATCCTTTTAGTAACCGGTCTTTTGGATGGTGAAGAAGTAAATATTATGGTAAACCACTGGCCCTCTCGTTCAGGCGGTGAGAAAAAGAGTAGCCCTTTCCGTGAAGCTGCAGGTCGATTGGCTAGAAAAGTAATGGATTCTATTTATAAATCAAATCCAAATGCTAAAATTATTTGTATGGGCGATTTAAATGATGGTACGTATAATAAAAGTGTAAAAGAAGGTATTGGCGCTAAACTTAAAAAAGAAGATGTGAAAGAATTTGGCGTTTATAATCCTTTTGAAGAAATGGCTAGAAAAGGAAATGCTTCGTTGTTTTATAGAGATTCAGGAGATATTTTTGATCAGATTATGGTTTCTGAATCTTTGATAAAAAATGATTATTCTTCAATAAAATATTGGAAAGCAGGAATTTACAACAAAACGTTTCTGATTGAAACTGCAGGGCAATACAAAGGTTACCCAAAAAGGAATTCGCCTTCTGAACCTGGTTTTAGCGATCACTTTCCGGTTTATATTTATTTGATTAAAGAAGTAAAATAATATTAAAAAAGGTTAGTTCACGCTAACCTTTTTTTTATGTAAATTAGCAACTAATTAAAATCATTATGGCACTTTTAAAACCTTTTAATCTTAATAAATGGATTGACGAAAACCGTCATCTTCTAAAACCGCCTGTTGGAAATAAGAATATTTATGTTGCTTCCGATGACTATATTGTTATGATTGTTGCTGGTCCAAATGCCAGAAAAGATTATCATTACAACGAAACAGAAGAATTATTTTATCAACTTGAGGGTTCTATAAAAGTACTTGTTCAGGTTGATGGAGCGTGCCAAGAAATGGAACTTCACGCTGGCGATATGTATTTAAATCCAGCCAAAATCCCTCATTCTCCAGTGCGTTCCGAAGGCTCAATTGGATTGGTAATTGAAAGAAAAAGAGCTGGAAAAGGCTTTACTGATGGATTGCTTTGGCATTGTGAAAAATGCAATCATAAGCTGCACGAAGTCTATTTTGAATTGCACGATATTGAAAAAGATTTCCTACCACATTATCAGAATTTCTATACTTCAGAAAAACTACGAACGTGTTCTAAATGTGCCACAGTAATGGAAACTGATGCAAGGTTTTTGAAATAAATTTATTTTTTATATAATATCAAATAAAAAATTTATATTTGATATTAATCCCTTAAACAAAAATAAAAATTATGAAAAAATCAATTGCCCTTATTGCTTTAACAAGCATCCTTTTTGTTGGATGTAAAAATGAAAGTGCCGAAAGAGAGAAAATCGCTCAGGCAAACATCGACTCCTATTCTAAAACATGGGAATTAGTAGTTAACGAAGGAAAAATAGACGTGCTAGATTCTGCTTATGCGCCAGAAATTGTATTGCATACTTTGCCAGAAATCAAAGGTATAGCTGGTGCAAAAGCATATTATGCTAATTTCGTAACTGGATTTTCAAATAGAAAATTTATTGTGAAAGAAATTTTTGCTCAAGGAGAGAAGGTAACGAAATACTGGGAGTTTAAAGGAACTCACACCGGAAATTTCATGGGAATTCCTGCAACTGGAAAAACTATTGATATTGAAGGTTGTACAATTGCTAGAATGGTAAACGGAAAAATTGTAGAAGAAAGAGATTTTATGGACAACATGTCTTTCCTAAAACAGTTAGGATTAATTCCTTAATTATAAATTTATTTTATAGTAGGGCTTTGGTTTATACTAGAGCCCTTTTTTATTGCTATAAATGGAATCTATTATATCTCAAAAATCCGTATTTTTGTAAAAAATATAACAATTCTTAACTAAATAGTTACAATGATAACAATTGCAAATCAATTCGGAATGAAGGAAGCGTTGGCACAATTAGGTGTAAAAGCTATAAACGAAGGAACCTCAACAGGTTTAAATAATTTTTCAAATGGAGAAACTTTAGAAAGTTATTCGCCAGTTGACGGACAATTAATTGGTGCTGTAAAATGTACTTCTGCGGAAGATTATGAAAAAGTAATGCAATCAGCAACTGCAGCATTTCAAACATTTAAACTAATGCCAGCTCCTCTTCGTGGAGAAATTGTGCGCCAGTTTGGAGATAAATTACGTAAAAATAAAGAAGCTCTTGGAAAATTGGTTTCCTACGAAATGGGAAAATCACTTCAAGAAGGATATGGTGAAGTTCAGGAAATGATTGACATTTGCGATTTTGCCGTGGGACTTTCTCGTCAATTGCACGGGTTAACAATGCATTCGGAACGTCCAGGACACAGAATGTACGAACAATACCATCCGATGGGAATTGTTGGAATCATTTCTGCATTCAATTTCCCAGTTGCAGTTTGGGCTTGGAATACCGCTTTGGCTTGGATTTGTGGAGATGTTTGCGTTTGGAAACCTTCAGAAAAAACACCACTTTGTGGAATTGCTTGTCAGAATATTATTGCAGAAGTTATCAAAGAAAATAACCTTCCAGAAGGAATTTCTTGTTTGATAAACGGAGATTATAAAGTGGGAGAAATGATGACCAATGATTGTCGTGTTCCGTTAATTTCGGCAACGGGATCTACACGAATGGGCAAAATTGTAGCGCAAGCCGTAGCAGGTCGTCTTGGAAAATCATTATTAGAATTAGGTGGAAACAATGCAATTATTGTTACACCAGATGCAGATATTAAAATGACTGTAATTGGTGCTGTTTTTGGCGCTGTTGGAACTGCAGGACAACGCTGTACTTCTACCCGAAGACTGATTATTCACGAAAGTATTTATGACAAAGTAACAGAAGCTATCGTTTCGGCATACAAGCAATTGAGAATTGGAAATCCATTGGATCAAAACAATCACGTTGGACCGCTAATTGATACTTTAGCAGTTGATATGTACAAAAATGCTTTGGAAAAAGTGGTTGCCGAAGGAGGAAAAATCCTTGTTGAAGGTGGCGTACTTTCAGGCGAAGGTTATGAAAGTGGTTGCTACGTAAAACCAGCAATTGCCGAAGCTAACAATTCATTTGAAATTGTACAACACGAAACTTTTGCACCTGTTTTATATTTATTGAAATATTCTGGCGATGTTCACGATGCCATTGCAATTCAAAATGGCGTTGCTCAGGGATTATCATCTGCAATTATGACTAATAATTTGCGTGAAGCCGAATTATTTCTTTCTGTAGCTGGTTCTGATTGTGGAATTGCAAACGTAAATATTGGAACTTCAGGAGCTGAAATTGGCGGTGCTTTTGGTGGTGAAAAAGAAACTGGTGGCGGACGTGAATCAGGTTCTGATGCTTGGAAAGTGTATATGAGAAGACAAACCAATACTATCAATTATACCACAAGTTTGCCATTGGCACAAGGAATAAAATTTGATTTGTAAGAAAATAAAACTCCACAAAAAAGTCCGATTTGAATTTCAAATCGGACTTTTTTTATTTAATAGAAATCACTACAAATTGAAACTCATTCCAACATTAAATACAAATTGGTTGTTTAGTTTTTCATAACCTAATAAAGGCTTCGTCTTATAACTCGCTATTGGCATTCCCGCTTCTGTAAATAAGCCAAAACCATCTGTAAAGAAATATCTAAAACCAAGATGAGCACCAAAATTACGTAATCCTAAATCTAATCCTGGGTAAATATCCATGGATTTATCCATTTTAAATACATTTCCAATATTTGCATTGAATCTTACTTTTAGATCTGTTCTGTCTAAAAATTCTACATTAGAACCTGATACAGCATCTGTGGACAATAGGTAATTTCCAGAAAATCCAAAAGACATGTTTTCTCCAATTCCAAAATCTGTGGAAACAAAAATTCCTGTTCCTCCGTCTTGGATGTTGGCACCAATTTGCATTTTAACATCTTTTTTCCCTTTATAGGCTTGAGCGTTTACAAATGTTGCAGAAAGAATAAAAGCGGCAATGATAATTTTTTTCATTATTTTATTTGGTTTAAATTATAATAATGGTCAAATATAGTCACTTCGAACTAATTTCTGCCTTTTTCATCAGGATATAATTCAGGTAAAGGGTCACTTTGCCAATATTCCTTTGTGTATATGTCTAAAATTGTCAAGGGCCCAAGAAAAGCGGCGCCTGTATCTACATTCCAAACGTTCGCCATTTGAACTGGAATAGTTTTACCAATTTTAGTTACTGGAGTGTGACCAATATAAATTTCATCATATAATGTGAGTCGTTTTGGATAATATAAATCGTCCGTTTTGATGGATTTATCCAATGCCAACGCTGTTTCCCAAAGGGTTCGTTCCCAATAAAACATTTTATGAAAATGCTCGTGCGTTACTCCGTTCATACTTGTAAAACCAGCGTGAACGAACAATCTATTATTAAAATCTATATGATAATTGACTAAATTCGATAAAAACTCAATGTGTTTTTGTTTGGTGATTTCATCGACATCTGCGTAAGCCAAAACCGTAGCGCCGCCTCCATGTTCAAACCACAAAGGATTATCGTGATTGTTTTGAAGCCAATGCAATGCCAATTCATCATGGTTTCCCCGAATGAAAACGCAAGTCTGGTTTTTTTCCAATTCAATTAAATAATCCAATACTTGGGGCGATTCACTCCAACCATCAACATAGTCACCAAGAAAGATTAAAGAATCATTTGAAGTGACACTTGCTTTTTCAAAAATTTGTTTGAGGGCGCGCAATCCTCCGTGAATGTCTCCTATTACTAATGTTCTTTTCATTGGTTTTAAAATCATATACAAAAGTAAAAAATGAAGCAGCTATTTTTTAAAAAACCTCAGCTCTAGCCCTCTCATAAGGAAATAATTCAAAAAGGTTAATAGGAACGGAAGCATCATATGTATTATATTTGTACTTATTATTGAAAATATAGAAATATGGTAATTTTTATCCGCCTAATTTAATTGCTTCAAAAAACACATAACCGTTTAAAAACATATAAAACAAGGCTGGCAAACTTATCCAGAGACTGTCTTTTAATCGGATTCTAACAATGGTGCCCAGAAACATTAGTAGCGTGAGTCCGCCAGACGAAATTATTAATATTGGATTGTATAGCAAACCAACCAAAAGTCCAGTGGCACCCACAAATTCTAAAATTATAGTTAATAATCCTAATTTTTCTAAATTAAAGCGTTTGAATTCGCTTTTCATGTGAGGCGATGTAAAATAGGAGATACAATACGCAAAAAAGGATAAGCTTGAAATATAAATACAAATGTTGAAAAGAGTCATAGTTAAATTGTGTCTAATGAAGCCAAAGTTATAAGAACACACAAAATCAGTAGTAATAGTGATGGTAAATGTTTTATAAACGGATTTTTTACTTTAAAATGAAAATATTGTGCGGCCACCATTATTGAACCCATAATTATTGACGGGATAAGTACTAATGAAGAATACCAAATGCCTACAATTAGTAAAGTTGACAAAGCAATTTTAGTAGCACCAATAAAACTTCTAGTTAAATCGCTTAATCCAAATTGCTTAAATTCTTTTATTATGTTGTCAAATCGAAAGATCCAAACAAAAATAACTGATGCCGCTACAATTAATTGAGATATTGTTATATAATTTATCATATTGTTTTTTATTATTTTACGTACTTATTTGGCTGATTGATTCCGCCCGTTTTTGGAGTAATTTCTATTCTCCACATTCCTTTTTTGTAAATTTAGGATTAAAATTTATAATTACAATTACAAAACGTCATTTTAAATTTCTTAAATTGAACTAATTTCAAATAAATAGTAGCATTATTTACGATTAGGAATTTCAATTAATTTTAGTTCAATTAATTTTCTTGGTTTGTTTTGCGTGAGGGATTGCAGCGGAAATCCTTTGTGGAACGAAGTGGAACAAAGATTGCAGCGGAATGCCCGACCGAGTTTACTAAAAATGTTGTAGTTTCTGGAAACGTTCTAAACGAGGGCACGCCCAAAAAAAAATCCGCATTTACAGCGGATTTGATAGGAATGTAATGAAGTTAAACTTTCATAATTTCGGCTTCTTTAACGACTAAAAGTTCGTCGATTTTGCGGATGAAACTATTGGTTAAATTCTGAACTTGTTCTTCGGCACTTTTGCAAATGTCTTCTGAAGTTCCTTCTTTTTCTAATTTTTTAATATCTGAATTGGCGTCTTTTCGTACGTTTCGAACTCCAATTTTAGCATCTTCGGCTTCTACTTTGGCTTGTTTTGCTAAATCACGACGGCGTTCCTCAGTTAATGGCGGCACGCTAATAATGATTACATCGCCATTATTCATTGGGTTAAATCCAATATTTGCGACCATAATTGCTTTTTCAATTACTTGCAACATATTTTTTTCAAACGGCTGTAAAGTGATTGTTCTTGCATCTGGAACGCTAATTTTTGAAACTTGTGAAAGCGGTGTCGCTGCGCCATAATAATCCACAAAAACACTTCCCAACATTGCCGGAGAAGCTTTTCCTGCACGAATATTTAGAAATTCTTTTTCTAAATGCGCAATAGAACCTTGCATCGATTCTTCTGTACTATCTAATATAAATTCAATTTCTTCAGTCATTTTTCTTACTTTTTTTGCTTTTGAGCAAGCCTTATATTTTAACTACTGTTCCGATATTTTCGCCTTCGCAAATCTTTAATAAATTTCCTTCTTTGTTCATATCAAAAACTACGATTGGCAATTTATTTTCTTGGCTTAATGTGAAAGCGGTTGAATCCATTACGTTTAAGCCTTTTTTGATTACGTCTTCAAAAGAAATTGTGTCGAATTTTGTAGCATTTGCATCTTTTTCAGGATCCGCAGAATAAATTCCGTCAACGCGTGTTCCTTTCAAAATCACATCGGCGTGAATTTCTACACCTCTCAAAACGGCAGCAGTATCTGTCGTAAAATATGGATTTCCAGTTCCTGCACCAAAAATTACAATTCGCCCTTTTTCAAGGTGACGTACGGCTCTTCTTTTTATATATGGTTCTGCAATTGCCTCGATTTTCAAAGCGGTTTGCAATCGTGTTAACATTCCTTTTTCTTCCAATGCGCCTTGCAACGCCATTCCATTGATAACGGTGGCAAGCATTCCCATATAATCGCCTTGAACGCGATCCATTCCGTTACTCGCACCTGCAACTCCTCTAAAAATATTTCCACCACCAATTACAATCGCAATTTCAACTCCTTTAGCGTGAATTTTTTTGATTTCTTCGGCATATTCAGCCAATCTCGCTGGGTCAATTCCATATTGTCTTTCGCCCATTAGCGCTTCGCCACTTAATTTTAGAAGAATTCTTTTGTATTTCATAATTTATTTGAGTTGTATTTTGCAAATATAGGAATATATTTTTTTATGAAATAGACTTCGTTACTTTTTTGAAATTAGTTGTGAATATGATTTTTCGGCTTCATTGTATCCGATAGTAAAAATCGCTTTCATTTTAGTTTTATTGGTTTCAAATGTGCTGTAATTACTGAGTTCCTTTGGTGCAATTATCCAATCACAATTATAAAATTTATGAACATTTGAATTTTCCGAAAGCAAGTCGAAAGCCCTTGTTGTTACTGCTTTTATAGATGTTAAATCTTTAGCTTGAATTTTTTGAATCGGACTCACATAAACACCAATTAATGTTTCGCATTTTCCTTTGATAATATCTGTAGGAAAATGATTCAAAATTCCGCCATCGCTGTATAAATTTCCTTCAAATTCATACGGTGATAAAACGCCAGGAAATGCCGATGAAGCCAATATAGCGTCAACAATTTTAGTTTTGGCATCAAATATTTTCAGGGTTCCATTTACCATATCAGTCGCTGTAATATGGGTTTGGATTTTTAAATCCCCCAAAACCGCATCTTGAAAAATATCGGTGAAATAACTTTTAAAAGAATTAGAATCAATAAATCCCGCTTTTTTAAACGTGAAATGTTTCCAATGAAAAATATAAATCGACTGGAAAAATTCTAAGATTTCCTCAGGTGATTTTCCAAAAGCATAAAGCGCACCAACAATTGAACCCGCACTTGTTCCTGCAATTTGAGTTGGGCGAATATTTTGTTCTTCTAAAAATTTAATCGCTCCAGCTTGGGCAATTCCTTTTGAACCTCCGCCAGAAAGCACCAAACCTATTGAACGGGTTTTCAAAACCATACTTATATTTTTATATAAATGTACGCTTTTTGTTGCATTGAAAATGACAATTATCATATAATAAAAAGCAGCTATTTCGTATATTTGTATAAATCAATTTCTATGAAAACAGTTATCGCCAAAGCCTTGATAAATAGTTACTCCTATAATGAATACAGAAAAATTATTTCTGATTTATTAATTGAAGGGAAATCTTCGGGCGCTATTCAATCGGAAGATTTGACACATTATAGTAGTTTGAATGAAACCAGAATGCACCGTTTGGACAAAACCATCAAAATTTCGGATGAGATTTTAATGAAATTACAATCGTTAAAAAGCGCATCTATTTGGCTTTTAATTTCAGAAGGTTGGTGTGGAGATGCGGCACAATTGCTTCCAATTTTCAATAAAATGGATGAAGTTTCTGATAAAATTGAAATGAAAATTGTCTTTCGTGATGAAAATGAGGAATTGATGAATTTGTTTTTAACCAATGGTGCCAAAGCAATTCCAAAATTGATTATTTTGGATAAAAAGACTTTAAATGTTGAAGGAAATTGGGGGCCACGACCAAAAGGCGCAATCGAATTAATTCAAAATTATAAAGAAAAATTTGGCGCAATTGATGAAACCGCCAAAGCCGAATTACAATTGTGGTATTTGCACGATAAAGGATTTTCAACACAAAATGAAGTTACTGAAGTGCTTCTTGCTATTGAATCTGAAAAAGCATTTGTAATATAAAACGCCATCATTTACTTAAGCAAACTCTCAAAAACAATTACATCCACAGCATTATCTACATTATAATCACCAATTTTTGTTCTTCGTAAAGCGGTTAAATGCGAACCAGAATGCATTGCTTTTCCAAAATCATACGCTAAAGAACGAATATAAGTTCCTTTGCTACAAACCACTCGGAAATCTATTTCTGGCAAAGCAATTCTTGTAATTTCAAATTCGTGAATTGTAGTTTTTCGGGTTGCAATTTCTACCGTTTCTCCTGCTCGAGCGTGTTCATAAAGTCGAACACCATCTTTTTTGATTGCAGAATAAATCGGTGGTTTTTGGTCTATTTCACCCAAAAATTGTTTTACAGTTTCATAAATTAAAACTTCATCAATATGAGAAATTGGAAAAGTTTCGTCGATTTCTGTTTCTAAATCATACGAAGGCGTAGTCGCTCCAATAAAAAAAGTGCCAGTATATTCCTTGGCTTGTCCTTGCAATTCCGTAATTCTTTTGGTGAATTTTCCCGTGCAAACCAATAACAATCCTGTTGCCAATGGATCTAAAGTTCCTGCGTGACCAATTTTAAATTTTTTAGGAAGACCAATTTTATTAATTAAAGCATATTTTAATTTGTTAACTGCCTGAAACGAACTCCAATTTAATGGTTTGTCAATCAATAAAATCTGTCCGTTTTGGAAATCTTCAATAGTAGCCAAATTGCAATTATTTGATGTATGAAAAATAAATTACAAGAAAAATTCCCATAATTATTCTATAATAACCCCAAGGTTTGAAGCCGTATTTTTTAATTATTCCAATGAAGAATTTTATAGCTAAAACCGCCACTATGAACGCTACAACATTACCAATCAAAAATAATTTTATGTTGTCTTTCGATTGCAAAAGTAATTCGTAACCTTTCAAATGAGTAGTTTCGTATGTTTTTAAAAACACCGAATACAACGTTACCGCCATCATCGTTGGAACCGCTAAAAAGAACGAAAATTCCGCTGCCGCTTGTCGTGTTAATCCTTGTTGCATCCCTCCAATTATCGAAGCTGCCGAACGACTTGTCCCCGGCATCATTGCCAAACATTGCCAAAAACCAATGGTCACGGCTTTTTTAATTGTAATATCTTCTTCCACAGCAACCGTTGGATTTTGAAATCGGCTGTCAATAAACAACAGAACAATTCCGCCTACTATCAAGACAATTGCAATCGGAATTGGATCGCCTAAAACCGCTTCTATTTTATCATCAAATAACTTTCCTAAAACCAAAGCTGGAATTACGGCACAAGCCAATTTGATGTAAAAATTGAATTTTGAAAAGTCAAAAAACTTCTTCCAATACAAAGCTACAACTGCCAAAATAGCACCAAACTGAATAGAAACTTGAAATAATTTTACAAAATCATCATTTTGAATCCCAAAATAAGAACTCGCAAAAATCATGTGACCTGTAGAAGAAATCGGAAGATATTCGGTAACGCCTTCAATAATTGCCAAAATAAAGGCTTGAATAGTAGTCATTAATTACTTTTTTGGAGATTTAAAAATCGAATAAATCGTAATTCCAAAACCAATTAAAACCACTGTTGGTGCCAATCGAATTCTTCTGAAATTGAAAATTGCATCGTTAAAAACTTTCGGATCATCACTTCCACCGCCCGACATCAAAATAAATCCAATGGCAATTACTGCAATTCCAATCAATAGAATTTTGTAGTTTATTTTATCAAAAAGAAATTCTGATTTTTGTTCGTTATTTTTCATTTTTATTATGTTGTTTTTAATAGTTGAGTTGCGACAATTTGAATAATCAAATAACCAAATCAACGAATAACCATTAATATAAATCGTCTGTTCTTAAATTCAAAAAGCGTTGCGTTGCAAAATAAGTACTCATCCAAGTGATTAAAATACCAACAGCAACAACGCCTAACAATACCAAAGCAATCATTAATTGATCGTCTAAAATCCCTAAATTCGGGAAACTCGTATTCAAATAAATCAAAGTCCCAATAAGCGACAAAACCGCTAAAGCCGAACCAATCATTCCTAATTTGATACTTCTCCAAATAAATGGTTTTCTAATAAACGACTTAGTCGCACCCACCATTTGCATTGTTTTGATAATAAATCTGTTCGAATGAATCGACAATCGCATTGAACTGTTTATCAATAAAACCGCTACTAAAGTCAGAAATCCGCTAATTATCAAAATCCAAAAACTCACTTTTTTAATATTGTCGTTCACCAAATTTACCAACTGTTTGTCATAAACAATATCAGAAACCATAGGATTTTCACGCAATTTATTTTCAATTCTTCGGATGTTTTTCGCATCAATAAAATCCGCTTTCAAGTGAATATCAAACGAATTTTGCAACGGATTTGCACCTAAAAAAGTCATGAAATCCTCGCCAATAATTTCCGTATGCACTTTTGCCGCAGCATCTTTGGAAACAAAAACACTCGATTTTACGAATTTTGCAGTTTTCAATTCCGCTTCAAAAGCCTTCAAAATCGTGTCGTTTGCCTCGCTTTTAAAGAAAACCGTCATCGCAATTTGTTCCTTGAAATCATCAGATAATTTCTTGGAATTCAAGACAAATAAGCCTAAAATTCCAACCAAAAACAACACTAAAAACACGCTCAGGATTACCGAAAAATAAGAAGAAATCAACCTGCGTTTTTGAAATTTATCGTACGAAGAACTCATATATCATAATAATTAATGTGTAAAAATAACAAAGTATTTCTTTATATAAACTTAATAACGCCCAAAGTTTCAATTTTCGTACAATAAATGTAAATTTGCAGTCAGATTTTCATTTGCAAAAGCAAAATCGCATAATATAGAAGAAAATAAATTCGATGAAATACAACCCAACTGAAGTAGAATCAAAATGGCAAAAATACTGGTTTGAACACCAAACATTTGCTGCGAAAAACAATTCTGACAAACTAAAATACTATGTTTTGGACATGTTTCCTTATCCGTCAGGAGCAGGATTGCACGTTGGTCATCCGTTGGGATACATCGCTTCCGATATTTATGCCCGTTTCAAACGCCACAAAGGATTCAATGTTTTGCACCCGCAAGGCTACGATAGTTTTGGATTACCCGCCGAACAATATGCTATTCAAACAGGGCAACATCCCGATAAAACCACCAAAGAAAACATAGCAAGATACCGCCAACAACTCGACAAAATCGGATTTTCATTCGATTGGTCTCGTGAAGTGCGCACTTCAAATGCTGATTATTACAAACATACACAATGGATTTTTATTCAATTGTTCAACTCTTGGTACAATAAAAATTCCGACAAAGCAGAAGACATTGAAACCTTAATTTCTATTTTTGAAAAAGAAGGAAATGATCCCGAGACTTCGGGAGTAAATGCCGTTTGTGACGATGAAATTCAAGAATTTTCAGCTTCACAATGGAAATCTTTTTCATCAGACGAACAACAAAAAATCCTTTTACAATATAGATTAACCTATCTCGCCGAAACCGAAGTCAATTGGTGTCCCGGTTTAGGAACTGTTCTTGCCAACGACGAAATTATAAATGGCGTTTCAGAACGTGGCGGACATACTGTTATTCGTAAAAAAATGACACAATGGAGTATGCGGATTTCTGCTTATGCAGAACGTTTATTGCAAGGACTCAACGATATCGATTGGAGCGAAAGCATCAAAGAAAGCCAACGAAATTGGATTGGAAAATCTGTGGGAGCGATGGTTTCGTTTAATGTTTTGCCAACAACCAACAACCAACAGCCAACAACCATTTCTGTATTTACTACAAGACCCGACACGCTTTTCGGAGTTACATTCATGACCTTGGCACCAGAACATCCTTTGGTTCAAGAAATAACAACTTCTGATAATTTAGAGAAAGTAAATGATTATATTTTTGCATCATCAAAGCGATCTGAACGTGAAAGAATGGCGGATGTAAAAACCATTTCGGGAGTTTTCACAGGTGCGTACGCCGAACATCCTTTTACAAAAGAAGTAATTCCAGTTTGGATTGGCGATTATGTACTCGCAGGTTATGGCACAGGCGCTGTTATGGCGGTTCCTTGTGGCGACGAAAGAGATTATGCATTTGCCAATTTCTTTAAAGGTCAAAATGGAATGCCCGAAATTAAAAATATTTTTGAAAATATTGATATTTCTAAAGAAGCATACGGTTCAAAAGACAATGTAATTATTGCAAATTCTGACTTCCTAAACGGATTGAATTACAAAGAAGCAACTCAAAAAATCATTGAAGAATTAGAAAAAATAAACCAAGGAAAAGGCAAAATCAATTACCGATTGCGAGATGCCGTTTTTTCGCGTCAGCGCTATTGGGGAGAACCTTTCCCAGTATATTATGTAAATGGTTTACCACAAATGATTGATAAGAAATATTTGCCAATCGCATTGCCAGAAGTAGAAAATTATCTCCCTACCGAAGACGGTCAGCCACCATTAGGAAATGCAAAAGCGTGGCATTGGGACACCAATAAAAACGAAATCGTTTCGGTTGAAGATGCAGCTAATCCCCCTTCGGGGGTTTGGGGGCTAGAACTCAACACAATGCCAGGTTGGGCGGGAAGTTCTTGGTATTGGATGCGGTATATGGATGCGCACAATGACGAGGAATTTGCATCAGCGGAAGCTTTGAAATATTGGGAAAGTGTAGATTTATACATTGGTGGAAGCGAACATGCAACTGGGCATTTATTGTATTCTCGTTTTTGGAATAAATTCTTGAAAGACAAAGGTTTTGCTCCAACCGAAGAACCCTTCAAAAAACTGATTAATCAGGGAATGATTTTGGGAATGAGTGCTTTTGTAAAACGTATAGATTTGCCTAATTCATATGTTATTTCATATCAAAAAGGTTATGAAAACAATGATGATAGTGAGATTTTTAAAAATTTATTCATTTCAAACGGAGAGTCTAAAAAGATTCTTGAGAGAGACTTAACAATTTTAAATAAATATTTTTCAGATTCAATTAAGAAAAAATATAATGTTGTAGATTTTCAAAAGGTTATAGAGTTTATTGATATAGTTGATATTGAAATAAATAACATTCACGTTGATGTTTCATTAGTAAACACTTCCGATGAATTAGATATTGAGGCATTCAAAAACTCCAGAGAAGAATATAAGGATGCGGTTTTCATTACAGAAGAAAACGGAAAATTCATTGTTTCTCGCGAAATCGAAAAAATGTCGAAATCCAAATATAATGTAGTAACGCCAGATACTATTTGTGTTGATTATGGAGCAGATACGTTGCGTTTATATGAAATGTTTTTAGGACCATTGGAACAATCAAAACCATGGAATACGGCAGGAATTTCGGGTGTTTTTGGTTTTTTGAAAAAATTATGGCGCTTGTATAACGATGATAATAACGGTTGGGTGGTAACCAATAACGAGCCTTCGAAAGACAGTTTGAAAAGCTTGCACAAAACCATTAAAAAAGTAAATGAAGACATTGAGAACTTCTCTTTCAATACGTCGGTTTCTCAGTTTATGATTTGTGTAAATGAATTAACTGCGCAAAATTGTCATGAACGTGCCATTTTAGAGCCATTGGCAGTTTTAATTTCACCATATGCACCACATATTGCAGAAGAATTGTGGGCTCAATTGAAAGATTTAAAAACTGAAGAATTAAAAGATTTCAATGGTATTTCAAACGAACCTTTTCCAGTGGTGAACGAGAAATATTTGGTAGAAAGCAGCAAGGAATATCCAGTTTCTTTCAATGGGAAAATGCGTTTTACCATAGAATTATCCTTGGATTTATCGGTTGCGGAAATTCAAGAAATCATTATGAAAGACGAACGAACCATCAAACAATTGGAGGGAAGAACGCCAAACAAAATAATCATTGTTCCAGGAAAAGTAATCAACTTGGTGGGATAATGACAAAATTGCATCCAAAAAATTTGGCTTGTAATTTGATGTAGTTTTTGTAACTTTATCTTTTTAAAAAATAAAACATATGTATTTAATAGTCGCAGGTTTAATTATGTTGTTCAGTTGGTTGGTAAGTCGCCAATTGAAAAAGAAATTTGAATTGTATTCAAAATTGCAGTTGAATAATGGAATGTCGGGTGCGGAAATCGCCGAAAAAATGCTCACAGATCACGGAATTACGGATGTTACTGTAATTTCAACTCCGGGGCGTTTGACAGATCATTACAATCCAACGGACAAAACAGTAAATTTAAGTGAAGCCGTTTACAACCAAAGAAATGCTGCCGCTGCTGCCGTTGCTGCTCACGAATGTGGTCACGCAGTGCAACACGCCACCGCTTATAGTTGGTTGGAATTGCGTTCTCAATTAGTGCCAGTTGTAAATATTGCATCAAATTATGTGCAATGGATTTTGATTGGAGGAATTTTTATGATGAAAACATTCCCGTCATTATTATTAATTGGAATTGTGATTTTTGCTGCCACAACGTTGTTTTCCATTGTTACGCTACCAGTAGAATATGACGCAAGTAACAGGGCTTTGGCTTGGTTAGAAAACAAAAATATGTTGACTCGCGAAGAGCAAGCTGGCGCAAAAGACGCTTTGAAATGGGCTGCAAGAACGTATGTAGTTGCTGCTATTGGCTCAATTGCAACGTTGATGTATTATGTAATGATTTATATGAACAGAAGATAATCGTTATAAATTATAAAATTAGAAAAGCGGGGAGCAATAATGCTTCCCGCTTTTTTTTTGACACGAATTACACTAATTTTCACTAATTTTTAAAAATATAATTCGTGGTAATTCGTGTAATTCGCGGCAAAACCATATTAATTGTTACTCTCTTTTTTATAACCAAATCAACGAATTACCAAATTAACTCCTTGAAATAATTAGTGAAAATTGGTGAAATTCGTGGCTAAGTTTCTAAAAGTATTCCGCTTTTTTATAACCAAATCAACGAATAACCAAATTAACTCCTTGAAATAATTAGTGTAAATTCGTGTAATTCGTGGCTAAGCTTTTATTCAGTTTTACTTTTTTTATAACCAAATCAACGAATTACCAAATTAACTCCTTGAAATAATTAGTGAAAATTGGTGAAATTCGCGGCTAAGTTTCTAAAAGTATTCCGCTTTTTTATAACCAAATCAACGAATTACCAAATTAACTCCTTGAAATAATTAGTGAAAATTGGTGAAATTCGTGGCTAAGTTTCTAAAAGAATTCCGCTTTTTTATAACCAAATCAACGAATTACCAAATTAACTCCTTGAAATAATTAGTGAAAATTCGTGAAATTCGTGGCTAAGTTTTTTTTATTTTTTTATAACCAAATCAACGAATTACCAAATTAACTCCTTGAAATAATTAGTGAAAATTCGTGTAATTCTTGGCTAAGCTTTTATTAAGTTTTACTTTTTTTATAACCAAATCAACGAATTACCAAATTAACTCCTTAAAATAATTAGTGAAAATTGGTGAAATTCGTGGCTAAGTTTCTAAAAGTATTCCGCTTTTTTATAACCAAATCAACAAATAACCAAATTAACTTCCTCCCTACAATTGGATTTGTCTTTCTATTTGCTGGTCTAAGGAAATGAAGGTTTCTGTTCTTGAAACGCCTTCGATGGCTTGGATTTTGGTGTTTAAAAAGTTCATTAAATGTTCGTTATCACGACAAATAATTTTGATTAATATCGACCAATTTCCAGTTGTATAATGACATTCTAAAACTTCAGGGATTTTTCTCAACTCTTTCACGGCTTCCGAGTTTCGGGCGGCTTTATCAAGGTAAACTCCCACAAATGCCATAGTGCTGTAGCCCAAAACTTTGTTGTTGACAATGAATTTTGAGCCTGAAATTACGCCCGATTGTTCTAGTTTTCGTAATCTTTGGTGGATTGCAGCACCAGAAATACCTATTTTATTGGCAATTTGAAGGATTGGTTTTCGGGCATCTTCCATTAAATCCCGAAGAATTTCTTTGTCGATTCCGTCTATTTCTACTGTTTGTGAATTGAGTTTCATATCTTTTCTATTTCAACCAAAATTGTGTTTTTAGTTATAATTGAAAAGCAAAAATACAAAATAAATGCTAATTTTTATTGATTACGATATCCTAGCCCAGATAGCAGCGGTATCCTGTTGTGGCAGTCCCGAAGCTTCGGGACGCCACAACAGATATAGCGGATAGCGGGAAATAGCTCCAAAAAAAAAGCACCAGTTTTACAACTGATGCTTTCTTGAGTATTTCGAAAAATATTATTTTTTCTTTTTCGCTGCAGGAGCTTTCGCTGCTTTGGCTGCTTCTTGAGCTGCTTTCATAGCCGCACGAGAAATTCTTACTTGACAAACAACAGTGTTGTCTGGGTGAATTAATTTGTAATTGTCAGAAACAAGTTTCGTAACATACAATTTATTTCCCATTTGAAGTTCAGAAATGTTAGCCTCAATAAAATCTGGAAGATTTTTTGGCAACGCTTTAACTTTCAATTTACGAGTGTTTAAACGTAAAACACCTCCTAATAAAACACCTGGAGAAACACCTGTAACTTGAACAGGAACTTCCATAGTGATTTCTTTGTCATCAAATAATTGAAAGAAGTCAATGTGTAAAATTTTGTCTGTAACTGGGTGAACTTGAATGTCCTGTAAAATTGCATTGAAAGATTTGCCATCTGCTACCTCAATCACAACTGTGTGTGCGTTTGGAGTGTAAACCAAGCTTTTGAATGCTCTTTCATCTGCTGAAAAATGTACTGGTTGATCTCCTCCGTATAACACGCAAGGAACCGCTCCAGCATTACGTAAGGCTTTAGTCGCAACTTTGCCCACGCTTTCTCTTTCTGATCCTTTAATTGTAATCGATTTCATTGTAAATATATATAGTTAATAAATAAAATACTGCTTTATGCAAAAAGCTATAGGCTTTATGCGAAATGTAATCCTGCTCCGTTTTATGCTTATTGCTTAAAGCATATTGCTTTTTGCTTACGGCTTAAAGCTTTTAGTTACATTAAAAATTTTCCACTAATGGAAGTGTTGTTTTGTACCATTTGCATTACTTCTGCAAAAAGAGGCGCACAACTCACTACTCTTATTTTCTTTGATTCCTTTTTCAATGGAATAGAATCGGTAACAATTAACTCGAGTAATTTCGAGTTTTCAATTTTTTCGTAGGCATCACCAGATAAAATAGCGTGGGTACAAATCGCTCTAACGCTCAATGCTCCTTTTTCTATCATTAAATCTGCGGCTTTCGCCAATGTGCCTCCGGTGTCAATCATATCATCAACTAGAACGACATTTCTTCCTTTTACTTCGCCAATCAACTCCATTGTGTCGATTACATTGGCAATTTTTCTTTGTTTGTAACAAATTACCACATCCGATTCTAAAAATTTAGAATACGCATAGGCTCTTTTTGAACCGCCCATATCAGGAGAAGCAATTGTTAAATTTTCTAAATTTAAACTTCTCACGTAAGGCAAAAATATTGTTGAAGCAAACAAATGATCCACTGGTTTTTCGAAGAATCCCTGAATTTGATCTGCGTGCAAATCCATTGTCATAATTCTTGTAGCGCCAGCAGTTTCTAATAATTTTGCTGTCAATTTTGCTCCAATCGGAACTCTTGGCTTGTCTTTTCTGTCTTGTCTTGCCCAACCAAAGTAAGGAATAACAGCAGTAATATGTCTTGCCGAGGCTCTTTTTGCTGCGTCAATCATAAGCAACAATTCCATCAGATTATCTGCACTTGGAAAAGTCGAGCAAACGATAAAAACGCGTAATCCTCTAATAGATTCTTCGTAAGAAGGCTGGAATTCACCATCACTATATTTTGAGAACGTTACTTTACCTAACGGAACTCCATACCTTTCGGCAATTTGTTCGGCTAAATATACACTTTGGGAACACGCAAATATCTTTGCTTCTGGTTCTTGATGTGACATTTTAATTTGTTGTTTTATTCCGATTCATTAGATATAACTTGGCTTCATCTTTTGTTAAAGCTAAAACTATATAAACGCCTCGGATGTAGTTAGTTAGTTGTGTGTCGTTTTACCGAGGTGCAAATTTAGTAATAAAATCGAACTCTGAAAGAAAAATTTAGAGTATTTTATATAATAAATGTAAATAATATATTTACATTTGCACCGTGTTAAAGGAATCGATGGTTATTTTTGATAATAATTTAGTCTTTTATTGCGTTTAAATAGTTGTTTTATTACAATTATTTATTGTCTGTCAAGCCCGAATGGCGGAATTGGTAGACGCGCTGGTCTCAAACACCTGTGGGAAACCGTGCCGGTTCGACTCCGGCTTCGGGTACATTAAAAGTCCGTAATTATATTGTTAATCAATATATTACGGGCTTTTTTTATTTGAGTTGCCCGACCATTGCCCGACTATTTTAAAAACGCTTTAAAAAATTTAATGTTGTTAGTAACATAATAATTTATGTGTGCTTTTATCTTTTTGGTAAATCAAAATTGAACAAATAACACGGTTTTATTTCTAAAGTTCGGATGATTTTAAATAATGTGCTGATAGTGGGATTTGTTTTTAATGTCTCAATTCTTGCTATTTGAGATAGTGTTAATTCAGAGCGATATGCTAATTCTTCTTGACTTAGTCCTTTTTCTGACCGAATTTCTTTTAGACGTTTTGATAATAACCTCAATCCTTCTTCATCAAATGTATGTATTCTTGATAAATTATCATTCTTTTTCATCTTCCAAAATGAAGATAAATAATATTAATATATTATAGCATATATGCTATAATATATTATATTTGCATGTAAATTAATATTAAAACATCAATTCAAATGAAAAAACTATGTTTCCTACTATTGTCAATACCATCTTTTTCTTTAGCTCAGACAACGGGTTATGGATATGTCCCTCGACAAGTAGAGACATCACAAGTAAATTATGCTAAAGTTGGTCAAGATATTAATAATACAGTAAATGATTTCCTTGAACAAAGAGAAGCACAGGCAAGAGCTTTAGGTTGGTCTTCTGCAGCTGAAATGGATGCGGCAAGAAAAGAAGAAAAAAGAAGAATTAAAAGAGAAAAGGCTTTAGAAAAAGAAAGAAAAAAAGCTCTAAAAGAAAAAGAAAGACGAGAAGAAAGAAAAAAGAAAAAAAGGATGAATTAGTTGATTAACAATTTTTTTCTTAATATTACAATATATAATAAAATGGGGTAGCTGAAAACCAAAATAGAGTAAGCATAAAAAAATATGATATGAAAAAAACATTTATTTTATTGACTTTATTGTTTTTAGTTTGTTCATGCAGTGACAATGACTCAGGCTCAAATTCACAATTATTTAGGAACACTTACAACAACACTTCATGGATAGATGCCGATGGAGTTATTTATAATTTTAAAGCAGGAAAATTATTTTATCTTAAAGATGCTGATTTGTCAATTTTTTATGAAGTAGGGACTTATAATAACATAGAATATGACGCATGTGTTTATAATACAGTAAATAATGTAATTGACTCTGAAGACAATGACACTTTTACAATTAGACAGATAACAAGTACAGGTGTAGGAAGTTTTTGTCCAGCTAGTTCGGCCAAAATTACTTTTCAAGTTTTAAACGCAAATACTATCGAAATTCAAACAAATTATGATGGTTTCATTGACTCTTTCTTAATCAATAAAACAAATAATATTTCAACTCAAAACGCTGTTGATGGGACTTCAATAGGTTACCTATGGTAGATTTATTTTTGTTATTTGGAACCAAAAATGATAATCTTACGGAAGTAATTATATAATAATTTACCTAGACTAGTAAATAAAATATATTATAATGAATCAGCAAGAAGAATCAGTGAGCAAGAAGATATTAAGTCAAGACCAAATCGAGGAGTTGATGACTTACCCGGATTATTGGAGAGGTACTCTAAGGAAAGCAGCGGAACAAGGGGAGTCAATAAAAGAAGTTTACGAGGAACTAAAAGAAATGGAACATTTGATGTAAATGTATCGCCGGATGGAACTATATCACCCGAAATATTTTGTGGAGTAATTAAAAATGAAGAACCACTATTAATAGTGATTATTTTATTTGAGATAATTGGTTTTGGATTTACGGTAACATCTACGTTTGTTGATTGTCCAGAAATTGAGCCTAAATGTGGAGTTATACTATATCTTACAACACCTGCGCTTGAACCAGTATTCGAAAGTGTTTGCGCTATAAAATTCCCAGTGCCCGAACTAAATCCTGAAATAGTTCCACTTGACGGCAAAGTTAAAATGGAAACAGTCCAAGTAAAAGTTGCATTTGACTGATTTGAAGTTAAACCGACTTGAGTGGAGGTTTCAGTACATATAGCTTGTTGACTAACGGATGAAGAAACTGACAAATTTTGCAATGCCGTTATTTGAGCTTGTAAATTGGCAATTTGGATTTGTAGTTGGGTGTCAATATATCCTTTTGTAGCGGCGTCTTGTGCTTCCGTTGGGTCAGCTATGTTTTTTATTTGTAAATTATTGGCGCCATTATTAACAGCCAATACATTTGCTAAACTTGGAGTTACCGCTTGACCGTTTCCTGAGCTATTAGCATACAATGCGTAAGGAACGCTTAACAATTGTGTTGTCCCCATAGCGACATAACCTAGACCTGTATTAATATCGAGTTCTATTCCTAAAAAATAATTGCCAGTTCCCCAGTTAATTGAAGAAAACACGCCTGTTGTTGCTGTTCCTTGACCAATTATTAAATTAACTTGCCCTACATCATCTGTTGGTACATAATGTGTTTCCGTAAAAACCGGAACGCTAGTTTGTGAGTTCAACATCACATTAAACTTAAAATACACATTTTGATTCGTTATTAAAACACCTGAATTATTTCTAACTGTAGCTTGATAATTGAACCCTTGTGGAGCTTGGGCAAATGTTGTAATTGTAACAACAATTGCTAAAAGGGTAAATAGTTTTTTCATAAAATTAATTATTAATAATAAGTAAAAAAGGTAGTAGATATTGTTGGTGTTCCTGAGCCAGATATTCCTGTTGCTGGATTGATAGTATAAGGCGTTGAAGTTTCTATTGTGCTTAGAGGATAATTTTGCGAATTATACTGATACGTTGATTGAGAAATTCTTGTAACAACTCCAGATGCATTTTTAGTTATAGCACTTATTTCATTATTAAGACTGGCTCCTTGAGGTTTTTGCCAAGCATAAAAACCAGTTATATTTTTATTTGGATGATTATTCGTATCGTAACTGTAAGTAGTAGTAGAATAAAGAGTCATTTCATTGTTAACAAGCGAATAGTATTCTGCCTTAATACAATTGCCTTGATAAAAAAATCGGATTGTCTTTCGTGTATCTTGATATGTATTATTTGGACTTGTATCAGTTGATGTTCTATCCTCTGTAATACTTCCATCTAAATTATAAGTATAATTAGAAGTTGAAGTTGAAGAATAATCGGTAGTACTGAAATTATAATTGCTAGAGATTAATAAATTATTTGAATAATTCATAACCTCTAATCTATTATTACTTTCCTGTTTAACAATTAAATCTCCACCATATATAAATATTCCATTTTCTCCTTGAGAATCAATATAACTATCAATCTTATTACCGTTATAATTTAATGTGGTGACATTACCACTATTGTCAGAAATTGTTTTTACCAAAACACCATTGCTTACTGGCTGAGATGGTTCAATGCTATTTTGTAAAATAGAAATTTGTGCTTGTAAATCAGCAATTTGAGTTTGCAAAATATCTACATAGGATTTTGTTACCGCATCTTGGGCATCCGTTGGGTCAGCCAAATTGGTAATTTTAGTATTATTTGCACTATTATTAACAGCCAATACACTTGCTAAACTTGGAGTTGCAGCTTGACCGTTCCCTGAGCTATTTGCATACAATGCGAACGGCACACTTAACAATTGCGTGGTTCCCATTGCTACATAACCTAGACCTGTATTAATATCGAGTTCTATTCCTAAATAGTAATTTCCTGTTCCCCAGTTAATTGAAGAAAACACGCCTGTTGTTGCTGTTCCTTGACCAATTATTAAATTAACTTGCCCTACATCATCTGTTGGTACATAATGTGTTTCCGTAAAAACCGGAACGCTAGTTTGTGAGTTCAACATCACATTAAACTTAAAATACACATTTTGATTCGTTATTAAAACACCTGAATTATTTCTAACCGTAGCTTGATAATTGAAGCCTTGTGGGGCTTGGGCAAATGTTGTTATGGTAATAACAAATGCTAATAAAGTGAAGAGTTTTTTCATAGTATATTATTAATTTTTAACGCAGCGAACTGAGAAACCAACCTCTTGACCGTAGGTGTTTAAGTAAGCACTGCCGGTGTTGTAATTAATGTCGCGGGTCCAAGCGTCATCCGAACACCACCAGCCACCCACGTTGCCAATGCTCAGGAATGTACCATCGTAGCTGCGAAGCCCTCCCGGAAAACCTGTAAATCCGCTTGAGTTGGTAGCACCCGTGTTAGGACTTGTCCAAAGGGTTGTGCCTGTGCTCTTCATCTTATCTCCTGCAAGATTAGGAGTAGCAATACCACCATTAGCATTTGGGTCAAGGTAATTAATTAAAGTATTCCATTCCGAATTGCTAGGAACGTGCCAACCTAAAGGAGCTAATATTTTGTTTGGTGTATTGAGATCATTATCGTGAATTCCTCTCACAGCATGCCAATTGTATAATTTACCAAAAGTTGTTCCGTTAGCTGTATTGTTTGCATAATAACACCAAGCACCTGTTCTTAATCCTGCCCAAGCAGTTGGGTCGGTTACTTGTGGTATAGGCGTGCCATCATTATAGGTAGTTACATCCAAATTTGTAGTGCTCCAGATTTGTGTGCCAATTGTAACGTTGGGTAGTGTTGCAACAATAGCGTTTTGTAATGCAATTATTTGAGCTTGTAAAGTAGAAATCTGGTTTTGTAATTGAGCGTCTGATGTATCTGTATAAATTTTAGTCACCGCATCTTGACCCTCAGTTGGGTCAGCCAAATTCTTTACTTGTAAATTATTAGCGCCGTTATTAACAGCCAATACACTTGCTAAACTTGGAGTTACCGCTTGACCGTTTCCTGAGCTATTAGCATACAATGCGTAAGGCACACTTAACAATTGTGTTGTCCCCATAGCGACATAACCTAGACCTGTATTAATATCGAGTTCTATTCCTAAAAAGTAATTTCCTGTTCCCCAGTTAATTGAAGAAAACACGCCTGTTGTTGCTGTTCCTTGACCAATTATTAAATTAACTTGCCCTACATCATCTGTTGGTACATAATGTGTTTCCGTAAAAACCGGAACGCTAGTTTGTGAGTTCAACATCACATTAAACTTGAAATACACATTTTGATTCGTTATTAAAGCACCTGAACTATTTCTAACCGTAGCTTGATAGTTGAAACCTTGTGGGGCTTGGGCAAAATTTGCTATTGTAGCAATTAATGCTAGTAGAGTGAAAAGTTTTTTCATGAATTACTTTTTAATAATTTTATAAGTATTCTTTTTATTAGCTTCTTTGTTTGAAATAGTCACAAGATATATCCCTTGGGTATAATTCGATACATTTAAAGGTTGGTCTTTGTCGATGTTTCCTGAATAAATCTGTTTTCCGTTCAAATCTGAAATTTGAATTGAAAAAGAATTTAATTCCGGGTGAGACACATAAAGCATCTCTGAAGTTGGATTTGGAAATACTTTAATTTTTACATCCAATGAATGATCTTCAATTTGTAACGCCTGCAAATCCATTGCTGGATAATAGCCATTTCCTAATTGATTACCTCCTGCTGTCATTAAACCTACAACAGGTTCGCCAGCTGTCCAAGAAACTTTGAAGTTAGAATTCGTTTGCGTTTTTCCAGCTGTTCCAATAACTTGCTTAGAAATACTTGGAGTTTGAGAGTTACCAATAGCGGAAACTAACAAGATGAAAATGAGGGATTTCATAGTTTTTTATTTTATAAATTTTAACAAATGTAATCTAAAATGGATAACTTATAATAAATAAAGATATAAATATATTAATTTGTTAAATTATTATTGGTTTTTGGGGAAATCTGCAAAAATCCGTTTTATCCGTTTAATTCTATCTAACTCTTTTTTTAAGTTATTGATAAACAAGTAGTTCCCGTTTTTTCATTTCTACCAAAATTCGTGAGGGGATAAATTCACCATTTTAAACCTAGGCTTCACTCGCTCGATAACGTTAGCAAATCTTTGTCAAAGTACTAACGACCAGTTTCTTCAAATCTGCGGTAAAAAATATCTAAGTATTTTATCTCAAACAAGAATTACACGAATTATCACGAATTTTATTTTTAAAAATCCGTGGAAATCCGTTTTATCCGTAAAATCCGTGGCAAAAATTTTCAACGCAATCAACCATTCATTAAATCCTGAAAATAATCTACAAATTGTCCAACGTGCAATCCATCCATCAAACCGTGATGCACGTGAACCGACATTGGCATTGTTCGTTTTCCATTTTCTGAAATGCTCATTTTTCCAAAAGAAATTTTAGGACAACTATCTGCAAAAGTAAAACTTCGTGCGTGTGAAAGTGCCGTAAAATCAACCCAAGGAATTGCAGAAAAATGAATCAAATTATCACTTTCAAACGTCCGAGTAAAAAGTCCTTTTGTAGTTTGAATGCGTTCCATTTCTGCCAACGCTATTTTTGAAAAAACGGAAAAATCTTCATTGTATTCCATAAAGGAAAACCCAAAAGTTCCATCTTCCCGACTTATGGTTGCAGAACCATTTATTACATCATAAATATAAACCTCATCTTTCAAAATCCGAAATCGAAACGACTCAATTGCATTTACAGCAGCCAAAGTTTTGTGCAAATAATAAATGAAAAAAGAAAAATTTTCGACTTTTGATTTTTCATACGCCTTAGTACAATCAATAGTTACGGTAACGCCAAAAAAAGGCTCTTCCATTTGCTTGAAAAAATGAAAATGCTCCGTTCGATTCCAAGTATCGAGATCTAATTTTTGTTTCAATGGGTTTGGGTTTATTTTAATTCAAAACGCAGCTTTTAATCTGTGAAAATCTGTGTAATTTGTGTTTTATTTTCCTCGAAATTTTATTTTAGCAAAAGCGGCAAAACTTCTGTAATATTTGTATAAGAATAAAAATTATCGTGTTCAATTTCAAAATCAATTTTTTCATATTCCCAAGTGGTGTGATACGGAATATGAACCCCAAAACCACCAATATTCAAAATCGGCAAAACATCCGATTTAAGGGAATTTCCAATCATCAAAAAATCTTCCGGTTTACAATCCAATCGTCCCAACATTTTCTGATAATCCAATTCTGTTTTGTCGCTCATAACTTCTATATGATGAAAAAAAGCACCAATTCCAGAGTCGTGAAGTTTTCTGTGTTGGTCTTTTAAATCGCCTTTGGTGGCAACAACCAATTTGTATTTTCCTTGTAATTCTTGTAAAACCGTTTCGACTTCTGGTAATAATTCTACTGGTTTTTGCAATAAATCTTTGCCAATAGCAATAATTTTTTCAATTCCTTTTCCTGAAATAGAATGATTGGTTAATTCCAAAGCCGTTTCAATCATCGACAATGTAAATGCTTTAATTCCAAAACCATAAAGCGGCAAATTTGTCACTTGATGATTCAAAATTAAACCCAATATCTCTTGGTTTGAAGCATAATCTTGAAACAGCACACAAAAACGTGCCTGAGCCTCATCGAAATAAGGTTCATTGTGCCACAAAGTGTCATCGGCGTCGAAGGCAATGATTTTTAGGTTCATTTATTATTTTTTAAACACAAATTTCACAAATTTTCACAAATTAAATCTGTGAAAATTTGTGAAATTTGTGTTATATATTTTTTTTAATTTATTGTCTCACCATTTGAAACTCCATCAACATTAGGATTCACAAAAACCAATTTTCCCTCTGCGTTTGTAGTCATCAAAATCATTCCTTGGCTTTCCACGCCTCGAAGGTTTCTTGGAGCCAAATTCACTAAAACTGTAACGCGTTTTCCAATAATTTCTTCTGGCGAAAAACTCTCCGCAATTCCTGAAACTATAGTGCGCACATCAATTCCTGTGTCGATTTTAAGAATCAAAAGTTTGTTTGCTTTTGGCATTTTCTCTGCTTCTAAAATCGTTCCTACACGCAAATCTATTTTAGCAAAATCTTCATATTGAATTGTTTCTTTCTGAGGTTCCGTCTTTGCGAGGGACGAAGCAATCTCTTCTTTATTTGCCACTTTCGTAGCTTCTAATTTGTCCATTTGTTTTTGAATTTCTTCATCTTCAATTTTAGCAAAAAGCAATTCTGCCTCTCCGATTTTGTGTCCCGAAGGAATCAATTCAGAAGTCTCGGAAACTGTTTTCCAATCAATTTTGCTTTCTATTTTCAGAATTCTTGAAAGTTTAGTGGCTGTAAAAGGTAAAAATGGTTCGCAAAGAGAACTCAATGCTGCAGCAATTTGCAAGGCTACAAACATCTGTGTTTGCACGCGTTCTGGATTGTCTTTTATAACTTTCCAAGGTTCTTCATCGGCAAGATATTTATTTCCCAAACGGGCAACATTCATTAATTCGCCCAAAGCTTCTCTGAATCTGTATCGCTCAATTGAACTTGAAATTACAGCTGGATACGCTTTTAACGCTGTTAATACTTCATTATCATAATCCGTAAAGTTGAGTGTTCCCCCTTCGGGGGCTAGGGGGCTTGGACTTGGACTTGGATCCGGAACAATTCCCACGTAATATTTATTGGTTAAAACTACTACTCGATTTATAAAATTACCTAAAATAGCAACCAATTCATTATTGTTTCTCGCTTGAAAATCTTTCCAAGTAAAATCATTATCCTTAGTTTCTGGCGCATTTGATGTCAACGCATAACGCAAAACATCTTGCTGATTTGGAAAATCTTCCAAATATTCGTGCAGCCAAACCGCCCAATTTTTTGAAGTCGATAATTTATTTCCTTCCAAATTCAAAAATTCATTTGCAGGAACATTATCGGGTAAAATATAACTTCCTTCAGCCTTCAACATCGCTGGAAAAATAATACAATGAAAAACAATATTGTCTTTTCCAATGAAGTGAACCAATTTTGTATCTTCATTTTTCCAATACGGTTCCCATTCTTTTCCTTCACGCAACGCCCATTCTTTAGTTGCAGAAATATAGCCAATTGGGGCATCAAACCACACATATAATTTTTTCCCTTCGGCTCCTTCAACAGGAACATCAATTCCCCAATCTAAATCTCTGGTTACCGCACGAGGTTCTAAACCGCCGTCAATCCAGGATTTTACTTGCCCGTAAACATTAGGTTTCCAATCGTTTTTATGTCCAACTAAAATCCATTCTCTTAAAAATTCATCGTATCGATCCAAAGGCAAAAACCAGTGTTTTGTAGCTTTCATTACTGGAATTTCTCCCGTAATTGTTGATTTTGGATTTATTAAATCAGTTGCATTTAATGTAGAACCACATTTTTCACATTGATCACCATACGCCTCTTCGTGCCCACATTTTGGACACGTTCCAATTACAAATCGATCTGCTAAAAATTGGTTTGCTTTTGCATCATATAATTGCTCGGTAAATTGTTCTATAAAATCACCATTATCGTATAATTTTTTGAAAAATTCTGATGCTGTATCGTGATGAATTTTGGATGAAGTTCTGGAATAATTATCAAAAGAAATTCCAAAATCTACAAACGATTTACGAATAATTCCGTCATATTTATCAATGATTTCTTGTGGCGAAACCCCTTCTTTCTTGGCTTTCATAGAAATAGCAACTCCGTGTTCATCGCTTCCGCAAACGAACAAAACGTCTTTACCTTGTAATCTTAAATAGCGAGAATAAATATCCGAAGGCACATAAACACCCGCCAAATGACCAATGTGGATTGGACCATTCGTGTAAGGCAATGCTGCGGTAATTGTATATCTTTTTGGATTTTGTATCATAATTTTTTTTTAGAAATTCTTGAAACGCGTTCAGAATCTATGCAAAAATAAGATATTTTCCGATAGGGACAATAGCGATAAGGTTCTTGGTTGGAAATGACGATAATTTAAAATGAATATTTCTGTTTCTTTTGAACTAATTCAATTATTTTTCAGATTGAATAAAAGATTTTTAGTTCGTTAAAACTAATTACAACCACAATCATCTGAGCCGCAATTTTTTGATTTATCTTTCTTGAAAAAGAATTTTTTAATCAAAAAAGCAATTGCAATTCCCAAAGTGATAAAAGCGATTATTTCTTGAGCCATCAGTAACTATTTTAATATTTGAAAAGCAATTAAAGCTACGATATAAGCCAATCCACTCATAAAAATTAGTTGCCCCAAAGGCCATTTCCAAGTGTTGGTTTCTTTTTTGGTAATTGCCAATGTACTTGCGCATTGCATCGCAAAAGCATAGAATAATAATAAGGAAATTCCAGATGCAAAATTGAATATTTTATCGCCCGTTTCTGGATTAATTTCAGCACCCATTTTGTTTTTTATAGTATCTTCATTTTCAGTGCCTCCAACACTATAAATGGTTGCTAAAGTTCCAACAAAAACTTCCCTTGCGGCAAATGAACTGATGATTGCAATTCCTATTTTCCAATCGTAGCCTAATGGAGAAATTGTGGGTTCAATTGCTTTTCCCATAATTCCGATATAGGAATTTTCTAATTTATAGGCGGCGACTTTGTTCTTAAATTCTAATTTTGATAAACTTGTATTTTCGTTTTTTGCAGTTAAAATAGCTTCTGCATTATTGAATTTTTTTCCAGGCCCATACGATGCCATAAACCATAAAACGATTGAAATGGCAAGGATTATTTTTCCAGCTCCAAAAATAAATGCTCTTGTTTTTTCAACTACATTAATGGCAACATTTTTAAACATTGGTAATTTATAGTTTGGCATTTCAACTACAAAAAAGGTTTTGCCTTTAATTTTCAAAATTTTATTTAGAATATAAGCCGAAAAAATAGCCATTCCAAAACCTAAAAGATACAGCAACATCAAGGTCAAACCTTGCAAGTTTAGAAAACCTAATATTCTTGTGTCTGGAATTACCAACGCAATAATAATGGCATAAACAGGTAATCTTGCGGAACAGGTTGTGAAGGGCGTAACCAAAATTGTAATCAATCTTTCCTTCCAATTTTCGATATTTCTGGTTGCCATTATTGCTGGAATTGCACAGGCTGTTCCTGAAATTAAGGGAACAACGCTTTTCCCAGAAAGTCCAAATTTTCGCATTATTTTATCCATCAAAAAAACAACGCGACTCATATAACCGCTTTCTTCTAAAATAGAAATAAACATAAATAAGAAGGCTATTTGTGGAATAAAAATTAAAATCCCACCAATTCCTGGGATTATTCCTTGAGAAATTAAATTTGTTAGAACTCCAGCTGGCAAGGATTCATTTACTAAAGTACTTAATGATGCAAAAGTAGTATCAATAAACTCCATTGGCACTTTTGACCATTCAAAAATAGATTGAAAAATCCCAAATAATATGATGAAAAAGATAAAATAACCCCAAAATTTATGCGTTAAAACACGGTCTAATTTGCTTCGGAAATCTTTGGCAATCGAAGTGTCAATTTTATGTCCAATTTTCAAAACATCATTGATAAATTGGTATCTTTTTATGGTTTCTTTTTGTTGCAAACGCTTCAAATCAGAATGTGATTTTGTAAAAGAATTGCGAATTTCCTTACGTTCTAAATTCATGAAATTCACATCTTGCGTAATGACCAACCACAATTTATAAAGCAGTTGATTTGGAAATGTTTTACGAAGTGTGTCAAAATATTCCGAATCAATACTTGACGCATTCAAACACGGCTCGGTGGAAAGGGAAGTATAATTAATAATTAGATTTTTCAATTCATCAATTCCGTAGCCTTTTCGAGAACTAATCAAGGCAATCTTCGTTTTAAGTTGCTCTTCTAAATAGGGAATATCAAGAGAAATGCCTTTAAATTTCATCCTATCAGCCATATTTATGACTAAAATAGTTGGAATTTCAAGGTCTTTTATTTGGGTGAAAAGCAATAAATTTCGCTTTAAATTTTCCACATCTGTAACAACAAGAGCTACATCTGGAAATAATTTATCATTTTTATTCAATAGTAATTCAATGACAACATTTTCATCAATGGAACTTGCATTTAAACTATAAGTCCCTGGTAAATCAAGTATGTTTGCTTTAATTTTTGAAGTCAATTTGCAAAAACCAATCTTTTTTTCGACTGTAATTCCGGGGTAATTTCCTACTTGTTGGTTCAAACCAGTCAATTGGTTGAAAACAGAAGTTTTACCCGTATTCGGATTTCCAATTAAGGCAACATTTATGTTTTTGCTACTCATTTCAAGTTGGATTTTAGAATTTCAACTTCAATTTCTTTAGCAGTTTCGATACGAATGGCAAGATGCGAACCATTAATATTTAAATACAAAGGATCACCAAAAGGCGCAATTTGAAGCAATTCGACCACGTTTCCTGGCAAACAACCCATTTCCAATAATTTTAATGGAATGGTATCGATGTCGAAATCTTTGATGATTGCTTTTTCGCCTTTTTTAAGAGAATTTATTGTCGTTCGCAAACCTTATTTAGATTGAATTTAGATTACAAAAGTAAATATAATAATATTCAATCGAATGATAATTATCAGTTTTATGACATTTTTAAGCAAATGTTTTTTTGAATTTATTAGAAAGGAAATATATTTTTGGACTAGATTACTCGGAACACAAAAAATTAATATCTTCAATTAAGCGCTGAATATCTTCTTCTTTTGTACCGTCATAAAATCCACGAACACGTTTTTTTGAATCAACCAAAACAAAATTTTCTGTATGAACCATATCATATAATTCGCTTGGCTTGCCTAATTTTACAGCCAAATAGGACTTTCTTGCCATCGTGTAAATTTGTTTTTTATCACCAGTAACTAAGTTCCATTTGCTGTCAAGAACTCCGTTTTTTACTGCATACTTTTTCAAAACAGAAACGCTATCAGTTTCGGGGAAAACGGTGTGAGAAAGCAACATTACTTTTGGATTATTGATAATTGCCTTTTGAATTACAGCTAAATTCGTAGTCATTTTTGGGCAAATTGATCCACAGGTTGTAAAGAAAAAATCGGCAACATAAATCTTGCCTTCATAATCTTTTTGAGTAATTTTTTTACCGTTTTGATTGGTAAATGAGAAATCAGCAATTGTGTGGTATTTACTAATATATTGTACCGTAGAATCAACCAATTCAGGGTTTACCATCGAAGGATTATAAATTGGAAGCATTTTTTTTGGCTTTAAAGCCGAATAAAAAAGGGCTAATATAATTGCCGAAAGCACAATCACAACACTCAGAAACAATTTGTATTTTTTCAGAAAAGAAAACATTTTTAATTTTTCACAAATTTACGAAAGAACAATATACATTATTAAATTTAATGTTAATTTTTTTGAATTGATATTAAAAGGTTATAAGTTTGTTGAAAACTTACTAAAAATGAAAAAAACATACTTATTAATTGCTTTATTTAGCACTTTCTTTGGTTTTTCACAATTTAATTCCTCTGCGCCGTGGATGAAAAATGCTGATGAAGCCGATTCAAAAGAAAAGAAATTGTCCGAATTAGTTACTGATTTCAATGATTATTGGTCCACACGTGACAAAACCAAAAGAGCTAGCGGTTATAAACCTTTCATGCGTTGGGTTGAAAAATGGAAAAACGTTACGAACGATCAAGGTTATGTAATTTCTCAACAAGAATTAATGGCAGTTTGGGAACAAAAAAATCAAGCAAAACGTAATGGAAACGCTACTTCAAGACTTGTTCCTACAAGCAATTGGCAGCCTATTGGTCCAACACAAAATTCTGCAATTCAAACAACAAGAGGAAGAGGAAGAATAAATGTAATTTGTGTGGATCCGTCAGATCCAAATACAATTTATTTTGGGGCGCCAGCAGGTGGGATTTGGAAAACTACTAATTCTGGCGCTTCTTGGGTGCCATTATTTGATGAATTTGCTCAAATTGGGGTTTCAGGAATTGCGGTTGCTTACAATAATCCAAATATTGTTTACATAGCTACTGGTGATAAAGATGCAAATGATTCTTATTCCATAGGGATTTATAAGTCTATTAACGGAGGAACTTCTTGGAGTCCAACTGGTTTGACTTTAAATAACACATCTCAAGGTCTTGGTGATTTGGTAATTCATCCAACTAATCCTAATATTTTATGGTGCGCTACAAGTACTGGAATAAAAAAAACAACTGATGGCGGAATAACTTGGACAACTGCTACTATAACGGGTGCTGCAGCTTCAAGTTTTACTCAAGGTTCTTTAAGATTAAAACCTGGAAATCCAGATATTATTTATGCTTCTACTGCAACAAAAATTTATAAATCAATAAATGCAGGAGTTAGTTTTATAGCAACAGGAACAGGTTTCCCAATTTCAGCTAGTGGAAGAACTATAATTGATGTTACCGCTGCAAATCCTGAAATAGTTTATTGTTTAAAATCAAAAGCTAATTCGCATACGTTCGTTGGTTTATTCAAATCTATTGATGGCGGAGCTACTTATACAAATACTGGTTTAACAGCATCTGCTACAGATGTTTTTGATGGTGGTACTCAGGCTTGGTATGACATGGCTCTTTGTGTTTCTCAAACAGATCCTAATGAGGTTTATACAGGTCTTTTAAATGTTTGGAAATCTTCGGATGGAGGTGCAACAGCTACAAAACTTAATAATTGGGCTTCTTGGAGTCCAAATTTCACACATGCTGATATTCACTTCTTACAATATTTTGGAGATAAATTGTATTGTGGAAGTGATGGAGGAATTTATGTTTCAACTGATAAAGGAACCACATTTAATGATATAATTGGGCAAGCTCAAATAGGTCAGTTTTATAAAATATCTGTTTCAAAGCAATCGGCTTCTAAAGTAACAGGTGGTCTTCAAGATAATGGTGGTTTTATTTTTAATAATAATCTTTGGAGAAGTTACCATGCAGGTGATGGTATGGATACAGCAATTGACCCAACTAATAGCAATAAATGTTATGGGTTTGTTTATAATGGTGGGACTTTGTTTCAAAGTAATGATTCAGGAATGACCTTATCTTTGGCGGTTGACACACCAACAGGAGAAGTTGGGGATTGGGTTACACCTCTTAGAGCCAATTCTGTAGGAGAAATTTTTGCTGGGTATGCAAAATTATATAAATTAACAAATGGGGCATGGGTAGCTCAAAATACTTTAGCTTTTGGAACAGGAAATATCCAAAATGTATCAGTTGACCCTAGTAATGACAATATTATGTATGTTTCAAAAGGATCAACTTTATATAAAAGTACAAATAGAGGAGTTGCATTTACTCAAGCTTTTATAGCATCAGGGGCAATTACATCAATTTCTGTTCATTATACTAATAGTAATATTGTGTATATTACTACAGCAGGAACTACTACTGGGAATGCTTTTAAATCAACAAATGGAGGAACTGCTTTTACGGCAATTGCAACTGGACTTCCTAATGTTGGAAAAAACATAATAGTTCACCAAGGAAGACATACTTTAAACCCGCTATACGTTGGAACAACTGTTGGGGTTTATTATATAGATGATTCTATGACGGCTTGGGCACCTTTTGAAACTAATTTGCCAAATACTTCTGTAGCCGATTTAGAAATAAATTTAGATGATTCTAAAATTATCGCTGGAACTTATGGAAGAGGAGTTTGGCAATGCGACATTCCGGTTCAAGTGCCAACAAGTGATGTGAAATTTGTTGGAATTCAATCACCAACAGGAACAATTGCTTGTGGAGGACTTATTTCTCCTCAAATTACTGTAAAGAATAATGGTTCAGCAGCAATTTCATCGGTTTCAATAGCTTATAATTATAATGGAACCCCACAAAGTTATACTTGGAATGGTTCTTTGGCTCCTGCAACTACACAAAGTATCGATTTGCCTTCTTTTACAATAACTACAAGAGGAGCTTATTCTTTAAGTGTAACAACTACAACATCAGGTGATGCTTTCCCAGATAATAATCAAGGAGCAACCCCTTTTTATGTTAATGATTCAGGAACGGCGGGTGTTGTAAATACATTTGAAACTCCAACTTCAAGTCTTCTTACCTATACTGATGGACTTACCACAAGTCAATGGCAAAGAGGAGTTAGAGTTGCAGGGGCTTTAGCTTCTGGTTCTGGAAACGTTTATACTACAAGTTTTTCTGGAAACTATCCTGATGAAACAAAAGCGTACTTGGTTTCACAATGTTATGATTTTTCGTACATTACAAATCCAGTAATTAAATTTAAAATGGCATTTGATTTAGAGCCTAATTGGGATGTCGTTTATGTACAGTATTCTTTAAATTTTGGTCAATCTTGGACTGTTTTAGGCACTCAAGGGGCAACATGGTACAATAGCAATCGAACGGCTCAAACTGCAGGAAATGATTGTTACAATTGTCCTGGTGCACAATGGACAAGTCCGCTCACGGGAGCAGATTTATCATTGAAAGAATATTCGTATCCACTTAATTCTCTTGTTGGAAATCCAAATGTTATTTTTAGAATTGTTTTTCACTCGGATCAAGGACTTAATCAACTTGGAGTTGTTGTGGATGATTTTGTAATAGAAGGAACTTTAGCTAATCAGCAATTTGAGATGAGTAATATTGCAATTTATCCAAATCCATCAAAAGGAATTTTTAATGTATCTATGGGTAGTATTAAACCTAAAACAGTTAATGTATATGATTTAACTGGGAAAATAGTATATTCAAAATCTGAATTTCTAAACAATCCAAGCCAATTTTTATTAGATTTATCTTCAATTTCATCTGGAATATATTTCGTAAAAATTGATTCCGATAATCAAAGTGTAACGAAGAGAATAATTAAAAACTAATTTCTCTTAATTGATTTGATCAATCCCATCCGTTTTACGCGATGGGATTTTTTTTAAATAATTCGCAAAATAAAACCCAAAGAATACTTTTTACGAAGCCTTCTTTGGGTTTATTATTTGAAATATATTTTAATTATTCTACCGTAACCGATTTTGCTAAGTTTCTAGGCTGATCTACGTTACATCCTCTTAAAACAGCAATATGATATGATAATAATTGTAATGGAATTGTAGTTATTAATGGTGAAAGGGCATCTGCAGTTTCAGGGATTTCAATTACATAATCCGCTAAATCACGAACTTGAGTATCGCCTTTGGTTACTATTGCAATGATTTTTCCACTTCGGGATTTAATTTCTTGAATATTGCTTACCACTTTGTCATAATGACCCAATTTTGGAGCAATAACTACTACCGGCATGTGTTCGTCAATCAATGCGATAGGGCCATGTTTCATTTCTGCTGCAGGATAACCTTCAGCGTGAATATAAGAAATCTCCTTCAATTTTAAAGCACCTTCTAAAGCTACTGGAAAATTATAACCTCTCCCTAAATATAGACAATTTGGTGCATCTTTGAAAATTGCAGCGATTTCTTTCGCCTTATCATTAGTTTCTAAAGCTTCTAAAACTCTTTCGGGTATTAATTCTAATTCTTGCAAATACCTGTGAAAATCTGAATTTGTCATTGTTCCCTTTGCTTTCGCAATTCGCAATGCAATCATTGTTAATACAGTAATTTGAGTGGTGAATGCTTTTGTTGATGCAACCCCAATTTCTGGACCTGCATGGGTATAAGCACCTGCATGCGTTTCTCGAGATATTGAAGAACCAACAACATTACAAACTCCAAAGACAAAAGCACCTCTTTCTTTTGCTAATTTAATAGCGGCAAGAGTATCAGCAGTTTCTCCTGATTGAGAAATAGCAATAACGACATCTCCTTTATTTATAATAGGATTTCTATATCTGAATTCTGAAGCATATTCCACTTCAACAGGAATTCTTGTAAATTCTTCAATTATATATTCAGCAACTAAACCTGCATGCCATGATGTTCCACACGCTACGATAAGAATTCTCTCGGCATTTAAAAACTTTTCTAAGTTGTCTTCAATACCTGCCATAAGAATTAATCCCTTGCTAGCGTGAAGTCTTCCTCTATAGGTGTCTTTTATAACGCTTGGTTGCTCAAATATCTCTTTAAGCATAAAGTGATCATAACCCCCTTTTTCAATTTGCTCCAAATTCATCTGTAATTCCTGAACGTAAGGATCTACTAATGAATCATCTTTAATTTTTCTAATCTTTAAAGGTTTATTTAATCTCACAATTGCCATTTCTTCATCTTCAAGATAAATAGCATTTGAAGTATATTCTATAAATGGAGAAGCGTCAGAAGCAATAAAATATTCATTTTCACCAACGCCAATTGCTAATGGACTTCCTAATCGAGCCACGACAATTTCATCAGGTTTTTGTTTGTCAAATACGCAAATTGCATACGCTCCTACAACTTGATTTAAAGCAATTTGAACTGCTTTACCAAGTTTTAGGTTGTCTTTTTTCTGAACATCTTCAATAAGATTTACCAATACTTCGGTATCCGTATCAGAATGAAAAACATATCCTCTATTTATTAATTCTTTTTTTAATGGAGCATAATTTTCTATAATTCCATTGTGGATAATTACAAGATTTCCTGAATTTGAAACATGTGGATGTGAGTTTACATCATTTGGAACGCCATGCGTTGCCCAACGAGTATGCCCAATTCCAATAGTTCCATTGGTTGTAATTTCTTTTGAAGATATATCTTCCAAATCAGAAACTTTTCCTTTAGTTTTAGAAACTTTAAGATCTATTCCATCAAAAAGCATAATGCCTGCACTGTCATATCCTCTGTATTCAAGTCTTTTCAAACCTTTTATTACAATTGGATATGCTTCTCTAAATCCGATATAACCTACAATTCCGCACATGTCTTTTTTATTTGGTGTTAATAATTTATTCTAATTAGGCTTTGTATAATAAATTTCAAGTTTTAATCTTTTAGCATAATTTGGATCTACTGTTGGAATATTATTTCCAAATAAAACAGTTCCTAAAGGATTAATAACAGAGGCTGTTGGGATTTTGCTAAATGGATTAACTCCAGTTATAGCGTTTTTTAGTTGAGAATTAGTGGTGTTTGCAATAGATTCTGAAACAACCAATCCTAATCTAACATTAGTTGAATCCTTGCTAATCAAGTTTCTAAGATGATTTGTAAGTCTAATTTTATATTTAATTCCACGTTTATCAACAATTGAGCTTACTGATTCTTTTTCTAAAATCCCACCGTGAATACTTTTATTGAGTTTTGCATTTGAAGCTACTGAATTATCAAAATAATAATCAATAATTGGAAGATTATTATTTAAATCATACAGATAAATTCTGTTGGGTTCAGTAGCACCTGCCATTTTAGTTTTGTCAACATAAAAAGTTAGATTTGCTTCATTTACCAAAAGTTTTTTACCATCAATAGGATTTCTTAATAAATCTAATTCGTCAGGCACTCCATTTCCACCAGGAAAATCATAAAGAACTCCACTTGCGTTTACTGCTTTCTTATCTTCACCAAAAAGATTAATAATAGTCATACTTCCATCACCGCCTTTTGGATACAAATTATATCCACCAGTTGTTGGGCTTGCATTTGATGTAACTCCAGAAGTATATTGCGTAGTATAGTCGTTTTCTAACAAATTAACAGAACTTCCACCTAAGCTAATTCCGAATTTTTTTTCTTTTATTGTTTCAACTCCTGTAGAACTTGTAACAGTTACGTTATAAGTAATTATAATTTTCCCTAATTTAAAATTTAATAAAGCCAAACTACCTTCGTTAGGAGATGTTGAAGCATTGTCAGCTTTAAAATATAAACCTCTGAAATATTCTTTAAAAACATTATTATTAATGAATTTCCCAGCGGCACCAGCTCCAAATAATTTATCTTGAAAAAATTGATTTCTAAGTTTTAAACGCATTCCAGGTACTGATCTTGTATCAACAACTTCAACACCATCAACAGTTTTGTAAGTTTTTATTTCGTCTGCGCTATAAAGAAACGCATCGTTTTGACTTGCATCAGAGTCATCATTTAAACGATTCGGATTTTTGTTGGAATCAAAATCTGACGTAGCTCCTGAATAATACTTTTGAGCATTTAGAAACCCTAAAGAAGCATCGTAATCTCTTAAGTAATAATTGGACTCGTAAACACTCAATTTAATTTTGTTAAATACTTTTTTACTATCCGTTGTCACGAATCCATGAACAGAATCCAATTCGTAAGTACGATTACCAGTAGTTGCATCAGTAGAAACTAAATGACTAAAATAAGGCAATGAAAGTTCTACTTTTGTAACGGTTGGTAACGAACCAATGGTCTGATTTACAGTATCTAAAGCTACTTGAGTTACTACACTTGCTCTTGTTTTTCCAAAAAAAGGATTGTTATAATATCCGAGTGAATTTATAGGAAGATTACTGGTTTCAACAGATCCTGTGGCTTGGTTGTAAGCAATAACTGTTTTTGTGGTATCCTGAATAAGTCCAAAATGATCAACACCAATAACATCCGAACCAATCTCATTAAAATCTTTATCACAAGAAGCGAAAAAAGTAAAAATACTAACTAGAAAAAGTAATTTAAAAAATGAATTATTTTGCATATTTATTTAAAAAAATATTATTATTTAACTAAATTATTGTAGAAGTCAGAATATACTTCAGCGAACTTGTCTTTCGGTGTGAAAGGTAAAAAAGGTTTTTCTGAAGATTCTATAAATTTTGTTAAACTTGGAGATAAGTTTTCAGTGGCAATAATCACAGCATCAGAATGTGCGATTGTTGCTTTAATTATATTTTCATAATCAGGGTTTTCTAAGTAAGAAACACTTGCCTCAGGAATTCCATCATATTTAATTTTGTTAATCATTTCAGGATTTAATGTGCCTTCAAATGATTGACTATAAACAGAAGTTATGATTTTAGTATCTGAAAATAAAGCTTCGTCCCTGTAATAATGTTTTAGATAAACAGGCAACATTGCCGCCATCCATCCATGAACATGAATAATATCGGGAACCCAATTCAATTTTTTTACCGTTTCTACAACTCCTTTTGCAAAGAAAATAGCGCGTTCGTCATTATCTGGAAACAACACACCATCTTCATCTGTAAAAGTTGCTTTCCTTTTGAAATATTCATCGTTATCAATAAAATAAACCTGAATTCTTTCTTTTGGTATAGAAGCTACCTTGATAATCAAAGGCATATCCAAATCGTTAACCACTAAATTCATTCCAGACAACCTAATTACCTCGTGCAATTGATGTCTTCTTTCATTGATATTACCATATCTTGGCATAAAAATTCTAATCTGTCCGCCTTGATCGTTTACCATTTTTGGTACATCATAAGACATTAGAGAAACCTCGTTTTCAGCTAAGTAGGGCACTACTTCAGATGATACATACAATATCCTCTTATCTTCCATATTAAAATTCAGTATTACTTATTGTAAATAAAAACACGCAAATTTACAAAAATTTATGCAGTTAATAACTAAAATCTTAAGTTTGCACAATATTTCAACAAAACAACATGCTCATTTTCGACAGACAAGAAGCTTTAATAGAGCATTTAAAACACATTTCCAATTCAAAAACCACGATTGGATTTGTTCCAACAATGGGTGCATTACATTCAGGACATTTGTCTTTAATTGAAAATTCATTAAAAGAAAATTCCATAACAATTGTAAGTATTTTCGTGAATCCGACACAATTTAATAATCCTGAAGATTTAGAAAAATATCCTAAAAACTTAAAAAGCGACATTGAAAAATTGAAATCTGTAAGTGGCACTGTACTTGTTTTCGCTCCAAATGTGGATGATATTTATGAAGGAACAACCGTTTCGAATCACTTTAATTTTGATGGTTTAGAAAATCAAATGGAAGGAAAGTTTCGACCTGGACATTTTGATGGTGTTGGTACAATTGTAAAACGTTTATTTGAAATTGTAAAACCTACGAATGCCTATTTTGGGGAAAAAGATTTTCAGCAATTACAAATCATAAAAAAATTAGTAGAAAAAGAAAACTTACCTATTAATATAGTGAGTTGTCCAATTTTCAGAGAAAAAAACGGACTTGCAATGAGTTCTAGAAATGAAAGGCTTTCGCCAAATGAACGAAAATCTGCCGCAATTATATATAAAACAGTATTGGAAGTAAAATCAAAATTTAATTCCGAATCGGTTACGGAAATTAAAAAATGGGTTGATACGGTTTTTGAAAACCAAAATAATTTCAAATTAGATTATTTTGAAATTGCTGACGAAGCTACTTTATTGCCTTGTGAAGAAAAAACCGACACCAAAAAATACAGAGCTTTCATTGCGGTTTATGTTAACAATATAAGATTGATAGACACTATTTCATTAAATTAATTATCTTTGCAAAATGCAAATTCAAGTAGTAAAATCTAAAATACACCGCGTTAAAGTAACCGGAGCCGATTTAAATTATATCGGGAGTATCACTATTGACGAGGCTTTAATGGAGGCTTCAAATATTATTGAGGGCGAAAAAGTTTCGATTGTAAACATCAATAACGGGGAGCGTTTAGAAACTTATGCTATCAAGGGTAACAGAAATAGTGGCGAAATAACACTTAATGGTCCGGCAGCTCGAAAGGTTCAAAAAGGAGATATTATCATTATTATTTCCTACGGAATATTAGATTTTGAAGAAGCTAAATCGTTCAAACCTTCCTTGGTTTTTCCCAATGAAAATGACAATTCATTAACCTAATTTTGAAAAGGCAAATTAGCAAATGGCTGTCCATTTTACTCCCTCTTTTTTTGGGTGTATTTCTAATCATTTATTCCTATAATAAATTTTCTGCGGAAGAAATTTTAGAAATAAAAAGTCATTTCGTAAGTGCCAATTACAACTATATTTATTTTGCTGTTTTCATTGCTTTTTTAGGCAGTGCTTCGCGTGCGTATCGTTGGAAATATGTATTAAATCAAATGGGTTATAAAACTACTTTTGCCAATAATTTTATGGCGGTTTCCATTGGTTATTTAATGAATTTAACGGTTCCAAGATCGGGTGAAATTTCAAGAGCATTGGTGCTTAAGAAATACAATAATGTTCCTTTTGATAAAGGTTTCGGTTCCATAATCGCTGAAAGAATTATTGACATGATTATTCTTTTAGGCTTTATAATTGTTGCTTTTTTTGTTCAATTTGATATTGTAAAAACATTTATTTTAGATAAATTACCAATTCAAAAAATAATTATACTTTTAGTTATTGGATTTTCACTTTTCATTACTTTTATTCTACTTTATTTTTATTCCAAAGCAAAATTTATAATCCAACTAAAAATAAAAATTTCTGGATTAAAAGAAGGGATTTTAAGTATCGTTCACATGAAAAGAAAATGGTCGTATTTGGCACACACAATTTTCATTTGGTTTTCCTATATTTTTATGTTTTACATCGGGATTTTTGTAATTCCCGAAACCAATACTCTTACTTTAGGAGCGGTATTAACTTCCTTTGTTGTTGGAAGTATTGCCATTGCCTTCACCAATAGTGGATTTGGGTCTTATCCATTTTTAATTTCAAAAATCCTTCTTTTTTATAGTATTTCTGAAACTGCTGGAAATGCTTTTGGATGGATTATTTGGACTTCTCAAATGCTATTATTAGTTTTTTTGGGTGCCATTTCATTTTTACTTTTACCGATATTGAATAGAAGCAAATAAATTATTATATTGCTACACCTTTTGAAGGTCTATAAAACATCTAAAACTCCAAGTAAACCATGAGAAAAATAATTTTATTCGTACTGCTTTTCATTTCTTTTCAATCCTATTCGCAAAAAACAACGGATACTATTGTTTCTCAAAAGCTTAGAGAAGACAGAGAATTTACAGTTTCCTTGCCAGAATCATACGCAAAAAATAAAACTAAGAAATACCCAATTCTTATTTTATTAGATGGCGATTACCTTATAGATCCTTTTCAAGGCGCTCTAAATTACGGAGCCTATTGGGATGATTTGCCTGAAGTTATTATTGTAGGTATTACACAAAACAAGAAAGACGAACGCTATTCTGATTGTACTTTTGATCCTGAAACAGGTTTGCCAGAAGGAAAAGGCGAACGTTTTTTTGAATTTATTGGCCTTGAATTACTTCCGTATATTGAAAAAACGTATCGAATTGCGCCATTTAAAATAATTGCTGGACATGATGTTACGGCCGGTTTTTTAAATTTTTATTTATACAAAGACCAACCCTTATTCGATGCTTATATTTCTCTAAGCCCCGAATTTCCGCCTCAAATGGAAGAAATAATTCCGAAACGTTTGTTAGCGATAAACCAACCGATTTTTTATTATCAAGCAACTGCAGATGGCGATATGAAAAACGCTAAAAAAAGAATCATAAAATTAGACAGTGCAATCGCAACGATTAAAAAGCCAAACCTAAATTACCTTTTTGATACTTTTAAAGGAGCCTCTCATTATTCACTTGTTTTGCATGCAATTCCAGATGCATTGTATCAATTTTTTGGAGTGTATCAGCCAATTTCAGTTTTAGAATTTAACGAAAAAATTGCAATTCTTCCTTCAGGTTATGTAAAATATCTTGAAAATAAATATGACGTTATAGAAAAGTCATTTGCAATAAAAATGGCTATTCGTATTAACGATTTCAAAGCAATTGAAGCGGCAATTCTCAAAAATAAAGCCTACAACGAGTTAGATGCATTGTCAAATTTAGCTCAGAAAAATTATCCAAAAAGTATGCTTGCCGATTATGAATTGGGTTTGATGTTTGAAAAAAATGGAGACAATAGAAAGGCATTAAAGTATTATCAAACCGCATATCAGAAAGATGAAATTGGGGATTTGACAAAAGATATGATGCTTGACAAAGTAAGTGATTTAAAGAAAGGATTTACAAAAAACGGCAAAGAAATTAAAACAGAAACGCCAACTCAAGAACCACCTTTAGAACCTACTAAAGAAGAAAAAAAACCATAATATGGCTAAAGTAAAAACATCGTTTTTTTGTCAAAGTTGTGGCACGCAATATTCTAAATGGCAGGGGCAATGCAACGCTTGCAAAGAATGGAATACTATTGTAGAAGAAATTATCCAAAAAGAAGAAAAAGTAGCTTGGAAACCATCAACTTCGGAGGTTAAAAAAGTTTCAAAACCTTTAAAAATTAAAGAAATTGATTCTACACTTGAAATTCGTATGGATACTTGTGATGGTGAACTAAATCGGGTGCTTGGAGGCGGAATTGTACCTGGTTCTTTAATTCTTTTAGGCGGTGAACCTGGAATCGGAAAAAGTACTTTATTGCTTCAAATTTCGTTGAAATTACCTTACAAAACCCTATACGTTTCTGGCGAAGAAAGTCAGAAACAAATAAAAATGCGTGCCGAAAGAATCACGCCAAACGGTGATAATTGTTACATTTTAACAGAAACAAAAACGCAAAATATTTTTCGTCAAATTGAGGAAATTCAGCCTGAAATCGTAATTATAGATTCCATACAAACGCTTCATACCGATTATATTGAATCGGCCGCTGGAAGTATTTCTCAAATCCGAGAAACAACTGCCGAGCTTATAAAATTTGCAAAAGAAACCAATGTTCCCGTGATTTTAATTGGACACATCACAAAGGATGGAAATATTGCAGGGCCTAAAATTTTGGAACACATGGTAGATACTGTATTGCAATTTGAAGGCGACAGAAATCACGTGTATCGAATTTTGCGTTCCCTAAAAAACAGGTTTGGTTCTACTGCGGAAATTGGAATATACGAAATGCAAGGAACAGGATTGCGCGAAGTTGCAAATCCATCAGAAATTTTGATTTCCCATAATGACGCCACGCTTTCTGGAACCGCAATTGCTTCTACTTTGGAAGGAATGCGCCCGTTGATGATTGAAATTCAAGCGCTTGTGAGTAGTGCGGTTTATGGAACGCCACAACGAAGCACGACAGGATATAATGCTAAAAGACTGAACATGATTTTGGCAGTTCTTGAAAAAAGAGCTGGATTTCATTTGGGTTCCAAAGACGTTTTTCTAAATGTAACTGGTGGACTTTCTGTTGATGATCCCGCAATAGATTTGGCAGTTGTTGCCGCAATTTTATCATCAAATGAAGATATCGCCATCGGGAAAGATTATTGTTTTGCTGGTGAAGTTGGACTTTCGGGGGAAATTCGCCCAGTTAACCGAATTGAGCAACGCATCCAAGAAGCCGAAAAATTAGGTTTCTCAACTATATTTGTATCAAAATACAATAAAATCGCAATGAAAAATACGTTCATAAATATCAGAATGGTAGCAAAAATTGAAGACATAGTTAGCGAATTATTCGGATAATCCAATGCGAACAAAAAAACAAAAAGCCTTACTTTTTCTAAAATGCTTCGCCATATTTATAGCGTTAAGTTTTGTGCTGCTTTTAGTTTTTCGAGACACACTTCTGCAAAATGCAATCGCAAAAATTGAAAGAAAATTAACGTCAGATTATAATGCTAAATTAACCATTGGAAAAGCACAATTTGATGGTATTTCAGCAATAGAATTACAAAATATAAAGCTTGTTCCCAACCAAGCAGACACCCTTTTATCTGTAGAAAAAATCAAAACCAAAATCAATCTTTTTAAACTGATTATTGGAACCATTCAATTGGAAGGATTGGAAATGAAAAACGGTTTTGTGCAATTGGTAAAAAATAAAAACGGTCGTAATTTCGATGCTTTTTTAAAACACAATAATGGCGATAATTCTATTTCTGAAAACAGCAACTATTCAAAAACAGTTTATCGTTTGCTTTCAAAATTTTTGAATTTGGTACCCACCGAAATGCACCTCGAAAATTTGTCTTTTCGGTTGGATGATATGAACCGAAAAGTGACTTTTGAAATGAAACAATTGCAATTGAAGGAAGAAGTTTTAGCTACTTCAATTAACGTTAAAACGAGTACTTTTTCGCAAATTTGGAACATAAAAGGATTTGCCAATCCAAGAGATAAAACCGCTGATTTAAAGTTCTTTAATAGTGATAATTCTAAAATTAAAGTACCTTATTTAGACGAGCGCTTTGGTCTTTTTTCAAGCTTTGATAGCATTCACCTTAACGTCCAAAAAATTGAAATGGAAAGCGGCGAATTGCACATTGATGGTTTCACTTCTATTGTAAATTTAACAGTGAATCATCCTAAAATTGCCACAAAAGATGTCATTGTAAAACAAGCTCGTTTTGACTATCATTTCCTTTTTGGCGAACAATTTATGGCAATAGACAGCAGTTCAACTATTCAAATGAACAACTTAAAAATCCATCCTTTTGCCGAGTACAATACCGAAGAAGACACGGTTTATAAACTCCGAATTGCCATCCCAAAAATGAAAGCACAGCAATTTATCACTTCCCTTCCACAAGGATTATTTTCCCATTTTGAGGGTATGAAAATCGAAGGCTATTTCGATTATAAATTGAATTATAAATTCATAAAAAATAAACCAAACCAATTGGTTTTTGAAAGCAAATTAAACAAAGGAAATCTGAAAATTATCAAATATGGAGAAGCTAATTTATCTAAATTAAACTCCGAATTTATCTATCGTGCTGCGGATAATGGTGTTTTGCAAAGACCAATTGTTGTTGGGATTTCTAACCCGAATTTTACGCCGTTAAATCAAATTTCACCCTATTTACAAAAGTGTGTTTTAACTTCCGAAGACCCTTCCTTTTTCTCCCATCGTGGCTTTATAAATGATGCGTTCAAACAATCTATTTTGAAAAATATTCGCACCAAAAAATTCTCCCGTGGCGCAAGTACCATAAGCATGCAATTGGTGAAAAACGTTTTTCTAACCCGTGAAAAAACACTTTCCCGAAAATTAGAAGAGATTTTATTGGTATATATATTAGAAAATAATCGCATTTCAAGCAAAGAACGAATGCTCGAAGTCTATTTTAATGTGATAGAATGGGGACCAAATATCTATGGAATTGGCGAAGCTGCAAATTTCTATTTCAATAAAACACCAGCCGATTTATCCCTAAAAGAGTGTCTTTTTTTGGCTTCAATTGTTCCAAAACCCAAAAAATTCATGTACGAGTTTAACCCTGATGGATTTCTGAAATCAGTAGAAAATAAAAAGCAACAATTCATCAGTAATTTGATGTTACGCCGCGGTCTAATTATGGCTGACGACACAATTGGGCAGAATATCCCTATGTCAATTTCTGGAAATGCCCGTACTTTTTTGAAGTTCAAAGTGCAAGATTCTATTCCCAGCGATTCCACTTTAGTAGAAGAATTTTAGTTTTTTCTTTTAGGCGTGCCCTCGTTTAGAACGTCATTGCTGAGGATGAAGAAATCGTTAAACTCGGTCGGGCATTCCGCTGCAATCTTTGCTCCACTTCGTTCCACAAAGGATTTCCGCTGCAATCCCTCACGCGATGAATAGACTATTTAGATTCACAAATAAATTTTAATTTCAATGTATCAAATATAAATGATTTAATTAATCTTTGATACAGCGAACAGAAAAACCAAATATCTTACTATAATCGTAACTATTTCTATTTACACTTTCATTATTATTAATAATATAACGAAACCAAGCATTAGTATTGTCATATTCCGAAGAACTCCAAAACCAAGCCTCATAACCTTTAGAATTAGGCAACATCGTGAAATTAGATCTATATCCTCCCGGTAGGCATGCAAAACCACTACTGTTTGTTGCATTCGTATTTGGGCTAATCCAGTGACTTGTTCCCGTTTCCTTCATTTTACCACCAGCAACTGTTTCTCCTCCTAAACAAGTGGTTAAAGTAGTCCATTCAGTATCAGTTGGAATGTGAAATCCAACTGGGGCTAATCCCCTTGTGTCATGAACTGCATACCAATTGTATAGTTTGCCATAAATAGCACCATTGGTTGGATCGTTATTATAATAACACCAAGCGCCTGTAGTTAAAGCTGCCCATTGTGTTGCATCGGTAACTTGTGGAATGACATCTCCATTGCGATAATGAGTAACATTCAGATTTGTTTTGGTCCAAACTTGGCTGCAAATTGTAACTAATGAGTATGCGTTTCCATCATAATCTGCTACTGTTGTACTTAATGTAGTAAAACTAAATTCATTACCATAGGCGGTTCCTACACTATTTGTTGCAAACGCTCTAACGAAGTAAATTGTATTTGAATTTAAGTGTGTCATTTCGGCATTAAACGTATTACTTCCCGTCCCATTTGTTGCTTTTGTTGATAAATTTATCGTTGGGTTTTGATTGGTACTCCAAACTATTCCTTTCTCTGTAATTGGAGCACCACCATCACTTTCTATATTCCCTCCGCCAAATGCAAAATCAGAAGTTATAAAACTAGGCATTATAGTTGACAGTATAGGAAGTCCAATTTGGATATTTGTTGTCAACGTAAGTTCATTAGAATAGGAAAGAGAATTTCCAACTGCATTATTGGAATATACTCTATAAACATAAGTTGTGCCTGGTGTTAAGCCAGGATCACTAAAAATCGTAATGTCTGATGCTGTTGTGCCTACAATGGCAAATGTTCCTGTTCCTGTTTTTCTTTCAATTTTAAAGCCAGTTTCATTGGTTGAATGATCAGTCCAAGACAAATTAATTTGTGTTGATGAAAAAACGTTTCCAATTAAATTGGATGGAGGTAAAGGAACTACTGTTGTTGTAGAATTGCCATTAGAATCGGTGCTTGTTGAACATCCAAAAAAAAGGATTAATGAGACTATGGTTAGGGAAAATTTTATTTTTTTCATAGTTTTATGTATATTAAAAAAAACAAAAATAGCACAAAAAAATAGCTTTTAAGTAAATTTTTGGGAAATCTAAGAAGTCTAAAAATCTAAGTTGTCTGTTTTGCGTGAGGGATGGCAGTGGAAATCCTTTGCGGAACGAAGTGTAGCAAAGATTGTAACGAACAGCCCGACCTGAAGTTTAGTATAAATGACGTAGTTAATCAAACCGTTCTAAACGAAGGGCACGCCCAAAAATTGCTTAAATTGGTTTTAAAGTGTCGGTAGAAATTAGTTAAAATCCATTATATTTGCATTTTAAATACAGCTATTTTTATATCACATTAGACTATCAAGATGAAACATATTAAGGTTAAAGATTTGTTGAACAGTGCGTCAACGCTGCAAGGAGTGAATGCAAAAGGTTGGGTGCGGACGTTTAGAAACAATCAATTTATTGCGTTAAATGACGGTTCGACTATAAATAATATTCAGTGTGTGGTTGATTTCGAGAATACGCCGGAGGAAACTTTGAAGCGAATTACTACGGGAGCTGCAATTTCGGTAACTGGGAATTTGGTGGAAAGTCAAGGTGCTGGTCAGAAATTTGAGATACAAGTTACTAATTTACAAATACTTGGGGATTCTGATGCGGAGAAATTTCCGATGCAACCGAAGAAACATTCCTTGGAATTTTTGCGTGAAAATGCACATTTAAGAGTTCGTACCAATGCTTTTGGGGCGATTATGAGAGTGCGTTCGGTATTGTCGTTTGCGGTTCATACTTATTTTCAAAATAAGGGTTTTGTATATGTGAATACGCCAATTATAACAGGTTCGGATGCTGAAGGCGCTGGAGAAATGTTCAAAGTTACGGCATTGCCATTTGACAAAACTCCAAGAACTGAAGAAGGAAAAGTTAATTATAAAGAAGATTTTTTTGGGAAAGAAACCAATTTAACGGTTTCGGGACAATTAGAAGCAGAAACGTATGCGATGGCTTTGGGTCAGGTGTATACTTTTGGACCTACTTTCCGTGCTGAAAACTCAAATACTTCCCGCCATTTGGCTGAATTTTGGATGATTGAACCCGAAGTGGCTTTCAATGATTTGAATGATAATATGGATTTGGCTGAAGATTTTATTCAATATGTAATTAAATACACGATGGATAAATGTCAGGACGATTTGAAGTTTTTGGAAGGGCGTTTGACAGAAGAAGAGAAAGTAAAACCTCAGGCGGAACGCAGCGAAATGCCGTTGCTTGAGAAATTGAATTTTGTTTTAGAAAACAATTTTAAAAGAGTTTCATATACCGAAGCAATTGATATTTTAAGAAATTGCAAACCGAATAAAAACAAAAAATTCAACTATATTATTGACGAATGGGGTGCTGATTTACAGTCGGAACACGAGCGTTATTTAGTTGAAAAACACTTTAAATGTCCCGTGATTTTGTTTGATTATCCAGCCAACATAAAAGCGTTTTATATGCGTTTGAATGAAGACGGAAAAACGGTTCGTGCTATGGATATTTTATTTCCTGGTATTGGAGAAATCGTTGGAGGTTCACAAAGAGAAGAGCGTTATGACGTTTTGGTCGAAAAAATGAAGGCTTTAGGAATTGACGAAGAAGAATTGTGGTGGTATTTAGACACCCGAAGATTTGGAAGTGCCGTGCATTCTGGTTTTGGACTTGGCTTTGAAAGATTGGTGCTGTTTGTAACTGGAATGACGAATATTCGTGATGTAATTCCTTTTCCAAGAACACCTGGAAGCGCAGAGTTTTAATTAAAAGTGGATTTGTGGATTTGGTTATTCGTGGATTCGGTTAATAGACTTTAACTTTATTTCAACATTGAAAAAATATTCCTTTGATTAAAATTGGCAACATAGAATTACCCGATTTTCCATTACTTCTTGCCCCAATGGAAGATGTGAGTGATCCGCCATTTCGTAGATTGTGCAAAATGCACGGTGCCGATTTAATGTATTCTGAATTTATTTCTTCTGAAGGATTAATTCGTGACGCTATTAAAAGCAGACAAAAGTTGGATATTTTCGATTATGAACGTCCTGTTGGTATTCAAATTTTTGGTGGCGATGAAGAAGCAATGGCGCTTTCCGCAGAAATTGTTTCGACAGTGAATCCAAATTTGATTGATATTAATTTTGGATGTCCTGTGAAAAAAGTAGTTTGTAAAGGTGCTGGAGCAGGTGTTTTGAAAGATGTGGATTTGATGATTCGCCTCACAAAAGCGGTTATTAGAAGCACCAATCTTCCAGTTACCGTGAAAACGCGTTTGGGTTGGGATGATACTTCTATAAATATTGATGAAGTTGCCGAGCGATTGCAAGACATTGGCGTTCAAGCACTTTCTATTCACGCAAGAACAAGAGCCCAAATGTATAAAGGTCATTCCGATTGGTCGCACATTGCAAGGGTGAAAAATAATCCTCGAATTACGATGCCAATTTTCGGAAATGGCGATATTGATTCGGCAGAAAAAGCATTGGAATATAAAAACAAATACGGCATTGACGGCATTATGATTGGTCGTGCTGCCATTGGTTATCCTTGGATTTTTAATGAAATAAAACATTATTTTGAAACTGGGGAAAATCTTCCTTTGCCCACAATTATCGATCGTGTTGAAGCGGCTCGAAATCATCTTACTTGGTCAATGGATTGGAAAGGCGAGCGATTGGGAATTGTAGAAATGCGACGCCACTATACTAATTATTTCAAAGGTATTGCTGCTTTCAAAGACCACAAACAACAATTAGTGACTTTGGACGAACCTGAAAATTTGTTTAAAAAATTGTCTGAAATTGAAGAAATTTATGGCAATTATCAGTTTTTGTAGATTGAATTAAACTCAAATAGTTATTCAATTGGTATAAAAAAAAACCACACGCCGAAACGTATGGTTTTGATAAAAATCTATAACTAACATTCGATTTTTTTTATTGTTTGATCAACTTCATTGTAGCTTCTCTATTGTTTATATCAATAGCTTTCACAAGATAAATTCCTTTATTTAAATCGCTAATCTCAAATTGCGATTCGTTGGTGAAATTACTTTTGAAACTTTTAACCAATTGCCCTGTGATAGAATAAATTTGAACACTTTGAACCTCGCCACTTAAAGTAAAATAGGTTGATGCTGGATTTGGAGAAAGACTAATTGATTTAGCCGATTCAATTTCATTTACTGAAAGTGTATTTGGTTTATTTCCATAGACTCTAAATCCACCCGGTTCAATTGAAATATTCATTGCTGTATCTGTAACATTTATAGTTGAATTATCCATCAAATTATACCACATTCCTGCGTAAGGAAAATAGGCTTGCGTAGTTAACGTAGCATCTGAAAAATTTGTTCTAACAAAAACATAACTTAAAGTGGCAGAAGCTACAGTACTTGTTCGAATATCTAATCTTGGGCTACCAGTAGCTGAAAAATTCCAACTAAAATCACCATTTTCAAAAACATCTTCCGATTTTTTTAAATTAATCATTTTTGCCCAGTTATTATAAATCGCAAGTCTATTGGCATCCGCCAACCAATTTTCAGTCCATTGTGGAATTGGTTTTGTGTCTAATTTACAGTCGGGATTAGAAAAAGACACTGTGCCATTGTTACAAGTCCATAGCGATTTTTCCCAACCTAATTCTCCAAATTGCCAAATCATTTTTGGACCAGGAACTAATAAATGTAAAGCTCCCATTGCTGACAATCTTTGATGTGCTTTGAATAAAGTCCCTATTCCAGCTGGTCCTGATTCAGTAATTGCTTTATAGACTGTTCTTTCTTCATCATGACTTTCAGCATAACCAATATATCGGTATTTTGAATTTGCTGGACCTGAACCATCTGTTACCCCTGAAACATCAGCATAATTTCCTTTTAATAAATTAGCATACGGATCTGTCATTTTTCTCCAAAGCATGATTCCTTTTGTATCACCAGATCTTAAATAATCTGCCCATACTGATTCTTCAGCAGCAGAGCCACCAGAACCTAAATGCTCAAAAATCACATAGAAATTTGGGTCATATTGCCATTGAATATCTGCATATTCTTTAAGTTTGGCTACCCTGTCTGTTTGGTAAGCATTTGTACATGTTTCGTCTCCAGATGCACAATTATTAGTAAATCCTTTGGTTAAATCCCAACGAAATCCATCTATTTTATAGTCTTGAATCCAAGTTTTAATCGTTTTGGTAACATAGTTTTTTGTCAAATTTAGAGCAGGACCAGTTCCAAAATGATTTATATCACTTCCAACACCATAAGCATGCGTTGCGGTTTGATTAATATAAGGATTTTGTGTTGAAGTTCTAAAACCAGTTCCGTCAGCCCAACCATCACCATCGGTATCTAACATCCACATTCTCTCTAAAGGAGAACGACCAAAAACATGATTTAAAGCAATATCTAAAATTACTGCAATTCCATTTTGGTGACATAAGTCTATAAATTGTTTCAGTTTTGCTGGGGGACCATATCTTTTGTCAGGTGCCATGTGAAAGACGGTATTGTAACCCCAACTTTCATTGCCTTCAAATTCCATAACTGGCATTAATTGAATAGCATTAATTTTTAAATTTTTGAAATAATCAATTTTATCAATTAAATCTTGGTATGTTTTATTCGCAGCAAAATCACGAACTAAAGTTTCATAAATAACCAAATCTTTTTTCTTTGGTTTAATAAAATCGGTTGTAGCCGCACTCCAAGGATAAGCAGTTTGCCCTGTTTGCAACACCGATACTTCTCTTTCTTGACCTTCTGGATACGTTGGCATGTTAGGATATACTCCTAGAGTTACAATTTCGGGATCGTCAATAGGCGATAACACTAATGTAGAAAAAGGATCTGCCGTTTTCACTAATGCTGGTGAATTTGTGGGTCTGGCTATTTGATCACAAACCCAATATTGATAGGTATATTCTGTTCCTGGAGTAAGCCCAGTTAATTCAAGCCAAAATTTCCCTGTTCCTGTTCCCGTAGTCACATCTTTTTTCATAGCATACAATGATGAAGGCTGCCAATTATTAAAACTTCCTGCTACATATATAAAATCTTTAAAAGGTGCATTTAGAACTAACGTTGCTTTTGATGGATCAGCTGCGTTATAATTTATACCATCTTCTAACCCAGAAGCCATTGCTATACTTTGAGTTGTATGCACTACTATAACTGTAAATTTCGCAATAAATGTTGTTGTTCCTTGAGTTATTTCTAATTGATATGCTTGATTGGAATTAATTGCAGGGGTAGTATAAGAATAGGTTGCTGTTGTTTGTTCGGCTAATGGTATGTAACTGCCATTTGCAAGTAGCTTATAAGTTGCCGCGTTATTTGAGTTATTTGCTGTAATTGACAAGGTTGAACCCGATGCTAAAAAAGTATAACTATTTAAAGCAGGGGAAGTTAAAGTATATTGAAATGCTCCAACTGGAATAAAAATGTCTGCTGATTTTGTTGCTCCATCCGCGGATCTAAAAACCACACATATTTGAGTTATTGAATTTGCAGTTGAAACTCCAAAATAAGTATATAAATCTGGTGAAATAGAAAGTGTATAATTGGATCCTGATGGAGTAAGTGCAGGTTGAGTGGCATTATTTCCCCATGTCCCCTTTACATTTCGCCATTCCAGACCATTAACTGTTACACCTATGTGAGCATATATAGTTCCAGTATAATTGCTTAATGGCGTGCCAGCTTTATTAAAAGTAATCACAGCAGATTGATTAGCAAGAACCGTTGCTGGTACTGTTGAAACTTGAGATTGAATTAATGAGGAGGTTAATACAATTAATAATAGTATATATTTTTTCATAGTATTTTTGGAAAAAAAGGATTGAAATTTCTTCCAATCCTTTTTTATTTATTTATTAAAATTTATTCAACAACAACTGTTTTTGCAACTGAGTCTACTCTAAATATTCTTGCTGCAGTTGGACCTACATATAAAAAATTACTATCCCCATCTCCTGCGTTTAATAATTCAGAATCAATAGTGTAACCATTAGATGCATACCAAGGGTAATTACGGGATCCTTCTCCCCAACTATCACCACCGTTGTTTCCTAAAAATACTCTAAAAGTTTCTCCACTTTTCAATTCAAGTGGCACTTCGTAGATACCGTTTGTAATCAAACCTAATTCAGTTTCATTATTACCAGCCCATGACCATCCACCTGGAGTTGCAGCTCCAACTAACCAATGAGAGTTAGCAGCAGTAGCTCCTTGAAAAGCAGTAATTGTTTTTTTGTTTCCGTCAATTTTAAGACGGTAAACACCTGGAGTTCCTGTAAATTTGAAATTGTGATCTCCGTCCATAGCATCTTCAAAAGAAGTGTTAATTTTGTATCCTTCACCAATGTAGTAAGGATAGTTTCTTCCAGATCCCCAAACACCATTGTCTGTAAAAAAACGGAATGTATCATTTGCAAATGTTGGAGTAGCTGTTAAAACATTATCATCGCAAATCAAACTTAATGGCGAGTCCCATCCCCAACCAGCTGAAGGAATACCTGCTCCAACAGCATATTGACCTAAACATCCGTAACAAGTTACCAAGTAAGAAATAGTATCTGAATAAACTTCTTGAGCTCCTACTGTTCCTGAAGTTGCTTTGATTCTAATATCAATTGCACTTTGAACAAATGGAGTTGCTCCAGCTGTTAAAGCAGCAAGGTTTAATTGTGCTGATTGAATCGTAATGAAACGATTTGTTGTAGTTCCTAATACTTGTGCGTTTGCAAAGTCAGAACCGTTTGGCGCAACTTCAATTGTATAAGTAACTACTGATTGTGTAGTATAATCCATTGGAGTCCAAGTCAATGAAATTCCAGGATTTGTTGGTGTTGTTTCATTTAAAACAACAGACTCACCTGCTAATGGCGTTGTGATGCTAAAAGTACCAATTGGTTCAGAAATAAGTAAGTTGCTTTCATCGGTACATGAAGAGGCAAAGCCTAAAAATGCTACTAATGCTACTAAAATTTTAAATTTATTTTTCATTTTTATATTTTTTTTAATTAATAACCAGGGTTTTGTGTTAAATTTCTGTTAGCCGCTATAGATTGCGTTGGAATTGGAAATAATTTAAGGTTGTTTGAAATTGAAATTCCATTTTGACCGTTTCCTTTCCATGCCCAATTGTATATTCCGCCAGTATATTTCCCAAAACGGATTAAATCTTGTCTTCTATGGCTTTCCCAGTGCAATTCTCTTGCTCTTTCGTCTAATAAATAATCAAGAGTTATTTGATTGGCGTCAACATTTGCGAAGTTTCCTCCGTTGGCTCTTTCTGTTAATGCATGTAAATAATCCATTGATTGAGAAGAAGCATTTGTAGTTGAACTTCCATTTGTTGCACCATCTTTTCTCATTTGCGCTTCAGCATACATCAAGAAAACGTCTCCTAATCTAAATAGTGGAAAATCAGTATTCACAAACCCTGTACCTTGCCCTTGCATTCCTGTAGAACTAATATTTGAAAATTTAGATAAGATATACCCTTGATTTTTGTTTGCAATATCACTAATATCAATAGATCTTGGTCCACCTCCAGAAGCTGTTTTTCTTGAATCATATTGAAAATTAGATCCATCGAATTTTTGCACGAATTGTTTGCGCAATCTTAAGGCTCCGCCCCATCCGCCAACTCCAAAAAGTGCATTTCCATTACCTTCTAAAGAACCAACTTGTCCGTTACAAATTACGGTTGTTGCACCATAATTTTGAGTAACAAGTTCATCTGCTTGTAATGTGAATATCATTTCTTCCGAAGTATTGTTGTCTGATTTGAAATTGTCTAAATAATTTGGTTTTAAAGTATAACCTCCAGCAATAATGCTTGAACATTGTGTCATACAATCTGCATATCTGCTTTCACCGATATAAACTTCTGCATTCAAATACATTTTTGCTAAAATCATTTGAGCCATAGCTTTGTCTAATCTTCCATATTCATTAGAACGCGCTGGTTTTAGATCTGGCATAACTGTAGTTAATTGTTCTTCTATATAAGTAAACAATTGTGCTCTGTCATATTGAGGCCCCGCAAAATTTAAAGGATCATTTTCAGTAATGAAAGGAGCTTTTCCAAATAAATCCATTAGGTTATAATAAGCATACGCTCTTAAAACCATAACTTCTTTTCTGTAAGTAGCGATATTTGCAATATCAGCAGCATCCGTGATTCCTCTTGCGGCTAATTTTTCAGGAGTAGATTGTCTTAAATATTCATTTGCAATAGCAACTTCTGCCATTGTTCTACTATAAAATCCTAATAAAATAGGATTACTTGCAGTCCAAGTATTTCTTTGCAATTCAGCAACTCCTTCGTCATTTTCGTAACTCCAGATAGCTTCATCGGTGGTTAAATCTTGTAAATACCACAAACATCTTCCAAACTGACTTGTTCCTGCATCAATTCCCTCTAAAAAAGAAGAACCTGCACCATCTGTCCCAGTAAGGGAAAGATTACCATATACTCCTGCTAAACCTTGTTTATAACCAGCAGCTGTAGAATACAAAACATCTGGTGAAAGAACAGTAGGATCATTTGACACTACATCCATATCGCTTGTACAGGATTGTAATACTGTAAAACCAAGTAGGAAATAGATAAAATTAATTTTTTTCATAGTTTTTTAATTAAAATTTAATATTTGCTCCAAACAAAAACTGACGTTGTCTAGGATATATAGTGTTGTCAACTCCATTATTAGAAATTTCAGGGTCTAAACCGCTGTATTCAGTTAATGTAAATACATTTTGAATACCAGTATAAAGCCTTAAAGAAGCTTTTCCTTCTAACCATTTCGGGAAAGTATAACCTAATGAAATATTGTCCATTTTTAAATAAGAACCATTTTCAACATATAAATCCGATAATACAACGTTTGATGTTGTTACAAAACCTGTTTCAGTAACAGAAGACGGCATGTTTCCAAGTGCTCCACCAGTACTCAATAAAGAGTATTGTGCTCTTGCAGCATTAACATCGTTCAATACTCTGTTTCCAAAACTTGCTCTTAAATTAAAAGAAAAATCTAAATTTTTATAATTTAAATTAGACGCAAAACCAAAAGTAGCATCAGGATCTGGATTTTTGTAGATGTATTTATCATTTGCATTAATGATATTATCCCCATTCAAATCAGCATAAGCTCCTTCAATTGGTTGTCCAGTAGTATCATACAATTGTTTGTATAAATAGAAAGAAAATGGAGTATAACCAACACTGTGAATTTGACCAGGAGTACCTGTTCCAGCTAAGTTATCACCAACAGTTATGTCAGCATCGTAGATTAATTGACTTATTCTTCTTTCAAATTTAGTAGCATTTAAGGTTACATTCCAGTTTAAATTTGTGCTTTTTATAACATCAACATTTACTGAAAATTCCACCCCTTTTGTAGTGAAACCACCAACATTTTGCCAAGCTCTGTTTGAGAAATTTCCGCCATCTGGCACTGCCGCTTTAATCAATAAATCTTTAGTGTCTTTGTAGAAAAAATCTACCGAACCCGTTACTCTATTGTTAAAAAGTCCGTAGTCAAAACCAATATTTGATGTCGCTGTTTCTTCCCATTTTAAATTTGGACTTAATGGTGATGAAAGTGCAATTGGCGTAGCGGTAGTTCCAAAATAATATTGTGAAGCACCACTTCCTGTTACCATTTTTTGTAAATACTCATTAGAAGCAGGGATGTCTTGTTGACCAGTTATACCCCAACCCAAACGAAGTTTTAGATCTGAAATGGTTTTGTTATTTTTAAGGAAATCATCTTTTACTTTCCATGCAAAGGCTGCCGATGGGAAGTTCCCAAAACGATTTTCTTTTGCAAATCTTGAAGAACCATCTCTTCTATAAGACAAAGTCAATAAATATTTGTCATTATAATTAAGGTTTGTTCTTCCAAAGTACCCGATTAATACCACATCTGTAGCGGCAGAATATTTAGGGAATCCAGTTGGACCTGTTGGTAAAGTTGGATCAAAAGAATTTCCGCTTGCAAAGCTATTACTTTGGAATTTTTGATATGAATATCCAGCTGTTACATCATAAACTAATTTACCAGCCGTTTTATTATAAACAAAATAAGCATCTAATAATTTATTTCTTCTTGTACTTGAAGAAAATTCATCTGTTCCATAAGGAATATTATTAACTGCTCCCGTTGCTGCTGCAACTTCCGGAAGAACACTTCTTTGTCTTTCTCCATTAGTTTCGTCAAAACCTAAATTCACAACTGCTCTCAAAGCTGGAAAGAAACTCAATTTATAATCCAACTCGAAATTTCCAAAAATTCTATTGCTCAAACCAGTATCATTTGTTTGTAACAATTGGGCTACTGGATTTCTTGGCGTTTGCGGGAGCAATGGATATTGTCCGTTAGAATTAACCGGTGCATGGTATTCGAAAAATCCTCCATAAGCAGCTCCATTATCTCTAACAGGTTGCGTTGGGTCAAAAACTAACGCTGAACCTTCAACTCCATCAGCAAAACGGTTGTTCTCATTAGAGTAGTTAGCGTTTAATTTCACTTTTAAAGTATTACTGAAAAAAGATGGGTTTAAAGCCAATCCAACAGTATTTCTATTGAATGAATTCGTTAAACGCAATCCTTCTTGATACGTTTTCCCTAAAGTTAAACGAGAAGGAATAGATCCAAATAAACTTCCTCTCACAGAAATATTGTTGTCAATAAAGTCTGTACGTCTGTAAATTTCTTTTTGCCAATTGGTATTTGCAGTTCCTAATTCACCAACTCTTCCAGGCAATTTATCAGCAATAACAGCTCTAAATTCATCCGCAGTAAAAACTTTTACTTGATCAACTAATTTTCCTGAACCATATTGAACATTATAATCTATCGCAAGAGTTTTCCCACCTTTTTTAGTTGTAATAAGAATTACACCATTAGAAGCTCGTGAACCATAAATGGCAGTTGCAGAAGCATCTTTTAGAACTGTAATTGACTCAACTGTACTTGGATTTAACGAAGCTAAAAACGAAGTTGAACCAGTTCCTGTGGCGTTTTCTATTGGCAAACCATCAATCACAATCAACGGATCGTTACTTGCAAACAATGAAGACCCACCGCGAATTCTAATTGTAGAACCAGAACCTGGCGAACCGCCTGTATTCACAGTAACACCTGCAATTCTACCGTTCAATAAATTTTCGGTAGTTACATTCGCTCCTTTATTAAAATCTTTCGCAGATAAAACCGCCACAGATCCTGTAGCATCTTTTTTCTTCACTGTTCCGTATCCAACCTGAACAACAACTTCGCTTAATAAGTTAGCATCTTCTTCAAGGCTAACACTAATTGAAGTTTGATTAGAATACTCAATTGTTTCGGATTTAAATCCAATGAATGAAAAAACGATTTTGTCGCCTTTCACTACTTTTGACAATTGAAATTTTCCGTCAAAATCTGTGGCTGCACCTTTTGATGAGCCTGAAATCATTACATTTACTCCTGGTAACGGTTGTCCTGATGTTTTGTCAAGTACAACACCACTTAAAGTATTCTGAGAGAGAACACTAAGCGGAAGTAGTAAGAATAAAAATAACAACTTTTTGTAAATTGTTTTCATACATTTTGTTTAAGTTAAAAAATTTGTTTTTTGCTTATATTTATACTTCGAATAATAAATTTAAGAAAAATTTATCAGTATCAAAATAAAAAAAAAGTTTTCCGCCACGAAAACGTAATAGTGTTGAAAAGTTTATGTTTGATTCTTATTTTTAAGTTTAAATTTACAAATAATTAAATTTAAAATTATCTTTATTAAGAATTATTTATTTGAAATTTTATATGAGAAAAAAAATTACACTCAAACAAATTGCAAGAGAACTTGATGTTTCCATTTCGACTGTTTCTAAATCGCTTCGTAATAGCTTAGAAATAAGTGAAGAAACACGTCAAAAAGTTCAAGCATTTGCAAAATTTTACAATTACAAACCCAACAATATTGCACTCAGTTTAAAAAATAGAAAAACCAAAACTATTTGCATTATAATTCCAGAAATTATTCATCACTTTTTTACTACAATTATTAGTGGGATAGAACATGTTGCAAATGAAAATGGATACAACGTTATTATCTGTCTTTCTGACGAATCTTTTGACAAGGAAGTAATCAACATGGAAACACTTGCCAATGGAAATATTGATGGTTTTATAATGTCTTTATCTAAAGAAACCCAACAAAAAAAAGACTTTCATCATATTGCAGAAGTTATAAATCAAGGAATGCCTGTGGTTATGTTTGATAGGATTACTAATGATATTCTTTGCGATAAAGTAATCATTGACGATCATTTAGCCGCTTTCAATGCTACACAATTTCTAATTGATAAAGGATTGAAAAAAATTGCATTAATTACCACTGTTGATTATGTAAGTGTAGGAAAATTACGAACTGATGGCTATAAAAAAGCACTGAAAAACAATGACATCAAATTGGACGAAAGTTTGATAATACGAATCGAAGACACAGAACATTTTGAGGATTCCATTGAAGATTTATTAAAAACAAAATCCGTTGATGCGATTTTTGCAGTAAATGAATTGTTTGCCGTAACCGCTATTAAAGTGGCAGCCCGTTTGGGAATTAAAATTCCTGAAGACTTATCTATAATTGGATTTACTGATGGATTAATATCCAAATATTCTTCGCCAAGCATTACAACCGTTGGACAAAATGGAGTTAAAATGGGAGCCAAAGCTGCAAAAATGCTGATTGAAAGATTAGAAATGGAAGAAATTGAAAATGAAGATGGTGAAATTGAAGAACACTACAAAACGGAAGTTATTGAAACGGAACTTGTGGAACGGGAATCAACAAAATAAATAAAAAATTATGCTAAAAAAAGTTTTGCTCTAAAAAAAATTATATATTTACCGCAAATTATCAACGCTTATATTTTTACTTCGAAAATTTAAATTAAGTTTTGATAAGCATCGCGCTTATCGTTCAAATCTTTAAAAAACGATAATGGAAAAGCGTAAATTAAGTTTCTGGGAAATTTGGAACATGAGTTTCGGATTCTTAGGAATACAATTTGGTTTTGCTCTACAAGGAGGATTTATGTCACGAATTTTCCAAACTTTAGGAGCCGAACAAGATGCAATCCCTTTACTTTGGATTGCTGCACCACTAACTGGTTTAATCGTTCAACCGATAATTGGATATTTGTCAGATAATACTTGGCATCCAAAATTTGGAAGGCGAAAACCGTTTTTTTTGATTGGTGCAATTTTGAGTTCATTAGCATTGCTTTTTGTTCCAAATTCGCCAACTCTTTGGGTTGCTACAGGATTATTATGGGTTTTAGACGCTTCCATCAATATTAGTATGGAGCCGTTTCGCGCACTTGTTGCCGACAAACTTCCTAATTCTCAAAGATCGTACGGATTTGTAATGCAAACACTTATCATCGGAATTGGAACTTGGATTGCCAGTAATTTACCCTGGATTGTAAACCAATTTGGAGTTTCAAATGAAGCAGCAGCTGGCGTTTTGCCAATGTCTGTAAAAGTGGCTTTCGCAATTGGTGCATTTGTATTTATTACCAGTATTTTATTTACAATTTTCACAACCAAAGAATATCCGCCAGAAGATATTGCCGTTTTTGAAGAAGAGAAAAAACAATCGAATTTTTTTAGAGATATTTCTTTAAGCCTGAAAGAAATGCCGTCAACAATGAAAAAACTTGGACTCGTTCAGTTTTTCAGTTGGTTTGCATTTTTTACCATGTGGAGTATGGCAACGCCTGCATTAACAGAACACGTTTTTAAAGCGCCTGCCCCTATCGAGAAAAATTATGATTTATCAAATGCCGATCAAGCTGCTGCATTTAATGTTGAAAATACCAAGTACCAAGACGCTGCTAATTTAGTAGGTTCGTCAATGGGAATTTACGGATTGTCATCAATGGCTTTCGCATTATTATTGACATTTTACACAGCTAAGAAAAAAATTAACAGAAAATACATTCACATGCTTTCTTTAATTTTAGGTGGAATTGGATTTATTATGATGTTTTATGCAACACCAGAAACATTACTTTATTCCTTTATATTAATCGGAATTTCGTGGGGAAGTATTTTATCAATGCCTTATGCGATGCTTTCGAGTTCCGTAGATCCAAAGAAAATGGGAACAATGATGGGTTTATTCAATATGTTCATCGTTATTCCACAAATAATTGCTGCCTTGGGAGGAATCAATTTTCTTTACAAATTAATTGGAAATGACACCATTCATTCTATGACATTGGCAGGAATTTCTTTGCTTCTTGGAGGAATTAGCACACTTTTAATAACGGATAAAAACGCCATTACAGATTAAAAATTACAATGAATAAAAAAGCATTTATTTTCGACCTTGATGGTGTAATTGTTGACACAGCCAAATATCATTTTATCGCTTGGCAAAAAATTGCAACAGCACTTGGAATCGAATTTACATTAGAACATAATGAACAATTAAAGGGAGTTAGCCGAGTTCGTTCTCTTGAATTGATATTAGAATTAGGAAAAGTAACCGCTTCTCAAGAAGACAAAAACAAATGGCTGATTCAAAAAAATGAAAACTATTTGTCCTATTTAGTTGATATGGATGAAAGCGAATTGTTACCTGGTATTCTTCCAATATTAAAATATTTAAAAGAGAATAACCAAAAAATTGCTTTAGGTTCTGCAAGTAAAAACGCAAGACCTATTTTAGAAAAAACAGGAATACTTCATTATTTTGATGCAATTGTTGACGGAAATGATGTTTCAAATGCAAAACCAGATCCCGAAGTATTTTTGCAAGCCGCAAAGTTATTAGGAATAAGTAATGAAAATTCAATTGTATTTGAAGATTCTGTTGCAGGAATTCAAGCTGCAAATACTGCAAAAATGATAAGTATCGGAATTGGGGAAAATAAAATTCTCTTTGAAGCCGATTTCATTTTTGAAGATTTTACTAAAATAAACATAGAATTTATCGAGAAGTTAATTAATTAAAAGATTCAATGATTGAAAAATTAAAAAATATAGAAATAGAATCTTTAATTTTTTAATTTTTCGAACTTTAAATAAAAAAAGAATGAACCAAGATTATATAAAGCCAAATAGTTGGTCAATTATAGAAGAAGGATTTGACAAAGAAAGCGTTAAATCATCGGAAAGCCTTTTCAGTATTGGAAATGGAGCAATGGGACAACGCGCCAATTTTGAAGAAAATTATACGGGAGAAACATTTCAAGGAAGTTATATTGCAGGAATTTATTATCCTGACAAAACAAAAGTGGGCTGGTGGAAAAACGGCTATCCTGAATATTTTGCCAAAGTATTGAACGCACCAAATTGGATTGGTATTGACATTGAAATCAACGAGGAACAACTCGATTTAAATACGTGCAAAGCAGTTAAAAACTTTCGCCGAGAATTGAATATGCAAGAAGGTTGGTACCATCGTTCTTTTGAAGCGACCTTACAAAACGGAACTGAAATTGCCGTAAACATCCGTCGTTTTTTGTCATTAGACTTAGATGAATTGGGTGTTATTAATTATGAAATTACATCTTTAAATAAAGATTCAAAAATCGTATTTAAACCTTATATTGATGCTGGAGTTTCTAATGAAGATGCGAATTGGGAAGAAAAATTCTGGGAACCTCTTGCCGTGAAAAATTCTGGAAATGCAGCATTTGTAACTGCACAAACCTTTAAAACACATTTTATTGCAACAACATTTATGCAAAATTCTATTTTCATAAATGATAAAAATCAAAATTCCTATCCTAACGATTGCTCTTCAACATCAGAAAAAATTCAATTTGACTATTTTGTAAATGCCGCTCAAGGCGAAAAAGTTGCAATTCAGAAAATAGGAGGTTACACGGTTTCTTTAAACCACGAAAACACTCAAATTGCAGCAGAAAATGTAATCGGAAAAGCATTAGAATTAGGATTTAACCAATTGTTGGAAAATCAAATTCAAGCTTGGGCTAAAATCTGGGAAATGTCAGATATTACTATTGATGGCGATATCAAAGCGCAACAAGGTATTCGATTTAATATTTTTCAATTGAACCAAACCTATTTAGGGAAAGATTCGCGATTGAATATTGGTCCAAAAGGGTTCACTGGCGAAAAATATGGCGGTTCTACTTATTGGGATACTGAAGCGTATTGTATTCCATTTTATATGGCGACAAAAGACCAAAAAGTCGCTCGAAATTTATTGACATATCGCTACAATCAATTGGATAAAGCAATCGAAAATGCAGCAAAATTAGGCTTTACAAACGGTGCTGCTTTGTATCCAATGGTTACAATGAATGGCGAAGAATGTCATAACGAATGGGAAATTACATTTGAAGAAATTCATAGAAATGGAGCGATTGCCTTTGCAATTTTCAATTATCATCGTTTCACTGGTGATTATTCTTATATTCCCGAAAAAGGATTAGAAGTATTGATTGGAATTGCCCGTTTTTGGCATCAAAGAGCTACATTTTCATCCAATTTAAATCAATATGTAATTCTTGGAGTTACTGGTCCAAATGAATATGAAAACAACGTAAACAATAATTTTTATACCAATTATATTGCAAAATGGTGTTTGGATTATACCTACGAACAAATTCAAAAAGTAGCCCTTGAATATCCATCAGACCACAAAAGAATTTCTGAAAAAGTAAAAATCTCAGATTCAGAATTGCAATCTTGGAAAAAAGTATCTTCAAATATGTATTTCCCATTTTCCAAAGAATTAGACATTTACCTTCAACAAGATGGGTTTTTAGATAAAGAATTAGTGAAAGTTGCCGATTTAGATAAAAATCAAAGACCGATTAATCAAAAATGGTCTTGGGATAGAATTTTGCGATCGCCTTATATTAAACAAGCCGATGTTTTGCAATGTTTCTATTTCTTTGAAGAACATTTTTCTAAAGAAGAATTAAAACGAAATTTCGAGTTTTATGAAGCTTTTACCGTTCACGAAAGTTCGCTTTCGCCTTGCGTACATTCTATTCAAGCAGCGGTTTTAGACAAAATGGATATGGCATATACTTTCTATTTGAGAACGTCTCGTTTGGATTTAGATGATTACAATAAAGAAGTGGAAGAAGGCTGTCACATTACTTCGATGGCGGGAACTTGGATGAGTATTGTAGAAGGTTTTGGCGGAATGCGTGTCAAAAATGACGCGTTGCATTTTGCCCCAAAAATCCCAAAAGAATGGGAAGGGTATTCGTTTAAAATCAATTTCAGAAACCAAATACTTAAAGTTGTAGTCAATCAAAATGAAACTAATTTTTCGCTAGAAGGAAACAATAGTATTTCGGTTTTTGTAAATGGAAAAGAAGTAATTGTAGCACCAAATAGTTTAGTAACTGTTAAATAAACACATAAAATGAAAAAAAATATCGTACTGTTTTTCGCCTTTCTTTTAGCTGTTAATTGTATTGAAGCACAAGAATTAAAATCTCCAAACGGAAATTTTACTATGAATTTTTCATTGTTAAACGATGGAACGCCAACGTATAAACTTTCATACAAAAATAAAGAAGTAATAAAGCAAAGTAAGTTAGGTCTTGAACTTAAAAACGACAAAAAATCTTTGTTAAATGACTTCTTAGTTTCCGATTCAAAAACGGCAACATTTGATGAAAATTGGAAACCAGTTTGGGGTGAAGTTGCTCAAATTCGAAATCATTACAATGAATTGGCGGTGACGCTAAATCAAAAATCAACCGACAGAATAATTGTTGTTCGTTTTAGATTATTTGATGAAGGTTTAGGATTTAGATACGAGTTTCCTGCACAAAAAAATCTTGTTTATTTTATAATCAAAGAAGAAAGAACACAATTTGCAATGGCTGGAAATCATACTGCTTATTGGATTTCTGGTGATTATGATACTCAAGAATACGATTATACAACTTCAAAATTATCTGAAATTAGAAATTTGTCAAGCAAAGCAAGATCTGAAAATGCTTCTCAAACTTGGTTTTCTGATACTGGAGTTCAAACTGCTTTGATGATGAAAACCGATGATGGTTTGTATGTCAATTTACACGAAGCGGCTTTAATTGATTATTCGTGTATGCATTTGAATTTAGACGATAAAAATATGGTTTTCGAATCGTGGTTAACGCCCGATGCTAAAGGCGATAAAGGTCATATTCAAGCACCAAGCAATTCGCCTTGGAGAACAATTATGGCGAGTGATGATGCGCGTGAAATATTAGCTTCAAAAATGACTTTGAATTTAAATGATCCTTGTAAAATTGAAGATACTTCTTGGATAAAACCAGTGAAATACGTCGGAGTTTGGTGGGAAATGATTACTGGAAAAAGCTCTTGGTCTTATACCAATGATTTTCCTTCGGTGCAACTTGGAGTAACCGATTATTCTAAAGCGAAACCAAGCGTAACGCACGCTGCAAACACAAAACACGTTAAAGAATATATCGATTTTGCAGCAAAAAATGGTTTTGATGGCGTTTTAGTTGAAGGTTGGAATGAAGGTTGGGAAGATTGGTTTGGGCACGAAAAAGATTATGTTTTTGATTTTTTAACGCCATATCCAGATTTTGATGTAAAAGGAATCCACGAATATGCCAAATCGAAAGGGGTGAAAATGATAATGCATCACGAAACTTCTGGAGCAACTCGAAATTATGAAAGACACATTGACAAAGCATTTCAATTTATGAAAGACAATGGATATGACGCTGTTAAAAGTGGTTATGTTGGAAATATTTTACCAATTGGCGAATTTCATTATAGCCAATCTACAATCAATCATTACCAATATGTAATTGAAAAAGCAGCCGATTATAAAATTATGGTTAATGCTCACGAAGCAGTTCGTCCAACAGGAATTTGCAGAACCTATCCTAATATGATAGGAAATGAATCGGCTCGTGGCACAGAATTTCAAGCTTTTGGAGGTTCAAAACCAAATCACGTTACTCTTTTGCCATTTACAAGATTAATTGGAGGCCCAATGGATTATACGCCTGGAATATTTGAAATGGATGTGAAAAAATTCAGTCCAAATAATAATTCTCACGTGAATAGTACACTTGCAAATCAATTGGCTTTATACGTTACAATGTACAGCCCGTTGCAAATGGCTGCCGATTTAATTGAACATTACAATCAATTTCCAGATGCTTTTCAATTCATAAAAGACGTTGCAATTGACTGGGATAACAGTGTTTATTTAGAAGCAGAACCTGGAGATTATATTACCGTTGCACGAAAAGCTAAAGGTACTAATAATTGGTTTATTGGAAATGTAAACGGTGAAAATCCAAGAACATCAAACATTAAACTTGACTTTTTAGATAAAGGAAAAAAATATACCGCTACCATTTACGCTGATGGAAAAGATGCCAATTACAAGACAAATCCACAATCGTATGTTATTCGTAAAATGACGGTAACAAATAGTACGAAAATATCGCAATTATCGGCTGCTGGCGGTGGTTATGCAATTAGTATTATTGAAAATAAATAAAAATTAATTTGAGAATCTGAAATGAATTAAGATTGACAAAACATAATGCCTAACTAGAAAAAAAATTATATGCCAAAAAGAGACTATCATAACTACTGGGTTTACATTGTAACAAATAAACCAAATGGGACTCTTTATATAGGTGTAACTGGTGGAATTGATGATAGAATTGAAAGACATAAAAATGGGGAAGGAAGCATATTTACTTCAAAATACAAATTGCATAAATTAGTTTATTTTGAAGAATTCCAATATATTGATGATGCAATAAAACGAGAAAAACAATTGAAGAATTGGCATCGTCAATGGAAAATAAATTTAATTGAAGAAGAAAATCCAAATTGGAATGACTTGTTTGAATTAAAAAAATAGAATCTGAAATGAATTCAGATTGACAAAGAGTAGATTCAGATTGACAAAGAGTAAGTTCAGGTTAACAAAAACGCACTTTTGTCTTGCTGAACTTGTTTCAGCATCTCAATTTAGATTAAATGGAGAATCTGAAATGAATTCAGATTGACAAAGAGTAGATTCAGATTGACAAAGAGTAAGTTCAGGTTAACAAAAACGCACTTTTGTCTTGCTGAACTTGTTTCAGCATCTCAATTAAGATTAAATGGAGAATCTGAAATGAATTCAGATTGACAAAGAGTAGATTCAGATTGACAAAGAGTAAGTTCAGGGTAACGAAAACGCACTTTTGTCTTGCTGAACTTTTTTCAGCATCTCAATTAAGATTAAATGGAGAATCTGAAATGAATTCAGATTGACAAAGAGTAGATTTAAATTGACAAAAAGTAAGTTCAGGGTAACGAAAACGCACTTTTGTCTTGCTGAACTTGATTCAGCATCTCAATTAAGATTAAATGGAGAATCTGAAATGAATTCAGATTGACAAAGAGTAGATTCAGATTGACAAAGAGTAAGTTCAGGTTAACAAAAACGCACTTTTGTCTTGCTGAACTTGTTTCAGCATCTCAATTAAGATTAAATGGAGAATCTGAAATGAATTCAGATTGACAAAACCTAATAAAAATCATTATGAAAAAATACATTTTAGCCCTTTTGATACTTTCCAATTTCGTTTCAAACGCACAAATTGACCGTGTTGAACCCCCATTTTGGTGGAGCGATATGAATCTTTCTGAGGTTCAAATTATGTTCTATGGCAAAAATATTGCTCAGAATGAAGTTGCTGTTTCAAGTGGATTGGTAATCAAAACCATTCAAAAAACAGAAAATCCAAATTATCTATTTGTAACCGTTGACACAAAAAATGTAGCGGCACAAGATTTTGTATTTACATTTAAAAATGGCAAAAAATCATTTACACAAAATTATGCTCTAAAAGCAAGAAGAGAAAATTCTAAATATCGTAAAAGCTACGATGCTTCTGATGTGATTTATCTTATTATGCCCGATCGTTTTGCCAATGGAAATCCAGATAATGACAGTTCAAAAAACACTTCAGAAAAATCAAATCGAACAAATCCTGGCGGAAGACACGGTGGTGATATTGAAGGAATTATCAACAATTTAGATTACATCAAAGAACTTGGCGCAACAGCACTTTGGCCAACGCCACTTTGCGAAGATAATGACGAAAATTATTCCTACCACGGTTACGGGCAATCTGATGTTTATAAAATGGATCCTCGCTACGGAACCAATGAAGATTATGTGCGATTGAGTGCTGAATTGCACAAACGCGGTATGAAAAATATTATGGATTATGTAACCAATCATTGGGGTTGGAAACATTGGATGTACAACGATTTACCAACGTATAATTGGATTCATCAATTTCCTGGTTATTCGCAATCTAATTACAGAATGACGACGCAATTTGACAAAAATGCTTCCAAAATAGACACAAAAAACTGTATGGATGGCTGGTTTGTTCCATCAATGCCCGATTTAAATCAATCAAATCCTTTGGTGTTAAATTACTTGACGCAAAATGCAATTTGGTGGATTGAATATGCTGATTTAGATGGTTTTAGAGTTGACACTTATTCGTATAACGACAAAGAAGGGATTTCAAAATGGACCAAAGCTATCACCGATGAATACCCACATTTTAATATTGTTGGGGAAGTTTGGATGCACAATCAAGCTCAAATGGCCTATTGGCAAAAAGACAGTAAAATTGGCGCTATTGAAAGTTATAATTCCAATTTGCCAAGTGTAATGGATTTTACGTTGCACGATGCAATTGGAAATGTTTTCAATCAAGATAATGCTTCTTGGGACAGAGGAATGATTCAGGTTTACGACAATTTTACTAATGATTTTCTATACCCAAATCCGGATAATTTATTGGTTTTTGTTGAAAATCACGACACAGGACGTTTTAATGAAATTTATAAAAATGATTTCAAAAAATACCAAATGGCAATGACCTTAATTGCAACTATTAGAGGGATTCCTCAGTTGTATTATGGTTCGGAAATTGGGATGAATGGCGACAAAGGAAAAGGTGATGCCGACATTAGAAAAGATTTTCCTGGAGGATGGAAAGGCGATTCTAACAATGCTTTTTCAAAACAAGGAAGAACCGCAGAACAACAAAAATTCTTTGATTTTTCATCTAAATTATTCACTTGGAGAAAATCCAAAGACGTAATTCATTCAGGAAAAACAACGCATTATATTCCTGAAAATAATGTTTATGTTTATTTTAGATACAATGAAAAAGAAACGGTAATGGTTGTAATCAACAACAATTCAGAAAAACAAATTTTGAAAACAAATCGATTTAAAGAAAATATTCAAAATTTCAAATCAGGTAAAGAAGTGTTATCTGGCAAAATAGTTGACCTAAATACTGAAATTGAAATCGAAGGAAAATCAGCTTTGATTTTAGAATTGAAATAATATGCAAAAGTTTCTAATTCCATTTTTATTTTTGACTTTACTATCATTTGCGCAAAGCAAAATGGAGATGAAACAACTAATTGATTCAGAGAAATTTCAAGGAATAATAAATAGAATCGACAGTTTTCCAACAAAATTTATTTCGCCAAGAACGGTTGATATTTGGTTGCCATCAAATTATTCAAAAAGCAAAAAATACAGCGTAATTTATATGCACGATGGGCAAATGCTTTTTGACGCCACAACCACTTGGAACAAGCAAGAATGGAGGATTGACGACGTAGTTTCCAAATTATCAGTTGAAAATAAAATTGAAAATGTGATTGTTGTTGCCATTTGGAATATTCCAACTTTGCGTCACACCGATTTATTTCCGAAAAAACCATTAGAAAATTTAACGCAAGTTCAACACGATTTAATTTTAGAAAAAGCACAAAAATTCGGTTATACTTTCACTTTTGAAGCAGTTAATTCTGATAATTATTTGAAATTTATTGTCGAAGAAGTAAAACCATTTGTTGACGCGAATTTTTCAGTTCACACCGATGCAAATCACACTGCAATAATGGGTTCAAGTATGGGCGGATTAATTTCGATGTATGCCATTTGCGAATATCCACAAGTGTTCGGAAAAGCCGCTTGTTTATCAACGCATTGGATTGGTTTTCGGGAATTTGAAAACAATCCAATTCCTGAAAGTTTTTTTTCTTATATGAAGGAAAAATTACCAAATCCAAAAAATCATAAACTCTATTTTGATTACGGAACTGAAACTTTGGATGCCGATTATTTAAAATATGAATATCGAGTTGATGAAATTCTAAAGGAAAAAGGATACGACACAACGAATTCTAAAAATTTGAAATTTGAAGGAGAAAATCATTCGGAAGCATCGTGGCAAAAAAGAATACCTATTCCCATAGAATTTATGTTTGGAAAATAACATACTGTTTCAGGGTTTAGAAATAGATATTCATCCAAATTACACAATAGAAAATCTGTGAAAATCTGTGAAAATCTGTGGCAAAAAAAAACGAAGCAACGCTTCTACTAATAATACTTAAAAAATTAAAAGATGAAAAAATTACTTTTATCAGCATTACTACTTTCGACGCTAATTAGTTGCAAAAAAGAAAGTTCTGAAAAATCAGCTTCAACAGCACAAATTGCTGCTTTTCAACCAGAAATGGAAGAAAATTCAGTGATTTATGAAGTCAACATTCGCCAATATTCCCCTGAAGGAACATTTAACGCTTTTACAAAAGACATTCCACAACTTAAAGAATTAGGAATTAAAATCCTTTGGGTAATGCCAATTTTTCCAATTTCACAAACAAAGAGAAAAGCAACTGGTGGCGATAACAGTAAATTTGCAAGTGAAATGCCTAAGGAAGAACAGTCAAAATATTTGGGAAGTTACTATGCCGTTTCTGATTTCAAAAAAGTAAATCCTGAATTTGGAACCATTGAAGATTTTAGAAATATGGTGAAAACAGCTCACGAAAACGGTATTTATGTAATTTTAGATTGGGTTCCAAATCACACCGGTTGGGATCATATTTGGATAAAACAACATCCAGAATATTACACACAAAATGAAAAAGGAGAAATAATTGATCCAATTAACCCTGAAAATGGAAAATCTTGGGGCTGGACCGATGTTGCCGATTTGAATTATGATAATAAAGGACTTCGTGCAGCAATGACGGGCGATATGTTGCATTGGATAAAAAACGAAAACATTGATGGCTTCCGTTGTGATGTGGCAAGTAATGTTCCAACAGATTTTTGGCAAGATGCGATACCAAAATTGCGTAAAGTGAAAAACATTTTTATGCTTGCCGAAGCTTGGCAACCTGAATTGTTGAAATCGAATTTATTTGATATGTGTTACGGATGGGAAGCGCATCATATTATGAACAGAATTGTGAAAGGCGAAAACACCGTTGCTGACTGGGACAAAAACATAAAAGATAATTCTAAAAAATATGAAGCCAATGATATTTTGATGAATTTTGTTGACAATCACGACGAAAATTCTTGGAACGGAACTATGAAAAGTCGTTTAGGAAATGCCGAAGAAACGATGACCGCTTTGTCCTATTTAACGCCAGGAATGCCTTTGGTTTATAGCGGTGACGAATATGGATTGGATAAAAGTTTGAAATTTTTTGAAAAAGATTCTATTCCAAAAACAAAAGGTAAGCAATGGGAATGGCGTGTTAAAATGGGCAAACTTAAAAATGAAAATAGCGCTTTAAGTGGTGGAAAAAATCCAGCTTCTTATACTCGAATTTCTACTTCTAATGATGCAAAAATAGTAGCATTTGAAAGAGCAAAAGGAGCTAAAAAAGTAATTTATCTAGGTAATTTATCTAAAGATACAGCTACATTTTCAATAGCATTTGATGGAAATTACACTGATTATATGACAGGTGAAAAAGTGATTTTTTCAAAAAATCAAAAACTAACTTTCAAGCCTTGGGAATATAAAATTTTAATTGCCGAATAAGCATTTCAAAATACCTAAAAGAGCACAAATCAGTTCGGTTTGTGCTTTTTTTATTTTATACCAATTATCATAATAATTAATCCAAAACGTTCTGGTATAATGCAGCGGTATATTTCATTTAGTCCATTTTTATTGGACTAATTTGAAATAACAGGCGGTATTAGCTACCTTTGCACTTTATCAAAGTCAAGCACTTTGAAAAATTAAATTATGAATCAGAATTACGACCTAATTATTGTTGGTGGAGGCGCCGCAGGATTTTTCACGGCAATCAATATTGTGGAGAAAAATCCCAAGCTGAAAGTTGCCATTTTAGAACGAGGAACCGAAGTACTCAACAAAGTGCGAATTTCTGGCGGAGGCCGATGCAACGTGACCCACGCCTGTTTTGAACCCAACGAATTAGTCAAATTTTATCCTCGTGGCGAAAAAGAATTACGAGGGCCATTTCATCAATTTTGCTCTGGAGATACAGTCGAATGGTTTGAAAAACACGGAGTCGAACTGAAAATTGAAGCCGACGGACGAATGTTTCCTGTTTCAAATTCTTCGCAAACCATAATTGATTGTTTTCAAGACGCCACAAAAAAATTGGGAATTTCCGTTTTAACGAATCAAAGCGTACAATCTATTTTCAAAAAAGACGCCCTTTGGAAAGTCGAAACGCAATCGGAAACCTACATTACCGAGAAATTAATTTTGGCAACAGGCAGCAATCCAAAAATCTGGGAAATGCTTCAAACCTTTGGCCACGCTATCGTTTCGCCCGTTCCGTCCTTATTCACATTCAATATTAAAGACCCTCGTATAAAAGAATTACCAGGTGTTGCAGCGCAAGTTTCTGTGAAAGTTAAAGACACCAAACTCGAAACTTCGGGCCCTTTATTAATCACACATTGGGGAATGTCTGGACCTGCAATTCTAAAATTATCTGCTTGGGGCGCACGGATTTTGCAAGACAAAAACTACCAATTTACCATTTTTGTGAATTGGCTGAACGATTTAGATGCCGAAAATGTCGAGAAAACCCTCAAAGAATTAAAATTAGAACACGCAAAAAAAGCCGTTTCCAAGAAGTCGCCATTTGATTTAACCAACCGATTATGGGAAAGTTTGGTGCTCGCATCGGGCATTGAATCGGAAACAAAATGGGCAGATTTATCTAAAATTCAACTTCAAAATTTATCCAATCAGTTAACGAATGGCACGTTTCAAGTCAATGGAAAAAGCACCTTCAAAGAAGAATTTGTAACCGCTGGAGGAATTGATTTGAAAGAAATTAATTTCAAAAATATGGAAAGTAAATTGCACGAAAACCTATATTTTGCTGGAGAAATTGTAAATATCGATGCCGTAACGGGCGGTTATAATTTCCAAAATGCGTGGACAAGCGGATTCATTGTCGCCAATTCAATTTAGATTTTCCTCAATTTTATTTAGGAGCGAATTGTTCCCGCATTTCAGGAATTGCAATTCCCGCTTTCGCCTTTATCTCTCCACTTCGTTACGAGGATATCGGCTTAATCGGGGCTACTGAATTATTCATTTTTGTACTTTAAATTAAGAGAAGTTTATCCTTTGATTAACAAGAAATTAGTAGTCAAATCAACCATTTAACTTTTTGCTTTAGATATTTTTACAAAATGAAATTATCTCAAATCAAATTTGTAATTTTCTTTCAATTTTTTATTGTACAAATCAGTTTCTCACAATCGGAAACTGTTTACAAAGGCAAAATTCTATGCAATAATTTCCCCATTGAATATATTGAAATAATCAACTTAAATTCAGAAAAAAGCGTCTTTTCAAATAATGCTGGAGAATTTTTGATTGTTGCAAAATCGGAAGATATAGTAGTTTTTGCATCAAAACTTTACGAATACAAAAGAATTTCTGTTCAATCGGAATACCTTAATAATCATATTCAAATCATTTCATTAATCCTTAAGCCGGAACAATTAGAGGAAGTAGTGATTACAGAAATACCTTCGATAAAATGGGAAAAAGATACAAAATGGGAACAAGAAAAGCTTGATCAATTAGCTTTAGAAAAAGTAGCAAGAACTCCAAAGATCCTCGGAATTAACAATGGAACTATAGAAAACGGAATGGATTTTAAGCGAATTGGCGGTATGATTTTCGGTTTATTCGCAAAAGAAAAAGAGAAAATCAAAATTAGTCCTCCAAAAATTGAATTTATAGCATTAGCTAAAACCAGCTGTAATCAGAAGTTTTATATAGAAACTTTAAAATTAAAACCAGAAGAAATAGAACTATTTCTACAATTTTGTAATGCCGATTCAAAATCTAAAATGGTTGCTCAAAACAATAATTCTTTGGTAATGATGGATTTTTTATTTGCAAAAAACCTTGAATTCAAAAAACTATAAAATAATGCTTTCTACACGTACTCGGCTGAATACTAAAAAACTAAAAATTGAACACTACCCTCGATTCAACCACCAAATACTCGCATTCAAAACCGAAGCAAAACTCACCCAAAGTAGATATGGAATAAATAAATAACCCGCAATTTTATCGATTTTTCCAAATTGAACGTACGTTTCATAAATCATCAGCCACAAGAGGACAATTTCAATTAAAGCCAACATTGGGTTGTGCAAACCAAAAAACAAAATCGACCACAAAGCATTCAACGCCAACTGAATCGCAAAGAAAATCAAGGCTTTTTTTACCAATTCTTTATTCGTGTCTATTCTGTTCCAAACCAATCCAGCGGCAATTCCCATCATAATATAAAGCATCGACCAAACAGGCGCAAAAACCCAACTCGGCGGATTAAAACTTGGTTTTACTAAATTAGGAAACCAAGTAGTAACGCTTGATCTCGTTGCCATTCCAGAAAAATAACCAATCGCAAGACACGTTGCAACAACAATTAAAATTCGTTTATATTTGTTCATAATTATTTAATTTAGAAAACAAATTTAAGGAAACTTTGCGTGGAATATTCAAATTAATTCAACGTATAAATCAAAAAAAGTATCTTTGTAAAAATTAATACCGTTTATGAGTTCAGCAAACGATTTTATACCTTCAAAATACGAACATTCTGTAGAAAGTGGAAATTTTTCGTGGAGTGCACCAAGTAATATTGCCTTAGTGAAATATTGGGGGAAAAAAGACGACCAGAATAGTCAAATTCCTGCAAATCCTTCCGTGAGTTTTACATTAAATTCTTGTAAAACCGAAACTAAATTGGCTTTCGCCAAAAAAAATAACGACGGAAATTTCTCTTTTGATTTGCTATTTGAAGGAAAACCAAAAGAAGATTTCAAGCCTAAAATTCAGAAATTTTTAGAACGAATTGAAGTTTATTTACCTTTTTTGAAAGACTATCATTTCACAATTGACACTCAAAATACCTTTCCACACAGTTCAGGAATTGCATCGTCAGCTTCAGGAATGGCAGCTTTAGCAATGAATTTTATGAGTTTAGAAAAATTGCTATCCCGAAACTTCGGGACAGAAATGACTGATGATTATTTCTATAAAAAAGCTTCGTTTTTGGCTCGATTAGGCTCAGGAAGTGCTTGCAGAAGTGTCAAAGGAAGCGTTGTTGTTTGGGGAAATCACAATAACATTTCAGGAAGTTCCGATTTATTTGGAGTTGAATTTCCAAACGCAATTCACGATAATTTCAAGAACTATCAAGATACAATATTGCTGGTTGACAAAGGCGAAAAACAAGTTTCGAGCACGATTGGACACGATTTAATGCACGGTCACCCATTTGCCGAAAGGCGGTTCCTACAAGCACACGAAAATTTAGATGCGTTAATTTCTATTTTTGAAAGTGGCGATTTAACCGAATTTATCAAAATTGTAGAAAGCGAAGCCTTGACTTTACACGCAATGATGATGACTTCAATTCCCTATTTTATACTGATGAAACCCAACACTTTGGAAATTATAAACGCCATTTGGAAATTCAGAAATGAAACTCAAATTCCTGTATGTTTTACATTGGATGCGGGTGCTAACGTGCATATTTTATACCCAGAAAAAACAAAGGAAAAAGTTTTACAATTTATTAAGAGCGAATTAGTTGGCTATTGTCAAAATGGTCAGTACATTTGTGATGAAATTGGATTTGGAGCTGTTGAAAATTAGTAAATTTTCATTATATTTGAATAATAAATTTTAGATTATGGACATTCAATTAGAAAAATTAGAACTGATAAAAATGTTGGCGGAAACTGACGATCAATCTATAATTGCGTCTGTTAAAAAGATTTTTTCGTCCAATAAAAAAGATTTTTGGGAGGAATTATCTCAGGAACAAAGAGATGAAATTGAAGAATCCGATAGACAAATTGATAGAGGTGAGTTTGTTCTTTTTGAAGATGTTATGAAAAAATATAGGTCTTGAGAATCATTGCATTTTCAGTAAATGCAAATAAAAAATTACAGAACCTAATTGACTATTTAGAAATTGAATTTCCTTTTAAAACAAAAGAAAAATTCATTTTAAATTTTGATAAAATTATTTATTTAATTCAAAATAGTCCAGAAACATTTCCAAAATCAACTATTAATAGTAGCCTTAGAAGGTGTGTTTTATCAAAACAAACAACTATCTATTATAAATTTAATAGTAAGCAAATTAGGATATTGTCAATTTTTGACACAAGACAAAATCCATTGAAAATAAAGAAAATACAGTAATTATAATTTATAATTAGCCATTAAATGAAAGGACCATTATTTTATTCAAAAATATTACTCTTTGGGGAATACGGAATTATTCGTGATTCCAAAGGATTGTCAATTCCGTATAATTTTTACAATGGCGCACTAAAAAGCGACAAAAATTCTTCTGAAGAAGCCATAAAATCAAATGGGAATTTGAAACGATTTGTAACCTATTTAGAAACCTTACAAACCGAACAACCCGAATTAGTGACTTTTGATTTATTGGAATTAAAAAACAATGTTGAAGCAGGAATGTATTTTGATTCCAGTATTCCACAAGGTTACGGCGTGGGCAGTAGCGGCGCACTTGTAGCAGCGATTTATGACAAATATGCTCAAAATAAAATTACCGTTTTAGAGAATTTAACCAGAGAAAAATTACTTACTTTAAAAAATATTTTCTCTCAAATGGAATCTTTTTTTCACGGGAAAAGTTCAGGATTAGACCCTTTAAACAGCTATTTGAGCATTCCAATTCTAATCAATTCTAAAGATAATATTGAAGCAACTGGTATTCCAACGCAAAGTTTGAACGGAAAAGGCGCTGTGTTTTTATTAGATTCAGGAATTGTTGGAGAAACCGCTCCGATGGTAAATATTTTTATGGAAAACCTTAAAGACAAAGGATTTCGAACGATGTTAAAATCACAATTTATCAAACATACCGATGCTTGCGTTGAAAATTTTCTTGGCGGAGATATGAAATCGTTATTCCAAAATACCAAAAAATTATCAAAAGTGGTTTTGAATAATTTTAAACCAATGATTCCAGAACAATTTCACGGCATCTGGCAAGAAGGAATTGACTCAAATGATTACTATTTAAAACTTTGCGGCTCAGGCGGTGGCGGTTATATTCTTGGTTTTACAGAAGATTTAGAAAAAGCCAAATTGTCGCTGAAAGACTATAAATTGGAAGTTGTTTATCAATTTTAGATTGCATTACATTTAAAAATTGAAGAAATGTTAAGCAGAAAAAGCAAACTTTTAATAATGAAAATTGTCAGTTTGTTCTCTGTAGTTCGGGGCTATAACATCCCAATAATCGTTTTAGCGCAATACCTTTCCGCAATATTTATTTTGGCTCCCGAAAAGAGAGCTATGAACGTGGTTTTAGATTTCAATTTGTTTCTTATTGTTTTGGCTTCGGCATTAACCATTGCTTCGGGATATATAATCAACAGCTTTTACGACAGCAAAAAAGACTTAATCAACCGTCCAAATAAATCCATTTTAGACCGTTTAGTAAGTCAGCAAACCAAACTTAGGGTTTATTTTACACTCAATTTTGTAGTTGCTTTTTTAGCTTTTTTAGTTTCCTTTCGGGCTTTTTTATTCTTTTCCGTTTACATATTTCTGATTTGGTTCTACTCGCATAAAGTCAAAAAATTCGTAATTATAGGGAATTTAATGGCAACATTCATGGCGGTTTTGCCCTTCTTTGCCATACTTTTATATTACAAAAATTTCTATGAAGTCATTCTTGCACACGCCGCTTTCTTGTTTTTATTGCTCTTAATTCGTGAAATGATAAAGGATTTGGAAAACATCAAAGGCGATTTGGCTAATGATTACCAAACAATTCCCATTTTATACGGCGAAACAATTTCCAAAAAAATCATTACTGTTTTGACTGTATTAACTGTGATTCCAGTTTACATTTTAATAGAAAAATTCGACATTGGCTATATGGATATGTATTTTTATTCTTGCTTGATTGTTCTGATTTTCTTTTTACTTTATTTATGGAAATCAACTACAAAAGAACAATTTTTACTACTTCACAATGTTCTGAAATTCTTAATTGTAGCGGGTGTTTTTTGCATTGTTCTTATAAATCCTTCCGTTTTAGTGCATTTTGAAAATTTATTTTTTTAGAAAATCTTCAAAAGTGTTATTTGGAGCGAATTGTCTTTCTTTTTCAGAAGATGCAATTCCTGCTGTCCGCTATAGTCTTGCTCCGTTCCTCCGCAAGAGATACCGCTTCCATCAGGGCTAAATTTTTTTTATTTGATTTTTTTGTTAATTCGGTTATTTGTTGATTATGTTTTCCTACAAATTTATTTTAACCGCAAAGGGCGCAAAGGTATACGCAAAGGGCGCAAAGGTTTAAAAAAAATCTGTGAATCTGTGGCAAAAAGTGAGGATTAGGATTAGTACTGTTGGCTCTTGATGACTTTATATTTTCGAAAACCACGAGAAAGGATTCGCACTGGAGCGGGGGAATTAGCATACAACAAAACTCTAACTGTTAGCGGTAGTACTTATTTAAATGTGAACCTAAATTTTTAATTTTACTTTCCCAATTTCCATTTCTTGAGACAACAAATGTTTTATAAACCACTTCATCATTAACACGTAATTTAATGTGGTTTAGTTTTGTTACATCATTTGATTTTGAATATGTGTTAAAAGTTAAGTCCTTAAATGCTTTCGTGCCAAGACAAACAATTAATTCTGGATTTAGTAAGTGAACTAATTCGATTGTTCGTTGGCGAAAGAAATTTTGTAAATCTTTTTTAGTTTTGATTTCTTTCCCGTTAATGACAATATTTCTTTTAGAAATTTTCTCCAATATTGTATCTAAATCAATTGTATTTATCGTTGCAATTGGGCAAATATTCCAGTAAAAAAAATCGGAATTAATTTTTGTCTCTATTTCATCATAATTTATGTTTTCATTATCCTCCAAATTATAATATTTGAAAAAAAAAATCAATCATTCTTTTTACAAATGAATTATTGACTTGCTCATTTAGCTTATACCATTTATGATTTATAGAATTGATATTGTCACGACGAGCATTTCCATCTTTAAGCCAATCTAATTGTGTAATAGGTTTATGAGAAAATAGTCTTTTCGGGTATCTTACTTTTTCTTTCTTATAATTCATTTCATTATACGCTCCTGGACCTGGATTAATTCCCAAGAATAATACTTTAGGTTTTTCATTCAAGTTCCCTAAACAAGTTATAAAACCTTTATATGTAGTTTCAATATCTTTTAAAAAACTTTCATCTCCCAATAGATTGATTATTGGAAGATATTTATTTTCAATTTTAAGATAGTTTTCTTTCATTGTTAGAATTGCGTTATTTTCCGATTCGGCTCGCGCATTAACGCCAACGTCCGCGAGTTTTTGCTGGTTTTGGGTATTAAGTTAAGATTTATTTTTTGGTTAAGCGCAAAATCCCCAAGTACTAGACCAACTTTAAATTAAGCCTAAAACCCTTCATATTGCAAGCCGGAGGTTGGCAGATCGGTTTTTTATTTATTCAATTCTTGTCGCTGTATAAGAATTCGTTTTTGTTCCTTTTACAGTTCCCCAAAAATTAGTTTCTGTTACAATTACTTGTTCAAATTTGAATTCGTCAGTACTAATTGAAGTAATTCTTAATCTTGATAAGTTTTGAAAGATTACTTCTTTAACTTCATTAATCCACCATTTTCCAGATGCAGATTTTCCGTTATCCCATTTCACTAAATATGTTGCATCTTCATTCATATATATTTTGCAACTTTCGTCTCTCCAAACTCCAATCAAATCTTTTCGAGTAAAATTACCTTCGTTGAGTTTACTCTTTTCCTTTTCGAGTTTTTGAGCATTTTCAATATTTACTCCAATGTTTTTTGCGCAAAGTGAAATAGTTGCTTGTTGAATTCTGTTTATTTCAACTTCTATTTTTGCTTGATATTCTTTTTTTGAATATTGTTTTGTAATTTCTTCATGAAAACAAAGCGATAAACTTTCTTGTTGTTCTTTTGAAATGTTTTTTTATTTTGAAGTTGCACTCATACATTCTTCAAAAACATTATTTCTGTCAGTTTTTGACCAATCAGAATTTTGAGAAAATGCAAATGTTGAAATAAAAATAAATGCTAATGGAAAAATATTTTTTTTCATAAATTTAGGTTTTAATATGTTTTAATGGGTCACATAAATTTTCTGGGGATTAGGCAAAAAGTTTCTCCATTCTAAAGAGAAAGAATTTGACATCTACTACACCTCTTTGGTTTGCTCTAAAGAGTTTTATTTTAGAGTTAAATGATTCCGCATTTGCATTTGTATGTCTTTTTATGAAGAAGTTCAAAATGGTTTCCAAATGATATTTTAAGCTGTTTGCCGCGGTATTAAAAACGTTCATTTCTAATAGTTTGGTTTTCTCTATCCAGTTCAATATTTTTTCTTTGGCGAGTTCTCTTGATGTTTCTTCATAAATGTTTCTGAACTCAAGAGTATGTTTATAAGCTTTATGTAAAAGAGGATAATTTTTGAATAGTAATTCAGCTCTTATCTTTTGGTTTTGCGTCCAATCATTTGTTTTTTTAGCAATAATGTAGCGGCTGCGAGCTAATAATTGTTTGGGGGTATCGTCATTTTCAAAAGTAAATGGAACGTATTTTACGCCTTGTTCTTTAGCCGTTTTTATGGCTTGGTTTTCTTTTTCAATTTCCTCCCATCGGTATTTTATTCTTAAGTGTTGCAGTGCTTCCATTATTAGTTTCACAACGTGGAAACGGTCTGTAACAAGATAACTTTCAGGGAAACACATTCTTGAAGCTAACTGCATATTGTTTGCCATATCAAGGGTTATTTCTTTTACTGATTTTCTTTTTTCTAACGGAATTTTGTTTAGAACATCAATAATATCTTGACTTTTAGTTCCTTTGATAATAGCCACAAGTGTCTTTTTCTTTCCTTTTCCATTTTTATTGGTAACAAAAGTATAGAGTTCTCCTTTTGACAAACTTAACTCGTCAATGCTTAAATGTTCGCCTATATTTTGGGGATAAATCAAATAATCTTCGGAGTGATTTAACTGTCCCCAATCCTTAAAGCCACTGATTTTTTTCTTGTAATGACGTTGCAGTAAATTGGCTTTTATGCAGTAATAACTGGCAATATTACTTATCGTATCTTCTCGGGTCTCTACCTGTATCTTTTAAAAAAGCCGAAAGCTCAACTGTTAATTTTGAACCTTCAGCTATAAAAGAATAATCACTTTTCACTTCTATTGACTTATCAAATTTATTACGCCATCGCCGTCTTCTTATCCCTAAATAAACAGCTTTACCTCGTATGGGAAAATCTTGTATTATTGTTCTTTCGTAAAAACCTTTAGACTCAAATTCAGCGTTTTTGAAGTCTTTTGGAAGTATGTTTTTCTCATCTAAATAGATATAAAAACAATCATTTTTTGTTTGTAAATCACCCAATTCTTTGAAATCAACAATGTCAAAATGAGTTAATAACCCTTGGGGTAAAAAGGAGGAAAATATTGAAAAATCCATTTGCTTTTTTTATGCAAATCTATAACTTATCCCCAACTTTTTTATGTGAGCCATTTGTTGTACTATTTTATAAAATCCACACATTTGAAACAAGATTACTATTTGTTAGGATTTACATCAAATCTGTTTTTTAAAATTTAATTTTTAGAAGTATTTTTAAAAATATTTATCGCTTATTATTTTCAGCAAATTCAATAAAGGCAAAAAAAAACCTGTCCAAAAATTGAACAGGTTTCATAAGTATTATTTGCAATTATCTCTTAATCACTCGAACCGTTTTAACTTCCATTCCTTGCGTTACAATAACATTGTAAACTCCAGCTGGATAGCTAGTACCGATTTCTAAAGTATTGATTTCCGAAACATTTTCTTGGTGTTTTTCCAAAAGTCTTCCAATCATGTCATAAACAACTACTTCTACTTTTTCTGAACTTGAAGTAGTTACATTCAAGTTGAAGTTGCTAGAGAATGGATTTGGATAAGATACAACCGCAAACGGAGTTTTTGCAAGTACAGATGAAGTAATTGCTTTTGTAGGAGCACACTCTCTGTAATGTACTGTAAATGCAGTTCCAAATACTGAAACTCCACAAGAATTAGTAAACTTCGCTCTAAAGTAATTTACACCTACTGTTGGATTGGTTATTGAATAACTTGTTCCGGTTGCATCTGTAATATCAGCAAATCCTGAAGAGGTAGATGTCGTTGATTTTTGCCATTGGATTGTTCCAATTGAACCCGCTCCAATTGTCAATATTTTTGACATTGAAGATGTACAAATTGCCAAAGCCGATGAAGCTCCTGATGGTGACGTTCCATTTGCGGTTATTGTTTTTGCCAACGGTGCAGCAAATACCATAACTGGAAAAACTTGACTAGTTTCTGTTGAACAAGTACCAATAGTAACCTCAGCTTTATAAGCCGTTGCTACTGATAGAATTCCAGTTGCTAATGTTCCTGTAGTCGAAGTAGTAACTGCAGACCATGTTGGCGAAGTTGCAGTATAGTTTGTTGATTTCAACCATTTGATTGAACCAACTGAACCTGTTAAAGTCAACGTGGTTCCTGCTCCTTTACAAACTATTTCATTTACAGCTGTTAATGTTCCAGCAACTGCAGCAGTTCCAATTGTATATTGAACCGCATTAGAATAGGCAACAGAACATGCACCACTTGTGATTTTTGCTCTAAAATAAGTGTCTGCAGTAATATTAGAAGCAATATACGTTGCTGCTATTCCTGTTGAAACTGCCGTTGAAAATGAAGTTGCATTATCTGGGTTAAAGAATGTTGGAACAGCCGCTACTGTTTTCCAGTAAGGAACTGTTTTAAATTCTACACCATCTAATGAATACTGCCATTGAATAGTTCCTGTATTACCTGCAACAGATAAAGTTGCATTCGAACCGGAACAAATCGTTCCGCCACCTTTTATTGTTCCAGGAACAGACAATGGATTTACAGTAATGGTTTTAGCAGCACTTCTAGCCAATGTACAATTTCCACTTGTTACAACATTTCTAACATAAAATTTAGATAATGGTGCATACGAAACTGCATTCATTGTAAGAGTAAGTTGATTGGCATCAGCTATTGGCGTAAAGCCTGTTAATGCTGAAGTTGTTGAAACTTCCCATTGAATTGAAGTACCAGTATAAGCTGCAGAAGTAAAGGTGATATCTCCTCCAGTACAAACTGATGCCGCACTTGTGATAACTCCCGCTTTAGCAGAAGGAGAAACTGTTATTTTTACAGGAACTGTAAAATCTTTACAAGCTCCATTAGTAAGTTGAACTCTATACCATGTGTTTACCGTTAAAGCACTTGCTGTTAAAGTATTTGTTGTGCTTCCTGCTGCTGCCCATACCTGAGTGGCACCTGTACTATTTACATAGTTAGTAGATTTTTGCCATAAAATAGTAGCTCCCACAGTATAATCACTTAAAGTAAGTGTTGTACTATTTGTAATAGCTGCTGTTAAGGCAGTTCCACTAGTATCAAATCCAGTAGTTAATGGCGCACAAACTGTTACATCACCACCATTAATACTTCCAGTTGTTACTGGAGAACTAACAGTTATTTTAATTGCGGTTCCATTTACAGCATTACAAACACCATTTGAAGCAACCACTCTAAACCAAGTAGTTTGTGTTAAAACACCTGTATTAAATGACATTGCTGAATTGGTTGCCGAAAGGGCTGATTGTGCAATTAATTCACCAACATTAGAATAGTTAACTCCATCTGTTGAAGACTGCCAATGGATGTTTCCAATGCTTCCTGCTGCCAAAGATAAATTCACACTGTTTCCTTGACAGGTTGTCAATAAAGGTGATAATGTTCCTACAACGGTAATAGCTGCTGCTTTAGATAATATGGTAAAATCAGTAATGGAAACTATATTTGAAGTTACAGTACCACAAGAATTTGTAATTACTACTTTGTATTTAGTACCTGTTGCAGGTAGCGTTAAAGTAGTTTTAGTAATATTTAATGTAGCGGTGGTAGCTCCAGAATAATTGGCATTATTTGCCACTACTGACCATGCGCCTGTTGTGGCTGTCGCCAATGCTTGAGTGTACCATTTATAAGTTGCAGTAGCTGCTGATGTCGCTACTGAAAGTGAAGCAGTTCCTCCTATAACTTTACAAATAGTAGCATTTATAGGTTGTGATGTTATAGTATTGCTGTTGATAGTCAAGTCCAGAATGTGCTCTACACAATTTTCGATATAACTGTAAGTTCCAGTTTCAAAATAATCAGAATGATTTCCGGTTTCCCAAATATACATACCACAAGAAGTAGCGACAGTTCTCTCTATTGTAGGTTGATTTACTGTCAATTCAAGAATGTGTTCTACACAATTTTCTGTATAACTATAAGTTCCAGTTTCAAAATAATCAGAATGATTTCCGTTTTCCCAAATATACATACCACATGAAGTTGCAACAGTTCGCTCTATTGTAGGTTGATTTACTGTCAATTCAAGAATGTGCTCTACACAATTTTCTGTATAACTGTAAGTTCCTGAAGTCATATAATCAGAACGATTTCCGGTTTCCCAAATATACATTCCACAAGAAGTAGCAACAGTTCGCTCGATTGTAGGTTGATTAACTGTAATTGTTACGCTACCACTTAAATTTTCTGTACTCGCTGTAGCCGTTTCGCTAGATAAAGTAGCAATAGTATATGTTGCATTTGTAGTTGGGGTGACTGTTAACAATAACGGATTATCACTTCCTGAGAAACCAGTACCATCAGATAATGTTCCAAACCAAGGTCCTGTACCAGTAACCGCAATACTCAAATGGGCTATGTCACCATTACAAATGGTTTCATCGCCAGCCTGAAGAGACAATACAGCAGATATTGTTTGGTTACAATCGTTAACGATTACTTGAACCTGACCAGAAATATGACTTGCATCAATTGGGCCACTCGCATCAGATATTTCAGTTATGGTAAATGTAGTTGTTTCACCAGGTTCGACAGGAACATTTATCGGACTTTCATACGACTCAAATGGAATTGTTCCATTTATCATACCTGAAAATAATCCCGTTCCTGTAGCATAAACAATTAAATGTGCAAGATTTCCATTACAAATGGCTTCATCGCCAGCCAAAAGAGACAATACAGCAGACCTGGTTTGGTTACAATCGTTAACGATTACTTGAACCTGACCAGAAATTTGACTTGCATCAATTGGGCCACTCGCATCAGATATCTCTGTGATGGTAAATGTCGTTGTTTCCCAAGGCTCAACGAGCCATTCTATAGGACTTGTATTTCCTTCAAATGGAATTGTTCCATTTATCATACCTGAAAATGGTCCCGTGCCTGTAGCAGTGATAATTAAATGTGCAAGATTTCCATTACAAATAGTTTCATCACCCGCTTGAAGAGACAATACTGCGGATCTGGTTTGGTTGCAGTTATTAACAGTAGTTGTTATCCCAATTGCTAAAGCAGGAGATCCTGCTAAACATGGTGTTGCATTAGAAGTCATCTCCACGGTTACAATATCTCCATTAGATAATGAAGGATTTGTATACGTATTGCTGTTTGTACCAACATCAAATCCGTTCAATTTCCATTGATATGATGGAGAGAGACCGCCATTGGTTGGATTTGCAGTAAAGATCACACTTGTACCTGCACAAATTGTATTGTTATCAGCATTTGAAGAAATACTTACTTCTGCAAACAAGGAAGGATTAACAGATATTGTAATAAGAGGTGAAGTTACTATTGGATTTGACAAACAAACTGCATTAGAAGTCATTTCGACTGTCAGTGCATCGTTATTGTTCCATGTTGTATTTGCATAAAAAATGCTATTATCTCCTACAATTTCACCATTCAATTTCCATTTGAAAGTTGGGTTATCTCCTCCATTGTAAGGATAAGCTGTAAAACTTGCATAGGCTGATGAACAGATTAAATCTCCTTCAGCAACACTGCCCATGATCATAACATCTGCAAATCCAACCTCTTTTATTTCAACCGTCATATTATCTGAAACAACTGAACTTAATACACAAGTGTTAGTGACTGTCATTTCAACTGAAACATTATATCCATTTGCCAATGAATATGTATAGAGATAGTCATTATCCCCTTGAACAAAGTTGCCATTAACTTTCCATTGAAAAGTTGGATTTTCTGCATTATTTGTAATCGCGTGAAATGTTATATCAGAACCAGCACAATAAGTAGTACCATTAGTACTGCTAGATTCTATGGTTACAATTGGAGATGTTGTTGGGGTTACCGATGTTGTTATCGGAATAGCTGTTGCAGAAGAATTTGTTGAACAAAATGCAGCATCTGGAGTCATTACCACTGTTACGATATCACCATTTGCTAAAGAGGGAATTGTATAAATTGTGCTATTTGTTCCAACATCAGTTCCATTTAGTTTCCACTGGAATGATGGTATAGGTCCACCATTTGTAGGTGATGCTGTAAAAGTTACAGTTGATCCTGCACAAATTATATTGTTAACAGCATCTGATGTGATACTAACACTTGCTGTAAGACTTGATGTAACTGTTACTATTCTATCCGCTGAAACTGAAGTACAACCTGTTCCAGTATTTGATGTAAGCCTTAATGTTACCGTTCCCGTAAAATTTGCTGGTGGAGTGTATGTTATTGATGCAGGTGTTGCTGTTTGTGCAGTACTGCTTAATGTGCCACCTCCAGAAACAATTGACCATGCTCCCGTTGTTGCACTACCTCCAACACTTGCCCCAGCTAATGCAAAAGCAATAGGTGAAGCTGACAGACATACTGTATTTGGTTCTCCTGCAGTTGCTGTTGGTGCTGTTAAAACATTAACCACTCTATCAGCAATAGCGGCGCTACAACTTGTTCCAAAATTTGAAGTAAGACGAAGGGTAACTGTTCCTGAATAATTTACAGCTGGTGTATAGGTAACTGAGGCAGGAGTTGCTGTTTGAGTGGTACTGCTTAAAGCTCCTCCACCTGAAATAATAGACCATGCACCTGTTGTGGCACTTCCTCCAATACTTGCACCAGTTAGTGCAAAAGCTACTGGAGATGATGATTTACAAACAGTATTTGGACCTCCTGAGGTTGCCGTCGCACCTGCATTCACAATTATTGAACCCGTTGCTGTACCTGTGCCACAACCACCCGTTAAAGTTATGGTGTAATTATAAGTTCCTGCTACCGATGGCGTACCACTAATGGTTACTATATTGGCTGTCCAATTCCCTGTAACGCCTGAAGGTAAACCACTAAAAGTTGCACCAGTAGCACCAGTAGTTGTATAGGTAATAGCGGTGATTGCAGTTGAAATACATTTGGTTTGGGAATTCGTTCCTACTGTTGATGATAAAGTTGCGGTTTTTATTTGATTTACACCTACCGTTAAAGTTGTAGTTGATGCACAAAGACCTGATGTTGGAGTGAAAGTATAGGTTGTAGTTGCAGTATTATTTATAGCGGGCGACCAAGTTCCTGTAATTGAATTAGTTGAAGTTGTTGGCAATGTTATTGTCCCTCCATTACAAATAGTAGCTATTGGTGTAAAAGTTGGAACTACAGTTGAGGAACATTCAAATACTATTCCATAATCTTCAACTTGACCAAATTCTCCAGGATTGTAACAAGAATTAACAGTTGTCAGAAAACTTGAGGGAACGGATAAGATCCGAGCTCGCAAAAGCTTATTTAATTTAGGAAGTGAAGATGGGGTTGTAAATGAAAAAGTAACCGAGCCAGAAGTACTTGAACTATCTCCATTATAAATAGTTTCATTAGCATCTAAAAAATCACCATCATCATTATAATCTATAAAAAACTGAAATTTTACACTAGCATAATTATTTTTTATGGTAACATTGTAGGAGTTATTTGCAGCTAAAACGGTATTATCAGAACACATATAATCAAAATACTTATTTCCGTCAGTTCGAGAGCCGCCCGAAGATTTATTTATTGTATTTAAAATAAATTTTGTTGGTCCTAAATCATTAGCAATAGTGCTTGCCATAACTCCAGAATTTACGCAAGCTGCAGTTGTTATTGAAGCAGGAACATATATGTTTTTTGTTTTGGTAGTGGAGCCATTCCCATTATTTGTAGTAAGCGTTACCAATTTAACTCCAGATGTGGAAAAACTAACTAAAGGATTGGTATCAGTTGAACTGGCAGGCGTTCCATCTTGGAAAGTCCAACTCCAGGAAGTTGGCCCTCCTAAACTATTATCTCGAAATTGTACAGAACTTCCTATACATTGAATATCTTTATTACTTATAAAATCGGTTACGGTTGCTCCAATAGCATTACATGAAGAAAGACGAGTTTGCCAGACCGACGGAACTGCATTTGCTGCACGATACACCTCATTTTCATATTCAGTAGAACTGTAAGTCAAATTCCATCCGTAAGCACCATTTATAGTTCCATCACCATAATCCATAAAACCCCCAGTAGTTCCTTGTCCAAGTTGAAAAGTATGACTCAAACCAAAATTATGACCTACTTCATGAATAAAAGTTAACCAAGTAGGACTTGAAGACATACTACTCACACCTGTGTTATATTGTGTCAATCCAATTGTTCCAACATAGGCTAACCCAATAGTTCCTGAATTATATCGATTTGTTATGTTATGAGCCAAGTCAAATGAAAAACCAAAATTTCCGTTTTTAGCCCAAGTCCCAAAGTTTGGTAGCTGTGTATTAATATCAATCCCTGTGGTTAAAGTACAACCACTGCATGTGTAGGGGTCTGTGGCTAATGAAGTAGAAATATATTGTCCTACAAGTACTAAATCAACATTAGTGTTAAACTGAGAATTTGAAAAATAAGGAGCTGATAAATTCATTAAAGCAATACTATGAGTGGAGGCATAATTAACAGTTCCTCCCAAAGCAGTATATGCAGAAAAATCAGTGGCAATTGCCATTCGTACTCTATAACAATTATATCCAGGACGATTCGTATTTGTAGCTGTTTTTTGTATCTCTTTTTCAACCTCAATAGCGCCACAAGTATTTAATGGATCTTCAATAACATCCTTCTTTTCGTATAAAACAAAAATAGTATTTGGTTTGCTATCAACAATATATTGCAAAGGTTCTATAAAATAATCTTTATCATTAATCTTAATTTCTCCATGAATTATATCATCGGTAAGTGTCAGTCTAATAGTATTTTCTAATTGGTCAGTTATACTACCACTATAAGTAATACATTCTTTTTTTTCAAATACTTCTCTCCCTTTATCTGTTGCAACTACTAATTTGTAATCAGCACTTAATATATCATTTTCTACAATTGTAATATTAATGCTTGACAAATTAGGAAGTGACAAATCAAATTGGATTTTACCCTTTTTATTTTTGCGGGCAAACGATTTAAGGTTTTTAGTATCTAATGTAAATAACGAATAGCTTAAGAAGTTTTTTGAAAGCCTCTTTGAAACATCACCTTTTAAATCTATATCTCTGAATTCTTTTGAACTAATTTCAAGAGGTATAGCTTTATAATTTTGACCGAATCCTTTTAAAGAAAATGCAAAGACAAGTAAAGAAAGTAAGATTTTTTTCATAATTATATTAATTGTTAATGAGGGAATAATTTGATATTGCAATTATAATAAATTAAAAAAAAGTAATACAAGACAAAAACAAGACAAAAGAAAAATGTTAATTATTTGATTATTTTAAAAATATAAAAGCGGCTGTAATTCAGGATATTAAATTAAAAAAAGAAATAAATCTAACTGAATTTGATAAACAAATAAAGATTATTAGGTGTTATCTACATAATAGAATTAGTAAATTCGTCAAAAGATTGATTCAGGTTTTGAGTTATTTTAAGTGATAGTCGTTTCTTAGATTTACGAACAGCATCTGGTGAAATGTTCAAAATAAGTGCCATTTCATTCGTATTCAAATTCAATTTATGCACCGCCATAAATCGTAATTCGGCAACTGAAATTTTTGGTAATTTATCTTTAATACGAAGAAGATACCCAGGATGAGCCTTTTCAAAAAGACTTCTAAATTCTGTCCAGTCGTCATCAGTATATAAATTACTATCATAAACTAACTGCGATACAATACTCTCTTTATTAGAATTGTCAACATTATTTTGATTATCAATCTCTTTATGAAGGCGACTTTGAGTGAACTCATCCAATTTCAGATACGCAAATTCTAATTCGGATGCCATTGTTTTATTTTTATCTAGTAACTCTTGTTGTTGAATTTTAAGTTTCAACTTACTTCGATCGTAAAAAATGAAAAGGGTTGTCAAAAATAGTAATGTAAAAAGGAATAAAATAACCTCAATTATTCGTTGATTCTTAATTTTATTTACAATCAGTGTGTGCTTTTCATTTTCAAAATTCATTTCGGCTTTGAATCTTTTATTTAAATTTGTCGAAATATCTAGGCTGTCTTTGTAAGTATTTGCCAATTGCAAATGATATAAAGACAATTTACTGTTGCCTTCGAATTGGTAATAATCAGACAAAATTTTGTTTAAATTGTAAGAAAGTTTCGTGGAACTTATTTTGCTAATTACTGAATTTACTATATCTAAATATCTTTTTGCTTCTGAACTGTTGTTTTGTGCGATATAAATTTTCGCCAATACTATTGATGCAGAAGCAAGATTATCAAATACTTCTTCTTGCTTTACAATTTGAATTCCTTGCGTTAAATAGTATTTGGCTTTAGTAGTATTTCCTTCATTATAATAAACATTTCCTAAATTACACAGAGAAATTCCTTTCCACGCATTTGGATTTAAAGCATACTTTTTGTTTTTTAATATCCATTTAAATGAAAGAATGGCTTGATCGTATTTTTTCAATTCTAAATAACTTAAACCTATTAAATTTACCGTCAAAATTGAATTAAAATCCTTCTTCGGAAATAAAGATTCAACTTCATTACTAAGAGAAATTGCCTTTTCATATTCTCCAAACTGGTAATACGCTAAAGCTATTGCGTACTGACTATAGTATCTGTAAGGAAATAATTTTAAGGGTATATTTTTAAACAAATCATACGCTTTTAGATAATGTTTAAATTGTTCTTTGTAATTATATTTTTGATAATCAAGAGAATTACCAATTTGAAAATGTAATAATGCAGCTATTACAGGGTACTGCTGTTCGTCAATAGTAGAAATAAGTTTCTCTGAGTCTTGTATAAGTTGATTGAGTATTGGACGTTTTTCATATCCGATGGTTCGAATGTATCGGTATCGAATTTCTGACCTTTTATAATTCAATATCGACAATTCAACATTTGTTTCATAAGCTTGTAATTCAAGTTGTTTCAGTTTTTTTAATGCTGATTTTGAATCTTGAAGCGTTAAAGTATCAATGATTTTATCAATAGTTACGTATTGTTGAGGAAATGGTAGTTTGAAAACATTTTTATGCTGAGCCAATAAAACGGTATTGCAAATGAGCAATAAAAAGAGCATAATACCTTTTTTAAATCTTTCCATTGGTTAATCTTCATAGTTCTCTCAGCTTTAAATACGTATGAAAATTCACAAAAAAGCATTAAATACGATTTGATTTTTAGGTAGGCTGTAAATTGAAATATATGGAATTGAATGTATTTAAACTAAAGTTAAATTTAGCTAAGAGGGAGTTTAGTTAATGCAAATATATTGTTTTTTTTAGTTTTGTGAATTAAAGGTTATTATTTTAATTAATTGAAAAAATGCTAAATCAAGAATTTCAAATTTTAAAAAATGATAGTAAATCCAACTTTATAGGTTGGAATTATTATTATAAATTAACTTATATTTTATTATTAATCAATAAAATCAATATTCTAATAAAAATAGTGTTACTTTAGACAAAATATAAAGTATTCGCCATGTTAGTAAAAGTATTTGGAAGTGCCGTTTTTGGCGTTGAAGCCACAACAATAACTGTAGAAGTCAACATTGACAAAGGAATTGGTTACCACCTTGTTGGTTTGCCCGATAATGCCATCAAAGAAAGCAGTTACCGAATTGCCGCTGCTTTGAAAAATAATGGGTACGCCATGCCTGGCAAAAAAATCACCATAAATATGGCTCCTGCCGATTTACGAAAAGAAGGCTCTGCCTATGATTTGACTTTGGCAATTGGAATTTTAGTTGCTTCGTCACAAATTCAAACTACTGAATCCGATAAATATATTATTATGGGGGAATTGTCACTTGATGGCGGTTTGCAGCCCATTCGAGGTGCTTTGCCCATTGCCATAAAAGCAAAAGAAGAAGGATTTAAAGGTTTTTTTCTTCCAATTCAAAACGTAAAAGAAGCAGCAATTGTTAGTGGTTTAGATGTTTATGGAGTCGAAAACGTGCAAGAAGTCATTGATTTCTTGGAAGGAAAAGGAACATTGCAACCTACAATTATAGACACACGAGCCGAATTCAACAAAACATTAGATTTCCCAGAATTCGATTTTTCAGATGTTCGTGGTCAAGAAAGTATCAAAAGATGTATGGAAATTGCGGCTGCTGGCGGACATAATATAATTTTAATTGGACCTCCAGGAGCAGGAAAAACTATGCTTGCCAAACGATTACCAAGTATTTTACCTCCAATGACGTTGCGAGAAGCACTTGAAACTACCAAAATTCATAGTGTTGCTGGAAAATTGAAAGAAGTAGGTTTGATGAATCAACGCCCTTTTCGAAGTCCACATCACACAATTTCGAATGTCGCGTTAGTAGGCGGAGGGAGTTATCCGCAACCAGGAGAAATTTCTATGGCGCACAATGGCGTTTTATTTTTAGATGAATTACCAGAATTTAAACGAGACGTTTTGGAAGTAATGCGGCAGCCTTTGGAAGACAGAGAAGTTACTATTTCACGAGCGAAATTCACAGTAACATATCCATCTTCATTTATGTTGGTTGCAAGTATGAACCCAAGTCCGAGTGGCTTTTTCAATGATCCAGATTCTCCACAAACCTCTTCGCCTCACGAAATGCAACGCTATTTGAGTAAGATTTCAGGACCATTATTAGATAGAATTGACATACATATTGAAGTTACACCCGTTCCTTTTGAAAAATTATCAGACGATAGAAAATCAGAATGTAGCGTTGATATTCGAAAAAGAGTTACTGCAGCTCGTGAAATTCAAACCGCAAGATTTGAATTAATGGAAAAAGTACATTACAATGCTCAAATGAGTTCTAAGCAAATTAGAGAATTTTGTGCGCTTGACGAAGTGTCAAAACAGTTATTAAAAACAGCTATGGAACGGTTGAATCTTTCGGCAAGAGCGTACGACAGAATCCTTAAAGTGGCGCGAACCATTGCTGATTTGGAAGCTGCGGAAACCGTTGTTTCTTCGCATATTGCCGAAGCCATTCAATACAGAAGCTTGGATCGAGACGGTTGGTTAGGGTAGATTTTTATTTCAACCATTTCAATAATATATTTTCTAAATCTTTTTTTACGATAGGTTTTGAAAGGAAATCATTCATTCCTGCAGCCAAACATTTTTCTTTTTCACCGTTAAAAACACCAGCAGTTAAAGCAATTATTGGTATTCTTTTAGTAGTATTAAATTTTCTAATTTCCATAGCAGCTTCATAACCGTTTTTTATTGGCATGTGAATATCCATTAAAATTAAATCTATTTTTTCATTTAAAACTTTCTTAACTGCCTGACTTCCATCAAATGCCTCCACAATATTGCAATTTGGAATTATTTTTTGAACTAATGTCTTCGCCAATAACATATTGATTTTGTTATCTTCTACAATTAAAACGGTCACTTCATAATGATCAATATTGAAAAGACTGTCTTCTTCGTTTTCTAAAGTCGCAAATGTTGGTAAAGATTTATGTTTCGTAGTTCCTTTTTTGAAATCAACAACAAAGAAAAAAGTACTTCCATCTCCATTTTTACTAACTAATTGTAGATTACTGTTCATTAATCCTAATAATTGATTGGAAATTGGAAGTCCCAAACCAGTTCCTCCATATTTTCGGGATACAGAATTGTCTTCTTGTACAAAGGAATTAAATATTTTGTGATGGTTATTTTCTTTAATTCCAATACCAGTGTCTTTAACAGAAAATTGCAGTTTTACCAAATCATTTTCGGATTTCAGCTGTGAAATAATCAAATTCACACTTCCTGAATCGGTGAATTTAATCGCATTGCTTAACAAATTGACGATAATTTGTTTCAATCGAACACCGTCAGCGAAAATATTTTGCGGAATGTGTTTGTCTATTTTTAAGGTTAAATCAATATTTTTTTGAATAGCTTGGTATTTGAAAAGGTCAATTACCTGATGTAAAAGTTCAAATAAATCTATTTCTTCCGTATTTAATTCAAGTTTTCCAGATTCAATTTTTGAAAAGTCCAAAATGTCATTAATAATATCCATCAATATTACAGCCGATTTGTTAATAGTATTGGTATATTCTAGTTGCGTTTTATCGAGCTTTGTCTTGATTAATAATTCTGTAAATCCTATAATTCCGTTCAATGGTGTTCGGATTTCATGACTCATATTCGCTATAAATTCCGTTTTGGCTTTATTGGCAATTTCGGCTTGTTCTTTGGCTTTTAAAGTATCGTTAATTAATTTTTTTTCGGTGATATCTTGTGCTATTCCTTTGATAATGATAACTTTTCCTTCATCATTAACAATTGGGATTCCAGTTCCGAAAACCCATTTGAATCGATTATTAGGTAATAATATCTTATGCTCAATTTCATAAGATTCCTTAGTTTGTATTAAATGATTAATTTTTGTTTGTAAAATCTCAAAGTCTTCGGGAGAAAACCGTGCAATATATTCTTGATACAAGTTTGGATTTGGTTTGTTTTCAATTTCAAATATCGCATACAATTCATTAGACCAATTCAATTTTTGAGTTTCTAAATTGAATTCCCAGCTCCCAATTTTTGCAATTTTCTGAGCATCATTTAATAAATTCTCACTATTTTTTAATTTTTTCTGACTTTTCTTATACTCAGTGATATTTCTACCGATATAATGAATCTGAGTTGTTTTTGGATCTTTTTTTGCCCACCAATGTATATAAAGTACAGTTCCGTCTTTTTTTAAACACCTGTTTTCAAAATGAATTGTAGTAATCCCAGAATTCAATTTTAAAATTTCTAGGTTGGTAGTATAAACATCGTCATCGTGAACGAACTTTGTAAAAGGACTATTGAGTAACTCTTTTTTAGAATACCCCAATAGTCTTGAAAAAGCCGAATTTAAAACTTTAAGATTACTTTCTGAATCTGAAATACAAATCAAATCAAGCGATTCGTTAAAAAAATATTTAAAACTATCTAATAGTTGACTGTTCTTTTTTTCTTTTTTTTCTATTGATTTTTGAGATTCAATAGCTGTATGCAATTCGTCATAATTCCCCTTAATTTCTACCATTATCAAAAAAGTTTTAATTAGTATTCCGAAAAAGAAACTCTTTCGTTAATCTATCTTCTTGATATAAAGGGGGGTATATATCTATTATAAATTTATAAAAAAATATTTACAAATAATACTATTTTCCAATTATTTTAGAAATTCATATAAAATAAAAAATAGCCAAACGAAAATTAGATTTCATTTGACTATTTATTTAGTATTTAAATTTGATTTAAACTTAGTATAAACTTGGATATTTTGAAGGATTATCTTCACTCAGCATTTCATATATTTTTTCATAAATATCTTCAGCAGATGGTTTTGAAAAATAATCCCCATCAGTTCCATAAGCAGGTCGGTGAGATTGAGAAGTCAGTGTTTTTGGTTGGCTATCCAATTGAAAATATCCTTTTTGAACTTCTAAAATTTGTTGTAGAATATACGCAGATCCTCCACCTGGTACATCTTCATCAACCACCAATAATCGATTTGTTTTAGAAATACTTTTCAAAATATCGTGATTGATATCGAATGGTAATAGTGATTGAACATCAATAATTTCAACATCAATTCCAATTTCCATTAATTCTTTTGCAGCCTGTTCTACTAATCGTAATGTGGAACCATAAGAAACTACAGTAATGTCTTTACCTTCTTTAATAGTTTCAACAACGCCAATTGGTGTTTTAAATTCACCTAAATTCAAAGGCATTTTCTCTTTTAAACGGTATCCATTTAAACATTCTATAACCAATGCAGGCTCGTCTGTTGCCAGTAAAGTATTATAAAAACCCGCTGCTTTTGTCATATTTCTAGGAACCAAAACATGAATTCCTCGTAACGCATTTACAATCATTCCCATCGGAGAACCGGCGTGCCAAATTCCTTCTAAACGGTGTCCTCGTGTTCTAATTATCAAAGGTGCTTTCTGACGACCTGCTGTTCTGTATTGCAGTGTTGCCAAGTCATCACTCATTATTTGGATACCATATAAAAGATAATCTAAATATTGAATTTCCGCAATTGGACGCAATCCACGCATCGCCATTCCAATTCCTTGACCAATTATTGAAGCTTCTCTAATACCTACATCGGCAACTCGAAGCGCACCGTATTTCTCTTGCATTCCTTCCAAACCTTGATTTACATCACCAATATTTCCAGCATCTTCACCAAAAACTAATAGTTCAGGAGATTTTGTGAATAGGCAATCAAAATTATCTCTTAATATCATTCTTGCGTCAACTTCAACTGAGTTTTCATCAAATTCGGGAAGTACTTCTTTAACAGAATATACATTTTCCTTTGATTCGGAATATAAATGAGAACTGAACTTAGGCTGAACTTTAGATGTTACAGCTTTGATCCAATTTGCCAATTTATGTTTTTCATTTTCAGCTACTATTTTTCTTAAAATTTTTCTTGCTGTCGAAAGCACGTCTTTTCTAAGCGGCTCTTTTATTGCTGCCAAATCACTTGCAAATTGCTCTATATAAGCACTATTTTTTGAAGATTTACCAATTTCTTTTAATAGATTTACAAGTTCTAATTGTTCTGTTTTAATTGGGGAAACAAACGCATTCCAAGCGGCTTTCTTTCCTTCTAAAACGTCTTTTTTTGATTGAGTCGCTATTGAATCAAGATTTTCTTCAGTAGAAAAACCATTGTCAATCAACCATTTTTTCATTTGTTTCAAACAATCAAAATCTGTTTCCCATTCCAATCTTCCAGCATTTTTATACCTTTCGTGAGATCCTGATGTTGAATGTCCTTGTGGTTGCGTCAATTCTCGAACATGTATCAAAACGGGAACATGTTCTTCTCTTGCTATTTTGGCAGCTTTTTGATAAACGTCAATTAAACTTGGATAATCCCAACCTTTTACAGTTAAAATTTCATAGCCTTCATTATTAGTGTCTCTTTGAAAACCTTTCAATATTTCTGAAATATTCTCTTTTGTAGTTTGATGTTTTGCGTGAACCGAAATTCCATATTCATCATCCCAAACACTCATAACTACTGGAACTTGAAGTACTCCAGCAGCATTTATAGTTTCAAAAAATAATCCTTCTGAAGTTGAAGCATTGCCAATTGTTCCCCAAGCCACTTCATTTCCATTGATAGAAAATTTAGTTTTATCTTCTAATCCCTTAACGTTTCTATATATTTTTGAGGCTTGCGCCAATCCAAGTAATCTCGGCATTTGTCCCGCAGTTGGGGAAATATCGGCACTTGAATTTTTTTGTTGCGTTAAATCATTCCAATTTCCATTTTCATCAAGTGAATGTGTTGCAAAGTGCCCGCCCATTTGACGTCCTGCACTCATCGGATCGTGTTCAATGTCAGTATGTCCGTACAAACCTGCAAAAAATTGCTGAATTGTCAAATGGCCAATTGCCATCATAAAAGTTTGATCTCGGTAATATCCAGATCTAAAATCTCCTTTTTGAAATGCCTTTGCCATCGCCAATTGCGGTACTTCTTTTCCGTCACCAAAAATGCCAAACTTTGCCTTACCAGTAAGCACTTCACGTCTTCCTAACAAACTGCATTCCCGACTAATACACGCAATTTTAAAATCGTTTAAAACCTCGATTTTAAAATCTTCAAATGTCAATGCTGCAGTTTCTGATTGTTTCATAATTAGTTTTTTGTTGGAAATTTTAACAAAAATATGTAAAATCTATGTATTTACATAATACTTTGAATAAAATATAATTAAATTATCAATAATAATAGTGCTTATATCTGCGTGTATTTTATTTAATTGTCATTAAAAATACATTTTAATTAAATATATAGCAATGATTTTATGACTTTAACATTAATTAGAACCATTTTCTTGTGAAAAGATTAATCAATAATTTAGGATCAAATGTTATTACAAATCGAATTTTTTCATTGTATTTATACTGTGCAACTTCCCATCCATTATTTGAATAAACGGGAAAATACAACTCAAAATAATTGGTAACTAAATTTAGACGAATTCCACTATCATAAACGAATTTTGGATCTTTGAATTTATTTTTTAACAATCCAAAATCGCTATAAGCTTCAACAAAATTCCAAATTGTGTATCCTGCATTTACGGTTGTCAACCATTGATTTGCAAATGGTGTATCCAATTTTGACTTGAATCCTCCGTCCGCCATAATAATTTGTTGGCTAAAAAAACCGGTACTTTCCGATCTACCATAATAATTATAATCAAATAAATAATCTGTTGGTCGATCCAAAGCAAAACTAAAGAAATTGGAATTTGTTTCATTGAACAGAAAACTCCCCGCATAAAAACGCAAACTTAATTCCCGATTGTCATCAAATAATTTCCTAAACTGTATTTCACCTGATAATTTTCCGAATTTTGAAGACATTTGAAAATCAGTAATTAAATTAAAATGATTGACAACTTCTGTTTTTGTATTTAAATATTTGATATTAAAAACAGAATAATTTTCGGTTGTGTTGTCGGTAATAAAATCACTTTTTTCTCTATTTACCAATACTTGTCTCACTAAAATTAATTGTTTTCTATTGTCTCTATAATCACTTTCTCTAAATCTAAATTGAACCGATGGATTTAATTTTTGATAGGTTGCATCTGGCGCATAATGAAAATAAGCACTTGATAAAGAGTATCTTACGTTATATAAATTCCCTTCTCTATAATTTTTATTTATATCAAAAGAAGCACCTCCCGAAAGCGATTTTGAAGTGGTAGAGTAGGCTGGATTTATATCAAATGTAAAGGGTTTGTCTAATATTGACTTGTTATGAAGTCTTAAACCTGGCGATAATCCATCATATAAATTATAGGTTAATGTTGGAACATATAATATTTGATTGTAATAGGGATCTTCCAAATCCTTCATAAATGTGAATTTTATTGGTCGATTATTCGGATAAAATCCCTTCAAAGATTTCCAATTATTTCTCAAATTATATTCTGGAACTTCATTTTTATAATTCAAAACAATCTTATCCACATTTTTTCTATCAATCGTAAAAGTGCTGTCTATGTTTTTTGAATCAATCCATTTCTTAAATACAATTTCGTCTTTTTTAACGCCATAAACCGGAATTGGAACGATAACTCCAGTTCTATTATTGATTGAAAAAGTAATGCTGTCTTTTGTTTTTGAAACCTTTGAAACCTTATAATCTATGATGTCTCTGGAATCGATAATGGTTTTGAAAAACCAATCAATTTCTTTCTTTGAATTTGCTTTAATTACAGTTTCAAAATCCAATCGTTCAACTTGTTTGCCCTTGTAAGTATCATAAAACTGACGAAGACTTGTTGGAATTGTACCTTCTCCTAAATAATCGTCCAAGTAGCGAAAACTCAATCCTGCTCTGTATTTACTGGCTATTTGTTCGTTGAATTTTATTAAAGTATTTTTAGGATTACCAAGCGGCTGATCTAAATTTTTCCTCGCCATCAGCATATAAAAATAACTGTATTGCTCATTAAAATTTACATTTGTTAAATTGAAACCTTTCAATAATTTATAAGTTGATAACGATCCAAACATTTTCATATCTGGATGATTTTCATCAATATATTTCATCATCGCATACACCTGAATCCCATCGTAAATCCAATTGTCTTTTCGTGGATTCAAATGCAAACTGTTTTTCAAATAGTTATTCAAATACGTCTTTAAAAACTTAATTTCAAATATAAATTCATCTGGAAATGGACTCAAGAACGAAGGCAATTGATTGAGTCCGTAAAAAGGATTTCGCTCATAATCAGCTTGCGAAACAGTGATTTTTTCAAAGGGATAATGACCAATTAATTCATCGACAAAAGTAACTACTTTATCAACAACCACAGCTTCTTGAATGGTATTAATTTTTGTTTCTTTCAAGTTAATAGCAACATTTACAATGCTATTTTTATAGCTATAAAAACTAATTTTTGGTTCTATGTAAAGACTGAAATCGGTTCTGTTTTTTCCATCTAATATATAATTTGAAAACAGGGTATTGGCATCAACTTTTCTGCTACTCAAATCTGTTGTTGCAAATAGGTTTTTTGGAATTTTTAAATCAATATCAATATCTGAAACCGCATTCGAAATATCATCCAAATTATTATTATCATATTGAACAAAATCGTGATTTTCAAATCGGGCAGGGGTAAGGAACCAGTTTTTCAAATTCATTCCGCCATCTTCAGAATAGCCATATTTTGTGAATTTATCACTTGGAATTTTAACCGAATATGTAAGATGCAAAACAATTTTTTGATTCGGATTCAATTTAGTTCTCAATTCAACAGCTATAAAATCGGAATTATTTTTTGGTCTTTTCCAAGACAAAAATAAATTTGAATTATCAATAATCGTTAAATTGTTGGTGCTTCCACGTTCTTTTTCACTCGCCAAATGAAATTCTCTGTAAAATTCATCGGAAAATCGTTCTGCCAAAGCAGTGTTTCTTGAAGAATACGCGTGAATCCAATCGTTCAAAACAATCGCTTTTAGTGTGTCTTCTGATTGATTAAAATAAGTGATTTCTTGTTGAATATTTAGCGTTTTCGTCGCCATATTCACTTCCACAATAATTTGAGAATGGTGTTGCGCAATGCTATTTGCCGAAACAAATAACACCAAAAGGGAAGTAAATATTTTAAGATAGGATTTCAAATTCAATTTTTTATAAAAAACCAATTTACAAATTTTGACGCATTAATTTACCAATTATTCCAAAAAAATAAAGCTGTTTTTGAGACAGCTTTACATTTAAAAATTAGGTGATAAATTGTATTTTTTATAGAAGGTATCAATCACCTCAATGACTTCATCTTCAGTATCTACGATCTTAATTAACTTCAAATCGTCGGGACTCACATTGTTATATTGCTCAATCAAAACCGTTTTTATCCACTCCATCAAGCCCGACCAAAACGAACTTCCAACCAATATTATTGGGAATTTTCCTATTTTTTTCGTCTGAATTAAAGTAATCGCCTCAAACATTTCATCCAAAGTTCCAAATCCACCTGGCATAATTACAAATCCTTGAGAATATTTCACAAACATCACTTTTCTCACAAAGAAATAATCAAAATTCAAGTTTTTATCTCTGTCAATATACGGATTATAATGTTGCTCAAACGGCAAATCGATATTCAATCCCACAGATGCTCCACCGCCTAAACTCGCGCCTTTATTGCCCGCTTCCATAATTCCAGGACCACCACCAGTGATAACTCCGTAACCAGATTTTCCAATTTTATAGGCAATTTTCTCTGCCAATAAATAAAATGGATCATCAGTTTTCGTTCTCGCCGAACCAAAAATCGTCACACAAGGACCAATCCGACTCATACTTTCATAACCGTTCACAAACTCCGCCATAATCTTGAAAATCGCCCAAGAATCGTTCGCTCGCACCTCATTCCACGTCTTTTGTTTCAGCTTATCCTGAATTATTTTGTCCTCATCATTATCAAAATCTTCTAATTTCATAATTTATTTTTTTATTTTTTTTGGAGCTATTTCCCGCTGTCCGTTGCAATCCTCGAGATTGCTTCGTGCCTCGCAATACGAGGGATTTCCACTTCCATCGGGGCTAAGCTTCTCGATTATTTTCCTGTTTATTTTTTAAAACCGCTGTTGGCAAATGGTACTTGTTATTAATTAGAATTTTGTTCCACAATTCGGACATTCACATTCTTTTCCATTTTCTTTATCTTTTTGCATTCTACTAATAAAAGCTGAACTTATTATTCCTGTTGGCAAAGCAACAAATCCAATTCCGATTAATGCAATTACAGAACTTAAAATCTTTCCTAAACCTGTAATTGGATAAATGTCACCATAACCAACAGTTGTTAAAGTTGCAACTGACCACCAAAGTGATTGTCCAATATTTTCAAATTTGTCTGGTTGCGCTTCATTTTCTACATAATACATTAATGTTGATGATAAAATCATCAATATAAATGCGACAAATAAAGTTATTGATAATTCTGATTTTGATTCTTTTAAAACACTTGTAATTGTTTGAAGCGATTTTGATAATCTACCAAGTTTAAATATTCTTAATAATCTAAATAAACGCAAGATTCTTAATACTCTTAAATCGAAAGGAAATAGTAGAGGTAAATAAAAAGGCAAAATTGCAAATAAATCAATTAAGCCAAATGAAGACAAACTGAATTTTAATCTTTTTGAAAAAGGCGTCCCTTTTTCAAAATCTAAATCTGCTGTCCAAAACCTTAAAATGTATTCAGTCGAGAAAATTACGACTGAAAATAATTCAAAGTTTTCAAAAAACAATTCGTATTTAACATAAATCTCTTTATAAGATGCAAGAATTAAAGAAAGTACATTTAAAATTATTAAAGCATAAATGAACTTTTGGAATAACGAATTTTGATTTATGAAATCGTATGTTTTTTTCTTTAGCATTTTCTTTAGTTTTTTAAAAGTACAAATAAAACAAAAGACCAATTGAAATTGTCAATGTTATTCCATTAAATATTATCCTTGAAAATTGTTGCTTTTTATGCAATTCAAGTTCTTCATCAGTAAATTTTCTATATTCTTTTACGACAGAATTCCAACGTACAATTCTTTTTCCGCTAGAATAACGATTATCTCTTTTATATACTGGAACTCGCTCATAAACTGGTGCTTTACGTTTTAACAATCTAAATAAAGAAGTTATTAATTTTTTGAAAGAGAAAAATGCAATTATCATATAAATGAAATGTTGAAACCATCTGCTTTCACGTTCTTTTGTATCAATTTTTTTAATGTCTTCGATTGGTATGTAAAGATTATCTAAATACTTATGTTTTTCGTCAAAACTGAAATCTGTCATATTTGGTTTTGTCAATTTAAGGTTTGAAGTTCTTGTAAATCCGATTAAATCTTCTTTGTCTGAATTTTTGAAGGCGAAGCCATTAAAAATTCCAATTGCTTTTTTGAATTGAAAAGTTGAGTCAATTTTTTGTGATAGATTATAACTTACGATTGTATCTTTTTTAATTGTGTCCGTTGAATATTCACTTTTTTCAATTGCCATTCTGTAAACTGGAATTTCGTCAAAAGTGTAACTTTTCCAATTATTTACATATATGCTATCGTTCTTTTCTAATTGACAAATTATTAAATCGTTCTTTTTAGAAAAGCTATAACTAAAACTGATAATAATTATAATTACAAAAGTGGAAAACAAAAAATTCCAAATATTACTCAAAGTTAAGTGATGCGCAATCTCGTCTCGGTTTTCTGAATATGTTCTATAAACTTCTCTTGCGAAAACGTATCGTATTATCGAATTCATTCGTTCTTAATTTACGGATTTTTTTTAGTATCTCTGTCAACAAAAAATGTCAGCCTGCTAAAGTAACTCTTTTTTTAAAAATTGTGCCGTATAGCTTTTTTTATTTTTTACAATTTCTTCGGGTTTTCCTTTCGCAACAACTTCTCCGCCGCCTTTTCCGCCTTCAGGACCAATATCAATTATATAATCCGCCAATTTAATTACGTCCATATTATGTTCAATAATCAAAATCGTGTTGCCTTTGTCAACCAATTTATTTATCACATCCATCAAAACCCGAATATCCTCAAAGTGCAATCCTGTTGTAGGTTCATCAAGAATATAAAACGTATTTCCAGTATCTTTTTTAGATAATTCTCCGGCCAATTTAATCCGTTGCGCTTCACCACCAGAAAGTGTCGTACTTTGCTGACCAAGAGTTATATAACCCAAACCAACATCCTGAATTGTTTTTACTTTTCTATAAATTTTCGGAATCATTTCAAAAAACGGAACCGCTTCGTCAACCGTCATATTCAAAACATCTGAAATCGATTTTCCTTTGAACCGAATTTCTAAAGTTTCCCTATTAAATCGCTTCCCTTGGCACGTTTCACATTCAACATAAACATCGGGTAAAAAATTCATTTCTATCGTCCGAACTCCCGAACCTTCGCAGGTTTCACATCTTCCGCCTTTCACATTAAAACTAAATCTTCCTGCTTTATAACCCCGAATCATACTCTCAGAAGTCATCGTAAATAGGTTTCTAATTTCCGTAAAAACTTCGGTATAGGTCGCAGGATTTGAACGTGGCGTTCTCCCAATCGGACTTTGGTCAATATCAATAACTTTATCAATGTGCTCCAAACCTTCAATTTTCTTGTACGGTTTTGGTTTTTTAACGCCATTAAAATAAAAGGCATTCAAAATAGGATAAAGCGTTTCATTTATCAAGGTCGATTTTCCACTTCCAGAAACGCCTGTCACACAAATAAGTTGTCCTAACGGCATTTCAATAGTAACATTCTTTAAGTTATTTCCCGTTGCACCAGTCAATTTCAAGAACTTTCCGTTGCCTTCGCGTCTCTTTTTTGGAATCTCAATTTTCATTTCTCCATTAAGATACATTGCAGTAATAGTATGGTCTTTCAAGATTTCAGCCGGTGTCCCTTTGCTAATTATTTCACCGCCAAATTTTCCTGCTTTTGGACCAATATCAATCACATAATCGGCACGTTCAATCATATCTTTGTCGTGTTCAACCACAATCACAGAATTTCCTAAATCACGTAATTGCTCCAAAGAATGAATTAATTTATCGTTGTCTCTTTGGTGCAAACCAATACTCGGTTCATCCAAAATATATAAAACACCAACCAATTGCGAACCAATTTGCGTTGCCAGTCGAATTCGTTGTGCTTCGCCACCAGATAGGGATTTTGAACTTCGGCTTAAAGCCAAATAATCCAAACCAACATTCATCAAAAAGTTCAATCTGTCTTTAATCTCTTTAATTACTTCGGTTGCTATAAGAGTTTGTTTGTCAGATAAATGATTATGTAAATCGTGAAACCATTTTGTTAAATCTGAAATATCTAAATCGCATAATTCAGCAATATTTTTTTCATTGATTTTAAAAAACAACGCTTCTTTTTTTAATCTCGTTCCTTCGCAAACAGGACATTTCACTTCGTCCATAAATCCAGAAGCCCAACGTTTTATTGTTGCTGAACCACTTTCGTCGTGTTGGTTTTTTATGAAATGTGAAATTCCTTCAAATTCAATTTTATATTCCTTCGTAATTCCCAATGTTTTCGATGCAACAGAAAATTTCTCTTTTCCACCGTTCAAAATCATATCCATCGCTTCCTCAGAAATACATTCTATAGAATCGGATAATTTGAAATCAAATTTTTCTCCAATAATTTCTAATTGCTTGAAAATCCAAGTTGATTTATATTCGCCTAAAGGCGCAAAACCACCACTTTTAATCGATATTATTGGATTTGGAATTATCTTTTTAATGTTAATTTCATTAACCGTTCCTAATCCATTACAATGTTCACAAGCACCTTTTGGCGAGTTGAATGAAAATATATTAGGTTCTGGATTTTGATAGGAAATTCCTGTAGTTGGACACATCAAATTCCGACTAAAAAAGCGAACTATGTTGGTGTCTTGATCTAAAATCATCAAAACATTTTCACCGTGGTACATCGCCGTTTTGATGCTGTCAGTCAATCTTTTCTGATTTTCAACTGAAGAATCAATTGCAATTCGATCGATTACTATTTCAATATCGTGGGTTTTATAACGGTCTAATTTCATTCCAGCCGTTATGTCTTTTATTTCGCCATTAACACGAACTTTTAGAAATCCTTGCTTTGCAATTTGCTGGAATAATTCACCATAATGTCCTTTTCGAGCTCTAATTACAGGCGCAAGAATATTGATTCGCTTGCCAATAAAATCTTTCGTAATCAATTCTTTGATTTGGTCGTCATTATAGGAAACCATTTTTTCGCCTGTATTATAACTGTAAGCATCGCCACCACGCGCATAAAGCAAACGTAAAAAATCGTATATTTCTGTAATAGTTCCCACCGTTGAGCGAGGACTTTTACTCGTTGTTTTTTGTTCAATGGCAATTACTGGCGAAAGTCCGTCAATTTTGTCAACATCGGGACGTTCTAAACCACCAAGAAACTGTCGGGCATACGCAGAAAAAGTTTCTACATACCGGCGTTGTCCTTCGGCATAAATAGTATCAAACGCCAAAGACGATTTTCCCGAACCCGAAAGCCCAGTAATCACAACCAATTTTTCTCTGGGAATGGTAACGTCTATATTTTTAAGATTATGAACTCGTGCCCCTAATACTTCAATATTATTATCAGTTTCTAACATAATTTGCATCAAAACGCAAAGTTACCATTTTGATTTAAATTTTCGATACAACGCTTATGAAGATTTTGTTAATACAAATAATAATCACGGGAATTATTTTAGCATTATTTATTCAATAGTCATTGATTTTAATTTGCTTCTATAGGCTTCAAGAGCAATAGATTTAGATATAAATCCAAAATATTTCCCATTTTTAATTACGGGAAGAAAGGCAACTTTTGAGTTTTCAAATTTATTCATTACCGTTTCCATACTATCGGTTGGATAAATAATCTCTTTTGGAGTTTGCATTATTTCTTTAATTGGAGTATATTTTACTTTGAAAGCACTAAAAATTATTTCCCGAATATCATTAAAATAAATTACACCCAACAATTCTAGTTTTTCATCAACAACAGCAAATACCACTTGGTTTGAATGCGAAATTAATTCGACTAATTTTTCTAAATTCCCTTCGGAACCAACTGTTTCATAATCGGTTTGGATAATTTTATTAATATCCAAAGTCGATAGAATATTCGTGTCTTTATTACTTGTAAATGCATTTCCTTTTCTCGCTAAATTCTTTACATCCAAAGAATGTTTTTCAAAACGCTTGGAAATCGCAAAACTAATGGAGGATACAATCATCAATGGAATCATCAAATCGTAACCGCCTGTAATTTCAGCAATAAGGAAAATTGCGGTCAATGGCGCGTGAAATAAACCACTAAGAATCCCAGCCATTCCAACCATTGTAAAGTTGCTAACGGGTAATTTTGTGAATCCTGTTAGATTTACAAGTTTTGAAAAGAAAAATCCTGCATAAGAACCTAAAAATAGGGAAGGGGCAAAATTCCCGCCATTTCCGCCACTTCCAAGTGTAATTCCTGTTGCAAAAACTTTCAATAACATTGTTGCACCAACAAAAATTAAAAGCACCCAACTGTTATTTCGGAAATCACTAAATAATGTATTTTCTAATAATTGTCCAGGATCATTTTCAGATAAAGTTTTGATGCTTTCATAACCTTCACCAAATAATGTTGGGAATACAAAAATAATTATTGCTAAAAGGGAAGCGCCAAAAAGTCCTTTTTTATAAGGGCTTAATTTAATTTTACTAAAAAAATGTTCTACTTTTTGGAAGTTTCGAGAATAATAAACCGCAATAAATCCAGCAAAAATTCCAAGTAAAATATAATAAGGAATATTATGATAATCATACGTTTGCTGTTGCTTGAAATTCAATAATATGCTTTCATCCAATACAATTTCAGAAATCAAAGCACCTGTTGCCGCTGAAATCATTATAGGTGTAAATGCAGAAATACTAACGTCAACCAATAAAACTTCAATGGCGAACAAAACGCCAGCAATTGGAGCGTTAAAAGCCGCTGCAATTCCTGCTGCAACCCCGCAACCTATTAGCAAAGTTCGGTCTTTGTAACTCAATTTATAGCGTTGCGCATAATTAGATCCAAAAGCAGCACCCGTAATTACGATTGGACTTTCTAAACCTGCAGAACCACCCAAACCAACTGTCAGTGAGCTTGTTACTATTTGAGCATACATTTGTTTTCTTGGAATTATACTCGATTTTTTTGCAACGGCATACAAAATTTGTGATGTTCCTTTTTCTATTGTGCCGCCCAAAATCCGTTTTACAACAAAAATAGTTAGCAAAATCCCAACAATTGGCAAAATGCTGTTGATGAAACTTAATTTTAATATTCCATTAATGTCGGTTGCAAATGAAAAAACAGCGTGTGCGAAACTCTTTAACACAATCACAGCAAAGGCTGCCGAAATTCCAACCAAAACACTCGACAGAAAAATAAACTGTTTTTCTGATAGTTTTGATTGCGACCAACTAATTAGGTTTTCAATTTTATAAATATATCTTTTGAACATTGATTTTTTGTAAAAGGCTAATTTACTATTATTTTGAGTTTAAATTAATTTTCTCAAGGCTTCTTTTTTGCTCAATGGTTTTAATTGGGTTGCATTTACAAAATTGATTACAAGATTTGGATTTGTACTTCCATATTCTCTTAATGCCCAGCCAATTGCCTTTTGAATAAAATATTCTTTTGATTTTGAATGCTTTTCACATTCTGAAAAAAGCAATTCATAATTCGTATTTTTCTTATATCCCAATTGAAAAAGAATCGCACTTCTATTAAGCCACATATTATTAGAATTTGAAAAGTGTTCGATTACTTTTTCAGTTTCCTCAGGGAATTCAATTAAATAGTGTCCTAAAATATTTTTCGAAATGGTATCCACGCTATCCCACCAAGAATTCGTAACTATCAGTTTTTCAATGAGTTTAATATCGTCTTTTTGGTAGTTATTTTTAAGATTTTTTATTAAAATTTCAATGCCGCAATAGTGTAATTCTCGAAACTCTTTATTAAATAATTCCCAAGCAATTTCTCGGAAATTTTGAGTCAATTCATCTTTATTTGTCTTATAAACTTCTTTGAAAATTTCCCGTCTCTGAACTGTCTTTATACCATAGAAAGGAAATAGATTCTTCATATATTTCGCCATTGAAATAGCATTTTCTGGGTTTCTTTTTTTGTTAAATGCAGTTTCTAAATCAGTAATAAAGCTCATTTTTTTTGTTTTTACTCGTTGTTTTCTGATTACAAAGAAAGTAATTTTTCAGAAGAATGAATTCGTAAATCATTGAAGAAAGTCGTAAAATCATCCTCAAATTCTTTATAAAACAATCTCAATTCCTGAACCGAAAATCGCAGATTTGATTCTCTTTTTATTCGGCTATCCATTTGAGATAAAATTTTCTCAATTCCATCGATTGTTTTATAACTCAAAAGCCAGTTTTGCTGAATCATATACGGTTTCATCATTTGTGCTTTTTCTGTCAATAAATCTTGATTCGTGTGCAATGAATTATAGAAATTGTCAACATAATCTTCTAATTTTTCATCTGAATACAAACTCCAATTCTTAGCTAAAAAATGGTCGTAAAAAACATCTACGATTACACCCGAAAAATGATGGTAATTGGCGTGCAATCTTTTGGTGCTTTGTCTGAAAACAGGATGAGCATCTGTGAAAGTATCAATTGTGCGATGCAAAATAATACCTTTCTGAATTTCAGAATGCAACTCCAAGTGCTTATTTCCACGAACGCCATCCGCCATAAAATTACCAATTTTTATCAAATCAGAATCGCCAGAAAGGTAAATATGTGCTAAAAAATTCATTCTCCGAATTTAAGAATTTTATTTCAAATCCGACTTTTAAAACATCCCAAATTCTTATATTTGCTAAAAATAAATACATAGAAATGACATTAATAAAATCTATATCAGGAATTCGAGGAACCATTGGTGGAGTTGTTGGCGATAATCTAACACCCGTTGACGCAGTAAAATTTGCGTCAGCTTATGGAATGTTCCTTAAAAACAATAGTAAAAAAGACAAATTAACCGTTATTGTAGGTCGTGACGCTAGAATTTCGGGACCAATGATTCATAATTTAATTACACATACATTAATAGGTTTGGGAATTGACATTATCGATTTGGGTTTGTCAACCACGCCAACAGTTGAAATTGCAGTACCTTTAGAAAATGCCGATGGAGGAATTATCCTAACCGCTTCTCACAATCCAAAACAGTGGAATGCCTTAAAATTACTCAATGAAAAAGGGGAGTTTCTGAGTGCTAAAGAAGGAGAATTGATTTTGCAAATTGCAGAAGACGAAGCCTTTACTTTTTCTGAAGTTGATGATTTAGGAACCATTACCGAAAACGATGCCTATATGGACATTCACATCGACGAAGTTTTAAACCTACCTTTAGTGGATTCGGAAGCCGTTGCAAAACGAAAATATAAAGTGGTTGTGGACGCTGTAAATTCATCTGGAGGAATTATTATTCCAAAATTGTTGGAGCTTATGGGCGTTGAAGTTGTCAAATTATATTGCGAACCAAACGGACATTTTCCTCACAATCCAGAACCTTTAAAGGAACATTTAGGCGATATCTGTAAATTGGTACTTGAAGAAAAAGCCGATTTCGGAATTGTTGTAGATCCCGATGTCGATCGTTTGGCTTTCATTTCCAATGATGGCGAAATGTTTGGCGAAGAATATACACTTGTGGCTTGCGCCGATTATGTTTTGAGCAAAACCCCAGGAAATACGGTCTCTAATATGTCGTCTTCCCGAGCGTTGCGTGACATCACCAACAATCACAACGGAAATTATCAGGCAAGTGCCGTGGGCGAAGTCAATGTTGTCGAATTAATGAAGGCTACAAACGCAATTATTGGTGGCGAAGGAAACGGTGGAATCATCTATCCCGAGTTGCATTATGGGCGTGACAGCTTGGTTGGCGTGGCGTTATTCCTAACGTATTTGGCAAATCAGGAGAAAACCGTAGCCGAATTACGAGCAAGTTACCCACAATATTATATGAGCAAAAACAAAATTGAACTCACACCACAAATTGATGTCGATGCCATTTTGATAGCGATGACCGAGAAATACAAATCCGAAGACATCACCACAATTGACGGCGTAAAAATAGATTTCGCCGAAAATTGGGTACACCTTCGCAAGTCCAATACCGAACCAATAATCCGTATTTACACCGAGGCACAAACACAAGATTTAGCCGATGCGTTGGCACTACGAATCATTGCCGAAATCAAAGCAATAGCAGGAATTTAGGCAGATTTCCCAATACTAAAAAACCTCAAAGTAGCTTTTACTTTGAGGTTTTTCTTTTTTATTTGGGCGCGACCCTCCGTAAAAACTTCGGGTCAGGCTCTTCGCTGCAATCTCTGTTCCACTTCGTTCCACAGAGGATTTCCGCTGCGTTCCTTCGCGCGAACCCCGATTTTAGATTTATGATTTATGATTTTAGATTCTCCGAATAACCAAATCAACGAATAACCGAACCAACCCCGATTTAGATTTTAGATTTACCGAATAACCAAATCAATACGGATAGCGCGGATTTGCAATCCGTGCCCACTATCTTAAGATTATCATTTATAAATAATTCAGAAAAGCGATGTGGCTTTTTTAAATACACTATATTTGAATAAAATCTTAATAAAAGCCTATGTCCACAAAATACAAAGCCACAACA
>OZ248353.1:0-401377 GCA_965234425.1 Flavobacterium neuenschwanderi (SeqCode) | reverse complement strand
TATGTTGATGCAAGCGCTTCAGCAGGAACGGCAGCTTTAGCATCAGAGATTGCAACACGCGCATCAGCCGACGCTACCTTAACATCAGGATTAGCATCAGAAGTTGGTACACGATCAGCAGCAGATAGTGCAAATACAACTGCATTGAATGCTGAAATTACTAGAGCAACCACTGCCGAAGGAACATTGACAACTAATTTAGGAGCAGAAACTACTAGAGCAACTACAGCCGAAGGAGTTTTGACAGCTAACTTAGCAACAGAAATCACTACCCGTGGAGCCGCTGATTTAGTATTGACTAATAATGTTACAACATTAACAACTGGATTATCTACAGAAGTTACTAATAGAACCAATGCAGATTTATTGAAAGAAGACTTGGTAAACAAAAGTGTGAATGTTGCAACAGATGCAGCATCGGATACTAAATATCCAAGTGTGAAAGCAACTAAAACGTATGTTGACGGTGTAGCTGGTGCAAATACAACTGCATTGAATGCTGAAATTACTAGAGCAACCACTGCCGAAGGGACATTGACAACTAATTTAGCAACTGAAGTTTCTACGCGAACAACAGCTGTTGCAACTTTAACTTCAGGATTAGCTGCAGAAATTACTAGAGCTACAGCTGCAGAATCTGCAGAAGCGACAAGAGCTGGTTTAGCTGAAAGTACTTTGACTACAAATTTAGCAGCAGAAGTAGCAAGAGCTACAGCAGCAGAATTAACAAGAGAACTACTTATAAATAAAAGTACAAGTGTAACAATTGATGGTGCATCAGATACGATGTATTCAAGTGTAAAATCTGTTAAAACGTATGTTGACGCAAGTACAACAGCAGTTACTACAGCTTTAAACACTGAAATTAGTAGAGCCACAGCAGCAGAGAATTTAGTTGCAGCGAATTTGTTACTGGAAACCTCACGTGCAACAACTGCAGAGAATTTAAAAGAAAATACGGCTAACAAAAGTATTGATGGTACAATGGCTTCAAATTCTGATGTGAAATTCCCAACAGAAAAAGCAGTGAGAACCTATGTATCTAATAATTCTTCTATAAGCGCAATTCGTTCTATATCTGCTAACTATACCGTAACAATGGGTGATTATACCATTTTGTGTGATAACTCTGGAGGTACATTTACATTGACACTTCCAAATGTGGTAACATCAGCAGGAAAGATATTTGTTATTTGTAAAATAGATGATACTTCGAATGTACTATCATTCAGTCCGGCTTTAAGATTTTCTCTTAATACATCAATTCCGAATCTGAATTATACTAAAACTTTTAAAGTACAATCTGATGGTGCGTCTTGGTTTATAATTAACTAGAATAAAAAAGTAATATGAATTATAATATATTTATAAGAATTACAATTGGCTTTTTATTATTTGGGTTAAGTACGTTAAAAATCTCAGCTCAAGGCGCTCAAAAAATTGGGGAGAATCCCTTTACCTTAAACCCAAGTGCTATTTTCGAAATAGAAAGTAGCACTAAAGGTTTTTTGCCACCTCGAATGACAAGAATGCAGCTTAATACAATTCCTCCTACAAAAGGATTAATGGTATATTGTTCAGATTGTTCTACTGCGGCAGGTTCTGAGTTGATGGTTTCCAACGGAGTGTCATGGACTACTTTATTAGGCGCAAATCTGACGTATAACAAAGTGATGGTCGGAAATGGTTTTGGACAAGCACAAGAACGAGCAACTACTGGTTCAGGAAATGTTGTTTTATCAGATTCCCCCGTTTTCACTGGAACGCCAAGTTTTCCTTTAGGAACTACTGGTGTAACACCACCTGCAGGAAATAATTCTACTATAATAGCTACAACTGCTTTTGTAAATGCGGCAATAGTTTCATCAACAATACCTGATGCAACAACAATTGCTAAAGGTAAAGTACAATTGGCAGGCGATTTAACTGGAACGGCTGCTTTACCATTAATTGCAAACAATAAAGTGACTACATCTAAAATTTTAGACGCTAATGTAACCTATGCAAAAATTCAAAATGTAACTTCTGGAAAAGTTTTAGGAAGAACTTCAACAGGTTCTGGATTGGTTGAAGAAATTGCTACAACAGGAACAGGAAACGTAGTTTTATCCGATTCTCCAACATTTACTAGTGCCATTGTTTTACCTTCTGGATCGTCAGCAACAACGCAAAATGCTGGAAATAATACAACAGCAATAGCAACTACCGAATTTGTGACTAATGCAGTAAGTGTAGCTACAATTCCTGATGCAACTACTATTGATAAAGGTAAACTAAAATTAGCAGGAGATTTATCAGGAACCGCAGATTTACCAATTATTGCAGACAATAAAGTAGTTACTTCTAAAATATTGGATGCAAATGTAACGTATGCTAAAATACAAAATGTAACTTCTGGAAAATTATTAGGAAGAACAACTGCTGGTTCGGGATCAGTTGAAGAAATTCCAACAACAGGAACAGGAAACGTAGTTTTATCTAATTCTCCAACATTTACAGGATCAATTGCTTTACCTTCTGGATCGTCTGCAACAACTCCAACTGCGGGAGATAGTTCAACTACATTAGCAACAACAGCATTTGTTACCAATGCCGTAAGTATTGCAACAATAGCAGATGCAACAACGACTACAAAAGGTAAATTGAAATTAGCAGGAGATTTATCAGGAACTGCAGATGAACCTATTATTGCAGATAATAAAGTGGTTACTTCTAAAATTTTAAACGCGAATGTTACCTATGCCAAAATACAAAATGTAACTACAGGTAAAATTTTAGGAAGAACTACTGCAGGTTCTGGAACGGTTGAAGAAATTGCAACTACGGGAACTGGAAATGTAGTTTTGTCTAATTCTCCAACTTTTACTGGAGCTATCGCTTTACCATCTGGATCAACAGCAACAACACTTAGTCTTGGAAATAGTACAACCGCAATTGCAACAACTGCTTTTGTAACCAATTCTATTGCATTATCTACCGTTCCTGATGCTACAACAACTTCCAAAGGTAAAATTCAATTGGCAGGAGATTTAACTGGAACTGCATCGGAACCAATTATTGCAGACGACAAAATTATCACTTCTAAAATATTAGATTCTAATGTTACTTATGCCAAAATACAAAATGTAACTTCTAATAAAATATTAGGAAGAATAACTTCAGGTGATGGAGTAGTTGAAGAAGTGGCTACAACAGGTACAGGAACTGTAGTTCTGTCGGATTCACCAACATTTACAGGAACTCCAGTTTTACCTTCGGGAACAACAGGAACAACCCAAACTACTGGAGATAGTTCTACGGCACTTGCAACTACTGAATTTGTTAATAATGCGAATGCAACCAACGCCAATTTAACTGGTGATGTAACTTCTATAGGAAATGCAACTACTTTGTCTAACTCTGGAGTAGTTTCTGGAACTTACGGAAGCAATCTTTCCATTCCTGTAATTACAGTAGATGCAAAAGGTAGAATTACCACTTTAACTACAAATACGATTTCACCTTCATTACAAGAAGAAGCAGTAGAATATTCCGTTCAAAATGATGGAGAAACATCATTTGAATTATCTCATACGCCTTCTCAAACTACCTTGGTTAGAATGTACATCAACGGAGTTTTGATTAGTCAAGCGGCAAGTATCTTAAGTAATTCTACGATGATGTATGAAGCAAATAATAATGGTGGATATATTTTAACGACTGGAGATAGAATTCAATTTTATTATTATTTCTAATTTGATAAACCATTCAAAACAGTATTTTTTAATAGTTATTACAAACAATAGAATACCCAAAATTGCATTATGAAAAAATGGTTGTCCCAAATCATAGTATATACTTTATTTTTCCTTTTATACCTAACTCCATTGGTAGGTCAGAATACGCTTACTACATTAGGATTAACAAGTGCTACTCCAGCAGCTTCATCCTACAGTTTACGAAAAATGAGCACTGGCTATTCAGGTCCATTAGCGAGAATTACTATTGGAACCAATTATTATGATGTTTATCCAGACACTACTTCAGGATTATTTGCATTGACTTCAAAAATTTCGGCAGTAATGACAACCTATAATGCTGCTGTTGCTGTTGCTTCTGTAAATGCGTTAAGTACAATAATAACTGCAGGAGTAACTACAGCTAAAGTGGCTATTTGGTATGATCAAAGTGGCAATGCCAATAACGTGATTCAAGCTACAACAGCCAACCAACCTCGAGTTATTAATTTAGGTACAATAGAAACCTTAAACGGAATGCCCACTTTACGATTTGATAAAACTTCTTCTAATTTTATGGAATCCGTAAATAATGTAAATATCGCGGGGGCATCCTCTGTAAATGCGGTTTCAAGTAGCATTTCCTCTTCTGCTAATACCGCTAATATTGTTACTACTAAAGCGATTACTGCTTTTGATGGAAAAACAGCTGCAAATGCAAGTACAAGTGCGTATCAAATAAAACAAGATTTCCCTTCTTCTACAGATGGATTTTATTGGATAAAAAACGCCAATATCAATGGAGGAAACGCTGTTAAAATATATGCTGATATGACTACTGATGGTGGGGGTTGGACTCTTATAATGAAGAATTCAAATTGGGTGGGTTGGAGCCATCCCAATGCAATTTCGTTAAATACATCCATGCCCTATACAACTAATGCAGAAGTTATTAGTACAAGTTCAGCAAATTATTCAATCATTGGATGGGCAGATAATATTAAAAAAAGTGCATCAGGTTTTCAATATATGATGGATGCTAATGCGAGACAAACATATGGTGGAATTTGGACTGCTAATGCAAACTACTCTTTCACAAGTACTTCAAAAGCAAATACTAACATAACATTAAATACTTCATTTAGCCCTAGCCCAACATGGATTTATCATAATGACGGTGTGGAGGAAAGAATGCCTTGGTATTCTAATCATGGAGCAGGTGATGCTTTTATAACTACGGATGGTAATAATGGTGGTTGGTGGGGAACATTAATAACCGATGGTAATTGGAATCCCGCACCTTGGATGGGTCAACTAAATCCTACTGGGGGATATCCTGGTATAATTTGGTATTGGGTAAGATAAAGAATAAAAATACATGGAATCTAATCATTCCAAAACAATATAATAATTAATGAAGTTTTCTAATATAATAAAAATAACGTGTAGCCTTTTATTGCTTTTAAGTTTCCAACTTAAGGCACAAAATACCATTGGCTATACTTTAGGACATCCTAGCGGAACTTCATTTTTTGGATATGGAACGTATTCAACCAGTTGGAAATTTGCTAATTCAACACTTTCATACCCAACAACACCATTTATCGCTACAGGAACTTATGGTACCACTACCCTTAATTTTTATTTAAATGGTTCTCTTACTACGAATACTTCTGCTACAAGTGGTGTAGCGTCCAATGCAAAGCACTTGATAGGATCGGGTTGGAACAATACCACCACCGATACTTATGACGGTTATATTTCGGAAATTACTATTTTTCCTTCAACACTTTCTGCGATAGATAGGAAAGCTATAGAATGCAGCCAGTCCAATACCTATACGATTACGACTACCAATTCTTGTGGGCCACCAATTACATCACAACCATCGGCAACACCACAAAATTTATGTATTAATGGGGTACCGACTGATTTATTTGTTACCGCAACCGGAGCTGGTTTAACCTATCAATGGTACAGTAATACAAGTCCAAATTCTTACGGAGGAACATTAATTACTGGAGCAACAGGAAGCACATTTACGCCTCCGACCACTGCAGTTGCTAACTTATATTATTATGTAATTATATCGGGTACCGATACTATTTATACTAATTTTAGTTCTCCTTCAGGATTAATTACGGTGAGTCCTTACTCGGTAGCTGGTACTGTTTCAGCCAATCAAGTATTTTGTTCTGGTGGTTCACCTACAAATATTACATTATCTGGTTATACTGGAACCATTCAATGGCAAGTTTCTACAGATAATTCTACTTTTAGCCCTATTTCTGGAGCAACTGCTGCAATATTAACTACTGCCCAAATGGGCGGTGCCCAAACAGCAACAAAATATTATAGAGCTATAGTTACCAGCGGAACGTGTGCTTCGGCAACATCTCCAGTAGTTACCGTAACGGTAAATCCATTACCAGTAGTAACCCCAATTACAGGAGCTACATCAATTTGTTCTTCAACCACAACAACTTTGTCAAGTACGCCAACTGGTGGATCATGGAATAGTGCAACCCCTAGTGTGGCAACCATTAATTCTTCAGGTGTTGTAACTGCAGTTGCAGTTGGAACGTCCTTAATTACTTATACCTATACTGATGCTAACGGCTGCGTAAAAGCAGTAACTACTACAATGACTGTAACTACATTTTCACTTGGTGCAATTGGAGGTATTGGAATGAATAGTGTTGATGTTCTGTTAGTTGCTGGTGGAGGTGGAGGTGGAATGGACATGGGTGGCGGTGGCGGTGGCGGCGGTGTAATTTACAATTCAAGCCTAGCTATCCCTTTAGGAACAACTAGTATGAATGTAGTAGTTGGTGCTGGTGGTACAGGAGCTCCCGCAGGTGGAGCTCCCGGACAGCCAAGTAATCATCAATTTACAATTTCAGCTACAAAAGGTGGTAACACTACATTTGGAGGATTAACCGCAATTGGAGGAGGTTTTGGGGGAAGTTCCTATTATGGCTATACACCAAATCAAGGAAACGCTGGCTCTGGAGGTTCTGGAGGCGGACCTAGCGGTTATAGTGATGGAAATACAAGAACTGGAGGTACAGGTACTTCAGGTCAAGGATATAATGGAGGAAACGCAGGAGGAGCTTATTACTCTGGTGGTGGTGGTGGTGCTGGAGGAGTTGGTTCTAGTTCAACTGGATTAGCTCACGGAGGTATAGGAATACAATATACTGCTATTAGCCCCTATTATTGGGCTGGTGGTGGTGGAGGTGCCGGTTATTCTATAGGTGGTGGTAATGGTGGAATTGGTGGTGGTGGTGGTGGTGCTGTAGGCACAACTACTGGAGGCGGTTCGGCTATTAATAGTGGTGCTGCAGGTGGTGGTGGTTGTTCAGGCTGTTGGGCTAATATGCCTGGTGGGAATGCTGGTGCAAATACCGGTGGTGGAGGTGGAGGTGGTTCTCATTACAACTCTAATAATAAAGGAGGAGAAGGTGGATCAGGAATTGTAATCATTAAATATGCGGGACCAAAGTCTGCAACTGGTGAAGATGAATATGTTTATTCAGGAGGATTTTCATATCATACCTATAAAACAATTGGAACTAAAACTTTTGCTCCATCAGGTAATGCAATTTGTGTAAACGATATTAAAACATTAACCAACGCTACCACAGGTGGAACTTGGACTAGTAGTGATACTGCAATAGCAACAATTGATGCTTCTACTGGTTTATTAACAGGAATAGCAGCAGGATCAGTTACGATAACTTATACAGTAATTAATAGTACGTGTACCTATTCAGTTACAAAAGCAATAACAATTAATCCTATACCAGTTGTTGCTGCTATAACAGGGCCTACTGCTGTATGTGTATTGTCAACAATTACATTAGCAAATGCCACAACAGGTGGAGTTTGGTCTAGTGGCAATGCCGCTTTGGCAACAATAAATGCAACAACAGGTGTTGTAACAGGTGTTGCGGCGGGTAGTGTTACTTTTACCTATACTACTGCCGCTAATAGCTTCAGTTGTTCTAATAGAGCAACCTATACAGTAACTGTAAATGGGCTTCCAGGAGCAGTTTCTGGAAATAATATGGCGGCAATTACAGGTACAACATCAATTTGTGCTCCAGGTGCTGTGGCAACTTCAACAACACAATTATCACATTCGGAAGCAGGCGGAGTTTGGTCTTCTTCTAATACAACTAAAGCAACAGTTGATGAAAATGGTTTAGTAACCGCCTTAGCATCAGGAACGTCAACAATAACATACAAATTAACTTCTGCTCAAGGGTGTGAAAACACCAAAACAATTGTAGTAACTGTTAATCCAGTATTAATTCCATCGGTTAGCATTGCGGCTTCATCCGCTTCAATATGTTTAGCAACTTCGGCAACATTTACTGCAACTCCAACAAACGGAGGAACTCCAACCTATCAATGGCAAAAAAATGGAGTTAATGTTGGAACCAATCTAGCTACCTATACCGATTCAGGTTTGGCAAACGGTGATGTTATAACTTGTAGTATGACTTCTACAGCTACTTGTTATAGTACGCCAACAGTTATAAGTAATAGTATTACCATGACGGTAAATAATCCGCCAACGGTAGCAATTAGTCCAACAACCTATACAAATCCGGGAATCTGTTTTGGTTCATCCATAACATTAACCGCTTCTGGAGCGAGTACTTATGTATGGGGCGGTATTAATGCACCACCATTAGACGCTACTTCAACTTACAGATTAGCAGTTGGATTAAGAAAATTAAGAAGTGCCTATGCAGGAAATGCTATTCGATTGAGAAGATCAAGCGATAATGCCGAGTCTGACTTTGGCTTTTCAGGAAATGATTTAGATACGGCCGCAATTGCAACTTGGTTGGGTGCATCAACAGGTTTTTGTGTTAAATTGTATGACCAGTCTGGAATTGGAAACGATATGGTTCCATCTTCAGTTTCTGCACAACCTACCTATGTTGCAAGCGGAATAAATAATAAGCCAATTTTACGTTTTACGACGAGTCAAAATATTAAAAACTTTACTAATTTTACTTCTCCCTTTACTGCTCTTATTGCTGCAAAACAAACTGGACCATCTCGTGGTAGGGTTTTGACTAGTACTAGTAACAACTGGTTGCTTGGTTGGTGGGGTGGTAAAAAAGCTACAGCATTTTATGAAGGATGGGTTTCAAATGGAAATACTGCAGATTCTAATTCGTATGTTTATTCTGGGACAAGTACAGGAAGTACTTCTACTTTATATGAAAATGGAGTTTCCAAAGCTGATGTTCCTACAGGTGGTGGAACTGCGCCTAATGGAATCTCAATAAATCATAATGAAGCTTCAAATGTAGATGTAGCAGAAATATTTGTTTTTAATAGTGTATTATCAACAACAGATAGACAAGCATTAGAAAATAATTCGGGTGCTTATTATAATATTTTTGGAACTACTACCTCTGCTACTGCTTCGGTTACATTAAGTCCTACTACTACAACTACCTATACTTTAACAGCAACTGATTCTAATGGTTGTATTGCAACATTAAATCCTGTTGTAACTGTTATCCCATTGCCTACAATGACTGAAATTACAGGAACATTAACCGTTTGTGAACCAGGCGTGATTCCAGTAAATACTACCCAATTATCTCATTCAGTTGCAGGGGGAGTTTGGAGTTCTTCTAATACATCTAAAGCAACTGTTGATGCAAATGGTTTGGTAACTTCTGTTGCTGCAGGAACATCCGTAATAAGCTACACTATTACCGATGGAACTACAGGTTGTCAAAATACCAAAATGGTTACAGTTACCGTAAATCCGTTGCCAACCATTACAACTACTGGAACTTTGGCAGCTGTTTGTCAAAGTGCGTTGGCACAAACAACTACGTTAGCCTATACTGCCACAACATTTACACCAACTTCTTACAGTATCAATTGGGACGATACTGCTAATGGTGCAGGTCTTGCAGATCAAGTAAATACCACATTTGGATTTGTAGCTGGAAGTAGTTCAATTACTGCAATTCCAGTAACAGCAGGAGTTCCAGTAGGAACTTATAATGGAACGATGACGATTTCCAATGGAAATTCGTGTATAAAAACACAAGCAGTTACCGTAACCGTGAAACCATTGCCAATACCAACATTTACCGCACAAGCAGCAGCTGTTATTTGTGCAAGCAACAATGTTACTTATACTACAGAATCTGGTCAAAGCGTTTATACTTGGACGTATTCTGGAACTTTAAATGTAGATTATTCTATTACTTCGGGTGGCACAACAACAAGTAATACCGTTACTTTAAAATGGTTAACTACTGGAAATAAAACAGTAAGTATCAATTATACCTCTACATTAGGTTGTAGAGCGGTTACAGCAACAACATCTGATAGTACTTTGGTTAATGCTTTACCACCGCCAACTTTTACAGCACAACCAGGAGCTACGGCTTGTCCTAATGTAGATGTAACTTATACGACTCAATCAGGGCAGTCTAATTACTTATGGACTTTTCCAGGAACTATCAATACAGATTATACCATCACTTCAGGTGGAACAACTACAGACGAAACAGTTACCTTAAAATGGTTAACGCTTGGAAATAAAATAGTTACGGTCAATTATACCAATTCAAATAATTGTACTGCACTTGCTCCAACTTCTTCTACTACAACTAAAGTAGATACCAATACTTTTACATTAACTTCTGCTACAAATACAAACAATCAAACGGTTTATATCAACGGGGCTGTTACCAATATCACCTATGGAACAACCGTTTCAACTGGCGCTACTTTTAGTGGATTGCCTCCAGGAGTTACAGGAGCTTGGTTGAATAATGTAGTAACCATTAGCGGAATTCCAACCGTAACTGGGGTTTATAATTATACCGTAACTTCCACCGGAGGTTGTGTGGTGGTAACTACAACGGGAACTATTACGGTTCCTGCGGTAACGATTACTTCTAGTATTACCAATAATGTTATTTGTGCTGGAACCTCGGTAACTTTCACGGCAACTCCTACAAATGCTTCAAATCCTTCCTATCAGTGGAAAAATAATGGGGTGGCTATTAATGGAGCAACTAATGCAACTTACACCACAACTACTTTAGCGCATAACGATGTTATTACAGTAGCCATGACTGTTAATGGGGCAATTGGAGGTCTTGGAAATGTAGTTTCCAGTGGATTAGTTCAATATTTTGATGCCAATAAAACCACTAGTTATGGTGGCTCAGGACCTACTTGGAACGATATTAGTGGAAATAGTAATCATGGTACAATATCTTCTGGAGTAACATTTGGAACCACAAGTGGGTTTTCATACTTTAATTTTAATTCTGGTACTAATACTATTAGTGCTCCAGTTGCAAAAACTACCTCCATGACTTATTCCGCTTGGGGAAAAACGAGTGATACGGCAACTGGCCCTCCAATGCTTTTTAATGCAGGTAATAATGGAGCTGGTCCCGATTTGTTTTTTACTACAGGTGGAATTTGTTGGAATATTTGGGATTCATCTAATAATCCATTTAAACTATCTTCAGTTATTGTGCCTACCTCTATTATTGATACCAATTGGCATTGTTATACGGTTGTAGTAGATGCAGTGGCAAATGATACTAAATTATATTTTGATGGTGTGTATAAAGGAACTGCAGTCTATCGCATTTCTACTAGTACCAATCTTTACATTGGGGGATCCGGTGGAAATGGTTATAATTGGAATGGTGCTATTTCTAGTTTTCAAACCTACAACAGGGCTTTATCACAATCTGAAATAACTACAAATTATAATGCTTTAAATGGTGCAACTTCTTCCTTAACTTCTAGTGGAATAACAACTACGGTTAATGCCTTGCCAGTGCCAACATTTACAACACAACCGGGTGCAATGGCGTGTATTAATACCGATGTAACCTATACAACACAAGCGGGACAAAGTAATTATATTTGGACTGTTCCGGGAACTTTAGGAGTTGATTATACTATTACTTCTGGAAGTCTTGACACAACAAGTAATACCGTAACCTTAAAATGGTTAACCATAGCAACAACCAAAACGGTAACTATTAATTATACCAATGCCAATACCTGTACTGCTGTAAACCCTACATCATCAACGGCAACAGCAATTAGTCCTATTTCAGTTGCAGGAACGGTATCTGCAGATCAGTTCATTTGTTATGGCTTTACACCAGCAAATGTTACCTTAACAGGAAATACAGGAACCATTCAATGGCAAGTTTCTACTGATAATGTAAACTTTACTAATCTTACAGGAACGGGTGTAACCGCGGCTACTTTGCCTGGTGCTACAATTGGTGCCTTAACAGTTACAAAATATATTAGAGCCGTTGTTACCAGTACGCCATGTGCTTCAATTACAACTAGTTCGGTTACATTGACCATGAATGCGTTGCCTACCATAAGTTCGCAACCTTCAAATGTAGCTCAAACGGTTTGTTTGAATTTTACTCCTGCAACATTATCCATGACTGCAGCTGCAGGAAGCGGCACAATAGTGGATTATAAATGGTATTCCAATACTGCAAATAGCACTTCAACAGGAACTATAACATTGGTTGCAACCAATACAAGTTCTGCAACTACAGATACTTATACGCCATCGTCAAGTGTTGCAGGGGTACTTTATTATTTCTGTAAAGTAACCAATTCTAATGGGTGCGTTACAACAAGCGCGGTATCTGGAGCGGTAACTATAATCACCACTTCTGTTGCAGGAACAGCATCGGCAAATCAAAGTATTTGTTATGCATTTACACCGGCGAGTATTACCCTGACAGGAAATACAGGAACCATTCAATGGCAATCTTCAACCGATAATAGTACTTTTACAAATATGACAGGAACTGGTGTCACTACCACGACTTTGCCAGCAGCAACAATTGGAGCATTAACCGCTACAAAATATTTCAGAGTGGCAGTTACAAATTCTCCTTGTCCAACAGTTTATTCTAATGTGATTACTGTTACCGTTAATAGTTTACCTGTTATTAGTATCAATCCAGCCCTTACTGCACAAACACTTTGTCAAAATGCTACTGCAAATTCTTATACAGTTGGAGCTTCAGCAGGTAGCGGAACAATAAGTACCTACAAATGGTATTCCAATACTGCTAATAGTTCAACAACAGGAACGATAACTTTGGTTGCTACCAATACAAGTGCTTTAACTTCTAATTCTTTTACGCCTCCTACAACTACAGCTTCGGCGTTATATTATTTCTGTATAGTCACCAATTCAAATGGTTGTATCGCAACGAGTACTCCATCTGGATTAGTTACCGTTGTAGCCACACCAACAATTACAAGTACAGGAGTTATTGCTACCTTAACGGCTAGTATTTCCAATCAAAGTGCTACAATGCCTTATACGGCAACCACATCAACCCCTACTAGTTATAGTATCGATTGGGATGCAACAGCAAATGCCGCGGGACTTGCCGATCAAGCAAGCACCACATTTTCATTTGTAGCTGGAGCAGGAAACCTTACAGGAATTGTTATTACGCCAGCAACTACGGGTATCACCTATAATGGAATAATGACTATTAGAAATGCTTCGGGTTGTACGAGTACTAAAGCAGTTACTTTTTCAATATTAAATGTTTTAGATGTTATAGGTCTAAACAGCACAACACCTGCAGCATCTGCTTATGCTTTACGAAAATTATCAACGGCATATTCTGGGCCTTTAGTTCGTATTACAATCAGTTCAAATTTTTATGATGTTTATCCAGATACCAATGGAATATTTTCATTAAATTCTAAAATTTCTGCAGCTGTAACACCTTATAATGCTGCTATTGCTCCAGCTGGAGTAAATGCGTTAAGCACAATAGTTTCAGCTTCAACTGCAGCAACTGTTGCTATTTGGTATGACCAAAGTGGATATAATAGAACGTTGATTCAAGCTACGAATGCAGCTCAACCAACAATAATTACTGCTGGTGCTATTAGAATGAAAAACAATGGGCCAACGTTGTTTTTTGATGCTACTGACGATGGATTATCCTCAAGTGCAGCAGCTTACATGAATGCAACACCTTTATCAGTAAATTTAGTTGCAGGTTCAAATAGTTCTAGCACAGTATCAAGACGAGCAGTAGCAGGTTCTAATAACTGGCTTTTAGGACCTTATGGTAATTTGAATGGTTGGCATGCAGATAATTGGAATCACTACAGTTCAACTACTGCATGGTCAACAACTAATGTTGAAGTATTTACAGTTATAGAACCAGCATCTACTGCAAATACTTCATGGAGAAATGGTACATCTCAAACATCAGCTAATTATAAAGGAGTGCCAGGTTCTGTGAATATAGCAACAGGAAGTACTTTAACGCCTAGTCAAAAATTAGACGGTTTTGTTTCGGAATTGATAACCTTTAATTTAGAACTTTCCATTGCAAATCGTCAATCCATAGAATGTAATCAAAGTGGATATTTTGGATTAGTCGTAGCCAATTGTGCAACTTCTATTGTGACACAACCCGCTACAACTCCTCAAACAAAATGTAAAAACAGTACTGCAACTTCATTATTTGTGGAAGCAAGTGGTGCGAATTTAACGTACCAATGGTATAGCAATACTTCTGCGAGTACAACAGATAGTACTTTAATTCCAGGAGCTACAAGTGCTACTTATACTCCTTCTACTGCAGTAGTAGGAACATTATATTATTATGTAGTGGTTACAGGTACTATTGCACCATTAACGGTTACAAGTGGTTTCTCAGGAGCCATTACAACTATAGATTTACCAACTATTACGGCAGCAACTACAGCAACTACGGCTTGTTACAGTGCGGCGGTTCAAACCACTTCATTAACCTATACTGAAACCACTAATAATGCAAATTCTTATAGCATCGATTGGGATGCTGCCGCAAATACCGCAGGTTTAGCAGATCAAGCCAGTACCACTTTTGCATTTTCTACTACGGGTGGAACAATTAATTCAATCGCTATTGCTGCAGGTGCTTTGCCGGGAACCTATAATGGAACTTTCAAAGTATTAAACAGTAATGGATGTTTCTCTACTTATCCAATATCGGTTCTGATTAATGGTTCGCCTTCGTTTTCAAGCGTTGGATCGGTTACCAATCCAAGAGCAATGAATTTTGATGGCTCTAATGATTACATGAATGTTACTCAAAACAGCACTCTAAATATTACGTCTGCCATTACCATGGAAGCTTGGATTTACCCAACCAAAAGTTCGGGTGTTCAAAACGTAATGTCTAAATCGAGTCAATCACAAAATACCGGTTACATTTTCCCAAGAACAGATAATGGGTGGAATACCTTTGTAGTTTATCTACATATAGGCGGATGGAAAACATTATCGTTTCCTTTTCCAGCCAGAAATACTTGGCAACATATTGCGGCAACGTATGATGGAGCAAATATTAAATTATACTTAAATGGTGAATTAAAAGCAACAAGAGCGCAAACAGGAACAATTACAACAAACAGTAATTTTTTAGCTTTAGGAAACCAACCTGGATATAATGAATATTTTGGAGGTACCGTTGACGAATTGCGTTTATGGAATGTGGCTAGAACAATCCAAGAGATAAACGCTGCTAAAGGAATGGAATTAACAGGTTCAGAATCGGGATTGATTGCGTATTACAATTTCAATCAAGGAGTTCCAAATGGTAATAATTCCGCTATTACGGTAATGCCAGACGAAACAGGAAGAGGAAATAACGCCACTTTAGTAAATATTGCAAAAACAGGTACCACTTCAAACATTGTAGCAGGTCCGTCTCCTTTAGGTGTTGGTCAAAGTTCAGGATTGGCTTCCTCTATTTGTTTTAATGCCAATGCACAAACAGCAACATTAACCTATCCGCTTTGTACTTATAGTCCAACATCGTATAGTATCGATTGGAATGCTGCAGCAAATACCGCAGGATTATCGGATCAAGCCAATACGCCTTTTGCTTTTGTAGCTGGTGGTGGAACGCTAACAGGAATAACAATTCCAGCAGGATTAGTAGGAGCAACTTACACAGGAAGTATAATTTTATACAATGCCAATGGCTGTTCTTCGGGTCAACCCATTACATTAACAATAAATTCGGCATCCATAACAAGTACTGGAATTGTAGCGCCTAAATGTTTTAACACCGCTGCACAAACCACAACTTTGCCCTATACCGCAACAACAGGTTCGCCAACTTCTTATAGTATTGATTGGGATTCAACTGCAAATACAGCAGGATTATTAGATCAAGCTAGCAATGCGGTTCCAGCTTCTACATTTGGAAATGGATTGGATTTTGACGGAAGTAATGATATCGTTACGACCAACTTAAGCATAAGTGGCAGGAATAAATTTACAATTGAAGGTTGGGTTTATCCAAAAACATCAGGAAGTAGAATGGGCTTCTTTGGACAAAACGACGTCATAGAATTTGGATTTATTAGTGCCAACTCCATAATGATATGGACAGCAGGAGGCGGACAAACAGCTTGGGCTTTTGACGGTACAAGTTTTCCTTTAAACAAGTGGCATCACGTTGCAGCGGTGGGTAACGGTGCGAATTTAAAAATATACATTGATGGAGTATTAAAAAGTACTTCTGCTAGAACAACTTCCAGTTATGGAACGTCAGGTTTTAAATTTAATATTGGTGCTGCCGTTTGGGATCCTAGTGGTAATAATAATAAAGGAACTTTTGATGAGGTAAGAGTTTGGAATGTGGAAAGATCAGCACAAGAGATATTTGATAATATGAATTCTAATATTTCCACTTCACAAGCTGGATTGTTGGCCTATTATAAATTTAATCAAGGTACTGCTAATGGTAGCAATAGCTCCATAACAACAGCAACAGATGCCACTGGATTAACAAGTGGAACAGTTTCTAATTTAGCACTTTCTGGAACAACTTCTAACTGGGTAAATGGAGCCAATTCAACTGGAACAGGTATGTCGTTTAATAACGGTAGTGGAAATGTTTCCGGAATTATAGTACCAGCAAGTATTCCAGCAGGAACCTATTATGGAACTTTAAACACGATAAATTCTACTACAGGTTGTACAGGTTCGTTACCAATTTCATTTATAGTTAACGGAACAGTAATTACATCCCCAACGGCTGCAACTTCTCAATCACTTTGTACTAATGGAGTCCCAACGCCATTAACAGTAGTTGCTTCTGGTACAGGATTAACCTACCAATGGTATAGCAATGTTAATAATTCAAATACGGGTGGTGTTTCCCTTGGAACAGCTAATGGAGCGCAAACAAATGAATATACACCGTTAACATCTTCACAAGGAACAAAATATTATTATGCCGTAATTTCAAATTCAGCATGTGCCGTAACTAGTCCAATTTTTCAGGTTAACGTAGGGAATAGTTTGGATAATATTGGGGCTTCATCTTCAATTCCTAATGCTGCCGTTGCTTATTCCTTTAGAAAATTAAGTACCTGTTATTCTGGTCCTTTAGGTCGTTTCAGAATTGGTTCTAATTATTACGATATTTATGGCGATGCTACAAATGGAGTACTGTCTTTAGACTCTCCAATTTCTATTGCTACAACTAATGTTTCCGCTACAATACTTCCGGCAACAGCTAATTTATTGAGTAGCATTGTAAATTCAACGACTGTTGCCAATGTTGCTATTTGGTATGATCAAAGTGGTAATAGTAAGAATTTGGTGCAAACCACTACTACAATGCAACCTCAAATTATTAATGCGGGTGTTATTGAAACCGAAAACGGAAGACCATTTATCAAATGGATTACGAAAGGCTCTTTAAATTTAGCTGCAGATTTAATCACAAACGGGCAAGTATTTGTCGTAAATAAATTTGGAACACCAACTAATTCAGATGGTTTCCTATTAGGTCATACCAATACCTATTATTGGCATTCTTATCCATATAGCGGTTCGAATAAGTTATTTGCTTCCAATGGTTGGACAACTAGTTCTATTGTGAATGGTTCTGTTTGGCAAAATGGAACGTCCATAGGAGCAACTTCAGCATTATATAATAGAACATTATTAGTAAATAGCATACAACCACAAACATCAAATTCTGGAACCAATTGGAATAACATTGGAGTAGATAGGTCGTACCATAATACCACAATTGGTGGTGGTTATTCGGAAATAATTATTTTTCCAAATGCATTGACCACCGCATCTAGACAAGCCATTGAAACCAATGAATACAATTATTATATAACTAATTATCCTGTAATAACGGTTCAACCAACATCGGCTGCACAAAATTTATGTTCAGGCGCAACAGTAACTCCTCTAAGTGTAACAGCAACAGGAACTGGATTATCCTACCAATGGTATAGTAATGGATCCAATTCAACAACAACAGGAACATTAATTGATGGAGCTACAAATGCAACTTATACACCACAAAATACAGTAGCGGGAGTTACCTACTATTATGTAAAAGTAGCAAGCACAAGTGGAATTGTATTAACAAGTACAATAACAGGAGCAATAACAGTGACAATTACACCAACAATTGCATCTACTACAGCTGCTTCTCGTTGTGGAACGGGTTCTTTAGTTTTAGTAGCTACAGCAACTGCAGGTACAGTAAATTGGTACACCGTTTCTGGAGTTGGTACTGCAATAGCTACAGGATCAAGTTATAATACCCCGTCATTAACAACAAATACAACGTATTATGTAAATGCAACTTTGAATGGGTGTGCAACCACAACAAAAACGGCGGTTCTTGCATCAATTAGCGCAACTCCATTAGTTTCTGTTACCCCAGCATCTCGTTGCGGAAACGGTACAGTAACATTAAATGCGGCAACAACTTCTGGAACAATTACTTGGTACGATGCATTAACAGGTGGAACTAGTTTAGGAACAGGAACTAGTTTTACAACACCAATATTATCGGTAAATACTACTTATTACGTTGGTGCTGCAAACGATTCAGGTTGTGCAACGGCTACTAGAAAAGCAGTTATTGCGACTGTAAATGCAATTCCAACTATTAACAGTACCAGTGCAGGTTCTACTTGTGGAACTGGAACCGTAATATTGGGAGCAATTGCAAGTGCAGGAACGTTGAATTGGTATCAAAACCCAACAGGAGGTTCGATATTAGGAACAGGAAATACCTTTACAACTCCTTCAATTGCTACTTCAACTACTTATTATGTTGAGGCTGTTGCCAATGGATGTACTTCCGAAAGTCGTACTCCAGTTCTTGCTACCATAAAATACATTCCGGTTGTAACCAACTCAAGTCCGTCAATATCTTCGGGAGCTATTACCACTTTTTGTGATGGTGGATCAGTATCGCTCACATCAGCAGGTGCTGCAGGATATGCTTTGGATTTCAATGGAACAAATCAATATATAGATGCTACTAATACTAGTCTTCCTTCAGGAAATGCGAATAGAACGCTTGAAGCTTGGGTAAAAACATCAGGCTCATCGGATATGGCAATTGTCAATTGGGGAAACACAACTTCTGGAAACCAATCGGGTTTGAAAGTCGTAAATGGACATTTATATTTCGATGGAGGAACTACTCCTTTAGAAGGGTCAACAACAATTAATGACGGAAATTGGCACCACGTGGCAGCAAGTTTCAATGGTACTGCTGTTAATTTATATGTAGATGGAACTGCTGAAGCAAATACAAGTACAACATTAAGCACTTCAGGAACTACACTTTCTATTGCCAGACAAGCGACTCCTGATAACAATACGTATTTCACAGGAACAATTGATGAGGTTCGCGTTTGGTCAACAGCCCGTTCTATTTCTGAAATTGCTACAAATAGAAATCAAAGTGTGCCTTATGATGCTGCTGGATTAGTTGTGAATTATAAGTTTAATGAAGGTTCTGGAAGTGTTGCCAACAATGCTTTGGGAACCAATAACGGTACTTTGTATAACAGTCCAACGTGGGTTTCTAATACCATGTCAACTTTTACGTATGCTTCTTATTTATGGACAAACGGAAATACAACAGCGAATACAACAGCAAGTACTTCTGGAAATTATACGATTACAGTAACCGATTCTGACGGATGTTCAAGTACAAGTACTGCGATTGTGGTCACGGTAAATCCAGTGCCAACAATTACCGCAACTACAGACAATGAAAGATGTGGAACAGGTGCAATAACATTAGGCGCAACTGCAAGTGCAGGAACAGTTAACTGGTACACAGATGCTACTGGCGGAACTGCTATTGCAACAGGAGCAACTTATTCTCCAACATTAAGTGCAGATACAACTTTTTATGTTGATGCTACTCTTGGAAGTTGTACAACCGCAACTAGAACTCCAGTACAAGCAACTATAAATACAATGCCAACGATTACTAGTACTACAAATGCTACAGTTTGTATTAGTGGTTCGGTTACTTTAGGAGCAACGGCAAGTACAGGAACAGTAAATTGGTACACAACTGCAACTGGCGGAAGTGCATTTACGTCAGGGGATACCTATATTACGCCAGAACTTACTGCTACTACTATTTACTATGTTGATGCTTCAACCGATACCTGTACAAATACGCCAAGAATAGCAGTAACAGCAACAGTAACTTCTGCAGCAGTTGCAGGAACCATTAGTGGTGTCACTCCTGTTTGTCAAGGAAGTAACAGTGTTTTGACTTTAAATGGTTCTAATGGAACTATTCAATGGCAGTATTCTACCGATGATATTAATTATACTGATATTAGTTCGGCAAACGGAAGTACTTATACTGCTACCAATTTAACTAACGCTACCAATTATTTCAGAGCAGTACTAACTGGAGGTTGTGATTCAGCAACTTCAGATAGTTTTGAAATTATTGTCAATCCAGCTACACAGGCGGGAACTTTAAGCGGTGGAACTTCAATTTGTTTTGGTACAAATAGTACTGTTTTAGAATTAGCGGATGCTGTAGGAACTATCGAATGGCAATCATCTTCGGATAATATCACTTTTACACCCCTCTCTGATTCCTCTCCATTACCATTTTATATGGTAACTGATTTAGTTGAAACAACCTATTATAAAGCGGTTGTTACAAGTGAAGGATGTCCATCGGCTACTAGTAATGTGCAAACTATTACAGTAAATTCATCTCCAACTGCCGGATCAATTGTGGGTGACGGTACAGTTTGTTCAACAACAAATACCAAAACATTAACATTACAAGACGCTGTAGGAACCATTCAGTGGCAATCTTCAACAGATAATGAAACATTTTCGCCAATTGTTGGGGCAAATAATACTACTTATACGGCAACTAACACAGCAGTTAAAACTTATTTTAATGCAATTGTCACTATCGGAAGTTGTTCAGCAACGTCGAATACAGCAATTATTGAAGTAATTCCAGCAGCTGTTGCAGGAACTATATCAGGTGCAGGAACGGTATGTTTTGGAACCAATACAAAAGAATTAATATTATCGGGTTATTCAGGAAATATCCAATGGCAATCTTCAGATGACAATGTTACTTTTACAAATATTGATGGCGAAACAAATGACAATTACTTTGCTTTTGATTTAATAACAAATATGTACTATAAAGCTGTTTTAACCACTAATTGTGGAGTGGCAACTACAGCAACGGCTACAATAATTGTTAACCGTCCTTCAGATGCTGGAAGTATTGCTGATGTTCCAACAGTTTGTTATGGAACCAATAGCACTACTTTAACGGTAAGCAACAATACTGGAACTATTCAATGGCAATCGTCACTTGATGATGTAACCTATACGGATATTCCAAGTGCAACAGCAGCAACATACACGGTTACAAACTTAACTACTACAACTTATTATCGTACAGCGGTTACTAATTCACCATGTGATGTTGCGTATTCTTTAGGAATGCCAATTGTTGTACAATCAGTGCCAACTGAAGGTGCAATAGGATCAGATCAAACTATTAACAATGCTGGAGATCCAGCGCTATTTACGAATACTACTTCGGGTACTGGTGATGGAACAATAACTTATATTTGGAAAAGTGCGGTAAGTCCTTTTACTACTTGGAATACTATTGCTTCTGCAAATTCAGAAACCTACGATGCACCATCAGGATTAACAGTTACTACAAAATATAAAAGAATTACTGTTTCTACATTAAATGGAATTGCTTGTCAATCGGTAGATTCTAATCTTGTTACAGTAACCGTTCAAGGAATTCCTACTGGAGGAACTGTTGGTACTAACGCTGCTATTTGTTACGGTTATAACCCTAGTGCTTTTACAGTTTCTGTTGCAGCGACTGGTTCAGGTAATTTAACGTACCAATGGCAATCATCACCAGATAATTCAATATGGTCTGATATTATTGTGGCAGGTACTGATTCAACGTATGATGTGCCTGATGGATTCGTAACCCTTACTTATTACAGAAGAATAGTTACCAGTACTTTGAATGGAAATGCGGCTACTGCAATTTCTAATGTGATTACACTTACTGTAAATCCAACTCCGTATATTAGTCCTCAAATTTCTAATGGTTGTAGTGGAGCAGCTTTTACTACTGTTAATCCTGTTGATGGGGTTAATGGGAATAGAGTGCCAACGCTAACAAAATATAGTTGGAATGCTCCGTCAGTAACTGGTGGGGTAACAGGTGGGTTAGCAGGAGTTTCACAGGCTACTATTACAGGAACACTTACGAATCCTACCAATGTAATTCAAACTGCTACTTATACAGTAACGCCTGTTTCTGGAGCTGCAGGTTCCTGTCAAGGAGCTACTTTTACTGTAACGGTAACCGTTTATCCAAAACCATTTGTAACTCCAAGAACAGAGGCTATTTGTAGTGGTTTAACATTCACCACCACTCCTGTTAATAATTTACCAGATACGACAACTATAGTTCCATCAGGAACAACTTATACTTGGACTATTTCGACCAATGCTAGTGTTACAGGACAAAGCGCTCAAACAACAGGACAAAGCAGTATCAGCCAAACCTTAACCAATATTTCCAATACGGTACAAACGGTTACTTACACGGTAACCCCAAGATCTGGCGATACAGGAAACTGTGTTGGTGCTACCTTTACAATAACAGTAACGGTGTATCCAAAACCAGTTATTCCAAATCAAACATCGACTACTTGTAGCGATACGGCCTTTACAGTTCCTCTTGTAAATGCAACTCCAACTGCTGCAACTATAGTTCCATTGAACACGAATTATACTTGGACTGTGGTTGACAACATAAATGTTACAGGAGAATCAGATCAAGCAATACCACAAACGGGCATATCTCAAACATTGACGAATTTGACCAATACGGTTCAAACAGTAGTTTATACAGTTACTCCAACTTCGGGTACAACAGGAACTTGTTTAGGAGCTAATTTCATCGTAACGGTAACTGTAAATCCAAAACCAACCGTTGCCAATGAAGTAACTTCTGTTTGTAGTGCAAGTACCTTTACGGTAACTCCAACAACAGGAGGAGTTAACAATAATATTATTGCCGCAGGAACGACGTATTCTTGGTCGATACCAGTAATGGACACAGGAATAGTAGGAGGAGCGGCAGGATTGGTAGCAAGTAATTTAACTTCTATATCTGGAACGTTAACTAATAATACCAATGCGCCATTAACAGCAACTTATACCGTTACACCAAAATCGGGAACTTGTACTGGACCAACATTTACAGTAATAGTGACTGTAAATCCAAAACCAGTAATACCAGCTCAAACAGCAACTATTTGTAGTAGCAATGCCTTTACGATAAATCCTGTTAATGCACCAACTACAACTATAGTTCCATCAGGAACTAACTATACTTGGACTGTTGCATCCAATTCAAATGTAACGGGACAAAGTGCTCAGTCAACCCCACAAAGTAGCATTAGTCAAACGCTAACGAATTTAACTAATACTGCTCAAAATGTAGTTTACACAGTTACACCAGTATCTGGCGCACAAGGTTTATGTCCAGGTGCGAACTTTACAATAACAGTAACGGTGTATCCAAAACCTTATGTAAGCAATCAAACAACTTCTACTTGTAGTGGTGTTGCTTTTCCAGCAATAGCTCCAGTAAATGGAACCACTAGTAATATTGTTCCTGGAAGTACAACGTATACTTGGACTGTGGCAGCGAATGCAAATGTAACAGGTCTAAGTGATCAACCTGCTGCACAAACTAGCATCAGTCAAACTTTAACGAATTCAACCAATATAGTTCAAACAGTTGTCTATACTGTTATACCAAAATCTGGAACAGCAGGAAATTGCGTAGGAGAACCATTTACAGTTACGGTAACCGTTAATCCAAAACCATTTGTAAGTACAAGAACGGAAGCTATTTGTAGCGGGGGAACATTTACGACAACACCAGTTAATAATTTACCTGACACCACTACCATAGTTCCATCAGGAACAACCTATACTTGGACTATTTCGACCAATGCTAGTGTTACAGGACAAAGCGCTCAAACAACAGGACAAAGCATTATCAGCCAAACCTTAACCAATATTTCCAATACGGTTCAAACGGTTACTTACACGGTAACCCCAAGATCGGGAGATACAGGAAATTGTGTTGGATCAACTTTTACAATAACAGTAACGGTTTATCCAAAACCAGTAATACCAAATCAAACGTCAACTACTTGTAGCGATACGGCTTTTACAGTTCCACTTGTAAATGCAAATCCAACTGCTGCAACTATAGTACCTGCCAGCACAAATTATACTTGGACTGTGGTTGACAATACAAATGTAACAGGAGAATCAGATCAAGCTACTCCGCAAACGAGCATATCTCAAACATTGACTAATTTGACCAATACGGCTCAAACAGTTGTTTATACAGTTACTCCAACTTCGGGTACAACAGGAACTTGTTTAGGAGCTAATTTCATTGTAACGGTAACTGTGAATCCAAAACCAACTGTTGCCAATGAAGTAACTTCTGTTTGTAGTGCCAGTACTTTTACAGTAACTCCAGCAACAGGAGGAGTTAATAACAATATTATAGCAACAGGAACGACTTATTCTTGGTCAGCACCAACAGTTGAAACAGGAATAACAGGCGGGGCTATAGGAACGAATCAAGCGAATATTTCAGGTACGTTAACCAATAACACCAACGCCCCATTAACAGCAACTTATACGGTAACACCAAAATCGGGAACTTGTACTGGACCAACATTTACAGTAGTGGTTACGGTGAATCCGAAACCAGTAATACCAGCACAAACGGCAACGATTTGTAGTAGTAATGCTTTTACGATAAATCCTGTTAATGCACCAACTACAACTATAGTTCCATCAGGAACTAACTATACTTGGACTGTTGCATCCAATACAAATGTAACGGGACAAAGTGCTCAGACAACACCTCAAAGCAATATCAGTCAAACTTTAACGAATTTGACCAATACGGCACAAAATGTAGTTTATACCGTAACACCAACATCAGGTGCTCAGGGTACATGTCAAGGAGCAAACTTTACAATAACAGTAACAGTAAATCCAAAACCTTTTGTAAGTGCACAAACGGCATCTACTTGTAGCGGAACTGCTTTTCCAGCAATAACACCAGTAAATGGAACTACCAGTAATATTGTTCCTGCAAGTACCACCTATGCTTGGAGTGCACCATCAGTAACAGGAGGAATGACAGGCGGAGTTTCTGCTTCAACACAAACAACTATTAATGGGACATTAATCAATCCTACAAATACAGTTCAAACGGCTACGTATACGGTAACACCAACTTCGGGTTCTGCTGGGAATTGTGTGGGAGAAACTTTTACAGTGACGGTTTCTGTAAACCCGAAACCATTTGTATCACCAAGAACAGAGGCTATTTGTAGCGGAGGAACATTTACCACAACGCCGGTTAATAATTTACCAGATACGACAACTATAGTTCCGTCAGGAACAACCTATACTTGGACTATTTCGACCAATGCAAATGTTACAGGGCAAAGTGCTCAAGCAACATGGCAAAGTAGTATCAGTCAAACTTTAACTAATATTTCCAATACGGTTCAAACGGTTACTTATACGGTAACGCCAAAATCAGGAGATACAGGAGCTTGTGTTGGATCAACCTTTACAGTAACGGTAACGGTATATCCAAAACCAGTAATACCAAATCAATTGTCAACTACTTGTAGTGATACTGCCTTTACAGTTCCTCTTGTGAACGCTACTCCAACAGCCGCAACTATTGTACCTGCCAACACGAATTATACTTGGACTGTGGTTGACAATACAAATGTTACAGGAGAATCAGATCAATCTTCGCCGCAAACGAGCATATCTCAAACATTGACGAATTTGACCAATACGGCTCAAACAGTTGTTTATACAGTTACTCCAACTTCGGGAACCACAGGAACTTGTTTAGGAGCTAATTTCATCGTAACGGTAACTGTAAATCCAAAACCAACCGTTGCCAATGAAGTAACTTCTGTTTGTAGTGCAAGTACCTTTACGGTAACTCCAACAACAGGAGGAGTTAACAATAATATCATTGCATCGGGTACTACTTATTCTTGGTCGATACCAGTAATGGACATAGGAATAGTAGGAGGAGCGGCAGGATTGGTAGCAAGTAATTTAACTTCTATATCTGGAACGTTAACTAATAATACCAATGCGCCATTAACAGCAACTTATACCGTTACACCAAAATCGGGAACTTGTACTGGACCAACATTTACAGTAATAGTGACTGTAAATCCAAAACCAGTAATACCAGCTCAAACAGCAACTATTTGTAGTAGCAATGCCTTTACGATAAATCCTGTTAATGCACCAACTACAACTATAGTTCCATCAGGAACTAACTATACTTGGACTGTTGCATCCAATACAAATGTAACGGGACAAAGTGCTCAGTCAACCCCACAAAGTAGCATTAGTCAAACGCTAACGAATTTAACTAATTCTGCTCAAAATGTAATTTATACAGTAACACCAACATCAGGTGCTCAGGGTACATGTCAAGGAGCAAACTTTACAATAACAGTAACAGTAAATCCAAAACCTTTTGTAAGTGCACAAACGGCATCTACTTGTAGCGGAACTGCTTTTCCAGCAATAACACCTGCTAATGGAACTGCCAATAACCATATCGTTCCAACAGGAACAACTTATGCTTGGAGTGAACCAGTTGTAACGGGTGGAATGACAGGTGGGGTTGCAGCCACAGCACAAACAACTATTAATGGAACATTAATCAATCCTACTAATATAGTTCAAACGGCTACTTATACTGTAACTCCAACATCAGGTTCTGCAGGAAATTGTGTAGGCGAAACTTTTACTGTTACGGTAACGATAAATCCAAAACCATTTGTAACTCCAAGAACGGAGACCATTTGTAGCGGAGGATCATTTGCAACAGCATTAACAGATGGTGATCCAAATGCAACGACTATAGTTCCGTTGAACACGAAATACACTTGGGCAGCTCCAACAGTTACAGGCGGAATTACAGGTGGTCTTGCGGGAACTTCACAAACTACGATTTTTGGAACTCTTACCAATCCAACCAATTTGGTTCAAACCGCTACATATACAGTTACTCCAACTTCAGGAACCACAGGGAACTGTGTTGGCGCTACCTTTACAGTAACAGTAACCGTAAATCCAAAACCAGTTATTCCAGCTCAAACGGCAACTATTTGTAGTGCAACTGCATTTACAACGAGTCCTGCTAATGCAGCACCAACCACTATTGTTCCAACAGGAACTAACTATACTTGGACTGTAGCTACAAATGCTAATGTAACAGGACAAAGCGACCAACTAACTGCTCAAGGTAGTATCAGTCAAACATTAACGAATTTGACTAATGCCGTTCAAACTGTCGTTTATACTGTAACACCAACTTCTGGTGCATCAGGAACATGTGGTGGAGCATCGTTTACTATTACAGTAACGGTAAATCCAAGACCTGAAATTCCAAATCAAACGGCAACTATTTGTAGTGGAGCTGCATTTACAACTACATTAACTAATGGTAATCCATCGGCAACTACTATAGTTCCATCCAGTACAACCTATAAATGGACAGTTTCAACCAATACAAACGTATCTGGACAAAGCAATCAAACAGTTGCTCAAAGTACAATTAGTCAAACTTTAACGAATTTAACGAATACCGTTCAAACAGTAGTTTATACTGTAACACCAACTTCGGGAGCTGCAGGATCTTGCGTAGGATCAACCTTTACGGTAACCGTAACGGTAAATCCAAAACCAGTTATTCCAAATCAAACAGCAACGATTTGTAGTAGCAACGCCTTTACGACAAGCCCTGTTAATGCAGCACCAACTACTATTGTTCCATCTGGAACTACCTATACTTGGACTGTCGCAGCAAATGCAAACGTTACTGGACAAAGCGATCAAACTATTGCACAAACTAATATTAGTCAAACACTAACGAATTCAACTAACACTGCTCAAACGGTAATTTATACAGTAACTCCAACTTCTGGAGATGCAGGAAATTGTGTTGGAGCTACCTTTACCATTACAGTAACGGTAAACCCAAAACCGTATGTAAGTACTCAAACCACTTCTGCATGTAGCGCAAGCACCTTTACTGTTAGTCCTGCAAATGGAACTACTAGTAATATTGTTCCTGCAAGTACTACGTATGCTTGGAGCGCTCCAGTTGTAACAGGTGGAATAACAGGTGGAGTTGCAGCTACAGGACAAACAACTATTAATGGTAATTTGACCAATCCAACAAATATTGTTCAAACGGCAATCTATACAGTAACTCCAACATCGGGTTCTGCAGGGAATTGTGTGGGAGAAACGTTCACCGTTACAGTATCGATAAATCCAAAACCATTTGTTACTCCAAGAATAGAGACCATTTGTAGCGGAGGATCATTTGCAACAGCATTAACAGATGGTGATCCAAATGCAACTACCATAGTTCCAGCTGGAACCACCTATACTTGGGCAGCTCCAACAGTTACGGGCGGAATTACAGGCGGAGTATTGGGTACTTCACAAAATACGATTTTTGGAACCCTTACCAATCCAACCAATTTGGTTCAAACCGCTACATATACAGTTACACCAACTTCAGGAACCACAGGAAACTGTGTGGGTGCTCCCTTTACAGTAACAGTAACCGTAAATCCAAAACCAGTTATTTTCGATAGAGTAGATACTATTTGTAGTGCAACTGCCTTTACATTAACACCTGCGAATTCAAGTCCATCAGCTACAACGATAGTACCAGCTAGTACTTCTTATACTTGGACAGTAGTTGATAATACAAATGTTACTGGCGATAGCAATCAAGCAGTTGGACAAAATACTATCAGTCAAACGCTAACGAATTTGACTAATGTGGCTCAAACGGTTGTTTATACTGTTACGCCAGTATCGGGAGCTGCAGGAACTTGCCTAGGAGCTAATTTCACCATAACGGTAACGGTAAATCCAAAACCAACTGTTGCCAATGAAACTACACCAGTTTGTAGTGGTAGTACTTTTACAGTAACCCCAGTAACAGGAAATGGAAATATCATCGCAGCAGGAACGACTTATTCTTGGCCGGCTCCTGTGGTAACAGGTGGATTAACGGGTGGTGCTATAGGAACTACTCAATCTTCTATATCTGGAACATTGACCAATATAACGAATGTTGCACAAACTGCCACATACACAGTTACACCGTTATCAGGAAGTTGTCCGGGAGCAACATTTACAGTAGTGGTAACAGTAAATCCAAAACCAGAAATACCAGCACAAACAGCAACGATTTGTAGTGCAACGGCATTTACGACGAGTCCTGTAAACAATATAACAGGTTCTGGAGTTGCAGGAAACGCATTAAATTTTGACGGAACTGATGATTATGTTAATTGTACTAATAATAATGTATTTAAAGTAAATACAGGTACATTAGAAGCATGGATTAAAGCAACAAATACAAACTCTGGGTATAGAGGTATTGTTACGAAACAGTTGGCTTATGGCTTGTTTTTAAAGAATAATAACCTAATGATTTACGATTGGAGTGTTAACGGAGATAAGTCTACTGGAATTAGTTTAGGTGATAACTCTTGGCATCATGTTGCTGTTAGTTTTAATTCAGGAGTAGCAAATGGAACTTTTGTTTACATTGACGGAGTATTAAAATTAACTACCACTTATACAGTTAATAGCCAAACTTCGGCACTTGCTATTGGATCAGGGTTTGATACTGGTACTCAAAACTTTGTAGGGAATATTGATGATGTTCGTGTTTGGAATGTTGCCCGAACAGAAGCTCAAATTCAAGCGACCAAGAACAGTGAATTGACTGGTTCTGAAACTGGTTTGGTTGCCTATTATAAATTCAACCAAGGAACAGCAAATGGAACAAATACAGGTGTTACCACTTTAACCGATACAACAGCTAACGCTAATAACGGAACACTAACTGGTTTTACACTTACTGGCGCAACATCCAATTGGGTAACTGGTGCTACTTTAACACCTACTAATACCATAGTTCCAACTGGAACGACCTATACTTGGACGGTAGTTGATAATCCTAGTGTTACAGGCGAAAGCAATCAAACTACCCCACAAAGTAACATTAGCCAAACGCTTACCAATACTTCTAATACTGCACAAAATGTAGTATATACTGTAACGCCAACTTCTGGAGATGCAGGAAATTGCGTTGGAGCTGCCTTTACCATTACGGTAACGGTAAATCCAAAACCGTATGTAAGTGCTCAAACGACATCTACTTGTAGTGGAACTGCTTTTCCAGCTATAACACCTGCTAATGGAACTGCCAATAACCATATCGTTCCAACAGGAACCACTTATGCTTGGAGTGAACCAGTTGTAACCGGAGGAATGACAGGCGGAGTTGCAGCTACAGGACAAACAACTATTAATGGTAATTTGACTAATCCAACAAATATTGTTCAAACGGCTACATATACGGTTACCCCAACATCTGGTTCTGCAGGAAATTGTGTTGGCGAAACGTTTACTGTTACGGTTTCTGTAAATCCAAAACCATTTGTAACTCCAAGAACAGAGACTATTTGTAGTGGAGGTTCATTTGCAACAGCATTAACAGATGGTGCTCCAACTGCAACTACCATAGTTCCAGCAGGAACCACCTATACTTGGTTGGCGCCAACGGTTACTGGTGGAATTACAGGCGGTCTTGCAGGAACTTCTCAAAGCACCATTTTTGGAACCCTTACTAATCCGACTAATATTCCACAAACGGCAACGTATTACGTGACGCCAACTTCGGGAACCACGGGGAATTGTGTTGGTGCTAGCTTTACAGTTACGGTAACGGTAAATCCAAAACCCGTTATTTTCGATAGAGTAGCTACTATTTGTAGTGCAACTGCCTTTACACTAACACCAGTTAATAGTAATCCATTGGCAACTACTATAGTTCCATCAGGAACAACTTATACTTGGACGGTAGTTGATAATACAAATGTTACAGGCGATTCTGACGAGGCTACTCCGCAAACTACTATCAGTCAAACGTTAACGAATTTGACCAATGTGGCTCAAACGGTTGTTTATACTGTTACGCCAGTATCGGGAGCTGCAGGAACTTGCCCAGGAGCTACATTTACAATTACAGTAACGGTAAATCCAAAACCAACTGTTGCCAACGAAACCACTTCTGTTTGTAGTTTGAGTAAGTTTACAGTAACCCCAGTAACAGGAAATGGAAATATCATCGCAGCAGGAACGACTTATTCTTGGCCAGTTCCAGTGGTAACAGGCGGAATGACAGGTGGCGCTACTGGCACTGGTCAAGGTTCAATATCAGGAACTTTGAGTAATATAACCAATGTTGCACAAACCGCTACCTATACGGTAACACCAACTTCAGGTGTATGTCCAGGAGCTACATTTACAGTAGTGGTAACAGTAAATCCAACCCCAGTTATACCAGCTCAAACGGCAACAATTTGCAGTAGTAATGCCTTTACAACGAGTCCAACTAATGCAGCTCCAACGACTATTATTCCAACTGGAACTACTTATACTTGGACTGTTGCAACAAATACAAATGTAACAGGACAAAGCAATCAAACTAGTGCTCAAAGTAGCATTAGCCAAACGCTAACGAATTTAACGAATGTTGCACAAAATGTAGTTTATACTGTAACGCCAACTTCTGGAGATACAGGAAATTGCGTTGGAGCTACCTTTACCATTACAGTAACGGTAAATCCAAAACCTTATGTAAGTGCTCAAACAACATCTACTTGTAGCGGTGCTGCTTTTCCAGCGATAACACCAGTAAACGGAACTACTAGTAATATTGTTCCTGCAAGTACTTCGTATTCTTGGAGTCCACCTTCAGTAACTGGAGGAATGACAGGCGGAGTTGCAGCTACAGGACAAACCACTATTAATGGTACATTAATCAATCCTACTAATATAGTTCAAACGGCTACCTATACCGTAACCCCAACATCGGGATCGTATGGAAATTGTGTTGGCGAAACGTTTACCGTTACGGTATCTATAAATCCAAAACCATTTGTAACTCCAAGAACCGAGACTATTTGTAGCGGAGGTTCATTTGCAACAGCATTAACAGATGGTGATCCAAATGCCACTACTATAGTTCCGTTGAATACGAAATACACTTGGGCAGCTCCAACGGTTACAGGAGGAATTACAGGTGGTTTAGCAGGAACTTCACAAACTACGATTTTTGGAACCCTTACCAATCCGACTAATATTCCACAAACGGCTACGTATTATGTAACCCCAACTTCAGGAACCACAGGAAACTGTGTTGGTGCAGCTTTTACAGTAACGGTAACGGTAAATCCAAAACCAGTTATTTTCGATAGAACACCTACTATTTGTAGTGCAACAGCCTTTACAGTAACTCCTGCGAATTCAGATCCATCGGTGACAACGATAGTTCCGGCAAGTACAACGTATACTTGGACTGTTGCAACAAATGCTAACGTAACGGGTCAAAGCAATCAAGCTGTTGGACAAAGTGCAATCAGTCAAACGTTAACGAATTTGACTAATATTGTTCAAACGGTTGTTTATACAGTAACGCCAACTTCTGGTATTGCAGGAAATTGTGTAGGAGCTACATTTACTATAACAGTTACGGTAAATCCAAAACCAGAAATTCCAAACCAAACAGCTGCAATATGTAGTTTTGATACTTTTTCAACTGTTTTAACTAATGGAAATCCGGATGTTTATACGATTGTACCTTTAAATACAACCTATTCTTGGGCTGCTCCTGTGGTTACGGGTGGTGTTACAGGTGGCGTTTTAGGAACTTCGCAAAGCACTATTTTTGGAACATTAACTAATCCAACCAACACGGTTCAAACGGCTACATATACAGTAACGCCGACATCTGGTGCTGCAGGTTCTTGCGTTGGGTCAACTTTCACAGTTATCGTTGATGTAAATCCAAGACCAGTTATTTTTGCGCAAGCTCAAACCATTTGTAGTGGCACCGCGTTCACAAAATTACCAGTAAATTCAGATCCATCTGCCACTACGATAGTTCCAACAAAGACTACTTATACATGGACAGTTGCAACAAATACAAACGTTACAGGACAAAGCAATCAAACGATTGGTCAAGCTGTTATTACTCAGACATTAACCAACATTACTAATGTTGTTCAAACTGTTGTTTATACGGTTACACCAAAATCTGGGGATGCAGGTAGTTGTGTGGGTGCCACGTTTACGGTTACTATAACTGTAAATCCAACACCAGTAATTCCAAATCAAACCGTTGTTATTTGTAGTAACGATTCATTTGATAAAGTATTAACCAACGGAAATCCTACCGCAGCGACAATAATTCCAGTGAATACAAAGTATACTTGGAGTGCTCCAACAGTTACAGGTGGTGTTACAGGCGGTTTAGCGGGAACTTCACAAAATAGTATTTTTGGAACATTATCTAATCCTACGGTACTTGTTCAAACTGCAACCTATACCGTAACAGCTACTTCTGGAGATGCAGGAAATTGTGTGGCAAGTACGTTTGATGTAATAGTAACGGTGAACCCACTTCCAGTACTTGCTTTAGGAACAATTCTTCCAGTAAATACAATGGATATAGAATTCTTAATTCCATATACTACTAATTTTACTCTTACTAATTTTACTTTAACACCTAATAATTCAAGTGCTTTACCATCATTTGAATCTATAAATGATTCGGTAATAACAGCTTCTCCATTAGCAATTCCATTGCCAGCCTCTAATGCCACAGGAAGTTATGATTTTGATTTGATAATTAAAGATAGTAATACTTGTATTTCATTGCCAATTAGTGTCACATTACAAATTAATCTTGTCAAAGTATTAGATAAAAATGGACAAAGAATAATTGTAGCTGCTGATGCAACGAGCAGACATGGAGCAAAAGGATCTGGATTTGGAAGAACGGCTAACGGACAAATAATTTCTGCACCAAATGCAACTAGAATTTCCTTATCAGAAGCTGCATCAATTACGCAAACCGCAGCAACATTTACGGTTTCAATTCCAAATGTTAGAGGTGGCGCCGTTACTTCTAGAGGTATTTGTTGGAGTACTTCGATAAATCCAACATTAGCGAATTCGAATGCTATAGATGCTGGAACTTCAGGAAATTACACTATTTCTATTTCAGGTGCAACAGGTGGAACTAAATATTATGTTCGTTCTTTCATTACTAATGATTTAGGAACAGTTTACAGCCGACAAGTAAGTTTTACAACTTTACCAATTGTTCCAACGGTTACCACTGCTGCAATTTCAAATATTACAGGAATCTCAGCTAGTTCTGGTGGAGCGGTAACTTCAAATGGTGGAGCTGCAATAACAGCGCAAGGAGTTTGTTGGAGTACAACAGCAACACCAACAATAACGGATGCTAAAACGACTAACGGAACGGTATCGCCATTTACAAGTAGCATTACAGGATTAGCTAACGCTACCACTTATTATGTTAGAGCGTATGCAACGAATAGTGTTGGCACGGCTTATGGAAGTGAAATTAGTTTTACAACTTTAGCAGTTGTTCCAACGGTTACTACTATTGCAATTTCAAATACAACTGCAACAACTGCAACTTCTGGTGGAACAGTAACGGCAACTGGAGGCGCTACAATAACGGCAGAAGGAGTTTGTTGGAGTACAACAACAGCACCAACAATTGCAAATTCTAAAACGACTAACGGAACAGCAACTCCCTTCACAAGTAGCCTTACAGGATTAGCAAACGCTACTACTTATTATGTAAGATCGTATGCAACGAATAGTGTGGGAACGGCGTATGGAAATGAAATTAGTTTTACAACATTAGCGGTTGCTCCTACGGTTACCACAACAGCAATATCTTCTATAACAGGAACTACTGCAAATTCTGGCGGAACGGTTACCGCAACAGGTGGCGATTCAATAACTGCGCAAGGTATTTGTTGGAGTACCACAACAGCACCAACAATTTCAAGTTCTAAAACGACTAACGGAACAGCAACTCCATTTACAAGTAGTATTACAGGATTAGCTAACGCTACTACCTACTTTGTAAGAGCCTATGCCACTAATGGTATTGGAACTTCTTATGGAAATGAGATTAGTTTTACAACATTAGCGGCTCCAACGGTTACCACAACTGCACTATCTTCTATAACTGCAACTACAGCAAGTTCTGGAGGAACTGTTACGGCAACAGGTGGAGCAGCAATAACCGCTCAAGGAGTTTGTTGGAGTACAACAACAGCACCAACAACAGCTGATTCTAAAACTACCGACGGAACAACAACTCCATTTACAAGTAGCATTACAGGATTGATAGAGGGTACGACCTACTATGTTAGAGCCTATGCAACCAATAGCGAAGGAACCTCTTATGGAAATGAAATTAGTTTTACTGCAACTGCTCCTGTTTTTGTTACTACTGGATTGAAACTTCATTTTGACGCAAGTAATACTTCAAGTTATCCTGGTTCTGGGAATACTTTGACAGATTTAAGTGGTAATGGGAACAATGGTACTTTAAACACAGGAACTACATTTAGCTCTGTCAACGGAGGTACTATGGTATTTGACGGGAATACCTCAAATTTAGGGGTGCAAACAAATTTTTCACCTACATTCACAGACTTCACAGTATGTGTTTGGTACAAAGACAATGGTTCGCCTGCATATGGGCGGTTAGTGGATCAAGATTATGTGGATGGTTTTTGGTTAGGAAGAAATAGTAGTACACCTAATTCATGGGGTGGAGGGATAAAGGAAGCAAGTGCGCCATATGGAGTGTTTTTAACTTTGGCAGATAGTCAATGGCATTTTCTAACTTCCACAAGGTCTGGTACAACTCATACAATTTATGGTGATGGTGTAACTAATAAAGTGTCTAATACAGTTTCTGCAGCAGCACTAATTAACAGTTCTATAAATGTAGGAGTCTATAGTGGGGGAAGAAACCCCGCTCAAATATTCAAGGGAAACATACCACAAGTGCTTATTTATAACAGAGCTTTAACTGAAGCTGAAATCATGCAGCTTTTTAATGCTACAAAAGCAAAATATGGATTTTTATCTGCTCCAACGGTTACCACAACAGCAATATCTTCTATAACTGGAACTACTGCAAGTTCTGGAGGTACAGTTACGGCAACAGGTGGAGCAGCAATAACAGCGCAAGGAGTTTGTTGGAGTACTACATCTGGGCCAACAACTGCTAATTCTAAAACTATCGATGGAACAACAACTCCGTTCACGAGCAGCATTATAGGATTAACAGGAGGAACCACTTATTATGTTAGAGCCTATGCCACTAATAGTGCGGGAACATCTTATGGAAATGAAATTAGTTTTACAACAATAGCAAATATTGTTACTAATGGATTAAAATTATATTTAGATTCAAATAATATATCAAGTTATCCAGGTTCAGGTACAGTTTGGAATGATTTAAGTGGTAATAATAATAATGGAACACTTGTAAATAGTCCAACAGTAAGCGGAGGAAATATGGAATTCAATGGGGCAAATTATGTAAATATACCTCATTCAACAAGTATAGCTCCAAGTACAGGATTGATTACCGTTACAACTTGGTTTAAAGCTACTACAACTGGAGCATTAAGCTCAAGTATAATTTATAATAAAGAAGACGAATATGAATTGTCTGCAGGTGGCGGAGCAATTACTTATGCTTTTAAACCATATTGGGCTTGGGATGGAAATATTGCTTTTAATTTGAATCAATGGTACCAAGTTACAGTGACTTATGATCAAATTTATCAAAGAATGTATGTTAATGGAGTTCAGGTTTTTTCAAGAGCCCAAACTGGTGTTATAGGTACTTCTGCTATAAAAGATTTAAGAATTGGAGCAAGGGGTGCTCCAGGAGCTGCAAACTCGTTTTTTACTGGAAGTATTCCTGTATTAATGATTTACGATAGAGTTCAACCAGCTTCAGAAGTATTGGATAACTTCAATGCACAAAAAACAAGATTCGGATATTAATCATACAGAAATTAAAAATAAAAATAAAACAGAATACAGTAATAAATAAATTTAAAATTATGAAAAGCACCTCATTATCACTAGCAACAATTGGTTTTCTAATGCTTTGTTTTGGTTCAAATAAAGTATCGGCGCAAGCAGTATTAAAAGTGGGAACCAACTTAAACAGTATTCAACCCAAAGCAGTTTTGGAAATTGAAAGTACTACCAAAGGATTTTTGCCTCCAAGAATGACGGATACGCAGTTGACTGCTATGGGAAATGTTGAGGGAATGATTGCCTGGTGTACGGATTGTACTTCAACGTCGGGATCTAAATTAATGATAAATAATGGCTCAGAATGGGTGAGCTTGCTAGGATATAAATTGGCAAGTGGAAAATTACTTATAGGAAATAGTTTAGGAATTGCCGAAGAAAGTACTACCTCTGGATTGGGAAGCATAGTTTTGTCTAATTCTCCAACATTGGTTAATCCAGATCTTGGTACGCCTTCTGCTGGAATTGCAACCAACATAACAGGATTGCCTTTAACAACTGGGGTTACGGGTGTTTTGCCAATTGCAAATGGAGGAACGGGATCTTCAACTCAAAATTTTGTGGACGTATCATCAACACAATCTGTTGGAGGTGCTAAAACATTTAGTGCAGCGTTAACTGCCAATTCATTTGTGAAAACGGGAGGAACATCAAGTCAATTTTTAATGGCAAATGGTTCAGTTTCAAGTGGAACCCCATTATTAACGGATGCCGATGATGAAATTACGGCAACTGCAGGACAAACAAGTTTTACCTTAACTCAAACTCCGAGTACTTTAACTAAGGTTAAAATGTACATCAATGGAATTAGAATCAGTAAAACTGCCTATTCTATTAGTGGAACTACTTTAACGTATGTTCCTGCGAATAACGAAAGTTATCCTATTTCTGTGAATGACAGGGTTCAATTTGAATATGCTTATTAATATTTTTATTAATAAAAATAGAACTGTGTTATTAATTAATCTTATTCTGAATTCTATAAGGTTTAAATCAAATTAAAATGAATAAAAAATTATATTTTTTAGCTTTATTATTGTTTTGTTTTTCTATAAAAGCACTCTCTCAGGCTACTACGGTTAATGTGTCTGGAAATGCAAATACGTTATCAATTACCAATAATATTGCCACCGTTGTAGATCCCGATTTAGTGGTTACCGCAGATGGAAATCTTACCGATTTTACAATTTCCATTACTGGAAGTTATGTAACTGGAGATTTACTGGCTTATAATGGAACTGTACCTGCTGGAATTACAGCTGTTGCTTTTAATGCTACCACAAGAAGTTTGCAGTTTACTGGAACTGTTGCGGCATCGGTATGGCAAGAATTATTACGAAGAGTAACCATCCAAACGGTTTCTGCAACCTGTTATCAAGAGCAACGGCAAGTTAGTTTTGTAGTGGGTAGTATATATTATAACAATTTGAATGGGCATTTTTACGAATTGTCTCCAACGACAACTATTTGGTCAACAGGATTTACGAATGCAGCAGCAAAATCTTATTTTGGGCGTTTGGGATATATGGCTACTTTAACGTCACAAGCAGAGAATAGTTTTGTTTCAAAAATATTAGCAGCCGATAGTTGGATAGGGGCTTCGGATAATTTTTCTTATATTAATGCTGCAACTGGTATTAATACATTTGCAAATCAAACAACTACTGCACCTGGTGGTAGTGAAGGAAAATGGTATTGGGTAACTGGACCAGAAAAAGGTACTCAAATTCTTTCTTCAAATTATACAACAGCAAATCCTAATGGTACAAAAATAGCAAATGTTTACAGTAATTTTAATAATAATGAACCAAATAATTCAGGTTCTGAACACTATGCTGAAATTTATGTAGCCACAGGAAAATGGAATGATTTACCAAATGCAACCTCAAGGCTATATAAAACTATTGTAGAGTATGGAGGTACCTCTACAGATAATGAAACCAACAAAGTATTTTTTACGAGGAATTTATTAATTTCAGGGGCACCATCGGGAACAATTACTGGAGGGAATATCACCGTTTGTTCAGGAACTTCTACTGTATTAACCCATACAGGGCTAACAGCTCCAGGATCTATTGTAAAATGGGAAACTTCTTTTGACGATTTCTTGACTGCAGCGTCTCCTATTACTTCTACAAGTTCAACTTATTCAGTAACTCCAACTCAGGATACTTATTATAGAGCTGTAGTAAATAATTTAGGTTGTACTGATTTAACCACTTCCTCAACTAGAATTTATGTTAATGCATCTAGAGGTGGAAATATCGTTGCAAGTAATTCAACAGTTTGTGTTAACGGTTATGTCAATTATAATTTAAATGGAAATACGGGTACGGTTACCAAGTGGCAAGTTGCCGATAATATTGGTTTTACTTCTGCTACGGATATTGCTAATACCACAACTTCGCTATCGTATCAATTAACTGCTACAGGAACGTATTATTTTAGGGCAGTTATTTTAAATTGTGGTTCGACAAAATATTCTAGCACAGGAACCATTACCTGTTCTTCAGGTACTCCTCCAGTTGGGGGAACTATAGCCGATGCTAATTTTTGTCAAGGCACCAACGCTGGTACACTAACGCTTTCAAGTTCTACAGGAACAATTGACAAATGGCAAAAATCAGTCGATGGTGGTATTCAATGGTCAGACATTACATCTTCAGCTGCTTCAACCTATGCTTTTTCTGGAGTTACAAGTACCACTAAATATAGAGCACAGGTAAGTAACACGGGTTGTGGGTCTACTTTGAGTGGCATTGGAACTGTAAATGTTTATCAAGCATCAGTTGGAGGGACAACCTCTGGAGGAGCAACCGTTTGTTCGGGAACCAATAGTACGCTATTAACTTTAACAGGTTATACAGGATCCATAAAATGGCAATCATCCACAACGAGTTCCTCTTCTGGATTTTCAGATATTGTTGGAGAAACAGCTGCAACCTTTACCGCTACAAATAAAACAGTCACAACTTATTATAGAGCCGTTTTAACCAATGGTACTTGTGCTGCAGCAAATTCTGATGTGGCTACTGTAACGGTAAATACATTGCCAACTATCACGGGCACATTAACTACTTGTATTGGTGCAACCACTCAGCTTACAGGTTCAGCAACAGCTGCAGGAGTTTCTCCTTGGATTTCTAGTGCTCCAGCAGTGGCAACAGTTAATAGTACTGGATTGGTTACAGGGGTAACTGCAGGAACTACAACAATAACCTATACCAATTCAAATGGTTGTGCAATAACGGCAACTGTAACTGTTGGTAACACCAATGCAGCTACGTTAACTTCGGCTACTGGAACAAATAATCAAACAAATTATATAAATACTCCAGCAAATAACATTACTCCAATTACCTATTCCACTAATTATGCAACGGGTGCCACATTTAGCGGTTTGCCAAATGGTGTTTCTGGAAGTTGGTCTAGCAATGCTATTACTATTAGTGGGTCTCCATTGGAAACGGGAATTGTTACTCACAATTATACTATTACATTAACAGGAGGTTGTGAAAAAACAATATCAGCTGGTACTATAAAGGTATATTTACCACCTTCCTTTATTTTAAATCCATCAACAGCGGCGCAATCATTATGTAATGGAACTGCAGCTTTAAATGTAGAGGTGGATGCTGGTGGAGATGTAATTACGAAATACCAATGGTATAGAAGTGCGACTCCCGTAAATTCTGGAGGAACTCCGGTTAAATTAAATACAACTGCAGCTACAACAAATGTTTTGAGCACTTTATCTGCAGGTACATTTTATTATTATGTTGTAGTTACTACTTCTAGTTTAGCTACTGCTACGAGTCAAGTTTCTGGAGCTATAACCGTTTTTGATCTACCATCTATTTTGAGCGGACCTGGATCAGCAGCACAATCAATTTGTGTAACTGGCGGTAGTTTTAATGATTTATCGCTTTACGCCAATGCTGGATCGGGCGATATTGTGAAATTTAAATGGTACAGCAATTCTACTAGTAGTACTACTGGAGGTGCTGTTGTTTCAACTGTTGTAAATAATATAGTACCAAATGTATATTCTCCATCACCTACAGAATTGGGAACTAAATATTTTTATTGTGAAGTAATTAATTCCAATGGTTGTATCACTAAAAGTACCGTTACTGGTGCAATTACAGTTTCCCCAGAATCTGTTGCGGGAACAGCAAGCGCATCATCATTATTTTTAGGAAGTGGTGCTACCGCAAATTTAACTTTATCGGGAAGTACAGGAAGCATTCAATGGCAACAATCTGCTGATGGTTCAACAGGATGGGCTTCCGTTACGGGCGGTTCGGGTTCTAATACGGCAAACTATTCAAAAGCAATTACTGTTACAACCTTTTATCGCGCTTTAGTTACCAGTGGAAATTGTACAGCTGTTACCAGTAATGAATTAAAAATTACGATAACTTCAACTCCAATAACTTCAACTGGAATTGTAACACCTGTTTGTTTTAGTTCAAGCGCTCAATCTACTACATTACCCTATACTGCAGCATCAGGATCTCCAAATTCTTATACCATAGATTGGGATACAACTGCTAATAATGCAGGTTTGTTGGATCAAGCTGCTACAAGTTACACTTTTATAACTAGCGGTGGAACTGCAACTGGAATCGTAATTCCTGCAAATCTTCCAATTGGTACTTATTCGGGTATAATGACCGTAACTAATGGGGTTGGAAATGCTACACAACCAATTTCTGTTTCTGTAGGTTCTGTTTCAGGAACTATTAGTGGCTCAACTACAGTTAATTCTGGAACTAATTCTACTGTATTAACACTCAGCGGATATGCAGGTTCAATACAATGGCAGTACTCCAATAATAATTCAAGCTATACCAATATTCCAAGTGCCACTTTGGCTACTTATACTGCAGTAAATTTAACAAGTACCACATTCTATAAAGTAGTGGTAACCAATGGTAGTTGTGCGCCTGTGACTTCTGCAGGAGCATCAATCACAGTATTGTCTGATTCTACAGCGTTTGGTGTTACTGGAAATATTAATCCCAATACAATTAATAATAATGTGGCAACGATAGTTGATAATGAATTGCTTGTAACCTCGAACGGAATGATAACTGGTTTTACAGTTACGATTACTAGCGATTATACAGACGGTGATATTCTTGGTTATACAGGAGCTTTACCTAGTGGAATTACAGTTTTGCCTTTTAATACTACTTCAAGAAGTTTGACTTTCTCGGGAACTGCATCGGCGTCTATATGGCAAACATTATTAAGAACGGTAACTTTAAAATCAACTTCAACCTGTTTTCCAACAAATAGAAAAGTTAGTTTTTTACCAAGCTCTAAATTTTTCAATTATTTCAATGGACATTATTATGAGTATGTAAGTACGGGATTAACTTGGACTGCTGCTAAAGCTGATGCTGAATCCAAAAATTATTATGGATTGCAAGGGTATTTAGTTACCATTTCATCAGAAGCAGAAAACAGTTATATCAATACCTTAATTGCTGCCAATTCTTGGATTGGAGCATCAGATAATTTTTCGCAAATTAATGCAGCTGTAGGCTATAATAAATACGGTTCGTCTTCAGCTGGTGAGGGAAAATGGCATTGGGTAACCGGTCCAGAAAAAGGAATCCAAATAAGAACTGGTAACGCAAATACGGCATCTCAATCTGGAATTCCTGTATCAGGGGTTTATCAAAACTGGAATGCAACTACTAATTTTTCTAACAATGAACCAAATGACGTTTGGGGATCTTCACCTGGAGAAGAAGATTATGGACACATGTACACAGGTTCTGGAAAATGGAATGACTTTCCAAACAGATCCCAAACAAGTATTGTAGAATATGGTGGTATGGCTGGTGACAATGTGACTTCAAATATTTCTTTTACAAGAGATATTATTATACTTGGTTCTCCAATAGGTTCTGTAACCGGAGCTACCACAGTTTGTTCTGGAACCAATAGTACAACACTTACCTATAATGGAAGTGGAACTATACAAAGATGGGAATATTCTGTAGATAATTTTTCTACACCTGGAATTGTGGATACCAGTTCTTCATCAAATACTATTTCAGTAGATAACCTTACTGTTTCTAGATATTATCGTGCAGTAATTACGACTTCTGGTTGTTCTAATATTAGCAGTTCAACCGCATTAATTAATGTAGCTACTACAAGTTCAGGAACTATCACTGCTGCAAATAGTTCTATTTGTACAGGAGGAAATGCAACTTTAATATTAAATGGAAACAGTGGATCTATATTAAAATGGCAACTTTCAACAGTTAGTGATTTTACTTCCAATGTAGCAGATATTAATGTAACAGATTCAACTATTGTACAACCCGTTGGAAGTGTAACAGGAACATATTATTTTAGAGCGGTAGTTTTAAATAGTAATTGTCCAGCAGGAAGTACTGTTTATTCAAATGCATATCCGGTAAATGTAATAACAGGAACTGCACCAGTAGGAGGTTCTGTAAACAGTGCTTCTCATTGCGGTGGAAGCAATTCAGGAACATTGACTTTAACAGGTTCAACAGGAACGAGTTATCAGTGGCAAGTATCAACCGATGGTTACGGTTTGGTTTGGAGCGATGTGGCAAGTACCACTACTTCCTATTCCTATTCAGGGATTTCAAAATCAACACGATACAGAGTTAAAGTTACCAACGGAAGTTGCGGTTTTGTATATAGTACTGTTGGATCGGTTACTATAAACCAAGAATTTGCCTCTGGTTTTATCAGTGGTTCAGCTACCGTATGTTCAGGAAATAATAATAATTCACTAACGCTAAATGATTATTTGGGAACTGTACAATGGCAATCTTCTGCAGATAATATAACTTATGCGGCAATTAGCAGTGCTACTAGTGCAATTTATACTCCTGTAAATTTAACAAGCACAACCTATTATCGTGCAATTGTTACCAACGGAAGCTGTACAGGTATGCCTTCTATCATTGGAACAATAACGGTAAAACAATCGCCAACTCCAACTTTTACTGCACAACCAGGAGCCACAGCCTGTAGAAATATTGATGTAACTTACACCACACAATCAGGACAATCAAATTATGTTTGGACTATTCCTGGAACATTGGGTGTCGATTATTCGATAACTTCAGGAGGAGCAAGTACAAATAATTCTATTGTTTTGAAATGGTTAACTACAGGAAATAAAACAGTAACCATCAATTACAACAATTCAAATAGTTGTGCTGCGCCAGTTGCAGTTTCTTCCACTACAACTGCAGTTAGTCCTACTTCAGTGGCAGGAATCATTGGTGGGGCAGGAGCTATATGTTCTGGCGGAACAGCGACTTTAACTTTAACTGGAAATACGGGTACAGTTACAAAATGGCAATCGGCAACAGCTAGTGATTTTTCAACGGCACTGACCGATATTTCCAACACAACAACAAGTTTAACCACTTCGGAATTGTCGGTTCCAACCTATTTTAGAGCAGTTGTAACAAGCGGATCTTGTGATGCAGCAATTTCAAGTGGGGTAGCGGTTACAATAACGCCAGATAATGTTGCAACACTTTCTTCTGCTGCTGGTACGAATTCTCAAACCGTTAATATCAATTCAAGTATTATTAGTATTACATATACTATTTCAGGTGCTACAGGAGCTACTTTTTCAGATTTACCTTCTGGTGTTTCAGGAAATTATAATGCAGGCACAGTAACAATTTCAGGAACTCCATCTGTTCCAGGAACGTTTAATTATTCAGTTAATTTAACAGGAGGTTGTGGAACAATTAGTGGTACTGGAACAATGATTATTAGGAATGTACCGATTTTGAGTAATTTCAATTCACAGTCCAAATATTTTTACGACCGTTCGTTTACTTTAGTTCCGCCAACAAGCAATAGTCCTGGTACTTTTTCTTATGCAAGTAGTTCTACTTCGGTAGCAACGATTAGTGGAAGTACAGTTACTTTCGTTGGGCCAGGAACTACAACAATTACAGCAACACAAGCGCCTGGTGGCGGATATGTAAGTGCTTCAATTGATGCGACATTAACAGTAATTGGGGTTACTGTACTTACTAAAAGCGGGCGTGTTTCAACAACTAACTTAAATTATATTAATAGAACTGGAGGTTTGTCAAGAAAGAAAGGATTAACTAGAAAAGGTCAAATTGTAACAGCTTCCACTTCTGCTGAAATAAATACACCAATTATTAGTAACATCACAACAGTTTCAGCAACTGCAACAGTAACTATAATTACTGATGGTGGATTTTCAATAACTGCAAGAGGATTTTGTTGGGCAACTACAACTAATCCAACCATTGAAAATAGTATATCTACAGAGACAGGAACACTAGGAAATCTTACAAGTAATCTTTCTGGATTAACTACAGGAACAACGTATTATATTAGAACGTATGCAACAAATAGTTCAGGAACTGCTTATGGGAATGAAGTGAGTTTTACAACTCTATAATTTTATTATTTAAAAAAAGAATAGAATCAAATAGTCACTGATAATTATAAAAAACATAAAATGAAAGATTTTACAGCTTCAAGAATTAGTATTGGACTTTTCCTATTTTGTTTGGGAATAACTTCTCTATCTGCTCAAGAAATAGTGCCTGAAATTGCATTGGATTCTATTAAAACTGAAATAGCGATGGATTCTACAATTGATTCTGAAACTGAACTGAACAAATGGTCCTTTGAATTTGGATTTGGTTCTAATAAAGCAGTTCGCCCATTTGGAACAGGTTATAATTCAAGTGGTGGAGAATTTCTTAGTTCGTCAACTTTGAATCATTTTGATTTTGGTTTTCGTTACATGTTAAATTCCCATTTTGGATTAAAATCAGATATTGGTTTTGATGTAATATCCAATAAATTAGGTAATGGCTCTTTGCCATTTCGTTCCATGCAATACAGATTGGGTTTGCAAGGTGTTTTTGATTTAGGAAAAGTATTTAAATTTGAAACTTTTTCCAATACAATTGGATTGCTAGGACATGGTGGTTTTCAACTTTCACAATTTAAATCAAAAACAGGAATTGGAAATCAAGAAGCTGTAGTAGATGCCTATAGTGGTTTTTTAATTGGACTTTCACCTCAAATCAAACTTTCTGAACGAACAGTTTTGACATTAGATTTTACATTTATTTCAAACGTGGGTCAAAACCTCAATTGGGACGGAAGTACTTCTGCGCAAGAAAATAATTTAACAGGTTTGTTATACAATACTTCAATTGGATTGACTTTTTATTTGGGCAAAAACCAAAAACACTCCGATTGGTTTATTCCAAAAATTATTCCAGAAGTAGATCCAGAAGTTAACAGACGTTTAGACGAAATTGAAACGCTTTTGAATGATACTGATAAAGATGGTGTTGTTGATTATTTGGATGTTCAAAACAACACACCAAGTGGGGTAATAGTAGATTCAAAAGGACGTTACATTGATACCAATAGAAATGGCACTCCAGACGAATTTGAACCCAATACCATTGAAGATATTAAAGTTCGTAATTTTGAAATTGCATCAGAACAATCTGAAACCAATGCATTCAAATCTATGTTGGATAATGGGCTAGTTAATGTGTTTTATGATGTAAATGAAGTTGAACCAAATCGAGGATCTGCTAATAGCGTCTATGGAATAATTTCATTGTTAAAGAAAAATCCGACAGTAAATGTAAAATTATTAGGATATTCAGACAAATCGGGCAATGAAAAATTAAATAAAAAACTATCTGAGCAACGTGTTAAAAATTTATATGATTTGTTATTATTAAGTGGAATTTCAGAATCCAGACTAAAAATCATTGGTCAAGGTGTAGATAGTTCTATTCCATCAAATTCAAAAACCGCTTACCAAATTGCTCGTAGAGTTTCAGTAATATTGGATTAGGTTGCTATAAAGGTCAAATTTTATTAATTCATCATAAGAACAAGAGTGTAAATAAATTATATTTACACTCTTGTTTGATTTTATACTATATTGAAACTTATAATTATAAAATTAATTTATCAGAAAAAAATGTACGAATTGATAATTTGGGTACAATTCAAATTACCATAAAAGCAAAACTCACTGACAGTTATAAGATTTGGGCAAAGCCAATAAAGCCAAGACAATACAATCCATCAAAACGAATGAAAATAAAACTCATAGGACTTACTTATAAAAGAGTGAGGTAAATCTATTTATTAATAATGACCTTAAAGGTTTTAACGTTTTTTGAATCAGAAATTTTCAAAAAATAAAGACCGTTGTACACAGTATCCGTTTCAAAATAACAAATGGTGCTTCCTTGTAAAAACTCTTTTGAAGCGACAATTCTTCCTTGTTCATCAATTAAATTGGCTTTTAAATTTTCTGTTATCATTTCACTCGACTGAACAATAATCATTTCATTGACTGGATTTGGATAAATTTTAAAATGTAATTTATCAAATTCGAAGCTTGAATTCCCCATTGTTGGGTTGTATGTTAGTACTGATTCTGTTATTTGTGTAACCGTCGGCGCATTCATATTTATAGTTGATTTAACCCCATAAAAATAAGGGCCAACAACATAAGGATATACAGAATTATAATTATTATCTACAGTTGTATAATAGCAATACGTTCCATTTGGATATTCTGGAGTTTTACTGAAACGACCGTTATGAATATCTAAATAATCATTAGCAGAATTAGCAACATATTCATAATCTTCTCTATACCAACCAATAGGAAAAGAAGTATTCACTTGTGGGCCATCTGTTACATCTGTTCCATTGGAATAATGCGTTCTAACGGTTATATTTCGAGCATTATAACTCGATTTCATACGTGTAATTGAGCTGTTACTATCTAATGGATTTGAATATCCGTAGGGACCATAAATTGGATAACCATCATAAGCAAATCCTAATAATGGGGAATGTACATTTGGATTGATAACATACAAACCGTCAGATGCATAAGGGTTACAAATAGTTGAAAGTACTACCAAATCCATATTGAAAGCACTTGGGTTTTGATGATGATGATAACGACTTTGCGCATCTGGATGACCTTTTGAACAATCAAATCCAACTCGTTCTGCTAAAACTCCATTTCTATTCCAAATTCCATCTCCACCATTTGGAGTTGGAACATCGGTAGCAGTTGAATTTCTGTAGGAATGACCATCTCCGTAGCTGTAAAGCGCAACTCCATTTATGAAAATTCCAATATTTGCGGCACCTGTTGCTTGAGATTGTACGTTTCCTAAAGTACTGACAACTGGCACTAATGGGAATTTAAAAAGTGCATTTTGAACTGCAGCTACTGTTCTCGGATTATTGATAAAAGGACCTGTTACAAATGAAGGAATTCCTTGTGTGCCAATATATGCGGATGTTGATGAATATTGCACGGTTTGTACATTAGCAGGTATTGCTGAATCAGTAATTATTGAAGAATTATTTATTAGATAATGTCTTCCAGTTATTCCTGTTGTATTTCTAAGCCAAGATGTTATTATTGGATTTGTTTGTGAAAATGTTGTTGCCACAAATAACACTGCTATAATAATTGTGATTTTTAGTTTCATAAAATTATTTATCAATGATAACTTTAAAACTTTTAGATTCCTTTTCGTTTGAAATTCTAATAAAATACAAACCATTATAAACGGTATCAGTTTCTATAATACTTAAAGTACTACCTTGAAGAATCTGGCTTGTTTTAACTACTTTTCCCAATTCATCAATTAACTCAACTTTCAAATCATTTTCCGCCATTTGCGATTGAATTGCAATGAAATCCTGAGCTGGATTTGGAGCAATTGTTACTTTAGTTTCATTAAAATCAAAAGTATTGTTGGCTAAATAGGTAGTTGTTCCTGTTGGAATTGCAGTTACTACATTGCAATCTGAACCTGGTGTACTCGTACAAACAGTACCGTAAAATGTTGGACCTACAACATAAGGATATGCAGAATTATAATTGGCATCAACAGTAGCAAAATAGCAATAAATTCCGTTTGGATACAAAGCAATTGGATATTCTGGTGTATTACAAATTCTACCATTGTGTGAATCTAAATAGGCAGCATCACCCGTATGAGCAACAAATTCGTAGTCTTCTCTAAAATAACCATTAAACATTGTTTGCGTTCCCACCACTTGATTAATTGCTGGACCATTGGTTCTAGTGGTGTTTGTTCGTAATTGATAACTAGATTTCATTCTGGTAATTGCTCCAGTTCCGTTGGTATTTGCATAAGCGTAAGCTCCATAAATTGGGAAACCATCGTAGGCAAAACCTAATAACGGAGAATGTTCAGAAGGATTAATAACATATAAACCATCAGAAGGGTAGGCGGCACAAACGTTTGATAATACATTTATATCCAAATTAAAGGCACTTGGATTTTGGTGGTGATGATAATTTCCATTTGCTGGATGAGCTTTGGCACAATCAAAACCATTCATTTCAGCAGGAATTGCATCTCTGTTCCAAGCTTGAGTGCTTCCCGGGCCGCCAGCACAAGGAGGATTGCCTGGACCGCCACATAAGGCATTGGTAGTGCTACTCCAAGCCACACCATCACGATAATCAAATAGTGCCACACCATTTTTAAAGACCCCAATATTGCCTCCAGTTGTAGCTGATAGGGTTCCTGTAGTATTTTGAGAAGGGTTTAATGAAAACTTAAATATTTTATTTTGTGGAGTTGGAGCACCAGTTGTTGGGTTTCCTTGAAAAGGGCCAGTAATATAAGCTGGTATTCCCGTTGCTGAAACATAAACAGTAGTCGAATTGTATTGAACTGATTGAACATTTGCCAATACATTATCAACAATTGCAGTTGAATTTCCTGCAATATAATGCTTTCCTGTAATTCCTGTGGTGTTTTGTAACCATTTTGTAATCACAGGATTGGTTTGTGAAAAGGAAGAATAAGCAATTATTAAAATTCCTAGAAGTGTAATTTTCTGTTTCATATTTACTAGTTTAAATATTTAGACGATATTAATTTAAATTTCTTGCGATGCAACGCTATTTATTCTTTTGGAAATGAAAAACGATTATCAAAAAGAAATTCATTATCTGTTAAAGTATGTAAAAATGCAACCAAATCAACTCTTTCATTATCCGATAAATGCATTGGTTTTTGTAATTGTTTTGGTAATTTTTTATCGTTTCCAAGTGAATTATAATGTTTAATAACGTCAGACAGTTTTTTGTGACGACCGTCGTGCATATACGGAAATGTAAATTGTATATTTCGTAATGTTGGCACTTTAAATAACATATAATCTTTAGCATTTCCGGTAATTTTTTGTCTTCCAATGTCGTTCAATGTGGTGTCTAAAGGCAATCCATTTCGCTCCAATTTTTCACTTGTAAATAAGGGTTCGTTGTGGCAAGAAGCACAATTGGTTTTGAATAATTTGTATCCGTTTTGCTCCTGATCTGTAAAAACAGCTTCCTTTCGCATTACTTTATCATACTTAGAATTGGAGGAAATTAGAAGTAATTCAAATTGAGATAATGCTTTTAAAACTCTTTGTCCTGTAATATTGGTATCACCAAAAGCAGCCAAAAACAGTGCTTGGTATTTCTCACTTTTCTGAAGTTTTGACACTACATTTGCTAACGTTTCATCCATTTCGATTGGGCTTGTAATTGGGTTTAGAGGTTGCACATCCAAATGATTTACACCGCCATCCCACATAAAACTTTTTGACCACGCCAAATTCATTAAAGTCATCGAATTTCGAGTTCCAATTTTCCCATCAATTCCGTGGCTCAACTCGTGATCTACGTGCGTAAAACCAGTAGCTTGTAAATGACAACTCGCACACGAAATAGTATTGTCGCGCGATAAAATAGGGTCGTAAAATAATTGTCTTCCCAATTGAAATCCTTCTTCTGTCAATGGATTTTTAGAAAAATCATAATGTGGTTTTGGCCAACCTTTAGGAATTTCTAAATAGAGTGGGGTAGGCTTTAAAAACGTAAATGCCAACGAAAATAAGACGATACTTCCTATGACAAAAAGATATTTAAAAGGAACTTTCATTTTAGTTTTCTGTGTTATTTGCACTAAACATTCCAATAGTTTTATCTGCAAGTTCCATCGCTTTTTCACCAGGAATCATTATGCTATTATTTTCTGATAGTTTGATGTATTTAAACAATTCTGCGACATCCACATTAATTTCTAAATTGGAATTTATGGGTTTTAATTCGATGGTTCTAATGGAGTAATTGGGTTTCATATAGCCGCCAATATGAAATTGAAAAGCGTTTTTACGGGTTTTGCAACTCGAACTTTTGCCTTCTATTTTCATATTTATAAAACCACTTTGCCACGCCCAATACATACCTTTAGTTGGATCTAAATCGCCTGACATTGCTCCGGAAACACTTGCTAAACTATCAATTCCTATTGAGAGTGATACTTTTGATATTGTTTTATCTGATGTTTTTGTAATTAGAATCCGTAATGAATTTGGGTTTTCAATATCAATTAAATGGTAACTATTGGGTTCTGAAAAAGTAGTAGCGTCAGAATATTGAAATTTGACATTAGAAATATAAAATCGAAGAACATCAATTTCAAGTGTGTCTTTGGTCTCTGAAATATATTTTTTGTTGCGTTCTAAAGTTTTGTCTTTAAATTTCAAATTGAGACGCAAAACTAAACTGTCCTTTTTTTCTTGAGCAATAGCCGATTGAAAAAAAAGACAACATAATAATCCAACAAAAATTTTACTGCTCATCATTAGGTCTTGGTGGAGGCGGAGGACGGTTTTCATCTCCAGGATGTCTCGGACGCTCTTCGTCCCAATGCGGTGGCGGTGGTCGATTTTCATCTCGTGGCGGTCTCGGATGATTTCTATCTCTTGGCGGTGGCGGCGGATAATTCGTGTCATTGACTAGTCGTTCTTGATTTTCTTCTCTTGGCGGTCTAGGAAAATCTTCATTTCTTGGCGGTTTTTCTCTAGGAGGATGCGGCTTACTATTTTGATTGGAAAACATTTTTCCTAATTCTTGTGTCAAAGCATTGAAATCCTCTAATTGCGAGGCTTTACAAATACTTTTTATGTCTAAGAAATGTTTGAAATGCAATTGCTCAATCTGTTTTTGATTGGCTAAAAATAAAGTTATTATGCTGTCTTTTCTAGCAGAATTTACAACTTGTAATTTCAATTGAGAATACAATTCCGATTTAAGTTTTCTATTTATTGCATCTAAAGAATCAATTTTGTCTTTATAAATAGGAATTATTGATTCGTATTTTTCATTTTGATTGGCATCAAAATGCAATTTTTCAGAGATGAATTCCTTTGGTCTTCTGTGATTTACTTCTGGATTTCTATTTGGTCTTGAAAAAAATAGAAAGCCTATAATTCCAACATTGAGCAATAAAAGCCCAATTACAGAATATGTTAATAGTTTTATTTTATCCATTGCAGCTTAGTATAATTGGTTGCTATTGGAAACAGACGAAACAATTGTTTCCGTTGGAGCTGTAGATTTTGTAGTATTTGACAACAGCATTTTGACATTTAATGAAACTAAAATAGTAAATGATGCTGCTGCAATCCAAATCCATTGGCTTGAAACGGTGTTTTGAATGATAATTCTATTTTGGATTTTTGAAAATAACAAGGCGTCTGGAACCACTTTTGTGATGCCGTTGCTACTATTTAGAATGTCGTTTGTCCAGTTATTCGCTTCCATAATTTATTAGACGTTAGTATTTATTTTTTCTTGCGGTATTCTTCAAATTTATTTGATAATTTTTCTTTTAAGATGGTTTTCGCCCTAAAAACCAATGATTCTACTGATGAAATGCTTAATTCCATTATTTTGGCAATTTCAGGATTACTCAAACCATCCACTTTTGAAAGAAGAAAAGCAGTTTTTTGATTTTCACCCAATTCATTGATAATTCCAAATAATAATGCTGCTTTTTCTTTGTTTTCTAATAGAATTCCGGGATGTTCAAAATTGGAAATATTTAGGAGTTCTAACTCGTTTTGACTTTTCTTACCAAAAATAAAAAAACGTTTTTGACTATTTTTATGTTTGATGAAATCCAAGCACTTGTTGATTGTAATGCGATAAATCCACGTTTTTAATGTTGATTTTTCTTGGAATTTATGTAATGAAGTATGCAATTGTATAAAAACATCTTGCGTGATTTCTTCAGCATCTTCAACGCTTTGCAAATAATTGAGTGCCACATTATAAACCAGTACGCTGTACTCATTATATAAGGTTGTGAAATCACTTTTGTTACTTGCCATTGTGCAATACTATGAAATTTTCTTGTTTAATAAATGTTAACTTCTTAATTTTAAAAATGTATTTTTTTTAAAAAGAGAATTATCCTATATTTGACGGACGTAAATTAGCCCTGATGGAAGGGAAAATCCCACGCTTTTTTGCGTGGATTGGAATGACAGCAGGAAATAGCTCCAAAAAATTATAAAAATAAAATTCGGATATGAAATTATTACAAGGAAAAACAGCCATAATCACGGGCGGAAGTCGAGGAATTGGGAAAGGAATCGCGGAAGTTTTCGCAAAAAATGGTGCAAATGTAGCGTTCACGTATAGTTCATCGGTGGAATCTGCATTGGCATTGGAAAAAGAATTGAACGCTTTAGGCGTAAAAGCCAAAGGGTATCAATCGGACGCATCGGATTTCAATGAGGCTCAAACCTTTGTGGATGCGGTTTTAGAAGATTTTGGAACGGTTGATATTCTTATAAATAACGCTGGAATTACGAAAGATAATCTTTTGATGCGGATGTCTGAAGAGGATTTTGACAAGGTAATTGATGTGAATTTGAAGTCGGTTTTCAATATGACAAAAGCGATTCAGAAAACATTTTTGAAGCAACGTTCGGGTTCAATTATCAATATGAGCAGCGTTGTTGGCGTGAAAGGAAATGCGGGACAAACGAATTATTCGGCATCAAAAGCGGGTGTTATTGGGTTTTCAAAATCGGTAGCATTAGAGTTAGGTTCACGAAATATTCGTTGTAATGTGATTGCGCCAGGATTTATAGAAACCGAAATGACAGCGAAATTAAACGAGGACGTGGTGAAAGGCTGGAGAGATGGAATTCCATTGAAACGTGGTGGAACTACTGAAGATGTTGCCAATGCTTGCTTGTTTTTCGCATCGGATATGAGTGCGTATGTGACGGGTCAAGTGATGAATGTTTGTGGCGGAATGCTAACCTAGAAAATTATTAAAAGATTTAATAATTTAAAAATTTAAAGATTTTTGTTGATTCAAATATTTTCAATCTTTCAATCTTTCAATCTTTCAATTCTTCAATTCTTCAATAAATAACAATGACTACAAACACGATTCTATTACTCTTGATTTCACTTCTAATAGCGGGTGGTTTGTCGTATTATCAGTATTTTTATAAAGCTAAAATCAAGTCGAAAGCGCATTTGATTTTGGCTTTTTTACGTTTTTTTACAGTATTTGGTGTTTTATTATTGCTAATAAATCCAATTTTATCTCGTAAAACTTTTGAAATTGTAAAAACGCCTTTGGCAATTGCGGTTGACAATTCCAATTCGATTGTAGATTTAAAAGCAGAGGCAATTTCATTAGAAGTGTATAAAAAAATTACTTCCAATGCCGAAATTCAAGAGAAGTTTGATGTGCAATCGTATCGTTTTGATAGTGATTTTCAAAGTTCGGAAACTTTTGATTTTAAGGGAAAGCAAACCAATATTGATGAAGTTGCTAAAAGTGTTAAAAGTATCAATAAAAACGTAACCTTTCCAACGGTTTTAATTTCAGATGGAAATCAAACTTCAGGAAATGATTTCGTCTATAGTTTTGATGTAAATAATAAAGTATATCCAATTGTTGTTGGTGATACAACGACTTATTTAGATTTGAAAGTAAGTCAATTAAACGTAAATAAATATGCGTTTCACAAAAATAAATTCCCTGTTGAAGTCTTTTTAAACTATTCAGGAACGAAAAGTATTTCTGCAAATTTCAGTATTTCACAAGGTAATTCGGTTTTAAATACGCAAACCGTTTCTTTCTCGCCTTCAAAAAAATCATCTATAATTTCTGTTTTGCTTCCTGCAGATAAAATTGGTTTGCAGGTTTTTAAAGCGGCAATTACTTCTAAAGAAAAAGAGAAAAACACGTACAACAATACTAAGAATTTTGCGGTAGAAATCATCGATCAGAAAACAGAAATCGCAATTATTTCTTCGATTAATCATCCTGATATCGGTGCTTTGAAACGTGCAATTGAAACCAATGTACAACGAAAAGTTACGATTGTTAAACCAAATGAAATCAAGGATTTACAAAAATATAACATTGCCATTTTGTACCAGCCAACAGCCGATTTTAAATCATTTTTTGAAGCTAATAAAACTGCCGAAATAAATACGTTTATAATTACAGGTACCAAAACAGATTTCAACTTTTTGAACCAACAACAAAGCAGTTTGTCATTTAAAATGAGCAGCCAAACGGAAGATTATTTGGCTAGTTATAAAAGTGATTTCAACCTTTTTGCACTGGATGATATTGGATTTGAACAATTTCCACCCTTGCAAAATTCATTTGGAACGGTAACCGCTTCCGCAAATGTAAATGTGTTGTTGTCCTCAAAAATCAGGAATATTGAAACCAATGCGCCGTTGCTTGCCTTTTCAGAAAATCAGGGAAAACGAATGGCTTTTTTATTGGGTGAAAACAGTTGGAAATGGCGTTTGCAAAGCCACGTAGAAACAAAATCGTATGAGAAATATGATGTTTTTATTGATAAAACAATTCAGTTTTTAGCTTCTAATGCTTCCAAAAAATCATTGGTTGTGAACCACGAAGGCTATTATAATTCGGGTGATGCAATTGAAATTTCTGCACAATATTTCAATAAGAACTATGAATTTGATGAAAAAGCAAGATTGAATATTACTGTTGTAAATAAAAATACGAAGGCTACAAAAACATTTGATTTATTGAAAACAACGACTTCATTTAAAGTAAATTTAGATGGATTGGCGGCTGGACAATATAATTTCGTGGTCAAAGAATTGAATTCAAATACGGTTTATAACGGGTATTTTGAGATATTAGATTTTGATATTGAAAAACAGTTTGTAAACCCAGATTTGAATAAATTAACCCAATTGGCATCACAAACGAAAGGGCAAGTTATTTTCCCTAATAAAGTAGATGCCTTGATAAAATCGCTTTTGGAAAATGAAGAATACAAATCGGTTCAAAAGGCAATAGTTAAGAAAACGCCTTTGATAGATTGGATTTGGTTGCTGATTTTAATAGCAATTTCACTGACTTCAGAATGGTTTATCAGAAAATACAATGGAATGTTGTAGCTTAATGATGCGTTCTTTTTCGTTTTATGTTATAAAATTGAAATCGGATATAATCATATAAAAGTGCAATTAATAAGAAAATGGAAGCTACAAATAAAGTGTGAAAAGCAATTGATTTGTAAATATATCCCCCAGAAAAACATCCGATAAAGAAAAACGCGATAATTGATAATCGCAAATAGATATTGGTTTTCAGTTTCTTAACTTCTTCGGGTTTTTTATAAAAGAACAACTGAGACAATTCAATTCCTAAATCAGTGAAAAGTCCTGTTAAATGAGTAGTTCGAACCGTTGATTGTGAGATTTTTGTTACCAATGAATTCTGGATTCCCATTGCAAAAAGCATCAAAAAAGCAATTAATTTCCCGTCAAAATTGGATATGTTTGATTGGTTTCCTAAAATTCCAACGCCAACTAAAACTATTATTTCTAAAGAAATTGGGATTACGTGAGACAATTCAGGTTTTTTTCTTGACACCAATTCGGCTAAAAAATTGGAAGTAAAGGAGCCCAACAAAAAGAAGATAATGAACAGTAAAAAGGTAATTGCAGCGGTGAAATCCCTTTTCATAAATTCTTCAGCAAAAAAAGCAAAATGTCCCGTTACATTTGTAGTTAGTGTATTTAGTGCTAAAACCCCTGTAATATTTACTATTCCCGCTACGAAAGACAATAAAGTTGCCAAGCGTAAATTATGAATGAAAGTCCTATTTTTTCCTTGATGCCGGAACATAATTCTGATTTGAATATAAATTTACGACAAAAAGAAGGCTATTGTTTTAGAAACAGAACTTATTTTTGATACATCTTTTTCTTCAAAATATCAGAAGCCGTTTGAGCAAGGTATTTGTATTTCTAAATTTTACTTTATTGCCGTTATTTTAAATATTGACATTCTTAAAAATAAAAAAAAACCTCTATTTAAGAGGTTTAATTTACATTTCCAGTTTTATTAATAAGCAATAACTGCTTCGTAACTTTTTAAAATTGTAATTGCTTTTGATGTATCTTCATCATTTAAACCAATCATTGCACTTGTTTGAATTAGTTTTTCTTTTAGGATATTTGGCAAACCATTTAATGATTTATCGTCATCAATAATTACAAATTGATTGCTATGCTTATTATCATTTACCCAATTTATTATTTCTTCTTTTCGAGTTAAATAATTTTTATTGTCATCAAGCTTATTAATTGTCGCAGTGATCCCTCTTTTCTTAAAAATTTCTTGCCATTGCGCTAAGTTGTATTTCGATTTATGGGAAGTGGTTAATACAATAGATGCATTAGTTTCAGAAATAATTCTCTGAAGACCAGACACAGCTCTTGCGTTAAAACTTGTAAAACCATCATCGAGAATCTCAACAGGTTTCCAAGAAGCAGCTTGAACCATTACACCATCTATATCTAATAATATTAACATATTGCAAAAGTATTACTTTTTTTAATGAAAACAATCTTATTTAACTAATTGTTAATCAGCCATATCGATATTCAAATTTTTTGATTTTTGCTGAGCTATCATAATCAATGGTATCTAAAAATATATTTTGCCATTGATACACCGATTTGTTATGATTTTTACCCGCTTTAACTGTTTCAATTTCTATTCCTAAAATGCTTAAACAAACATATCTGTGGTGACCGTCGGAAATAATACCATCAATTGTAACTTTAATTGGATTAAAGCGGTGACCGTTTTGCAGTCTTCTGTGGATTCTTTGTAGTACTGGAAAACTAATTTTTTCTTGATTAGGTGTGAAACCAAAAGAAGTATTACTTAAGAAATCTTGAACTTGTTTGTGTGTTATTTCCTGCATTTATATTTTATTGGTATGGCTTAAATAGTGATTGTTATAAATACTTTTTAAAGTAAAATAAAGCTATTAAATTCAAATACTGTTAAATTTGGTACTGTTTAACTGAAAGAATAAATTTACGACAAAAAGAAGGCTATTGTTTTAGAAACAGAACTTATTTTTGATACTTCTTTTTCTTCAAAATATCAGAAGCCGTTTGATAATACGAAATCGTTTCTTTTTCTAAATCCAAACGTGGTTTTGCAATCGGTTTTTGGTCGTATAATAATTGGAACTCACTTGCTACTTTTGGATTTGGAATCAAAGTCAATTGCAATTGTTTTACCTGTTGTTTAGGGGAAATAATCGTTAAAACATTGTCTTTTATTAACCCTAAATTTTGATATGTTGCAATTAAAGCTCTTGGTTTATAATCGGATTTCAACACGTCTTGACCAAAGAATTTACTTTGATAATTAAAGTTTAACAATCCGAAAACGGTTGGCATCACATCAATTTGTGACATCAAATTTGTGTAGTATTTTGGTGCAATAAATCCAGGGCTGTAAACCATTGCAGGGATTCGGTATTTGTCTACAGGTAATTCCGTTTTTCCAGAACTTGAAGCGCAATGATCGGCAAGAATTACGAAAACAGTATTGGCAAACCAAGGTTGTTTTTTCGCTTTATTGAAAAATTCTTTCATTGCAAAATCAGTATATTTTACGCCACCTTCACGAGATTTCGCATCGCCAGGAATATCAATTTTATCATTTGGATACGTAAATGGACGGTGGTTACTAACCGTCATTATATGATTGAAAAACGGCTTATTTTCTTTGAATTCAGAATTCATTTCCGTGATTGCCTTGTTGTACATATCCTCATCGCAAACGCCCCAGATATTTTGAAAGGTAATTTCATTAGGTTTGAATGTTTTTTTGTCAACAATTTCATAGCCATTTCCTGTAAAAAAATCTTGCATATTATCAAAATAAGCATCGCCACCATAAAGATATTTTACGTTGTAGCCCTTTTGTTTGAAGACGCTTCCAGTTGAAAATTTCTCTTTATTATCAACTCGTTTTACGACACTTTCACCGGCAGTTGGAGGCAAACATAAAGTCACCGCTTCAAGGCCGCGAACCGTTCTATTTCCAACAGCATAAAGATTAGAAAACACCAAACTTTTTGTTGCCAAACTATCTAAAAATGGCGTGATATTTTGTTCGTTTCCATACATTTTTAGAAATTCGGCACTGTAACTTTCTATGGTAATTAGCACTACATTTTTATGGTTTTCGGCGGCAACACTTTTAATATCTCTTAACGTTGTTCCGCTGGTACTTCCAGTTATTTGGGCATTTAATAAATCATAAGCTTCTTTTTCAGGAAGTGTTTTGTAGAATTTAAAATAATCCAATTCACTGTTCATAAAGGCTTGATAGAATTTATAAATTCCATTGGCTTCTAATTCATTGGCAAAAATATTATCTGAATTTTCCTTGGTTGAAAGAAAAGGAATTACAAAAAGTGACATTCCAAATAATCCGAAATAGACACCGGAAATTTTAATTTTCTCAACAATTGTAGGAATGTTTTCAATGTAATTTTTCGATTTTTTAACAATGAAATAAGTAACCAATCCAGCAACAATAAATAAGGTTGAAAACAATGGAATTACTGGATAAGATTGCATAATATTTCCAATTACTTCATTGGTATAAACCAAATAATCTACTGCTATGAAATTATATTTTACACCAAATTCATTCCAAAAGAAGAATTCGCTGATTGCATTTTGAAGTAAAATCACCACAAATAAGAAGATTACAAAGCTAAAAAGCCAGTAACGAATGGTGTCTCGGTATTTAGGCAAGAATAATAATAACCCAAATAATGTTGTTTTAATTGCAATGAAAGTAAAGCCAATTTCGGGTAAAACGCCACCGTATTCGTTGAGAATGGTATTGAAAAACTTGACATATATCAAAAGGGAAACTAATAATCCGAAAATGATGTAGCCGTACGGTTTTAGGTATTTCGAATTGGAAATGAATATTAAATACAACCATAAAAAGCCACTTGCGACTACAAATACAAAAAAATCAGATAGTAATCCTAAGACAAAAATCTTGATAGTATCAATGAATACGAATGAAGTTTGAGTTATTGGATGGAAAAGCAGAATGATTCGTAAAATGAAACTAACAATGATATAGAATAAAGCAAGAGTATAAAATGGAGATGTTTTTCTTAAAAATTTCATATAAATAATTTTTACAAAAATAAGGAAATTTGAATTATAAAAGTATAGTATTAAAATCTTAACTTTAGCTTAATAAAATTAACAATTCTAAGGAGCGTTTTATATTTAGTCTATATTTGTTAAGAGTTGTTAAATCATACAAAATGAAAATTTTAATAGTAGAAGACGAAGCGGGAATTGTTCAATTTTTGAAACAAGGATTAGAAGAAGAAGGCTATGAAATTAGTACTGCTTTAGATGGTTTTATGGGATTTGAATTATTTAAAAAAGAAAATTTCGACTTGATTTTATTGGATTGGATGTTGCCAAAATTGAATGGATTGGAGTTATGCAAAGCCATAAGAATTAAAGACAAAACCATTCCAATTATATTTTTAACAGCAAAAGATACCATTCAAGAAACGATTGAAGGTTTGAAAGCTGGTGCCAATGATTATATCAAAAAGCCTTTTAGTTTTGATGAATTATTGGAACGTATAAAAATTCATTTTAGAAATCAAGAGGAAAATGAAGTTTTAACCCTTGGAAACATTGAGATTAATGTAGATTTGCATCAAGTTTTAATTGATAAAAATAGAGTAGCATTAACTCAAAGAGAGTTTGAATTGTTATATTATTTAATAAAAAACAAAGGAAAAGTGTGTACAAGAACTCAAATTATTGAGGATGTTTGGGACATTCATTTTGATTATGACTCGGGCGTAATTGACGTATTTATGAATTCAATTCGTAAAAAATTGAATCTTAAAAAGGAAGATGATTACATAAAAACCATTCGAGGAATTGGATACATTGCTAACGAAATTCTTTAAATATGTTTGCATTATCATTAAAAAACAGAATCGCATTTTATTATAGCATCTCAACGACACTGCTGATTTTTGTTGTTTTCATAATTATTTATTCCATTGTTTCTTTTTCGGTACATAAGAATGTAAATGACAATATTAATTTTGAAGTTGAGGAATATCTCGATAAAATTCAATTTGTTGATAATCAAACCAGATTGAATGACAAAAATGAATGGATTAAGCAAGAGCACAATGAAATTTCTGTAAATCCTGTTTTTTTAGTGCTTTCAGACAAAAACGGAAAGGTAATTGAAAAATCAGAAAATCTTAGAAAAGAAAGCTTACGTTTTACTAAAAACAGTCAAATAATAGTAGTTTCTGATTTTAAATTAGGGGGGAAATTAGTACGCGAAATACAAGTTCCTTTAATAAAAAAGAATCAAGTCCTTGGATATTTATTAGTTGCGGTATCATTAGAAGAAGCTACTAATATTCTAAATAATTTGCAAAATATACTGTTGGTAATTTTTCCAATTGTATTGACATTATTGTTTTTTGTTGTTCAATTTATAACTGGTAGAAGCATAAAACCGATTTTAAATATAATTGAAACAGCCGATAAAATATCTCAAGAAAATTTAAATTCCAGGATTGATTTGCCTAAAAATAAAGATGAATTACAGTTGTTATCCCAAACAATTAACGATTTATTGGATAGAATTCAAAATGCTGTAGAACGAGAAAAACAGTTGACTTCAGATGCTTCTCACGAATTAAGAACGCCATTAGCCGTTATTAAAGGAACATTAGAAGTGCTCATTAGAAAGCCTCGAAATCAAACGGAATATTTAGAAAAAATTAATTTCTGTATAAGTGAAGTGGATCGAGTGAATAATTTAGTTTCCCAACTCTTATTATTGGCTCGTTTTGAAAATCAAAAGCAAAATATAAAACACGAAGAAGTTTCTTTAAATGCCATTTTTTTAGATGTGTTATCAAGATATTCTGATAAAATAAAAAATAAAGGAATTACTGTTAAACATCATTTTTCTGAAGATTATATAATTAAATCAGATACTTATTTAATATCAATTGTAATAGGAAATCTAATTTCAAATGCATTAAAATATTCAAATGAAAATGGAGAAATAAGTATTGATTTATCAAATGATGATTCAACTATTATTGTTTCTATTTTTGATAATGGAATTGGAATTTCAAAAGATAATATTAATAGAGTTTTCGACCCGTTTTTTAGATCTGAACCCAATGACCGGCCTGAAGTTAAAGGAACAGGATTAGGTTTGTCAATCGTGAGACGTATTTGTATTTTACTTGATGTTGATATAAAAATTTCAAGTGTAGAAAACATCGGAACAAAAGTAATTTTAAGGATTTCAAAAGAAGATGTTAAGTAGTTTTTAAGTATTTATTGATGAATAAATGGTAGTTTTGTAAAATAAGTTATACATTAAATATGGATTTGAACAAGCTAAAAGGGCAATTACAAATAGAAGTTGACACGGCTTTTTTATACGATAGCATCGCAAATATTCAATCCGACGATACTTTGAATCGGGTATTGAAAAGTTTGGCAGATATTGAGAAAGGGCACGCAACGCATATGTTGAGCAAAGTCAAAGAATTTGATTCAAAACACGAAATGCCTTTGCCGTCTTCAAGAGCAAAATTGCAATTGAAACTGGGTAAAATTTTTGGATATAGTTCAATTATTAGTAGTTTATCTGATATTGAAAAACAATTTGCATTAAATGCAATTAAGAATAAAATTGAAAGTGGAGAAAAGCCAAATGGTTTTGAACACAATCACCTAAATATTATTGAAGCGGTCAATAATAACAAGGCTTTGAATGTTTCTGGAGGGTTTTTATCAAAATTTGAAAGTCGCCATAAATCTGTTGGTGGCAATGCACTTCGAGCGGCTGTTTTAGGTTCAAATGACGGATTGGTTTCCAATATGAGTTTGGTTATGGGAGTTGCAGGCGCAGCGGTTTCAAATAACACGATATTATTGACTGGAATTGCGGGTTTGATGGCGGGTGCAATTTCAATGGCTTTGGGAGAATGGCTTTCTGTTCAAAGTTCGCGAGAATTGAACCAACGTCAAATTGACTTGGAAATGGAAGAATTAGAAGCATCGCCAGAAGAAGAAAAGAAAGAATTGGTCTTGTTATACCAGGCCAAAGGAATGAATATTGAAGAAGCAAAAAAATTGGCTGACAAGGCATTTGAATCACCAGAAACTGCGATTGATGCCATCATTAAAGAAGAATTAGGAATTGACAAAGAAGAATTAGGCGGTTCAGCTTGGGAAGCTGCAATAGCTTCTTTCCTATTATTTTCAATTGGAGCAATCATTCCATTGTATCCGTTTATGATTTTAGATGGAAAAAATGCTATATTGTTAAGTATTGGAAGTAGCATCATTGGATTGTTCGGAATTGGTGCAGCCATTACATTATTAACAGGGAAAAGTATCCTATTTTCTGGATTCAGGCAAGTTGCATTTGGTTTGGTCGCAGCAGCAGTGACGTATGGAATCGGATCTTTAATTGGCGTTTCATTAGCAGGATAAATTTTCAGTATTAAATCCTTGTTAATTAAAGAAATAGTTGATAAATGTCATCTATTCTCATTTTAATTTTGAATAGATTTGATAGATAAATAATAGAATAAATAACAAATTAAATAACATAATTATGAACGATGCACACTTACATTTGGTGGTAAACCACTTTCCAATTATTGGGACAATTTTTGGACTAGGAATTTTAGTTACAGGTATGATTGTCAAAAATATTACCTTAAAAAACACGGCTTATGTTCTATTTGCTATAGCCGCTATTTTTGCAGCATTTAGTATGGGAACTGGTGAAGGAGCAGAGGAATTGGTAGAGGATATGCCTTCTGTGGGAAAACAAATCATTCACGAACACGAAGAAATTGCTGAAAAATTTGCCATTGTTATGTATGTTACAGGATTTTTCGGGTTAGTATCTTTATTTGCATCGTATAGAAAATACAGGTTTGCAACTGTTTTTTCCTATATCACATTGGCATTGGCCTTAGTTGCTGGAGTTTTAACCAAAATTGTAGGAACTACGGGAGGCGAAATCCGTCATACTGAAATCAGAGCTAATTTTGTTCCTACAGCTGGAGCAGAACAAAATGCTGCCGGTGAGCAAGGCGAAAAGGACGAAGATTAACAAATAATACAAAGCCCAAAATTGAAAATATATACCATTTCAATTTTGGGTTATTATGAAAAAAGTCATGAAAAAAAGTATCATTTTCAAAGACATCATTCCCTTTATAGTTTGGTTTTCAACACTTATTTTTAGTGCTATTTTTATAGATATAATACTACATTATTTTGACTTCGTTTTTGTTGGTAGATATTTAGGATATTTTGGAACATTTACCATTATGGTTTCTTTTTTATATTCCTTAAATAAAAGGAAAATAATCTCAATAAGTACCCCAAAATTTTTACTTGATTATCATGAATACTTTGCCTTATCAGGTTCTGTAATGATATTGGTGCATGCAGGAATTCACATTAATGCTATTTTACCATGGTTGGCAATAGGAATGTTACTCATAAATGTAGCAAGCGGATTAGTCGGAAAACATCTTTTAGCTGAAGCTAACAAAACGATGAGAGAACGAAAATCTGAGTTAAAAAAAGCGGGAAAGTCAGAAGAGGAAATCAAAAAAGAAATTTTTTGGGATTCAATAACGATGGATAGTATGAAAAATTGGAGAACTATTCATTTGCCTATAACCTATTTTTTAGGTTTATTTTCGTTGATTCATATCATTTCTGTAATGTTTTATAACTGATGAAAACTAAATATATTTTTCTAATTATTACAATCACTATTATAGGAATTGTTTTTGTTTTTCCTGATAAAATGTTGTCGCCAGGTAATTTATACGAAGCACATTCAGATTTACAAAATAATTGTTTGGTCTGTCATAAACCATTTTCAGGAACGCCAAATGAGAGTTGTATTTCATGTCACAAAATTTCAGAAATTGACAAAAAAAATAATTTAATTCAATTTCACCAAAATCTGGAAAACCAAAATTGTATTTCTTGCCATTCAGACCATAAAGGAATAAACCCAAAAATGGCATTGAAAAAATTTGACCATCTTTTTTTATCAGAAAACAACATAAATAAGTGTGTAAGTTGTCATGCACAACCTAAAAACGAACTGCATAGTCAGATTTCAAATTCATGTGTAAGTTGCCATTCTACAAATAATTGGACTACCACACTATCTTTCAATCATAATTTGATAAAAAAAGAAACAAAAAATAACTGTATCGCTTGTCATCAAAATCCAAAAGATAATTTTCATAGTAATTCAACAAATAATTGCATTTCATGTCATAAATTCGATAAATGGAAGCCATCGACTTTTAATCATAATAAGTATTTTATACTCGACAAAGACCATAACACGGATTGTAAAACGTGTCATACTTCCAATGATTTAAAAGTATATACTTGCTTCGGATGTCATGAACATAGTTTGAATTCTATTAGGGGAGAACATCAAGAGGAAGGAATTTATAACTTTACAAATTGTATAAAATGTCATAAAAGCGCCAATGAAAACGATATTAGAATGAACAAAGATGGAATTATTAATTATATAAATAATGACATTAAAAATTATAACGAAAAGGACGAAGATTAAATATTAATTAATTCACAATTTTGTAATAGCAACACTTTTTTCTATTACATTTGCACAATAAATAAAACAAAAAATGTTTCAAAATAATTTACATCAACATCATTTCCATATTTGCTCTCAAGCGATGTGTTAATGGTATGCGTGTAAATCACAAATTTCTAAAACCCGTTTGAGTACATCAAACGGGTTTTTTGTTTTATCCAAGTTGTACTCATTCAAATTTAATTTAAATAAAAATAAAATGAGTACTTTAAAGATTGCAATTCAAAAATCAGGTCGTTTAAATGAAGATAGCATCCAAATTCTTAAGGATTGTGGCATTGCTATAAACAATGGAAACGACCAACTCAAAGCCGAGGCAACCAATTTTTCACTTGAAGTTTTGTATTTACGAAATTCAGATATTCCCCAATATCTCATTGATGGAGTTGTTGATGCCGCCATTGTAGGTGATAATTTATTGATTGAAAAAGGTAAAACCATTCAAGTAATTGAAAAATTAGGATTTTCTAAATGTAAGGTTTCTATCGCAGTTCCAAAATCGTTTGAATACAATTCAATTCAGGATTTAGAAGGTTTGCGAATTGCGACTTCTTATCCCAATACGGTTAACGATTATTTTTCCTCAAAAGGGGTACAAGTTGAGTTACACCAAATATCTGGTTCTGTGGAAATTGCGCCAAATATTGGACTTTCAGATGCCATTGTTGATATTGTTTCTAGTGGAAGTACATTGTTCAAAAACAATTTAAAAGAAGTAGAAGTTATTTTTAAAAGTGAAGCTGTTTTAGCGGTTTCGCCAAAAATTTCGGCTGTTGCCAAAGTGATACTTGATAAGTTACAATTCCGAATTCAATCGGTTCTAAAAGCGAGAAATTCAAAATATATTTTGATGAATGTTCCCAACGACAAAATTGAATTAATCAGTAAAATTTTACCAGTTTTGAAAAGTCCAACGGTAATGCCATTAGCAGAAAAAGGGTGGAGTAGTATTCATTCTGTAATTAATGAAGATTTATTTTGGGATGTTATTGATGAATTGAAAACTGCTGGTGCCGAAGGAATTCTTGTTTGTCCAATTGAAAAAATGGTACTTTAAATACTATTTAATTAACATTTAAATATAAATAAAATGAACATAATAATAAATCCAATTCAATCTACTTGGGAATCTATCTTGCAAAGACCAACTTCAAATTATGCTGATTTAGATGAAGTTGTATCTCAAATATTCAAAGAAGTTAAAGAAAAAGGCGATTCAGCAATTTCAAAATATACGCAACTATTTGATGGAATTGCAGTTGGAACTACATTGGTAACCAATCAAGAAATTGAATTTGCAATAAATGAAGTTCCTGATGAATTGAAAGCTGCAATAAATTTGGCGAAAGCCAATATTGAGAAATTTCATTTAGCTCAAAAATCCGAAAAAATTGAAGTTGAAACCACAGAAGGGGTTTTATGTTGGCAAGAAAAAAGACCGATTCAGAAAATTGGATTGTATATTCCTGGAGGAACAGCCCCTTTATTTTCAACGGTATTAATGCTGGCAATTCCTGCGAAAATTGCGAATTGTAGCGAAATAATTATCTGTTCGCCACCAAATAAAAAAGGAGAAATTCATCCTGCGATTTTATATACCGCTCAATTATGCGGCATTACTAAAATTTATAAAGTTGGAGGAATTCAAGCCATTGCCGCAATGACTTTTGGAACTGTAACTGTTCCTAAAGTATATAAAATTTTTGGTCCAGGAAATCAATTTGTAACTGTTGCAAAACAAAAAGCCACACAATTTGGCGTTGCAATTGATATGCCAGCAGGACCTTCGGAATTGCTGATTGTAGCTGATGACAGTGCCAATAGTTCGTTTATTGCATCTGATTTATTGAGCCAAGCAGAACACGGAACCGACAGTCAAGTGATTTTGGTTACAACGTCAAAAACGATTTTATATGAAGTAGAAGCTGAAATTAGCAAGCAAATTCAAAATTTACCACGAAAAGCTATTGCTGAAAAAGCAATTGCAAATTCAAAATTAATATATGTTGAAAGTGATATTTTAGCCGTAGCTTTAATAAATGAATATGGGCCTGAACATTTAATTATTTGTTGCGAAAACGAATCTTTTTATGTTGATACTATTGAAAATGCAGGTTCTGTTTTTATTGGGAATTTTACACCAGAAAGTGCGGGTGATTATGCATCGGGAACGAATCATACGTTGCCAACAAATGGATTTGCAAAAAATTATTCGGGTGTGAATTTAGATAGTTTTCAAAAAGCAATGACATTTCAAAAAATATCTGAAAAAGGGATTCAGAATATAGGAAATGCAATTGAAATTATGGCAGAAGCTGAAGGTTTACAAGCGCATAAAACAGCGGTTTCACTTAGATTAGAATATATAAATAACAAACTAAATAGGCTCTAAATGAATACTTTTGATGTAAATAAATTGGTTAGAAAAAACATTCAAAATATGAAATCGTATTCTTCGGCTAGAGATGAATTTAAAGATTTCAACACAGAAATGATTTTTCTTGACGCCAATGAAAATCCATTTGAAAATGGTGTAAATAGGTATCCAGATCCGCAACAAAATAGCGTTAAATTGGCTTTAGCCGAATTAAAAAAAGTCAACGTAAATCAAATTTTAATAGGAAATGGAAGTGACGAAGTTTTAGATTTATTATTTAGAGCTTTTTGTGAACCGAACAAAGACAATGTGATTACATTGCCGCCAACCTACGGAATGTATGGTGTTTTGGCTGATTTGAACGCGATTGAAAACAGAGAAATTGTATTGAATTCGGAATTTCAACCTAATGTAAAATCTATTTTAGAACGTGTTGATGCAAATACTAAAATAATATTTTTATGTTCCCCAAATAATCCAACAGGAAACTCTTTTTCTGATTCAGCAATTTCAGAATTACTTGACAATTTTGACGGAATAATTGTTTTGGACGAAGCCTATATTGACTTTTCAGAAAAGGAAAGTTGGCTCACAAAAATTGAAAATTATCCGAATTTAGTCGTCACTCAAACCTTATCAAAAGCGTTTGGAATGGCAGGAATTCGCGTTGGGATTTTATATGCTTCAGCCTCAATTATTGCAATTGTAAACAAGATAAAACCACCGTATAATATCAATGTTTTGTCTCAGGAAAAAGCATTAGAACGAATTAAAGATTCAAATAAAAATAGTTTAGAAATTCAATCTATTTTAGACAACAAAAGGAATTTATTGGAACAATTATCTAAAATTGAATTTATAGAAAAAATATTTCCATCGGATGCTAATTTCGTATTAATAAAAGTTGATAATGCATCAAAAAGATACATCCAACTTATTGATTTCGGGATTGTTATTCGGAATCGAACCACCCAATTGTTATGCGAAAATTGTTTGCGAATTACAATTGGAACAAATCTTGAAAATGAAAAATTAATTAACGCTTTAAGTAAATTATAATGGCAAAAAAAATATTATTTATCGACAGAGACGGCACAATTGTTCTTGAACCAAATGATTATCAATTGGATAGTTTAGAAAAATTGGAATTTTATCCGAATGTATTTCAATATTTAGGAAAAATAGCCAAAGAAATGGATTTTGAATTGGTTTTGGTAACGAACCAAGATGGATTAGGAACGAATAGTTTCCCTGAAAATGACTTTTGGCCAACGCAAAATTTCATTATAAATGCTTTCGCAAATGAAGGAATTGTATTCGATGAAATTTTTATTGATAGCAGTTTGCCCGAAGAAAATTCACCGAATCGGAAACCAAGAACAGGAATGTTAACAAAATACATTGACAATTCTGAATATGATTTAGAAAATTCAATTGTAATTGGGGATCGAATTACAGATGTAGAATTGTCGAAAAATTTAGGTTGTAAAGCTCTTTTTATCAATAAAAATGAAAATTTGGGAAGTCAAGAATTGAAATTGGAATTGGTGGAAATTGAAAAAAGTATTGTGTTAAAAACTATCTTTTGGAAAGAAATTTATGAGTATTTAAAACTTGAAAACAGAACTTCTGAAATTTACAGAAAAACGAATGAAACCGATATTTTCATCAAAATTGACTTAGATGGAACTGGGAAAAGTACGATAGATACAGGAATTGCTTTTTTTGATCATATGTTAGATCAAATTGCAAGACACGGGCAAATAGATTTAGAAATTACTGTGAAAGGAGATTTGAAAGTTGATGAACATCACACAATTGAAGATACGGCTATTGCTTTAGGAGAAGTTTTTTCTAAAGCTTTAGGTTCTAAATTAGGAATTGAACGTTACGGTTTTTGTTTGCCAATGGACGATTGTTTGGCGCAAGTAGCGTTGGATTTTGGAGGGAGAAATTGGTTGGTTTGGGATGCCGATTTCAAACGGGAAAAAATTGGTGAAATGCCAACAGAAATGTTTCTACATTTTTTCAAGTCATTTTCTGATGGAGCAAAGGCAAATATTAATATTAAAGCTGAAGGAATTAACGAGCACCACAAAATTGAAGCCATCTTTAAAGCATTTGCGAAAGCAATAAAAGCAGCAGTTAAAAGAGATGTGGAAAAAATGATTTTGCCGTCAACTAAAGGATTACTATAAAAAGGGAAATAGAAAGATGAAGATAGTTATTTTAAATTACGGAGCAGGAAATATTCAAAGTATTCAATTTGCATTAAATAGATTGGGTGTTGAAGGTATATTAAGTAACAATTATGAAGAAATTTTGTCAGCTGATAAAGTTATTTTCCCAGGAGTTGGTGAAGCAAGTTCGGCAATGAAAAAACTAAAAGAAAGTGGTTTGGACAAATTAATTCCTCAATTGAAACAACCCGTATTAGGAATTTGTCTTGGAATGCAATTGATGTGTGCGTATTCTGAAGAAGGAAATACGGAAGGATTAGGAATATTTGATGTAAATGTTGTAAAATTTTCGCCCAAAGTGAAAGTTCCTCAGATGGGTTGGAATACGATTTATAATTTAAAATCGGATTTGTTTAATGGAATTTCTGAAAACGAATTTATGTATTTGGTTCACAGTTATTATGTCCCAAATTCTGAAAATTCAATTGCTACAACCAATTATGAAGTTGAATATTGTTCCGCACTTCAAAAAAATAATTTTTACGGCGTACAATTTCACCCTGAGAAAAGCGGAAAATTTGGCGAACGTATTTTAAATAATTTTTTAAAAATAGTATAAATGAGAATTATTCCCGCAATAGATATAATAGATGGTAAATGTGTCCGACTTTCAAAAGGTGATTATTCAACAAAAATAATTTACAATGAAAATCCTTTGGAAGTCGCTAAATCCTTTGAAAATCACGGAATCGAATATTTGCATTTGGTTGATTTGGACGGTGCAAAATCAAGTGCGATTGTGAATTATAAAATAATTGAACAAATTGCTTCCAAAACCAACTTGAAAATTGATTTCGGAGGCGGTTTAAAATCGGATTTAGATGTTAGAATTGCTTTTGAATCTGGTGCAACCCAAATAACTGGTGGAAGTATTGCAATTAAAAACGGTGAATTATTTGAAGAATGGATTGCTTTTTATGGTTCAGAAAAAGTGATACTTGGCGCAGATGCTTTAAACGAAAAAGTTGCTGTTTCAGGTTGGTTAGAAAATTCAAATGTGGATTTAATTCCATTTATAAAAGGCTATCAAAACAAAGGAATTCAATATGTTATTTGTACTGATATTTCAAAAGATGGAATGCTTGAAGGACCAAGTTTTGAACTTTATAGTCGGATTTTAGCTGAAATTTCAGAAATTAAATTAATAGCTTCTGGAGGGATTTCAACATTTGAAGAATTACCAAAACTTGCAGAAATGGGTTGTGAAGGGACGATTATTGGGAAGGCAATTTATGAAGGTCGAATCACATTGAAACAAATTGAGAATTATATTTTAAATGCTAAATAGAAGATAAAATGCTTACAAAAAGAATAATTCCTTGTTTGGATATTAAAAACGGAAGAACGGTAAAAGGCATCAATTTTTTGGATTTAAAAGATGCAGGAGATCCAATTGAATTGGCCCAAAAATATTCAGATGAAGGTGCCGATGAATTGGTTTTTTTAGACATTTCTGCAACAGAAGAACAAAGAAAAACATTGGTAGATTTGGTTAGAAAAGTTGCGGCAACAATCAATATTCCGTTTACCGTTGGTGGTGGAATTTCATCTGTTAAAGACGTGGAACTGCTACTAAATAATGGTGCTGATAAAATTGCAATTAATTCTTCGGCGGTCAAAAATCCAAATTTGATTAATGAATTAGCATTGAATTTTGGTAGCCAATGTGTTGTTGTTGCTATTGATGCCAAACAAATTGAAGGCGTTTGGAAAGTTCATCTTGTGGGTGGCAAAATACCTACTGATTTGGATTTATTTGAATGGGCTAAAGAAGTTGAATTTCGTGGTGCTGGAGAAATTTTATTCACGTCGATGGACAATGACGGAACAAAAAATGGCTTTGCAAATGAAGCTTTGTCACAATTATCAAAAACTGTAAATATTCCAATAATAGCTTCTGGAGGAGCAGGTTCTATTGAACATTTCATTGATGTATTCGAAATTGGAAAAGCAGATGCAGCACTCGCAGCAAGTGTTTTTCATTATCAAGAAATAGAAATTAAAGATTTAAAAACAGCATTAAAAAACAAATCAATTCCAGTACGATTATGAATATAGATTTTACAAAAAGCAATGATGGATTAATTCCTGCAATTATTCAAGATAGCGAAACCAAAAAAGTTTTGATGCTTGGATATATGAATTTGGAAGCTTACGAAAAAACTTTAGTAACAAATAAAGTCACTTTTTTCAGTCGTTCCAAAAATAGATTATGGACAAAAGGCGAGGAAAGTGGTCATTTTTTAAATGTAATAGAAATGAAAATTGATTGCGATAATGATACTTTATTAATTCAAGCGCAACCAGATGGACCAATTTGTCACACGGGTTCTGATACGTGTTGGCAAGAATCGAATACTGAAAATTATGGTTTTTTATCTAAATTAGAGAATACAATTAAAAATAGAAGAGAAAACAGTTCTTCAGATAAAAGTTATGTTGCCTCATTATTTGAGTTAGGAATTAATAAAATTGCCCAAAAAGTAGGGGAGGAAGCGGTGGAAGTTATTATTGAAGCGAAAGATAACAACGATAAGCTATTTTTAGATGAAAGTGCGGATTTACTTTTTCATTATTTGATTTTATTGCAAGCAAAAGGGTTTCAATTGGAGGATGTGGTTTCAGTTTTGAAATCTAGAGAAAAATAAAATGGTTAATTAAAAAGCCAAATAGTACATTATTTCTATTGTGCTATTTGGCTTTTTTATGAATTTAAATTTAAATTTCAATAACTTATCTTTTCAAAGTAAAATGTCCTTTTGAAATTCTACCGTCTTCAAAATAAATGGAATACCAATAATCTGAAGCGGGCATTAATAGCTCGTTAAAAGTTCCATCCCAACCATTTCCAAGAGGTGCAAGTTGTTTTAGTAGTTTTCCATATCTGTCAAAAATATAGATTATTGTCTTTGAGTTATTCGTAGAAGTCAATCCGAGTACGTTCCAAGTATCATTAATTCCATCGCCATTTGGAGTAAAATAAGGAGGAATTCCAATTACAGAGATTATTTGACTTGATATTCCACAACCGTCTAAATCCTTAACAAAAAATTCGTGAATTCCTGCTGGAACATTGGTAAAAATATTTATAGATTGAAAAACATTCGGATAATCGATACTATAAACGTAATCGCCAAGTCCAAAAGCATTCACGATTACGGTATTTGAATCTGATAAATCTGAAACTGTAGCAATGTTAAAATATGCCACATCCGAAGCTACGACTGTAATTGTTCGAACTCTTGAACAACCAAAAGCGTTCGTTACTTTTACAGTATAAATTCCTTCTAAATTTACATTTAGTGTGTAAGACGTTTCTACAGGAAAAATTTCTACACCATTTTTTGACCAAATATAAGTATAATCAGTTTCGGGAGTTCCATCTGTGATTCCTGCATCAAGTAAAACAAAGAAAGTTGGAATATTACTACAAACTAATTCACTATCAATTAATTCAATATTAGGAACTGGATTGACTATAAATTTTATATTTTTTATAATTTCACAAGTTGGATTTATTGGGTTTTTCACGACAATTTTTATGTCTTTCGTAAATGTAACAGGCAACGGATTTGGTAATGGAGTTGTCAAAAGCACATTGTTTTCATCGTAATATTCATATACCATTCCAGCGGGTTGACCCAAAATTACAATGTCGTGAATTGCTTGAGAATTTGTAAAATTATATTGTCCGTTTTGCAAGGAAGGTTCTGCTTCATCGTCGCAAGTTGTGGTTTCCGTTGTTGGAATTGTAAAATCTATTGGCGATTTATCGACTATGAACTCAATTTTAGTTTCATAAAAACAAGCTTGAGCAGTTGTATTTGTTACCACCGCTTTTATAATTTGCGAAGTTGTTGAAAAACTAGCTGGAAATGGACTTGTAATTAAATTATTATTAGAATCTCGCAAAGGATTATTTGCCGCGTCAAAATAAGTCACCGCCACACCAGTTTGCCCAAGTAATAAATCATTTTCCAATGAAATGGTATTAAAATTAAAAATACTATCCTGATTATCATCACATTGACGAGGAATAATCACAGGATGAGCAAAGGGTAAAGCTTCAACATTTAAAGTCACAAAAGGGCCTAAACCGTAGCAAGCATTTGAAATATCACTATCAATTCGCACCCAAATATTTTGGGGGGTTGGGTAACCAATATTTCTATAATTTACTAAATTAGTAATAACATTTAATTCTGCTAATGCATCAGCACGGTTTCTGTAATATTTTACAGTATAAGTACCTGTTGTAGGCAAAAATGCTCGAATAGTTGCTTCCGTTGAACTTAAATTAAAAGTTGTAATTCCATCGCGATCATCGTTGTTAATTGTATTATTTCCATTTATATCTAATAAATCATCGCAAACTGGAGGAAGTTTTATATTATAAGTCGAAGGAATATTTGGCGCCGAAACCCTTAAAGTTATTTTTATAATTCTATAGCATCCGTTAGAATTTGTAACTCTAGTCCAAACATCCATTAAAGAGGGAGAAGTAGTATTTTCAAATGTTAATTCATTTGGAATTATATCAAAAGTCGGATTGGCATTTGCACCAGCAAAAGAAGTATAATAAGTAAATGTTTCATTTGCAGCATTTGTTGAAATCAATGGATTATTTACGGTTAAATTAAATGCTGTAATGGCATCTAAATTATCATCACATTGAACAATTGTAGTGGTATTTACTGTTGGTAATGGATTTACAACCAAATTAAATGAGGTGACTAAATGACAACCTGACGCAATAATTGTTAGTCTTACCCAAATAACTGTGTTGCCAGAATTAATCGTCGTAATTGCGCCTTGTCCTAAATCGGCATCATTTTGATTTGTATGATAAGTAACATTAACTCCAGGTTGAGTTCCTAAAACTTCAATTGTTTTGGTTGTCAAATCAAATGTTACGCTGCCATTTGTATCGTTTCCATCTAAATTATCATCACATTTTATAAAATCTGTAATGGTGTTAATGATTGGAACAACAGAATTATTTACAGTTATAGAAGCGGAAATAGCTGCACAAGAACCTGTTGCAGGAAATGAATAAGAATAAATTCCACTTAAATCAGCTGCAGGATTAAAATTTCCATTTCCCGGTAACGCTGGTGACCAAGTTCCGCCAATATCTGCAGTAATTAGTAAAGGAAACAAATCATAAGGAGCAGTAGTTACACATGATGAAGTTGAATTGCTAACACCAGCAATTTTAGTTTGCTGAATTGTAACATTTACTTTAACACTAATGTTTGTTTGCGATGCGTTACAGTCTTTTGTAAAACTATAAATATATTCGCCTGGAATATTGACGTTTGGGTCAAATATATTTCCGTTTAAAGTTGCTCCACCTGAGGGAACAGTCCACGTTCCGCCAGTACCGGGATTTCCGTTAATAATAGCGAACAAATCTTGGGTAGTATTTGAGCATATGGTTACATCAGTGTCTTTTGGGGTGCTTCCAAAACCCGAATAATAACCTGCAAAACCAGATGGTACGGTTCCATTTTGAGAAACATCTCCAAATCCAAAAACTCCAACAGCTAAAGGACCTGTTGAAACTACATTAGTATTTCCAGATTGATTTCCAATTCTATAAGATACCCAATCATTATTTCCAAGTACTGCTTCTGCCTGACCTAGTGCAATTGCTGTTCCATTTACAGTTATTGTGGCAGTAGAATAGGTCAAAATCATTAAATCTGTAGTGTATAAGGAACTACCAATTTGATTTACAGATGGAATACTAACAGAATTTTGAAAAAAACAGCTAAGAGGCGGAATAAAATTTAAACCAGATGTTGCTTCATTATCTCCTCCTCCTATGAATTGATAGGCATATACAGGTTTAGTAGTTTTTACAAAAATATTTTTATTATTTGTTCCTTGATAATAAAGATTAGGAACTAAATAATATTCGCCAGCGTCAATTGTAGTTATTGAAGTTGGATTATCATTAATGAAGATTTCTGTTCCATCTTCGTTTGCAACTATTAACGGAGTTTCCATGCTAGGTAAACCATTTCCTTCTATAAATATATATTCAGTTCCAATTTGAGATGCAGAAACTATTTGATCCAATGTTAAATCAGCTTTTCGATCTTCAATTCCTCCAACTGCATTTCCAGTATTTACAGCTACCGGTTTATTGGATGTAATTAAGGCACCAATTATTCCATCTAAGTTTGCATTGACGTTACTATAACCACTAAATACGATACTTTGACCAGCATTTAATGTAAAAGTTTGACTGTCTAAAGTAATATCGCCACTGCCTGATGCAAAAACTACGGAAGTGTTATAATCGGATAATGTTACAGAAGTATTGTCCTCAGTTGCCATTATACTTGCAACAAAGTTTTTTCTACTGTCTTGCGATTCGTTTATTAAACAGCCCAATCTAAAACTTGTACCTATTCCTGGTCTTCCTTTAGAAATGATGGTTTCCGCGTGAGGAGTTGCTCTCATTCTAAAACTCACATAAAAATCTTTAGTTCCTTCAAGAATTATTCCTTTGTCAGAAACTACTGTATTGACATCATTTAATGACAAGAACATTTTCGATGGTTGACCATATCCAATAGTTATAATAACAGGTGTTGATGCAGATAGGGAATAAGGTGAATTTGGATATGGAATTCCACTACCATCAGTGACAGTAACTAAAAACGGAGTAGTTTCTGAAGTCGACAAATAGGCATATTGATCTTCTATTTGTGAGGCGTCCCTTGAGTGCAATGGTGGAATCCAGTGTTTGTTACTTAACTGGGAAAAAGTAATTATGGAGGATAATAGTAAAAATAATAAGGCTGATTTTTTCATAGAATTATATCACAATGTGTAAAAATAGTTTATTTATCTCAAAAGTGCAAAGTGTCCCTTTATAATTCGATTGTTTTCTAAAATAATGGTAAACCAAAAATCATCTGCGGGAATTGGTTGCCCATTATAGGTTCCGTCCCAACCGCTTCCTTTTGGATTTACTTGTGTTATTAATTTTCCGTATCTGTCAAAAATATAAAGCAACATATTCGGATATTTAGCACTGTTTTTTATTTTCCAAAAATCATTGTAAGTATCTCCGTTTGGCGTAAAAAATCTTGGATAATCCAAAACAAAAATACGTGTTGGAGCTGGAATTCCACAACCATTTATATCTTTTATATATACTAAATAATCTCCTTCTTGCACATTTGTAAAATACGGACTGTTTTGATAATTAACCCCATCAAGTGAAAATTCATAAACTCCAATTCCATTAAATTTAATTAATACAGAATTTTCATTTCCAGAAAAATCATTGATTTCAACAGAAGTTATTGTTCCAACTTCTGAAGCTATTGCTATAAATTTTTTGGTTGCAATACATCCTTCCGGATTAGACGCAGTTACGGTATAATTTCCTGCGGTAGCAATTGAAGTAAATGATGTTAAAGCTCCATTACTCCATAAATAACTCGAAAAACCATTTGCTACAGCAATTCTCTTCGGATTTCCATCACAAATATAAATGGTTTCATCATTGAAATTTGCTGGATTAAATATGATTACTTTTAATTTTATTGGAGTAATCCCAAAACAATCAGCGCCATTTACAATTCGAGCATAAATGATTTGTTCGTTTACAGTTGTGTTGGTGTAATTATTTGATAAGGGATTATTTTGTAAAACAGCGTCATTTTCGGTTAGATAATATTCAACAACAAGACCTGAAGGCAATCCAGATAAAATTTGTGGGCTTGCATCTAAATTTAAATTAAAAGCAATAAAACCATCTTTATTGGCATCGGAATCACATTTTATGATTGGATTTTGCGTGGTAATCGGATTATTGGCAATTTGAAGGTTTACAGTTGCAAAAGCAGTACATCCATATTGATTGGTCACTTTTCCATAAACGGTATTTATTGTCAGATTTTGATAATTTGTAGGATTTGGAATTGGATTTGCATCGGTTATATTTTCATAAAATACTGGGGCACTCAATTGTGAATTTCCACCTGTAATGATAGTATTAACTTTTGTTAAATCAAATGTTGATACGCCATCATTATCGTCATCACATTGCACCAAAATAGCATTTGTCAATACAGGTTTGGCACTGTATTCAATGGTAACTTCACCAGTTGCCACACAAGATGTTCCATTTATGGTGATTTCAACTTTGTAAACTCCATTATCTGTAACGGTGTAAATTGGGGTTGTAATGCCAGTTGTATTTCCATCCTTAAACCATAAATAAGTATTTGAACCGGGAATCGTTGCGTTTAAATCATAGATTTCTCCAGCACAAATCGGATTATTTGTGGCAATCAATTTATTTTCACCTAAATCGGCACCAACATTAAAGCTTCCACCACTTAAAAAAATGGCAGAATCATATCGATAATTTCCTTCATCTGCAATGACTAACTTAATGTGATAGGTTCTGCCTGCTATAACAGCTGCTTTTGCTGTCAATGCAACTGTTTGTCCATTATAATTTGTAGGGTATTCAGTTCCATTAAAAGCATCAAAATATTGTTCGTTTATCGCTGGGCAACCATTAGAACCTGGGATTAGTGGATGTACAGAGGTTACTTTTACAGGAGTTGTAGTATTGGGAACCAATGCTAAATTTTCATAGCGATCTTGAGTATTCGCTTCTTTCAATAGGAAAGCAAATCCATCGGAATAGCGGCACGAAGCATTATCGTGGTATTCTTCGGATGCAAAAACGTAGTCAAAGCTAATGTTACTTGATAATGGGATGAAGTCAAATTCTAAGGAAGTTGCATTTATACTTCCAGTTATTCCTAATGCTTGCTCCAAATCGAAATCTCCTGACCAAGAAGTCGAACCTTCATCAATTAAATTAGAATTTGGTCCTTCCGCTTTTTTGGCTCTTGAGGTTGTTAACACAATTCCATTTGCAAAAGGAAAAACATTGGTATTGTTACTGAAATAACCATAACTATTTTGGCTTCCACTAAAAGTATCACCACTCACCGAAAAATTAGAAACTCCAGCACAAGGACTATTGCTTACCAATACATTTTGAACCAATTGTTGTGCAGTGAAAGTGTCGTCAACTTGAATATATTGCGCATTCATTGCCCAAGAAGAGCAGAGAAATAGTATAAAAAAGAGGGGATTTCGAGTATTCTTCATATTCCCACAAAGATACTATAAATCTCGTTTTTTAAGTAATTTGTAGGACATTAACATAAAAATAACAGTCCACGCTAAAACGATTAAAATTGAAGTGAAATGAACATCATAGTCTTTGCCATTTCCTGCGCCACCAATAGCAGTTTGAATATTTTTAACAACTGATAATCTCGAAAAAGGCTCAACAATTAAATTGCTCATCGATTCTAAAGGAAGAAATTGCGTAATATTTTCAGCCGTTTTACCTTCCGGAAATACTTTGAAACTTAAAATTCCTTTTAAAATTGATTCTAAAACATTCCAAACAAATAAAAATCCAATTGCAAATGCCGATTTTTTTACCAAAATTCCCAAGAAAAGACAGAAGGAAAAGAAACCAATTAATTTAATAAAATACGCCAACAGGTATTCTAAATCAGTAAAAACAATACTGAATTCGGTGTAAGATGAAAAACTATAACCTAAAATTAATGACATTATAAAAACAAAAACAGTGGATACAAAAGCGAAAACAACAACAGTTAAGAATTTTGACAAAATGAATTCTTGCTTGCTCATTCCATCAATTAAATTTTGTTTTAGTGTGCCATAACTGTATTCGTTCGACATCATAGAAACAATTACAATTGCCAAAAAGAATTTTAAAATAGCCGCAATATAAGTGTTGAAATGCCAAATATAGGGGAAATTGAAAATTCCTTGCTCTGCAATATGCAATTGAAAACTACCAATATTAAATTTTATTGAGGCTATTAAAGCAATAAAAGAAAGTAAAAAGAAATAACTAATTGTTAAAATTCTACTTGATTTGCTGAGCCATATTTTTTGTAATTCTATAGAAAGTAATCGTTTCATTTATATTTTGGATTTGAGATTTCGGATTTGAGATTTTATTTTTTTTAAATTGCCATTGCCATTGCCATTGCCATTGCCATTGAAATTGCCATTGAAATTACTATTGATTTTTTGTCAATTCCAAAAATTGATCTTCTAAACTGGTTTTACGTTTAACCAAATGATTTAAAAAGATGTTTTTCTCAAATAAATAACGATTTAATGCGGATGCTTCCAATGGATTTTTTAGATATACCAACACTTTCCCTTCCTCAAAAACTACTTTTTCGATGGCTGGATGTGAGCTCAAAACTGTTTTCAAAGTTTCATTATCGTCCGATTGCAATTCGAAATAACCTTCATTTGCAGTCATTCCATCAACAGTTCCTGAATAAAGAATTTTTCCTTTTTGCAAAACTAAAACGTGTGAACATACTTTTTCAACTTCGTCTAATAAATGGGATGCCAACAAAATAGTAGTTCCTTGTGAGGCAATTAATCGGATAATATCCCGAATTTGGTGAATTCCTTGAGGATCTAAACCATTTGTAGGTTCATCTAAAATTAAGATTTCAGGATCATTCAACAATGCCGAAGCAATTGCCATACGTTGTTTCATTCCCAACGAAAACGTACTGAATTTGCTATCTTCTCGTTCTACTAATCCAACTAAAGCCAGTTTTTCCTGCACTTTTGAATAGTCGATATTTTTGATTTTGCAAACCAATTCCAAGTTTTGCTTGGCGGTCATATACGGGTAGAAATTGGGGCGTTCAATAATTGCCCCCACTTTTTTAAGTGCCTCGTGTGTTTCAACTTTTCCGTCAAACCAACTGTATTCACCTGAAGTTTTGTTGACCACATTCAAGACAATTCCCAAAGTTGTAGATTTTCCACTTCCATTTGGCCCTAAAATCCCATAGACATTGCCTTTGTGAATTTCTAAAGAAACATTGTTTACGGCGTGAACATATTTATTGTAAATCTTGTTCAGATTTGTTATCGATAATATCGTTTCCAATAGCTTTTTTTTTAGTTATAAAAGTAAGACGTTTATTATGATAAATTGTTACAAAGAAATTAAAAAATGAATTATATTTGATAAAAGTTCAAATCCAATGAAACAGCCAGATGTTCTTAATAAAAAGAAAGTTTATCCAATTACGAATGAACTCAACACTTATTTAGAAAAATATGAACGCATTACAAAAACGCGTATTTTCTATGAAGATTTGCTTCGGTTTCAAGGTTCAGTTGTCGTTTATGATAAAGAAGGCGAAGATACGCTTTGGTTAAGCGTGTATTATTCCGAATCGGATAGAACCGAAATTGAGGCAAGTTTGAACAAAATTTATACGCTTTTACATTCTGATGGCGACGAAAGTACGCTGCCTTTTTTAACAGTTGACGCCATCGATTTTTGCACTTTTGGAAATTCTAAACCTTTTCGTGTCAAAGTCAGAAACATTCTAAATGACAATTTCACCCATTTTTATATCAAAAAAGCGGATGCTTCCAGAATTTATGGATTGGAATTGGAACACATTTTATCACCAAACCGTATTAATTTTTTGGTTTACAAAGATACGCTCATCGAGGAACACATCATTGGAATTCCTGGCGACGTGTTTTTGAAAAAAAATCTGCCAAAATGTACAGAACCCGAAAAAGCGCAAATTGCTAAGGAATTTGTCAAGTTTAATGAGCGTTGTATGGTTGGTTTGCTCGGTGATATGCGTTCCTATAATTATGTGGTTATTCCAATTCACGATTTTGACCACGTAGTATATCGCATTCGTGCAATTGATTTTGACCAGCAATCTTATGAAGGAAATTTTAAGTTTTACAAACCACAATTTTTTGTTGAAAACATCAAAATGGTGCAATTAGTTTCAAGCAAATTATTACCAAATTCTATTGAACAGTACAAAAAAGAAGAACATTCTCTAATGGTAAAAAGATTGGTTGGTTCGGAAAAACGCCTTATAGATTTGCTTAAAGCAATGAAAAGTGACGATATTTCCCCAAAAGAAAACGTGATTTTATTAAGGAAAGAAATTTTTGAGTTTACCCGAGATTTAAAATATAAAAATGCGGAAACTATGGGCGAAATCATAGAAGTTACCGTCAATTTCCTTAAAAGAAAATACAAATCGCACTTGAATTATTAAGCAACTTTCAATCTCAAACCGATGGATGTCTTTTTTTATAAAAAACCAGCAATGTTTCGTTAATGTCTTTAAGTTCAGGTGTCAAGAACGTTTTTCGACCTTTGTCATCATTTGTAACTTCCAAATGACAATTGCTGCATTCAAATTCTTTGAAATGTGGCGTTACATTTCGCTTGGTTATGAATTTATGTCCAAATAACACACAAAATATTTTTCCAGAAAGAAAGTGCTGTTTTATTTCTATAATACTCATAATCAATATATTAAATTATTAATACTTAAAGTTATGAAGTAAATGTTGAAGTGTCAAAAATAATCGATGAACGGCATTTTTTCGCTCAAATAGAAAGCGTTATCTTACGTATTAATTTTTAATTGCAAAAAAAATCCCCAAATCTTGCGAATCGGGGATTTCAAATTTGATTTCAAAAACTAATATCTAACTTTTTTGTTCTTTATTGAAATAAACCAAATAATAATACATTTGCTTTTCTTCATCCCAGCCTTTTTCAACATATTTTTCGGCACTTTCAGGATTAATGAAATCCATTTTTATTTGAATGTGTGTGTCTAAATTAATTACGTTTTTAATTGATTTTCGAGCATCCGAAACCGCTGCATTTGCAATAGGAAACGTCGTAATGTCTTCAATACTGTATTTTTCGCCTTTGTCAACTTTGTAATTTTTAAATTCAGGAATCAAATCAGGATTATCCAAAACCTCATTCAAAAAGTTAGTTTCTTCAAATTGATCATTTTTCGCAAAATAATTCACCGAGCGATTCATAAACATTACTTCTTCTTTCTTATCTTCAGCAGGAAAAACGACGTCTTTTGCAAATCCCTGACAAAATTTCAAGTATTTTTTAGTGATAAAATTCTCATCTTGAAATGCATCAACCGAAAGGAAATATTCCAACCAATATCTCGCATCATACCGATTGCTATCCACCGTTAATATTTTATAACCTTCTTCTTTTTTGTAATTGAAAATCAAACATCCTTTGTCCAATTTGCTGAGGTTAATTCCCTGTTGCAAAATCATTTCTAAGGCAGTTCCTTTTTCTTCAAACTGTAAAAAGTCGGATTGCAACTCACTTTTGAAAATCCCAATTGCATCAACAACATTATTATCAATATTGATATTTGTCAAATACGTCACATAAACTTCCCCGTTCTTGATGTGCGGATGATTTGATTGTTCAAATAAATGATTCGTAATCTTCTTTGAAACGTCGTGCAAATTATTTGGATTATCAAAAATTTCCGTAGCAAATTTGAACATTTCATTGTAATCCAAATCAACTTCGTGCGCAAATTGGAAATAATTTTCTTCTTTTTCTCTAAAAGGCCTGAAGAAATATTCTTTCATCAAAGGCACAATTTCGTCATTCAAATTAAAGGGTTGCTCCGATAAAAATAGCGCTTCGTTTCTGCTTTTATTTCCAACTCTGTGAATCGACAAAGTCTCAATGTGGGTATTAAATAGGTTTATCATAAGGTAGGCCCCTCCCGTCCTCCCCGAAGGGGAGGTGCCAAGAATAGAGCAGTATTTAGTTAATTAATATTTTGAATGTATTTGTTGTTCCCCCTTTGGGGGTTAGGGGGCTAATTCCAATTCTCTTCCGTCCCGTAATCCTCAAAACTATCATCTCCGCTGAACATATCCAAATCATCTTCGTCCAAATCATCTTCAAATTCACCGTAAATATCATCGTGCATATCCGCTTCAAAATTCTTTTCCATCGCTTCATCAGGCATTTCACCGTGAGAAAAAATCGTTTCAGGATAAAAATTCCCAGCAATTTGTTCCTCCACAGCAGCCAATTCTACAAGAAAAGTCCACATATTTATAAAATCATAAACATATATAATCTTAGTATTTTGCTTGTCCAACAAATCCGATAATTGATAATCGCTCATCGTTTTTTGCTCGCCCGGAACATCCCCAGCGTCAAACATCGGAATCTCATCCTCCTGATTCCACGTATCATCACACGTATAAAACGAAGCAACTTCCATTCCGTCAAACCCAAAAGAATTGAAAATAGCATTGTGAAAATCCTCCAAAGTATCCTCCGCAAGTATCGCAATATCTCTAAAAATGTCCTCTTCCGCGTCTAAAATTACTCTAAATTTATAAACCATATTCTTTATTTTTGTGAAGTAACAAAGGTAAAATTTAATTTTAGATTTTAGATTTCAGATTTCAGATTTGTTAATAAGATTTTTTTTAGGAGCTAATCCGGCTATCATTCCAAATCCGCTTTATTGCTGCTGTCGCGCAACAAAGCGGGATTTTCCCTTCTATCCGGGCTAAAAATTTGGTAAATTGAACAATTGTAATCCATAATTACGATTCATCCTAAAATTACGACAATTCAGTAACTATTAAAACCGTATCTTCAATATCCGAATTACATTTGTATCAAATTACAAGATATATGAAAAGAGATTGGTTTAATATTGAAAGTTGGAACCCAGAAATGATGCGTCAATTTATATGGTTACTGACAACGTTATTCGTTTCTTTTTGGATATATAAATTAATTGTATCCATTATCAAAAAACAAGAAAGCAAAGTCAAAGAGCAAAAAATCATCGCTGGAAATGCTTCTGCCAAATTTGAAACGTTAAAAAACCAAATCGACCCGCATTTTCTTTTCAATAGTTTGAATGTTTTGAGTTCATTAATTGAAGAAAATCCAGAAAATGCCCAACGATTTACAACTGCTTTATCGAAAGTGTATCGGTATGTTTTGGAACAAAAAGACAAAGATTTGGTTCCAATTGAAGAAGAATTGGCTTTTGCAAAAACCTATATGAATTTGTTGCAAATGCGTTTCGAGAATAGTTTAACCTTTGAAATCTCAATTGAAAACATTGATGCTGAAGCTAAAGTAGTGCCGCTTTCCTTACAATTACTATTAGAAAACGCCGTAAAACACAACATCATAAGTGAACAAAAACCATTGCACATTAAAATTTATATCGAAAACGATGCTTTGGTAATTCAAAATAATTTTCAAAAGAAAGCCGTATTGCAAGACGGACAAGGCGTTGGAATTCAAAACATTATCAGTCGCTATGATATTATTACCGACAGAAAAGTTTCAATTGAACAAAACGAAAACACATTTACAGTCAAATTACCAATACTAACAAAACAAATTACAATTATGGAAAATTCAAATTACGATGAAGAAAACGCTTATTACAAAGCAAAACGACAAGTGGACGAACTAAGAAAATTTTACACCAGTTTAATTTCTTATTGCGTAGTTATTCCGGTTCTTATTTTCATCAATCTCCGATTTAATCCACAATACCATTGGTTTTGGTTCCCTATGTTTGGTTGGGGATTTGGACTAATAATGAAAGCATTTCGGGTTTATGGTTATAGTTCCAATTGGGAAGAACGTAAAATCCAACAAATTTTAAACAAAGAAGAAAGTAAACAAAATTGGAAATAATAAAATAAATAAAGACAAAATGGAAAATCAAATTCAAAAAGACGAGCGTTATTTTGCTGCGCAAAAAAGAGTAAAAAGCATTAAAGGTTTTTACATTCACTTTACGGTTTATGTTTTTGTAAATATAGTTTTGAGTATTCAAATTTACTTAAATACTCAAAATGACTTTTGGCGATGGGAAAGTTTTTCCCCAGCTTTATTTTGGGGAGTTGGAATTTTAGCTCACGGAACAAGCGTTTTTGGAAGTAATTTGTTGTTTGGCAAAAACTGGGAAGAACGTAAAATTAAAGAATTTATAGAAAAAGATAAAAAGTCAATTCTGTAATTTATTTTTTAAAATTTAAAATCAACCAAAATGAAAACCATAATCATAGAAGACGAAAAACCAGCAGCAAGATTGTTGCAACGCAAACTTCAAAAACTAAATATTCAAGTTGGGGTAATGCTGCATTCTGTTGAAGAAGCTATCGAATGGTTTTCTAGAAACGAACACCCCGATTTGATTTTTTTAGACATACAATTATCAGACGGATTGTCATTTGAAATATTTGAAAAAGTCGAAATAAAAAGTGCTGTAATTTTCACAACTGCGTATGACGAATATGCTTTAAGAGCTTTCAAATTGAACTCAATTGACTACCTTTTAAAACCGATTGATGAAGTCGAATTAGAAGTTTCAATTTTGAAATTCGCAGCGCATTTTCAGAAATCAAAAGAACAGATTTTCACGAGCAAAATGGACTTTGAAAAAATTAAAAAAATGTTTCAAAATTCATTTGACCAAGATTTCAAAAAACGATTTACGGTCAAAATAGGGCAGCACCTAAAAGTAATTTCAATAGATGAAATTGAATGTTTTTTTAGTGAAAATAAAGGAACGTATATTCATACTTTCGACAACAGAAATTACTTGATAGAATCCACATTAGAAGTTTTGGAACAAGAATTAGACGCCAAAGATTTTTATAGAATCAGTCGGAAATTTATAATTCCAATGAAAGCAATTAAGGAAATTGTGGTCTATAGCAACTCAAGATTGAGAGTTGTTTTACCTACTTTTAAAGAGGAAGAAGTGATTGTAAGTCGTGAAAAAGTATCGGATTTTAAAAATTGGATTGGATAAAATACAATTATATTTTAAATTTAAGTAATTGTATTTAAATAATTGATAAATAATATTTTAGCTATCAAGTATCGATTTATTCTATGGTGATTTCAAGCCTTAAAAACTGTTTTTCTGATGGCAATTATCACAAAGATAAATAAAGTATAAATAATGAAAAATGGAATTATATATTCAATCAAATTCATTGGCAACATAATCGCAATTAGCAACAATTGAAATCCCAATCCATAAATTGAAAGTAACGTCATAAACCAATTTGGAAACGTTTTTACCTTGTAAGCATCTTGATCTAAAAAGTGAATTACCTTATCAAATATTCCGTAAACTACAGTGTAAATTCCAAATAAAATATCTACCGATTTTTGGGTTTCTCCAGGCAAAGCTCGTGGCGATTTGTACTCAAAAATTTTACTTGTTGTATCTCCACCCACCGATTTATTTCTCAAAATTACATAGTAATAATTGTATAAAGTGCCTTGTAATTGAATGCCAATAAATGCCAAAAGTGTAAACCAAATTGTAGTTTTTGAGACATAACAAATGGTCATTAAAAACATAAAATTTAGGACAATATCAAAAACACTATCGAGGTATCTTCCAACATAAGAAGGCGTGTTTTTCAATCGAGCCAATTCGCCATCAGCAGCATCAATTGCCGATTTTAAAATGATAAAAAAGCCTGCCAAGACATACTGATTTTGCAAAATACAAACTATAGAAATTAGCCCAGAAATGCCAAATAATAGCGTAACGTGAATAGGGGTGAAGCGGGTATTTTTCAGTAAATTGGCAAACCATTTTCCAAAAGGTCTTCCATAATCTGATAAATCTAAGAATTTATCTTGAGCGGAAAGTTTAGACATTCAAATAATCAAAAGTTCGAGTGACAATATAGTCATATTGCAAATGTAGTCTATATTTTAAAATTAAAATAAGTAAACAATAGTTTAGTTTATGTTAAAATCAAACAACAAATTTAATTATTTGTTATTTTTATGACCTAATTAAATTTAATAAAATGGCTGCAATACGTATTAGCATTATAGAAGCATTGAGAACTACGGCTAAGAAATTAGAAAATGGAAATCGCTATGAATGGGGACACATGGGAAACTGCAATTGCGGGAATTTGGTTCAAACTATAACTTCTTTTTCTAGAGCCGAAATTCAAGAATATGCACTACAAAAAAGAGGAGACTGGTCAGAACAATTAATAGATTATTGCCCAACAAGCGGATACCCGATGGACATGATTATTGGAAAAATGATTGAGTTTGGTTTCTCAGCTCAAGATTTGAGGCATTTAGAATGGTTGTCTGATACTGAAGTATTGGAAAAATCAGGACACAAATTTTTAAATCGAAATTTAAAGTCAGATACAATCTTATATCTTAATTCTTGGGCCGATTTAATAGAAGATTCTTTATTGAAATCTATTCAATTACCTGACATTGAAGCTATTATTTCAAATAATAAAAAAGAATTAGCAATTGTAAACGAATAATTAAATTAACATACTTTAGCTTCTTTACTTTCTAAAAACAAATAGGTTTGTGTTCCAAAAAGTAAAGAAGCTATTATTAAGTGGAGTGGTTGTGATGCAAACGGGAAATCTAAATAATACATTGCCATTCCTGAAAATACCTCGACCCCTATAAGTGCTATAACCCAGTTTACCTTTTCAAATCCAAGTTTAAGTTTTTTATTGCGTAAGAACAGAAATAAATTAAGTCCTAAAATTAGTAGCGAAAAAGACCTGTGAATATAGAATATCAATGTAGGATTCTGTAAAACTAATGCCATTTGATTATAGCCAAATAGTTTTACTTGTTCATCTACATATTGTCGTACTTGAGTTCCTAAAACAATTTGAAAAAAAGTTAAAATAAGCGTTACAAAAACTATTTTTTCAAAAAGAGTGTTCTTTTTAAAAGTATTTAATTTCTCCCCTGAATTTTTAATAAGATAGAGCAATAATGCTACTATTAGCAAAGCTACCATCATGTGAATGGTTATTTTCACTGGGTTAAGAACGGAATAGACAACCTTGGCACCAAGCCAACCTTGAAATCCTATCAGTAGCACAGATGCCCAAGAAAGTAGTGTTATTTTTTTATTAGTTTTCCAATATCCAATTGAAAATATAGCCATCAAAAAAATAGCAACTCCCGCCAATGCTCCAATCAGACGATTTAAATATTCTATCCAAGTTTCGGTAGCATTAAATAACGCATAATCGTGTTTGGTGTACAATCTCCATTGCGATTCATCGAAATTTATATTTGTTTTAAAATCCGATTTTGCAACCCATAATTTTTCATCTTTTATGATCACTTGACCTTCTTCAAATTCTCGATTCGGTGTCCAAGTAAGTTCCCTAATTTCGGTTGGTGGAATATAATAACCAAAACATTTTGGCCAATCAGGACAACCCATACCTGAACCTGTCATTCTTACTAATGCTCCAGCAATTATTACTAAATAAACTAAAATTAGTGTTGTTTTTGCAGATTTGAGGAAGTACTTTTTCATAATAAAGATAATAAAAATGGTTTTGCAAATGTATTATAAAATAGCTTTTGTGGATAAAAACAATAGTTAATCTTGTGTTTCTAATTAGACTTTTTAAGTCCTAATTTTGCTCCTTTGTTCAAAACAAATTCATAAGCAGCTTCATAATCATTAGCAATTTCGCCTTCTAATATTGCTTCTTTTACTGCTTCTTTCAAAATTCCGATTTCACGGGAAGGTTTCAAATTGAAAATCGCCATAATTTCTTCACCTGTAATTGGCGGTTGAAAATTCCTAACGTGATCGCGTTCTTCAACTTCCACAATTTTCTTGCGAACAATTTCGAAATTTTTATGGTATTTCTTGAATTTATTAGGGTTTTTGGTCGTAATATCCGCTTCACAAAGTGTCATTAGATTTTCAACATCTTCACCAGCATCAAAAACCAAGCGACGAACAGCAGAATCAGTAACAATATCTTCAGATAAAACGATTGGTCGTGAACTCATCATCACCATTTTTTGAACAAATTTCATTTTGTGATTCAAGGGCATGTGCAAGCGTTCAAAGATTTTCTTTGCCATTTTTCCACCCAAAAATTCGTGTCCGTGAAACGTCCAACCTTGTTTTTTATTGAAACGTTTTGTGGGTGCTTTTCCAATATCGTGCAACAAAGCCGACCATCGCAACCAAACATCATCTGTATTTGGGCAAATATTATCAACAACTTCTAAAGTATGATAAAAATTATTTTTGTGGGTATGTCCATCAATTTCTTCCACTTGATTCAAAGCAGTTAATTCGGGAAGAATAATATCCAAAAGCCCTGTTTTGTATAACAATAAAAAGCCAATCGAAGGCTTGTCGGTTGAAAGTATTTTATTCAACTCGTCCACAATACGCTCCCCAGAAATGATTTTGATTCGGTCTTTATTTTTGGTTATGGATTGCAAAGAATTCTCTTCAATTTCAAATCCTAATTGGTTGGCAAACCGAATCGCACGAAGCATTCTTAACGGATCATCAGAAAAAGTAATGTCGGGATCAAGAGGTGTTTTTATGGTTTTATTTTTCATATCCTCTAATCCATTAAATGGATCGGATAATTCACCAAAATTGGCTTGATTCAAAGACAATGCCAATGCGTTTATAGTAAAATCACGACGGTTTTGATCGTCTTCTAAAGTCCCGTTTTCTACAACAGGATTTCTGCTTTCAAAATGATAGGATTCTTTTCGAGCGCCAACAAATTCAATTTCGGTATCTTCAAAACGCAACATTGCAGTGCCGTAAGTCTTGAAAACTTGGACTTTTGGTTTGTTAGGAAGTAATTCCGATACTTTTAAGGCGAGTTCAATTCCACTACCCACGGTAACAATATCTATGTCTTTTTTGAAATCCCTACCTAAAAGTAAATCCCGCACAAACCCGCCAATCACATAACTTTCTATGTTTAGTTCTTTGGAAGCTTTTGAAATCACCTCGAATATTTTATTATTTAAAGATTCTATATAATTATTTTTTATAGCCACGAAGTTTATATTATTTGCCGCAGATTCGCAGATTTTAGTTTTGAATTATTTTGATAAGACTATTCGTTTATGTTCCAATGATGATTTGTTGAAATTTACTAATAGTGCCAATTTATTTCCAGAGACTTTTAAATAATTAATGCATTGAGCAAAATGTGCTGTATTAAAAGTTTCACATGATTTTATTTCAAGAATTATAGAATTAAAAACTACAAAATCTGCATAGAATTTATGTTTTAAAATAGTTTCTTTATAATTCACTGAATATTCTTTTTCTCTTTCAAATGGAATATTTAATTTGGAAAACTCATATTCAATAGCATCTTTATAGCCTATTTCAGAAAATCCTTTCCCAAGATTTTTGTGCACTTCAAATAATATGCCAACTATTTTATAATTTTCTTCTTTATAAATATACTCTTCCATAATACTAAAAAAATAATTTGCGAATTTGCAGTAAAATATTTTTTTTTAATAATTTTCACCAAAAATAATCCGTGAATTAGTGGCTATTTTTTTACTTCCTAATAATTTTCACCTGAGAATCATTTGTCAATTTTATAATTGTCGATGGCTTTCCTCCAATTTTATCGCGGTGCAAATTTACAACATAGTCCACACCTTTAATAATTTCTAGGTTAATATCTTTGAAGGCAATCGGTGTGGGTTGCCCAGAAATATTAGCAGAAGTTGAAACTAATGGTTTTCTCATTTTTTCCATTAATTTGAAGCAAAAAGGCTCTTTTACAATTCTAATTCCTAACGATTTGTCTTGGGAAATTAAATTTGCCGCTACATTTCTTGGATTGTCTAAAATTAGTGTTGTTGGATTTTCGGATAAATCTATTAATTGCCAAGCTACTTCAGGAATGTCTTTGAAAACATTGTACATCATTTTTTCGCCATTCATCAGCACAATCATACTTTGCGTTTCGGCTCTTTTTTTGAGTTTATAGATTTTGGCAACGGCTTCAGGATTTGTGGCATCGCAACCAATTCCCCAAACCGTATCTGTTGGATAAAGTATTATGCCGCCATTTATTATTATTTCGTAGGCATTATGAATTTCTTGGTTGAGATTTTCCATTTACTATTTTATATATTGTTTTCTGGTGATTTTCTGTTGTTTTAAAAGCAATTATAGAAAATAAATTATTTTGTTAGTAAGATTATAAGATAGCAACTTTAACGAATTAATAGATTTTTTAATTACTACCTTTTTTATATTTGACAACTCTTTTTATACTAAACCATAAAAATAAAAAATATAAATAGGGTTCATACCAATAGCGCTTTAAAATTATTTTAAATGTTCCGCTTGTATCGAAATTGTATTTTGATTTTTCTTTTATGAATAAGATATTTAACCATTTGAAAACAAATCGATTACATAATCTAAATTTCTCAATTTCATAATTAATTAATGAGAAATCCTGCTGTTTTATTATATATAAGTAATTATTGATGAATGTATCAAAAAAGGGATATCCTCCTTTTTTATTTGGAGTATAAACATCATAATAATCATCAAAATAAATGACTGTATTTTTCTTGTTTTGTACAGTTTTGTAACTCCAATCGACTTGAGGAAATAGTAATTTAGAATATCGATTTTTATCCTCAATCTTATTGAAATCGTCTATCCAAATCCCAAAATTCACAATCCATGTACTTAAAAAACTTACTTCTTTTAGATACGAAACCTCATCGTTTATTATTATTTTACGATTTTTATTGAGGAACATATTTTGGTAAAAAAACAGGTTGTTTCCACTTCCCAAATTTTCTTCAATATGATTAATCATAGAACCTAAGGCTCCTGGTTTGAATGAAACAGTATCGTTAAATAATTTAATATAGTGGCCATTTGCATATTCTAATGCAATATTCAAAAAAATTCCATCTTTTACATTTTCTTTATTCCTATAATATTTTGCTAATGGATATTTACCAACAGTCACTTGTGTGTCATCGTCTGAGCAATTATCAGAAATTATAACTTCAATTTTATTTGAATCAAATTCTGGATTAGAAAAAAGACTATTTAATGTGTTGTCTAGCACTTCACAGCGATTGTATGTTGGAATACAAATTGACAAGAGTATTTGATTCATTTTTTAGTTAATTATTGTAAACGTTTGTTTTTAATTTAAATTTACGAATTCAAATATTCTCTAATCACATCAGCAATATAATCATAATGACTTTCATTTAATCCCGGCCAAACTCCCAGCCAAAAGGATTGATTCATGATAGTATCAGTATTATTTAAATTACCTACAACACGATGCACTATATTGGCATAAGCAGGTTGTCTTAGTAAGTTACCACCAAACAACAAACGAGTTCCAATTTTTTTCTCCTCAAGATGTTGCACTAACATATGACGATCCGCAGCATCTCCATCTCTTAAGGTCAATAAAAAACCAAACCACGAAGGGTCAGAATTTGGGGTTGGTTCTGGAAGAATAAAGACTTCTTCAAACTCTTTCATTCGTTCATATAAAGCAGCAAAATTTTCGCGTCTTCTTTGCACAAACCCATCTATTTTTTTGATTTGGGACACTCCAAAAGCGGCTTGCATATCGGTCACTTTTAAGTTGAAACCAATGTGTGTATAAGTGTATTTATGATCGTAACCATAAGGCAAGGTTCCTAATTGTTGTCCAAAACGACATCCACAGGTATTGTCTTTTCCAGGTTCACAAAAACAATCACGACCCCAGTCTCTAAAACTTTCGGCTAGCTTAGATAATTCAGGATTATTGATTAATACCGCTCCTCCTTCACCCATAGTAATATGATGTGCAGGATAGAATGAAAAAGTGGAAATGTCGCCAAAAGTGCCTGTTTTTTGTCCTTTATAAGTAGCCCCCAGAGAATCACAATCATCTTCTACCACCCAGAGATTGTATTTTTTAGCCACACGCATTACTTCATCCAAATCAAAAGGATTTCCTAATGAATGGGCTATCATAATCGCTTTTGTTTTCGAGCTTACTGCCGATTCAATCAAATCCGATTTCACATTATGAGTTGCGATATCAATGTCAATAAAAACTGGAATCGCGCCAAACTGAATAATAGGGTTTATTGTAGTAGGAAATCCTGCAGCAACAGTAATTACCTCATCACCAGGTTTGATAGCACGTTCGCCTAATTTTGAAGAAGTCAGCGCATAAAAAGCAACCAAATTTGCTGATGAGCCTGAATTTACCAATAAAGCTTTAGGAGCACCAAAATATTGTGCAAAATCAGATTCAAATTTGTTTGCAAAACGACCTGCTGTTAACCAACCATCTAATGCGGCATCTACCCCCATTAATATATCCTCTTCATCTAATACTTTACCAGTTACAGGAATATAATTCTCTCCGGCAATGATAACTAGGGTTGATTTTTTTTTTGCTATTTCTCTTAAATTGTCGAGAAGCGTTTTGTCTGTGATGTTTTGTAACATATTAACTTAAAGTTTTTATTTTATTAGCGTGTTTTATTAGATGTAAAAAAAAGAAATTTGTTTCCATTGTATCATCAGTCACTTTTTCAATCAATTTTAGTTTTCCGGAACTTGTAACAAAACAAGCATAACCAATCTTCGTAAAAAACTCAATTATATCATTTGGATGATATCCAAATTTTAGTGCCCATTTACGTAACATCTCAGTAAATACAATAGGTTTGTATTTATTAATACTTACAGCACCTCCTTTATAAACCATTAACTCAGCACCTTCAACATCACATTTAATAAAATCAAGCTTTGAGATATTCTGTTCATTTATAAAACAATCAATTGTGTTGGTTTGACATTCCAATTTTAGCATACTGTCATTTTCAGTGATATTAACTGATGAAGAAGCTCCTGTAACGTTTGGAGAATAGTAAAACGTTAATGTTTGAATTTTATCTGATAAGGCAAGCCTATTCAAAAAAATATTTTTAGTTTGATTTAATTCAGTATTTCTCAAAACCTGGTTAAATGTTTCAGGAATGGGCTCAAAAGCATAAATTAGGCTATTAGGCATTTTCTTAGACAAATGATTCGAATACCAACCAATATTTGCACCAATATCAAAAATAACATCATCACTATTTACTAATTTGTAAAGCATTTCCGACTCTTCTTTTTCATAAATATTAAAATTAAATGCTTCTATTGGGGTTATTCTTTTGTCTAATTTATCCACATAAAATTTAACTCCACCTGGATGAAATTCTGTTTTTCGTGAAGTAAAAATAACTTTGCCATCTTCAATTTCAATTTTTGCAATTTCTGTATTGCTTAAATTTTTTGAAAAGTCAAAAAGAACATTGTGAAATTCATGCATTGAACTAATAAAGTCTAATTTATTTATTTCGGAACTCTCAAATTTGTTTTTTATTTCTTTAATATTCATAATTAAAATGTTTATTTAAATTTCTTTAATTTATTCCATAAAATTGTTCTGCCAATTGCTTCATCAATATCAAATGTTTCAATAACATTCAAATTTTTCGATATTTTTTTTGTATTTGGAACTTGTCTAGATAGATTAGCATAATTTTCTTTTGAAGATTTAGAAAAAACTTCCATTTTTGAATCTATTTGTTGTTGAATTGTAACAGCAAGTTGATCTAAAGATATGGAATGACTACTTCCTAAATTGTAGGTTTCTCCTACGGCTCCATTTACTAAAGATTTAAGAATCCAGAAAGCCATATCACTTGCATATAAATAACTTCTTTCGGTTAGACCATTTCCTAAAATTCTAATAGGACCTCCCAAAATCCCATCTCTTATAAAGTTATTTATTGCCCATGGCTTTTCGAGATCTTGATAAGGGCCAATAAAAGCAAAAGGTCTTAAAATCACTATTGGGAGTTTCAAATAATTTCTATAATAAGAACAAACCGTTTCAGAAATTCTCTTTGATTCGGCATAACAGTTTGAAGAAGTAAGAGGTTCTAATATTCCTGCAAAGTTTTCATCAATTAATAGCTCTGATTCATTCTTACCATAAATCTGATGAGAACTAATATGTATTATCTTTTTTAAATTTGAAATTCTTGATGAAGCATCCAATAATGATTGGGTTCCTTTGTAGAAAGTTTCAATTGTTCGCAAAGGATGTGATATGTGTTCACGATTATCTGGCGAACCTGCGGCATGGATGATATAATTGATGCCTTCAGGAAGACCATGTAAATACCTGACATCTTGTTCAATAAGCGTAACAAATGATTTTTTTGCCAAATGAGGAACCTCTTCCTTGAATTTGTCAATATCTCTTCCTAATAAATATAACTTAACATTAAGATTGCCATTTTCATTTATATAGGAAACCATCTCTGTTATCCATTTTCCCATAAAACCTGTACCACCTGTAATAAGAATTGATTGGTTATTTAAAATAGATAAACATTCAATATCTGTGCATGCCTTTTTACAATCCTCCAAGACAATTTTGTTAGCAGCTAAACTCATTTATTTTCGATTTTTAATTAAATCCATAACAACTTCTATAATAATATCTTCTTGTCCCCCAACAATTTTTCTTTTTCCTAATTCACTATAGACATCTCTTGGGTCAACTTCGTATTCTCTGGAAATCCTGGTAACGTGTTTTGCAAAACCTGAAAACACCCCTGACAATCCACTCACAATACTTTCTGACTTTATTATAGGAACGCTTGACATTATTTTATTCTCAGCTAGATCAGAAGCATCAAGCATTTTATATAAATCAATACCTGTGATGTATCCCATTTTTTCTAAAACAGCCACCAAAACCTCTAATTGGGCATTTCCCGCTCCGGCGCCAAAACCTCTTGCAGTTCCGTCAAGAATTTTTGCGCCAGACTCTATTGCTGTAATTGAATTTGCAACAGCCATTCCAAGGTTATTATGAGCATGAAAACCTACTGGCACTTTCAGTCCGTTAACCAAAGCTGTAATTTTTTCCTGAACATCGGAAGGTAAATATGCTCCGGCTGAATCCATAATTATGATTCCTTCGGCTCCATAAAGTTCCATTTTTTGTGCTTCTTCAACCAAAACAGAAGCTGATGCCATGTGGCTCATCATCAACACACCATAGGCTTCTTTACCTCTTTCTCTCACATAACCTAAATGCCGTTGTGTAATATCGGCTTCGGTGCAATGAGAGGCAATCCGAATTACATCTACACCAATATCTATCGCTTTTACTAAATCTTTTTTTATAGTTGCAAAACCAGGAATTACATGTATTCCTAATTTACTCTTTGTAAGGTGTTTTCTAGCTGTTTCTAGCATATCCTTATCAGTTTCTTTGCACAATCCAACTTGAAGCGAGGAAGCGCCAAGGCCATTGCCATGCCCAACTTCTACTATTGGAACTCCTGCCTTATCCGCCGCTGCCGCATAAATAGCAATTTGCTCAACACTCAACTGATGTGAACAGGCATGATTGCCATCTCGGAGTGTAGGGTCACTAATTAGTATTTGTTTAATCATTGGGGTTATTGTTTAATGGTGTTAAAATTTTTAGAATATTGTTCAGCAACTGCTATTGCAGCACAATTAATAATATCTAAATTGCCAGCATACTTAGGAAGATAATCACCTAATCCTTGAGCTTTAACCATAATTGCAATTCTTCCGTTTTCGTATATGGGAGGGACTATTAAACTATATCCTGGAACATATTGCTGTATTTTTTTTACCATTAAATCTACTTCTTGTATTAAATTTTCCATATCTGGATTTTCAACTTGAGCAAAGATAGTCGTTTGCATATCAATGCAAGGATCAGCTGGGTTTAAGTTTAATATTGCTTTTGTATTAGGTACTTTTGAAAAATGTTTGATTCCGTTTTCGGTAGTATCAATATATTCGTCAAGATTAAGCCTAGTGGCAGGCCCTGCACTTCTTGAAGCAATGCTTGATACAACTTCTATATAATTGACATTTTTTTGGGTCTTACCGATAACATAGGCTATTGGAATAGATGCTTGCCCTCCACAGGTTATCATATTCACATTTCGATGTTCTAGAACTTCTTTTAAATTAACTGCGGGAATGCAAAAAACACCCAGTTTAGCAGGTGTCATGTCGATAACAATCTTACCTAATTTGTCTAAAATTTTCCAATGTGCTTTAGCGTCCTTTGCTGAAGTAGCATCAAAAACTAAATCAACTCCCTCGGAATTTTTGACAATTCCGTTGATGCTTTCATCAGAAACTTGAATTCCCAAAGCAATAGCTTTAGCCATTCCAGGAGAAGACAGGTTTCTTCCTACGAACAGAACACATTCTAAAAATTCGGAACGTTCGATTTTAATTAATAAATCAGTTCCTATGTTTCCACTTCCTAATATTGCGACTCTTAGTTTTTCCATAATTTGATTTTTAAGCTTCAATCTTAAGTGACTTAGGATGTAATCCATTTAGCATATTTTCTGTTAATTCTTCTCTTGGGATAAAAGGAGACAAATCTTCTAATGGCGGTGAGATTAAACTTCCATCACTTTGAATTGCTAAGCCTAGTTTTGGCACAAATAATTGATAAGGGTGCATAAAAACTTCACAAATTACGGGACCGTCAATGTTTTGTACTTGAGGAATTACAATTTCAAAATCTTCCCAAGTTTTAATTTGGAAAGAAGGCATTCCAAAAGCAGTTGCCAAAGCACTAAAATTAGGGCAAGTTACTCCAGAATTGGAATCAACTCCAGCTCTTCTTCCTTTAAATAATGCATTTTGTGTATGCTTAATCATTAAATAACCATCATTATTAAAAATAAATAATTTTATGGGTAGCTTATAATGTATTATTGTTTGTAATTCTTGAAGATTCATCATCATACCGCCATCACAATTCAAGCAAATCACTTCACCTTTTCCTCTTGCAACAGAAACTCCAATTGCTGCAGGCAAACCATATCCCATTTCTCCTAAACCTGTAGAAGTCATTAATCTTTGGTTTTTGCCTATTTTTAATACCTGATGACCGCTTAATAGGGCGGTGCCCATATCGGTGGTAATATGCTGATCTTCTTTGAAGTGTGAATTTAATTTTTCCATAAATTTATAGGAGTTAATAAATCCATCTTTATCTGGATGATCAGTCTCATTGACCCACGGAAAATCTTTTCTGTATTTATCACAGATTTGAATCCAATTTGAATAATCAGGCAATGGATTTATTTCATTATCCAATAAGCCTTTTATAAAATCTTTTGCATCAGCATTTATTGAGTATTTGTATCTTTCTTTATACTTATCTAATTCAAATTGATCAATATCTACAACGGCTATTTCTGCTTCTCTAGCAAGTTCTGTAATGTCATAGCCAATTTGGGAAATTGCCATTCTAGTGCCAATACAAATCAATAAATCAGAATTTTGCAGTATAAAATTTGCACATCTTTGACCGTAAGTCCCTGCTCTTCCATAAACTAATGGATGATTTGAATCAATCGAATCAATACCTGCCCAAGTAACTAAAGAGGGTATGTTATATTTTCCTAATAAAGGTTCTAATAATTGTTCTGCACCCGCTAATCTAATACCATTTCCTAGCCATAATAATGGACGTTTTGCATTAGTCAACGCTTCTGTAATTGATGCTATACTATTAGCCAAATCAGTTTCAGAATCCAAATTCAATTTTGGCAATTCCGAATCTTTAAAATGCTTAATTTCTTCTATAGATATATTGGTAGATTGCAAATTCATTGGAACATCAATCCAACATGGACCTGGTCTGCCATGAGTAGTTATTGCATAGGCTTTTTCCAACTCATATATTACTGAATTTGGATCTGATGCTTGAGTTGCATATTTAGTAACTTTAGCTACCATTGCTGGGCTATCATATCCTTGAACACCCCACATTCGAACGTCTTTGTGTATATCTACAAACTTAGAATGTTCATTTCCTGATATAATAATACCTGGGATTGAGTCTGCCCATGCACTTACAACACCTGTAATTCCATTTGTAGAGCCTGCTCCTGTTGTAAGAATAGCGGCAGTTACTATGCCATTTGTTCTATAATAGGTTTGCATAGCCATACAAGCGGCTTGTTCGTGATGAACGCAGATTATCTCGGTATAGCCTTTCTGTTGGATTGAATCAAAAATATGGGCATTTCCAGCCCCAATGATTCCAAAAACATGTTTTATTTCTTTTTCGATTAAGAAATCTGCAATCAAATCGCTTACCTTCATAATTATATTTTAATTATATTTTATAACTTTCAATTGTTCTTTTAAAACCTTCTTTGGTCGAAACAAAAGGGTACCAATTCAACTCGCTAATTTTGATGATATTTGGTGAGTTTCTTGTTAAAGAGCTTTTTAAATAATTATTATTTTCTTTATCTAATTTTTTAATTACTTTTAAACCTTTTTCAGGATACAAATTAACTAATATTTTAGCTAATTCCGAAATGCTGAGTTCTTCGTTAGGGTTTCCCATATTATAAGCCTCACCATTTTTTCCGTCTAGGAGAATTTTAAAAAAACCTACCGTAGCGTCTGTCAAATAACAAAAAGATCTAGTTGCGGAACCATCGCTACGCATACAAATATCTTTTTCCTTTAGAATATCTGAAACAAAATCTGCATATACTCTACCATCATCCAATTTCATTTTAGGTCCATAGGTATGAAAAGGTCTTACAATTTTGGCAGAAACGCCATACTGATGATGATAACTTACACAAATATTCTCACCCATACGTTTGCTTTCTGCATAACATGATCTGACGTTTGTGGGATTTATATAGCCAAAAATATTTTCTTTTGTAGGTATTTGTTTTGAGTCAAGTTCTCCATAAACTTCTCCCGAACTGAAATACAGAAAGGACTTAATGTCATTATTTTTAGCAACTTCTAATAAATTCATTGTACCTAAAACATTTGCTTTTAATGTTCCAACAGGATCAATACCATAAAATTTAGGACTTGCTTGACTTGCAGCATGAATTATATAATCCACTTTTTTTGAAATTAAAATAGAATCTGAAACATCCTGCTCAATAAATTCTAAATGTTTATCCTCTAAATATTCAGAAAATCTAATTTTTGCATTTTCAATATTTCTAACCAAGCCAATAACCCTTACGTTATTTTTGAGATTAACATAATTCAAATACAATAAAGATTCAACTAAATATGCAGGTAAAAAGCCATTTGCTCCAGTAATGAGAATAGTGGAGTTATAAAATTTTGACCAGTCTATGTCAGAATTATATATAGTTTCTAAATCTTCTTTAATAATATTATTAGAAGTCATAATTTTAAGATATAAACATATTTATCTGCTTAGTTGTAAAATCTGCAATTTTATTTTCATGCAAGTAAAATTCACGATACCAATCCATTGTCATATTTACCGCTTGCGCTGCATTCATTTTTGGTTGCCATTTCAATTCTGAAAATGCTTTGCTAATATCTAGTTTTAACAATCCTGCTTCATGAGGTTGTTCTCCTGCTTTTTCAACAATATATTCTCCTTTTTTCCAACTCTGAATAGCTAATTTAAGCATTTCTTCAACAGAAAGTGCATCTGAAATATGCGGTCCAAAATTATAGGCTTGGCTAAATTTTATTGGTTCAAAAGCTAAATTTGCACCCAGTAATAAATATCCAACTATAGGTTCTAAAACGTGTTGCCAAGGTCGAACTGAATTTGGGTTTCTAATCACCACAGGTTTTTCATCGGCAAAAGCTTTTGCTATATCTGGTATTAAGCGGTCTTTTGACCAATCTCCTCCACCAATTACGTTACCTGCTCTGGCTACTGCAACCGCTTTTTGGTGTGTTTTGTATGCTTTTATATTGAAAAAAGAATTTCTATAAGAATCAATTACCAATTCAGCACAAGCTTTACTGGCGCTGTAAGGGTCGTAACCACCTAATCTATCATTCTCCCGATATGGATAAATCCATTCGTTGTTGTGATAGACTTTATCGGTGGTAATTAAAACCACTGCACAAGGTTTTTCTAATAAACGAACTGCATCTAATACATTTGCAGTTCCAATCACATTGACTTCAAAAGTTTCTGTGGGAATTTCATAAGACAAACGAACTAATGCTTGAGCTGCCAAATGAAACACAAAATCAGGTTGAAAGTTTACGATTTCTTCTTCCAATCGTTTTTTGTCCCTTAAATCGGCAATAACAGAATTACAAATGGTATCACCTTCAATCAAATAAAATAAATCATCTTTGGTATTTGGCGCTAAACTATATCCTTTTACCTCTGCACCAATGAGGGATAATGTTTTTAATAACCAAGCACCTTTAAACCCTGTATGACCCGTTAAAAATATTTTTTTCCCTTGGTAGGCTTGTTGTAGTTTAAAAAATAATCCTTGTTCTACCATGTTTTCCATTTTGCTTTATCAGAATTCCATAACTCTTCCAATTCAATTCTATCTCTTAATGCATCCATACATTTCCAGAATCCATAATGTTTGTATGCAGCCAGTTGATTATCTTTTGCAATTTCGAATAATGGTTCTTTTTCCCATTGCACATTGGTAACTTCGCCTTCTAAGTACTTAAATATTCCAGGTTCTAACACAAAAAAACCTCCATTTATCCACATACCGTCACCTACAGGCTTTTCAATAAAATTATCTACTTGACCATTTTTACCAATTTCTAAATTTCCGAAACGTCCTGGTACCTGCACGCTCGTTAAAGTAGCCAATTTACCATGAGATTTATGAAAATCCAGAAGTTCAGAAAAATTAACATCGGCTACTCCATCACCATAAGTCAACATAAAAGTTTCTCCATTCACATATTTCTCTACTTGTTTCAGCCTGCCTGCAGTATTGGTATTCAAACCAGTATCAATCAGTGTTACTTTAAAGGTTTCTGTCTCCGACAAGTGCACTTCTATCTTATTATTTGCCAATTCAATCGTAACATCAGAATTATGTAAATAGTAATTATAAAAATATTCTTTTATTAGGGTTGCCTTATACCCTAAACAAATTACGAATTCAATATAGCCATAATGCTCATACATTTTTAAAATATGCCATAAAATAGGTTTTCCGCCTATTTCTACCATTGGCTTTGGTCTTGCTTCAGTTTCTTCCATAAGACGAGTGCCAAAGCCTCCTGCAAAAATTACTACTTTCATATTCTTATATTTTAAAATCTTTAAATTTCTATGTAAACATTGTCCGTCAAGGGATAACTGCAACACAATAAATACTCTCCGTTCTTTATATCAAGTCGATCTTTTGACAGACCTAACATTTTCAGTTCGCCTGATTTTAAGACTCCCTTACACGAAGAACAATTACCAGTCTGGCAAGAGTATGGTAATTCTAATCCTGCATCTAAAGCCCCTTCTAAAATGCTTTTCCCTTTTGCTACTTCAACTTCTATATTGTTATTATGAAAATTTATTTTTATTTTTTGTGTTTTTATGTTTTCAAAATCGTTTGGATTTAAGGCTAATTTAAAATCTTCTGAAAAAACATTAGATGAAATTATATTCAAGTCATTTAACGTTTCTTTAATCATATCTTTAAGAGCAATAGGGCCGCAAATATAATGTTTATTATTGACACTGTTATTTTTTAGTAATTCTATAATGAATTGCTTATTAATTTTTCCATGAATAACATTGGGTAATTTAGGCTCATCCTTCAATTGGGTAAAAAAATGAGTTAATTTAAAGACTGACGGATATAATATTAATAATTGATTTATAGTTTCTGAAAAAATTATTGATTCAGTATTCTTATTTCCATATATCAAATGTATTTTTATTTTTGGGAAAGTGGCTAATATCTCCTTAATAATCGATATTAAAGGGGTAATTCCGCTGCCAGCCCCCCAAAAATAAATTGTGTCATCATTACTATTGTGAGTATAACAAAAATTTCCTTGAGGCTCCATTACTTCAATTAGATTACCTACTTTTAAAGTGTCAAGAATATGGTTTGAAACCAACCCGTTTTGCATTCTTTTTATTGTAACTTCCAATAATGAATCTATACTTGGAGCACTTGACAATGAATAGGGTCTTAGATATTTCCGTCCATTTATAATAAATGAAAGTGTTAGGTGTTGTCCAGCTATATACTTGACTTTACGTAAACTGGGCTGTTTAAAGCAAAGCGTTATGCTGTCGGTAGTTTCCTCTTTTATTGATTCTATTTTAAGAGTGTACAGTTTCATTAATAAAAAATTAATTTTAATATTTGCAAATATAATAATTCTATCTTTGTAATGTCTTGCGAAAATTAATTGATTTATAATTTTATTAGCCCATTTTTTTTATAATTGAAAAATTAAAATATTTAATATTTATTAATTTAATTGTAAAGTTATAATTGTTTTTTGTCAGATTCCTTTTGATAAAATTTATTTGTAACAACAAAAGCTTTTGAGACTATTTCATAGTTCATATCTTGATTCAGATTATTTAATTTTAAATCTAATACATCATACAACCCCGATTCATAAATATTTGTTATTTGTTTTTTTTCAATAACCGAATATTTTTGATTATAACCGCAAACAAACCAATCTCTATTAGTAACATCAAACAAATCTTGTCCAACACAATAATCAGAAATAGGGTTTTTGACTCCTAAAACCGATTTCATTATAGTTGGAATTATATCATAATGTAAAGTTAAATGATTATATTTTTTTGGGGTTTTATTAAAATCAAAAATCATCATTGGAACATTTATTTGATATTTTGAGAAATTTCCACCGTGTTGCCAGTACCCTTTCTTATTATCATTAAATTCTTGACCATGATCACTGGTTATAACAATAATTGTGTTTTTAAGCAAGTTTTTTGCTTCTAATTGTTTTATCACAAGCCCTATTTTAGAATCAATATAATAAAGCGAATTTTTATATCTATTAATTAATTTAGTAGGATCATAATTATCATCAAAATTAAAATAATCTACTTGCTCAAGTGAAGGATTAAATACTGTTTTGTAATTTTTGGGATAATCAAAACCATGTGCCGAATCAAAAAATAGATAGCCAAAAAATGGATTGGAACTTTCTTGATTTATTTTTGACATCCATTCTTTAGTGATGGTGTTGTCTCTTTCTGAAGGCGTGTCACCTTTAGAAAACAATCTTAAATTAGAAACATTTGCAAATACATTTCTATTAAAAGGAGGGTTTTCTAAAGTAGAACTTGCAAAAATATCTAAATCATATTTTTGACTTTGAAGTTCATCAATAAAAACGGGTGGTTTTTGGACACTTGTAAACGTTGAAAAATAAGTTGCGGGAATTCCGTAAAAAAGAGTAAAAATTCCACCCGTAGTCATATTTGATCCACTTTTATGATTTTGAAAAACTTGACATTTTAGGGATAAATTATAGATATTTGGTGTGATTTCTTTATTCATAAAATCAGCTCTCCAACTATCAATAACCAAAAATAGGATATTTTTTTTGTGTGTTTTAGGTTCAGAAATTATTTTTTGAAGTGGGTAGTTAATTAAATTTTGATTAGAACCGAAATTTATAGCGTTATTTTTTTTTATTTGTAAAGAATCGACTAGATTTAATTTGATTAATAAATTTTCAGCTCTCAAAGGGAAGAAAACTGGATATACATTTTTATATTGAGTTATTGGTCTATAAAAATTAACATCTGACCAAGCATAAATTATATTGCTAAGTAAAAGTAGAAATAGAAACGCCAATGAAGTTGTTTTTATTTGTAAGTTATTTCTCTTTAAAATAATCTTCTTTGAAATATAATAAAAAAGAAACTGAATTGCAATAATTACTATTATATATAATATGGCTAAACCTATTGAACTATTTGAAAATTGGAATGTATCCGAAGCTCTTTTACCAAATATTAAATTAAACACAATTGGATTTAAATGGTATCTAAATTGGCTATATATATGAGCATCTAATTCTAAGAAAAGAAGAAATATAACAGTGAATATTGAAAAAAATATTTTAGAAATTAGTTGTGATTTTGAAATGTAGAAAACAGAAATTCCTATCAAAAGCGGCAGTATTCCGACTAATATAAAGTGACTTAAAGTGGTAATAATATAGTAAAATTTAGAAAATAAATCATTAAAATCCAATAAGTAATAGGAATAGGTTTTTGAAATTATTAATAATATTATAATGTTAAATATACTAACGATATAAAGTTGTTTTAAAAATAGTTTTGTTGCCATTTATTAGAGATTTTGATTACTAAATGTATTTAATTTAAATTAGTTTTATGTGAATTTAATATAGTTTTGGAAATTTCAGAATATAATATTAAGAATTTCGTTTATTGTAATTTATAAAATACAATTCAATATTTTTAAATGTTATTTGACTTATAAAAATTATTGGAAATATACATAAAGAAATAATATTAATAATTGTTTCAGATTAGAAATACTAATTAATTTAATTAGATATTTAATATTTTTTCTACCCAACCTTCTAAAGTGTATTTTTCAAAGATTTCTTTTGGAATTTCTTCATAATTAGTTTCAAAAAATGAGATAGGAATCACTGGTTTTTTTCATTAATTACTAAAATGTTATTGGGATTATAAAAGTCATAATTAACAATATCAGAATTGGTTGTAATTAATTTTTTATTTAAACCCAAACTTTCAAGTACTCTAAAAGTAAGCCCTTCTTGCCCATTTCTATATTATATAAAAAAAACTAATGATTTTTTTATATTTATTTATCAACATCTAATAATAGTAAACGCTTTTTTGTAATAGTTAAGAATTTATAATTAATATTTACAAATATAATAATTCTATATTTGTAATTTAATGCGAAAATTAATTGAATTGATAAATTTTATTAGGTAATTATTAAATTATTGAAAAGTAAAAAATGTAAATATGAAAAGAACTGTAAAAGTACTAATACCTATATACAAATCTTTTTTTGGAGAACTTGAAGAAAAATCTTTTTTACAATGTATAAAAGTGTTAAATAATTATGAAATTGTTTTAGTGCAGCCAGAAGATCTAGATAATTCTTATATTACTGAAAAGTTTAATGAATTAGCTGTAGAGAGTTTTCCAAAGCAATATTTTAAAAGTATAGAAGGATATAATGAATTATTATTATCGTCTTTGTTTTATGAACGGTTTTTGGATTCTGAATATATTTTAATTTATCAATTAGATGCTTTTGTTTTTAAAGACGAATTAACCGAATGGTGCCGAAAAGGGTATGACTATATTGGAGCTCCATGGATTACAAGTATTAAAAAATCTATTTGGTCTAAGTTAATTAATTCGATTGCCAAAAAATTTAGATCTAAGGAGAAAAATGATCGTGAACAAATTTTTTATAAAGTAGGAAATGGAGGTTTTTCATTACGTAAAACAGCGTCTCATTATTCTATTGTAAAACAAAACAAGTCATTTATTCTTGATTTTTTGAGAGCTGAAAAGAAAGAAATTTATGCTATTGAAGATGTTTTTTGGTCTATAAAAGCTTCAGAATTCTATCAAGGATTCAAAATTCCAGATTATAAAGAAGCATTGTATTTTGCAATAGATCGAAAACCTAAAATAGCTTTAGCTTTAATCAATAACCAACTTCCATTTGGATGTCATGGGATTAATAAACCAAAAGTTATCAAGTTTTGGAAGTTAATATTAAGTCAATATTAGAATAACTTTAAAAAAAATAAAATGTCAATAAAATATTTATTTTCTGAAGCTAATCATAATTCTAGAGAAGTGCTTGTTTTTATAAAGGAATTTAATTCTGATTTAGGAATTCTTTTCGGTGATGGCAAAAGAAATGTCATAAAACTTTTCGATTTAGAGGCGCAAAAAATCAATATAAAATCATTCAAAGTTCCTAATTTGATTAATAAAATAGTCTATAAATATTTTAGAAAATCAAAAGCCAGACGTTCGTTTGAATTTGCGAATATTTTATTAGAAAATAAAATTGGAACACCACAACCCATCGCTTATTTTGAAAACACTACTTTTTTAGGATTAAAAGACAGCTATTATATTAGTGCACACCTTGAATGTGATTTGACTTATAGAGAATTGGTAGAAATTCCAGATTTTCCTGAAAATGAAATAATTTTACGTCAATTTACTCGTTTTTCTTATGATCTGCATCAAAAAGGAATTGAGTTTTTAGACCATTCACCAGGGAATACCTTAATAAAAAAGGGCAATAATGGAAAGTATGATTTCTTTTTGGTTGATTTAAATCGGATGTTATTTCACACATCAATGTCTTTTGAAGTCCGAATGAAAAACCTTTGCCGTTTGACTCCAAAAAAAGAAATGGTAGCAATAATGAGTAATGAATATGCTAAAATTTCAGGTGAATCAGAACAACTTATCTTTGAAACGCTATGGAAAATGACCGCTGATTTTCAATTTAAATTTTTTAGAAAAAAAAGATTAAAAAAGAAATTGAAATTTTGGAAGAAATAGTTGTGAAAAAATAGTATTTTCACTTTTCAAAAGTACAAATGAAAGTTTCGGTAATCATAACGACATACAATGCAGCCGAATGGTTGAGAAAAGTTCTCATTGGCTATAGTGTCCAAACCGAGAGTGATTTTGAAATTGTTATTGCCGATGATGGTTCAACTTCAGAAACTCAGGAATTACTTGCCTTATTTTCATCTAAATTTAAATATCCAATTGTTCACGTTTGGCAAGAAGACAATGGTTTTCAAAAGTCGAAAATCCTTAATAAAGCCATTCTAAAATCGAATTCAGAGTACTTACTTTTCACAGATGGTGATTGTATTCCCAGGAATGATTTTGTTGAAATGCATTTAAAACACCAAGAAAAAGGTTTTTTTCTATCTGGCGGATATTTCAAATTGCCTCTTTCTATTTCAAAATTAATTTCTGAAATGGATATTATTAATTCAAACTGTTTTCGTTTGTCTTGGCTTAAAAAGAACGGTTATAAAGCCAATTTCAAAAGTAGTAAATTAACTCAAAGTATCTTGTTATCTCAGTTTATGAATTGGATTACACCTACAAAAAGATCTTGGAACGGTCATAATTCATCGGGTTGGAAAAGCGATATTATTGCAGTAAATGGCTTCAACCACGAAATGCAATATGGGGGTTTAGACAGGGAATTAGGCGAAAGAATGTTCAATAACGGTTTACTTTCTAAACAAATAAGATATAGCGCAATTTGTGTTCATTTGGATCACGCAAGAGGGTATTCAACTCCTGAAATTTGGAAAAAAAATATAGGAATACGAGAATATAACAGAAAAAATAATGTTACTAAAATAGAAAACGGAATAAGTAAGTTATTCGAAAGTTATAATGTCTTAAAGTCAAAAGTCTCGAAATAGAAAAAATCTATTTAGAATATGGCACTTTATTACACATACTACTTAGCTTTTAATATTAATTCGAAAATTTTAGATTTTAAAAATTCCTCCAAAAGCAATTATTCGTTGAAAAAACATAAAATGTTGCGAGGCACTATCAGCATTGTCGAAAGTTGTTTTGATATTTGGCATATTAATATAACCACCTTTCAATTCGGCTTGAATGAAAAAGTATTTGAAGAAAGTTAAATTAAGTCCCACTTTTGCAGAAACGCCATATCCAGCAACATTAAAATCGTCGTGACGAGGCTGTCCCATTAACATTACATTTGTTTTTGGATATAAAATCCCACCTCCAGCACCTTCTGTTAAACTGATTTGAAATTTATCGGTGTCTTTAATTTTAAAAATTTTAGAAATATCATCAACCCTTGAAATTTCCGAATTGATGTAATTTAAGCCGTCGGTATGTTCAAAAGTTAAAAAACTTTTGTCAGATAAATCTACATTTCCATTAGTTATTACGGTTCCATCAAAAATGGCGGGATAATTTCCTGTAATTTGAATCGATTGATTTTGAACCATGACATATTTCATGTGATCTAAACCGATAGAAATATTATAATGGTCATTGATGAAATAACCAATTCTAAAATTAGTTTGCGGAATAGTCATTCTCGCTGGGTTTAAGTAATCAACATGCCAGCCTTTTGGTTTGTCAACTGCAGCAACATCATATAATGTAAAATCGTAAGTAGCTCCTTTAAAATGAATGTCCGATTTCGTGTAACTATCCCGATTTCCACCCCAAAAAACATAAATTTTACCTTTGTTGTGTGCGGTATATTTTTCTGATTTTGGTTTAGATTCTTGAGAATAACAGTTGGAAAACCCTAAAAGGGTGATTGTAAGTAGTAGTAATTTGTTCATTTGGGGTAAAATTTAGTAGGTGGTAATTTACGTAGGTATAATTTCTTTGAAAAATTAGTTTTATTTATTTTTAATTAGGGTACAAATATAAAACCGTTTTTTGGTTAATATCCATTTCATAAAAATAGTTTTCAATTCTAAGATGATTTTAACACTTCATCCGATTGAATACCGAAAAGTAGTCAAAATAAAGTGATTATTTTCACTCTTAAAATAAAGGAAAATACAGATGAAAATTAAAATAGAATTAACCTAAATGCTGATTTAAAAATTGGGAAAGTTTTGGTTCTATGATTTGGGGTGTAAGTTTTTCGTATAATTCTAATGCGTTTTTCTTTAAGTTTTTGTAGCTTTTGTTCTCAATTAATTCAGGTTTAAAATCGTTTAAATGCACAGAAATATGATTTACACCATCTTCAAAAGTAGCCCAAATTTTCTTTTCTATCCAAGGCGAAAAAATAATAAATGAAGGTTTTCCTAACGCTTTTGCAATATTAATTGCACCGCCATCATTTCCAATAATTAAATCACAATTATTCATTATCCCAATGAAACTTCTTAAGTCATCACCTAATAAATCAAAATATATTTTTTCCTGAGTTGAAGTTTTGCAATTATTATAAATTTGTCTCGCATCTTCAACTTGTTTTGGAAAATAATTAAAAAGAAGGTTGACGTTGTAATTATCTGCAATTTGATCAATTATTTTTGACATATAATTTAACGGATATGTTTTTAGTTTCTCACTTCCTATTAAACTAATCATAACCGTTTTTCTATCTTTTTTAACAGCATATTTTTCAAATAAAATCGATGCTTTATGAATTTCATCATTTGATAAGTACAGTTTTGGTAAAGGATCAATTTCAATAGATAAGGATAATTTTTCTAATAGAGAAAGGCGTCTTTCGATTGCTAATCCTAAATTCGTTTTTGGGAATTCAGCAAAAGGTACATTGTGTGTATATAAAAAATTACGACCTAGTTTTTTATATGAAATACTTATTTTAGCCTTTACAATTGGAATCAAAAGCCAACTTTCCATTTTGGAATAGGCATCAATTAGTAAGTCATATTTTTCTTTTCTAAGTTCTAAGGCAAATTTAAAAAATGCTATTTTACTCTTTTTATGTTCTTCTTTAAATAAAATAACTTTATCAATGTTTGGATTTCCTAATAAAACTGGAGTCGTGGATTCATAAACTAAGTAGTCTATTGTAGCTTCGGGGTAGGCTTTTCGTAAGTTGTTGCAAATGATACTACTTATAAGTACATCGCCAATCATTTTTTGTTGAATTACTAGAATTTTCATAAAACAGGTTATATTGGTTTTATAGTCAACTGATCACTCGTCACTCGATCATTAAAACTTTGAATATAGGCTTTAAGAAATTGCTCCATTTTTGCAACTCTTATTTTGTCTTTTGAAATCAAATTAGCTTTCAATAATGCGTCTTTTTTCCAATTATAAAGACCAATACATTGATTATTTGCAAATGCTAAATAATAGTCGTCTTGAATATAATGGTACGTCCCTTGAAGATAATAAACCACAAAATTATCTTTAGATTTAAAGCTTTTTCCAAAACTTACCATTTCGGTTTTAATATTCAAATAGTCCAAAATGCTCGGCATAATATCTATTTGCTGAAAATTCTTTTCATTTGTTCCAACTAATTCTGGATTTGAAGGATCTAAAAATAAAATTGGAATACTGAATTTACCGATGTTTGTTTTATCAAAAGCTTGATCTCCTTCAGCAGAAGTATGATCTGAAGAAATCACAAAAAGAGTATTTTTATACCAACCTTGTTTTTTTGCGACTTTAAAAAATTGGCGCAAAGCATAATCTGTATAACCAATGCTTTCTTGAATAGTAGTTTTTCCTTTTGGAAATTTCCCCTTGTATTTTTCAGGAATAATATACGGATTATGAGATGAAATTGTAAATAATGAAGTGAAAAAAGGTTGTTTGAAAGTGGTTATTTTCTTGCAAAAAAACTGTAAAAATTCTTCGTCAAAAATTCCCCATTTACCATCAAATGCTTCAGGACCTTGGTATTCGTCTTTGCCATAATAAGATTCAAAACCCGCAACTTTTGCATATTGATCAAAATTCTGACTTCCATTGAAAGCACCGTGAAAAAAGGAAGTTGAATAGCCTTCTTTTTTTAATATTTTTGGTAAACCATTCACTTTATTTAATGAATAACTGGAAGATATAAAAGAGTTATTCATCAAACTTGGAATGCTTGAAAGGATAGAAGGAACCGCATCAATCGAGACTTTTCCATTGGCAAAACCATTTTTAAAATAATATGATTTTGTAATTAATGAATCTAAAAATGGGGTGCAACCTCGACCTACATTTTCATCTCCAAAGCTTTCTAAAATTAGAATTACCACATTTTTTTTATTCGCTGGAATGGCAGAGTTTAAAGTAACAATTGGATTATAAATAGCAGCTAATTTAGATTCATCAAAATAATGGACTTTTTCAATATCTTCTTTTTTAGATATGGTTTTTAAAATGCAAAAGGGCGTATTCAAAACCAATGCGGAATTTCCAAGTTCACCGTATTTAATGGCGTCAACGATTTTTATAGGCTTAGTTTGAAATCCCCCACGACCTAAAACAAGTACAATTCCCAATGCAATTATAAATAACGAATATTTCTTAATATATTGATTTCGGGTAATTTTTTTAGTCTCAATACTTGAATTAAAAGTTGGAATAAACATCCAAAATAAAACACTAAAAATCAAAAAAAGCACACCAACATACCAAAATTCTTTTAGAAAAGAAGGGATTAATCCCATCGCTTCGTGTTCCATTCCTTTAGCGGTAATCATACTGAAAGTACTGCGTCTTCCAGTGAATCTGTAATAGATAATATCAATAAAATTAGTGGCAATAAATAATAAATTGACAGAGAAAAAAGCAATTTTCAATCTGTTTTGATACGTATTTTTATATTTGAAATTACCTGGAATTAGGTGTGCAATTATGAAAATTATATTTAAATAAGCAACTGCTGAAAAATCAAAAAGTAATCCTCCAATGAATGTTTCAAACGAAAATGATCCAAACGAATTTAAGTTCATAAAAAAGAAAAGGACTCTACAAAGTTGGTAGATTAGTACTACTAATAGAAATCTTTTCAGGAGTAATAAATTGCTTTTTTTATAATTTATCATTTATATTTATTTCAATTAAACGGCAACGTCATATTCTCTCAAAGCATCATTCAAACTCGTTTTTAAATCGGTTGATGGTTTGCGAGTTCCAATAATTAATGCACACGGAACTTGAAAGTCACCAGCAGCAAATTTTTTAGTGTAACTTCCAGGAATCACTACCGAACGAGGTGGAACGAAACCTTTCATTTCAATAGGAGTTTCGCCTGTAACATCAATAATTTTTGTAGAAGCAGTCAAGCAAACATTGGCACCCAAAACAGCTTCTTTTCCCACGTGAACGCCTTCCACAACAATGCATCGTGAACCTATAAAAGCACCATCTTCAATAATAACTGGGGCAGCTTGCAAAGGTTCTAAAACACCACCAATTCCAACGCCACCGCTTAAATGTACATTTTTGCCAATTTGCGCACAACTTCCAACGGTTGCCCAAGTGTCAACCATTGTTCCTTCGTCAACGTAAGCGCCAATGTTTACATAGCTTGGCATCAAAATCACACCTTTAGAAATATAAGCACCGTGTCTCGCAACTGCATTGGGAACCACTCGAATTCCTTTTTCTGCATATCCTCTTTTCAATGGAATTTTGTCGTGATATTCAAAAATCCCTACTTCAAAAGTTTCCATTTTTTGGATAGGAAAGTACATAACTACGGCTTTTTTCACCCATTCATTCACTTGCCAAGTTTCGCCTTTTGGTTCAGCGACACGCAAAGTACCTGCATCGAGCAAATCGACAACTTCTCTAATAGCATCGGTTGTGGTTTTTTCTTGTAATAATGCTCGGTTTTCCCAAGCTTGTTCTATAATAGTTTGTAAAGCATTCATTTTCGATAGATTTTTGGCAAAGATAATCTATTTTAACAAAAGCAAAAAGTCTATTTTAGACGATTTTTTTAGAATAAATTTATAAAAGTTGAATTTAAAAATGTTGTATATTTGTGAAGAAAATTATTAAGTATGGAAGCAATCAGATTAGAATTTCAACCAGAAATTAAAGCAAAAATATTGGAATTTTTGAGTACATTTTCATCAGATGAATTAAAAATTGTTCAAGAAGATTCTGAATTTTTGAAGAATAAAAGAAAATTAGATGATTCATTGGAAAAGATTAGAAATGGTACAGCAAAATTTTATTCTTTAGAAGAAGTTGATGCAATACTTGAAGAAACAATTTCTAAGTATGAGAATTAAGTTTCAGGAAGAATTTTTGTTTGAACTTAATAATCAGATTCATTGCATTTCAAAAGACAAACCTGTTGCAGCTAGAAAGTTTAAATCAGATTTATTGAGAAATATTAATAAAGACTTGAAAAATCCATTGCAATTTAAAAAATCAAGATATTACGATGACGAAAATATAAGAGATTATGTTTTTAAAGGATATACTTCAGTTTATAAAATTGATATAATATAAGATGGGATTATTGTCTTCGGATTCATCAAATATAAAGATTCTCTATAAATGCCAAAAATTCTCGCTATAGATTATTATTTCCTTTGCATCAGTTAACCATTTTTTTAAGAATCCATCGTACTTTTTTTAGTTGGATTTTGAGTAAAGATAGGTTATTTAACCAAAAGCAAAAAGTCAAATTCAATTGAAAAATGTTATATATTTGTGTTTTAAAGTATAGGGATTATGGAAGCAATCAGATTAGAATTTCAACCAGAAATTAAAGCAAAAATATTGGAATTTTTGAGTACATTTTCATCAGATGAATTAAAAATTGTTTCCGAAAAGTCAACCTTTGAAGAAGAAAAAAGAATGCTTCAGTCCAGAATTGATAAAATTAATGATGGAACAGCAGTGTATTCTACTTTTGAAGAGTTAGATATTTTACTTGAAGAAACAATATCAAAATATGAAGATTAAATTAACCATTGAATTTAATTATGATTTGAATGATATAGTCGATTTTATTTCAAAAGATAAACCCCTTGCCGCAAGAAAATTTAAAATTGATTTGATAAAAAAATTAAACAGCGACTTACTTAATCCTTTTCAGTTTAAAAAATCAATATACTTTGAAGACGAAAATATAAGAGATTATGTTTTTAAAGGGTACAAAGTTGTTATTAAAGTTGATATTGAACTTGAAACGGTTTCAGTTGTTGCAATTTTGAAACATAAAAATTCACTTTAAAATGTCAAGAATTCTCGCTATAGATTACGGACAAAAACGCACTGGAATTGCTGTTACAGATGAATTACAAATAATTGCATCTGGATTAACGACGATTCCTTCAGCAACCACAATAAATTTCCTAAAGGATTATTTTAGTAAAGAAAAAGTGTCAAAAGTGCTTATTGGTGAACCCAAACAAATGAACGGTGAACCATCGCAAAGCACCGAAATAATTGAAGCTTTTGTAAGAAAATTCAAAAGTTTTTTTCCCGAAATACCAGTTGTTAGAGTCGATGAGCGTTTTACATCAAAAATGGCATTTCAAACAATGATTGATAGCGGATTGAATAAGAAACAACGCCAAAATAAAGACCTACTTGACGAAATTTCGGCTACAATAATGCTTCAGGATTATTTAACAAGAAAGATGTTTTAACACTTTAGTTGATATTTTACTAACTAATAACTGAAATAAAATATTGTTTTTACTTTGCAATCATCTGAATATCATTATTATATCATAAAAAAATATAATTATTTGCTAATTATTAGATTCCAAATATTCAATACCTATTTTTTTACTATTTTTGCCAATCAAAATTAGATATTACAATCTTTTTTGATTGATACTATTAAAATAAATAAAATGATTTTACCAATTGTAGGATATGGCGATCCCGTTCTGAGAAAAGTGGGTGAGGAGCTAACTTCTGAATTTCCGAATTTGAAAGAAACCGTTGCCAATATGTACCAAACAATGTACAATGCCAGTGGTGTTGGACTTGCGGCACCTCAAGTTGGAATGAGCATTCGTTTGTTTGTGATTGACACTTCAGCTTTTGGCGAAGATGACGAATTAGCAACGGAAGAGCAAATTCTTTTAAAAAATTTCAAACGAACTTTCATCAATGCAAAAATGATAAAAGAAGAAGGTGAAATTTGGGGTTTTAATGAAGGTTGCCTTAGTATTCCTGATGTTCGTGAAGATGTTTTTAGAAATGAAAAAATCACAATTGAATATTGCGACGAAGATTTTGTAATGAAAACAGAAGTTTTTGACGGTTTGATAGCACGAGTTATCCAACACGAATACGATCATATTGAAGGAATTTTATTCACAGATTTAATTTCCTCTTTGAAAAAGCAGTTAATTAAGAAAAAACTTCAAAATATAATGGACGGAAAAGCGCGCCCAGACTATAAAATGAAGTTTTGCAATAAAAAAGGCAGATAATTACTTTAAGAATTTATACATATCAAATAAAAGAATAATCAAATTAATATAAAATGACATTAGATAAAATATTAGCAATTGCAGGAAAACCAGGTTTATTTGCTTTAAAAGTTCAAACTCGTACAGGTTTTGTTGCAGAATCATTATTAGATGGAAAAAAAGTAACTGTTGGTTTAAAAAGTAATGTTAGTTTGCTTTCAGAAATTTCTGTTTATACCAATACTGAAGAAAAACCATTAACGGAAATAATGAGAGTAATTGCTACCAAAGAAGATAATGGGCCTGCGATTTCTCACAAGGAAGACAACGCAAAATTAGTCTCTTATTTTCTTGAAATACTACCTGATTATGACCAAGATCGTGTGTATCCTTCTGATATTAAGAAAATTGTGAATTGGTATAATATGCTGCAAGCAAAAGGTTTGGTTTCAAAAGAAGTTCCTGTAGAAGCTGAAGTAGTTGCAGAAAAAGAATAAATTATAGTTATATTTCATATATTTAATCCTGTCGAGTGCTATAATCTTGACAGGATTTTTTAATTTTACAAAAACAAAACGGCAATGAATTCAAGACAAACCCAACTCGATGCATTTGATAGATTATTAACTATTATGGATGATTTGCGTGAAAAATGTCCTTGGGATAAAAAGCAAACATTACAGACTTTACGCCATTTAACCATTGAAGAAACGTATGAATTAGGCGATGCGATTTTGGATAATGATTTGAGTGAAGTTAAAAAAGAATTAGGGGATTTGTTATTGCACATCGTTTTTTATTCAAAAATAGGAAGTGAAACCAATGATTTTGACATTGCTGATGTTTGCAATGAAATTTGTGATAAATTAATCCATCGCCACCCACATATTTATAGTGATGTAGTTGTAAAAGATGAAGAAGAAGTCAAACAAAACTGGGAGAAACTCAAATTAAAAGAAGGTAAAAAGTCTGTTTTGGAAGGCGTTCCGAAAAGTTTACCCGCTTTGGTAAAAGCAAGTAGAATTCAGGATAAAGTGAAAGGTGTTGGATTTGATTGGGAAGAACCACATCAAGTTTGGGACAAAGTGCAAGAGGAATTACAAGAATTGCAAGAGGAAGTTGCCGCTGGAAATCAGGACAATATAGAAGCTGAATTTGGCGATGTTTTATTTTCGATGATAAATTACGCCCGTTTTTTGAATGTAAATCCTGAAGATGCCTTAGAACGAACCAACAAAAAATTCATCAAACGCTTTCAATATCTGGAAAGTAAGGCAGGAGAATTAGGAAAACCATTAATGGATATGACACTTGCTGAAATGGATATTTTTTGGGAAGAAGCCAAAAAATTGTAATTGAAAATCTGTGATTTTCAAATATTTCAATTTGGGAAGATGCAAAAAAAATGTAATTTTCATTGATTCAAAAAGATAGAAATCCTTTTAAATCCTTGAAATCTGTGGCAAAAAATAAACCTTAATTTTGTTCCGCCATTTTCTTCAATTTCCCTACATTTTTCAAAATAATCTTCTTACCATTCAATTCTACTAAATCTAATTTATTAAAATCAGATAATAATCGGATGCAGCTTTCGGTGGCAGTTCCAATCAAACTTGCCAATTCATCTCTTGAAAGTTGAATTTTCAAGGATTTATCTTCATTTTTTCCAAATGTATCTTCAAGATAAAGTAACGTAATTGCTAATCGTTCCTTTACACTTTTTTGAGCAAGGTTCACCATAATATCATCGGCTTCTTTCAAATCGCCACAAATGGTTTTCATCACATTCATCGAAAATTGATTATTAGAATCAAAGAAACTCATAATTTCAGATTTTGGAATAAAGCAAACTTCCATATCTTCAAGAGCGGTGGCACTTAAATTCACAGGTTCATCACTTATTAATGAGCGTTGACCCAATAATTCACCTTTTTTAACCAATTTTACAATGTGGTCTTTTCCGTTCGGACTTAGTTTTGTGAGTTTGCAAATACCATCTTTAATGCAGTAAATACCATTTACATTTTCTCCTTCTTCAAAAATTAAATCGCCTTTCTTAATAGTAACCGATGTTTTACATTCGGCCATTTTGACAAGTTCTTCTTTGTTTAAGGCTTTTAACGAGCTAAATTCTCTAACAATGCAGTGTTCACATTTACTCATATCGGTAGGTATTATTTTGTACTACAAACTTATAAATTTTATGACAAATATCATATATTTATTATAAACGATTTGTGACCTTTGTCACAGGTAAAATGAGCAAAGTTTATGGACACACAAAACTGTTTCCATTGTGGTTTAGATATTGTAAAAGAAGATGAGATTATTTTTGATGATAAAAATTTCTGCTGTAATGGTTGCAAGACTGTTTATGAAATTTTTAGCCTCAATGACTTGACTTGCTATTATGATTTTGAAAAAGCCCCTGGAGCAACACCACAGGACATTAAAGGTAAATATGATTTTTTAGAAAATGAAAGCATTGTTTCGAAATTATTGGAATTCCAAGAGGATACAACCGCTATTGTTTCACTCAACATTCCTCATATTCATTGCAGTTCGTGCATTTGGATTTTGGAAAATTTACAGCGTCTTCAAAAGGGAATAAGTACTTCTCAAGTTAATTTTCCTGAAAAAAAGGTTAGAATTACCTATAATCCTGAAATTGTTTCACTTCAAAATATTGTTTATTTATTAAGCTCAATTGGTTATGAACCTTACATAAGTTTAGAAAATTATGAAACTGGAAACAACAATGTTGACCGAAGTTTAACCTATAAATTAGGTGTTGCTTTTTTCTGTTTTGGTAATATTATGTTGCTTTCCTTTCCTGAATATTTTGAAGTAAAAGAATATTGGCTCGATCAATATCGTGGTTTTTTTAGAATATTAATTTTTGCTTTATCACTGCCAAGTTTCTTTTATTCGGCAAGTGGTTATTATGTTTCGGCGTATAAAAGTATCAAATCCGGAATGTTAAACATCGATATTCCTATTGCTTTAGGAATTATTGTAATGTTCGTTCGAAGTACATTTGACATTGCTTTAGATTATGGTTCTGGCTTTTTCGATAGTTTGACAGGATTAATTTTCTTTATGCTTTTGGGAAAAATGTTCCAAATCAAAACCTATAGTTTTCTTAGTTTTGAAAGAGATTTTAAATCGTATTTTCCTATTGCAATTACAAGAATCAATAAAGACAATTCGGAAGTTAGTGTTCCAATTTATGATGTTGAAAAAGGAGATAGACTACTCATTAGAAATCAAGAACTCATTCCTGTTGATGGTATTTTGATTTCTGAAAATGCAGAAATTGATTATAGTTTTGTAACTGGAGAAGCGATTCCGATTACAAAATGTTCTGGAGACAAAGTTTTTGCAGGTGGAAAACAAATTGGAAAAGTCATTGAAATGGAAGTTTTACATTCTGTATCGCAAAGCTATTTGACGCAACTTTGGAGCAATGATATTTTTCAGAAAAATGTGGAACAAAAACACAAAACCATAACCGATAAAATCAGTCGTTATTTTACACCTATATTATTACTAATTGCATTTTCAGGTTTTGGATATTGGATTTTTATTGATGCCAATACAGCTTTCAATGTTTTTACAGCGGTATTAATTGTCGCTTGTCCGTGTGCATTGGCATTGACAGCGCCATTTACTTTTGGAAATATTTTACGTATTTTAGGAAAGCAGAAATTCTATCTTAAAAATGCAATGGTTATCGAACAATTGGCAAAAGTGGATACTATTGTTTTTGATAAAACAGGAACTATTACAACCAATAAAAAATCGAATATTTCGTATGAAGGAATTGCTCTTTCCAATGAAAATTTGACGTTATTAAAAAACGTACTTCGAGCTTCAAATCATCCGTTAAGCCGAATGGTTTATGATTTTTTACCTCAAGGGAAAAGTTATAAAATTACTCGTTTTGAAGAAATTACGGGTAAAGGCATTGTGGCTGAAATCGATGGTAATAAAATAGAAATCGGCTCAAGCCAATTTTTGTCAGTTCCAACTTCAACTATTTCGGAGCAAGTTGGCGAACGTACTTCTGTTCACATTAAAATTAATGGTATTTATTATGGAATGTACATTTTCAATAATCAATATCGAGAAGGTTTAGAGCAACTTTTCAAGAATTTAAACAAGAATTACAATATCAAAGTTTTATCTGGTGATAATGAAGGGGAACGGGAAACATTAGAAAAATTATTGCCAAAAGGAACAGAATTAATTTTCAATCAAAAGCCAGAACAAAAATTAGAATTTATTAAAAACCTGCAAAGTTCAGGCAAAAATGTTATGATGGTTGGCGATGGTCTTAATGATGCTGGGGCTTTGGCGCAAAGTAATATTGGAATTTCCATTTCAGAAAATGTAAATGTTTTTTCACCTGCTTGTGATGCAATTTTGGATGCTTCCGAATTTCAGAAGTTAAATTATTATTTAAAACTCTCTAAAAAGGCGATAACCACTATCAAAATGAGTTTTACATTATCATTATTGTATAATATTGTAGGATTATCGTTCGCAATAACAGGAAATTTATTACCTTTAGTAGCGGCAATAATTATGCCCTTAAGCACAGTTACCATTGTTAGTTTCGTAACAATAATGAGTAATTATTATTCAAAATCCCTCTCTTCAAAGGAATAATAATTATTATAAAAAATACCTACAAATAATATTTAAAGTATGACAAATGTCATATTTATTAAGAACACCGAATAGTAATTTTGTTAACACAATTTTAGGGTATGAGTGTCATTTATTTATTAATCTCGATTAGCATTTTAGTCGCTATTGGTTTTTTTATCGCTTTTATTAGAGCGGTCAAAACGGGTCAATATGACGATGATTATACGCCATCTGTTAGGATGCTTTTTGACGATGAATTAATAATTCCAAAACACAAAAAACCTAAAGTTGAGAATTTAGAATCAGATAATTCTGAAATTTTATCAAGCAACAAATCGATTAATCAGTAAACAATTAAACAATTATTATCTATGGAAATGCAACAATTTTATTACGACAACAAAATTGTAAAGAAATTTATCTACGCAACAATCGTTTTTGGTGTTGTTGGAATGTTAGTTGGACTTTTATTAGCCCTTATGTTCCTTTTTCCAAATATAACCGATGGAATTTCGTGGTTAAGTTTTGGACGATTAAGACCGCTTCATACCAATGCAGTAATTTTTGCCTTTGTAGGAAACGCAATGTTTGCGGGAATTTATTATTCGCTTCAGCGGTTATTAAAAGCCAGAATGTTCAATGATTTTTTAAGTAATCTTCACTTTTGGGGATGGCAATTAATCATTGTTGCTGCCGCTATTTCATTGCCATTAGGCTACAGCACTTCTAAAGAATATGCCGAATTAGAATGGCCAATTGATATTGCAATCGCACTAATTTGGGTGGTTTTTGGTATCAATATGATTGGAACTATTCTAAAACGAAGAGAACGACATTTGTATGTTGCAATTTGGTTTTACATCGCCACATTTGTAACGGTTGCCGTTTTACATATATTTAATAGTTTGGAATTGCCGGTTTCTGCATTGAAAAGTTACTCTGTTTATGCAGGTGTTCAAGATGCATTAGTGCAATGGTGGTACGGTCACAATGCGGTTGCATTTTTTCTTACAACGCCATTTTTAGGATTAATGTATTACTTTGTTCCTAAAGTTGCCAATCGTCCAGTATATTCCTACCGACTTTCAATTGTTCACTTTTGGTCTTTAATCTTCATTTATATTTGGGCTGGACCACATCATTTATTATATTCTGCACTTCCAAATTGGGCGCAAAACTTAGGGGTTGTATTTTCAATTATGTTAATTGCACCATCTTGGGGTGGAATGATCAACGGACTTTTGACCTTGCGTGGCGTTTGGGATAAAGTAAGAACTGAGCCTGTTTTAAAATTCTTCGTTGTTGCAATTACTGGTTATGGAATGTCAACTTTTGAAGGACCAATGTTGTCATTGAAAAATGTAAACGCAATTGCACACTACACGGATTGGATTATTGCTCACGTTCACGTTGGTGCATTAGCTTGGAACGGATTTATGGCATTTGGTATGATATATTGGTTGATTCCAAGAATGACAAAAGGAACTTTATTCTCCACTAAATTAGCCAATTTTCACTTTTGGATTGGAACTTTAGGGATTATTTTATACACACTTCCGATGTATGTTGCAGGATTTACGCAGGCATCTATGTGGAAACAATTCAATCCAGACGGTACTTTAATGTATGGAAATTTCCTTGAAACAGTTAAAGAAATTATGCCAATGTATGCAATGCGTGACGTTGGAGGAACTTTATATTTAATAGGAATGTTTGTTTTGGTTTATAATATTATCCAAACCGTTAGAGCAAATTCAAAAATTGAAGATGAATTAGCTGAAGCACCTGAATTACAAAAAATTGGAAATGCAAGAATTAAAGGGGAGAAATACCATACTTGGTTAGAAAGAAGACCAATTCAATTGACCATTTTTGCAGTAATTGCAATTTTAATTGGAGGAATTGTTCAGATAGTTCCAACGATTATGATTAAATCAAATATTCCAACAATTGCAAGTGTAAAACCATATTCACCATTGGAACTTGAAGGTCGTGATTTGTATATTCGTGAAGGATGTGTGGGTTGTCACTCTCAATCGGTACGCCCTTTCAGAAGCGAAGTGGAACGTTACGGACCACAATCTAAAGCAGGAGAATTTGTATATGATCATCCATTTTTATGGGGTTCAAAACGTACGGGACCAGATTTATTAAGAGAAGGTGGAAAATACAATGATAGCTGGCATTTTAATCACTTTTGGAGTCCACAAAGTATTTCAACAGGTTCAATTATGCCTTCTTATAAATGGTTATTTGATAACAAACCGATGGATCTTTCATTAACTGAAAAGAAAATGAAAGCGATGGTAACACTCGGAGTTCCTTATACTGACGAACAAGTTGCGAATGGCTTAAAGGATTTAAGAGCGCAAGCAATCAAAATTGAAGAAAGCTTGAAAAACGATCCTGACTTTGTGAAAAGTTATGAAGAAAGTAGAAGAAAAGCTGAAGCAAAAGGAGAAGTCTTTGTTCCAATGAATGAAAGAGAAATCGTAGCCTTAATTGCCTATGTTCAACGATTGGGAACTGATATTAAAGTAAAAGATAACGTTGTTAAATAAACTATTATGTTAGAGCAAATAAAACACAATTTAGAATCTATCGAAGGAATAGAAACGTATCCAGTAACATCGTTATTAATTTTCTTCGCCTTTTTTGTTGGACTTGCCTTCTGGGTTTTCTCTTATAAAAAAGATAAAATTAAAGAGTTAAGTAATATTCCTTTAAACGATTAAATAAACTTTTAAAATATTTTTAAAATGAAAAAATTAATTCCTGCATACATAAGAGTTTTACTAATTTTCTTTGCCGTTTTTGGAGCAATGGAGTATTTCGTTGACTCAGGCGACCGACCAGCATTTGTGAAATTCCCAATGATAACAGTATTTCTATTGGTGTTTTTATTTCTTTTAATTGCAATAGAAATTACAGTAAGTGCAATTGATACCATCACGTATCATTTACTAACTGAGGAGCAAAAAGCGAAATTAGAAGAGGTGAATAATTTGGGTTTCAAAGAAAGTGTTTGGTATAAAAAGATGATGAAAGCCATTACTAAATCAGAACCAATTGAAAATGAAGACCAACTTTTATTGGCTCACGATTATGATGGAATCAAAGAATTAGACAATACTTTACCGCCTTGGTGGGTATATTTGTTCTACGGATGTATCGTATTTGCTGTGGTTTACCTTGTTAGATTTGAAATAATGGGGGGCGATAATCAAGAAACGGAACTTAAAAATGAAATGGCTCAAGCTAAAATTGAAGTGGCAGAGTATATGAAAACGGCTCCTGATTTGATGGACGAAAAAACTGTAACTTTATTGACGGATCCGGCAGATTTGGCAGCTGGTAAAGTAATTTACACTACCAATTGCGTGGCGTGTCACAGACCTGATGCCGGTGGACAAATTGGACCAAATTTAACGGATGAACAATGGATTTTAGGTGGTGGAATCAAAAATGTTTTTCACACTTTAGTAAATGGCGGACGAGATGGAAAGGGAATGATTTCCTGGAAAGCGACTTTAAAACCTAAAGAAATGCAAAAAGTAGCCAGCTATGTTTTGTCATTACGTGGAACTAATCCTGTAGATCCAAAAGCGCCAGAAGGTGAAATTTGGGTTGATCCAAATCCTGCAAAATAAAAAAATAACCCAATTTGCTTTGCCAAAGTGAATTGGGTTTAAAACAAAAAAAATGTCAAATATACCAGACGAAGCTTTCAGAGACACCATTGGAACTATTGACGAAGAGGGTCACAGAAAATTTATTTTTCCTAAAAGACCTTCAGGAAAATTCTATGAATACAGAAAATGGGTAAGTTATTTTTTGTTAATTGTGCTAATTGCCAATCCATTTGTAAAAATAAATGGCAATCAGTTTATGATGTTCAACGTATTAGAACGTCGCTTTACTATTTTTGGTTTCCCATTTTGGCCTCAAGATTTTTATCTTTTTGTGCTTTTTATGATTGTGGGAGTTGTATTTGTAATCCTATTTACAGTAATTTTTGGACGCATATTTTGTGGTTGGGTTTGTCCGCAAACCATATTCTTAGAAATGGTTTTTCGTAGAATTGAATATTGGATTGAAGGAGATCGTGGCGCTCAAATTCGTTTGTCAAAACAAGAATGGAACCTTGAAAAAATTAGAAAAAAAGGACTCAAATGGTTCATTTTTCTTATTATTTCATTTTTGATTGCCAATGTATTCCTTGCGTATTTGATTAGTAGCGATGAATTATTTAAAATGATTGAAGACGGGCCAGCAAATCACGTAAGTACTTTAATTTCATTGTCAATATTTACGGGTGTTTTCTATTTTATTTTTGCTTGGTTTCGAGAACAAGTTTGCATAATCGCTTGTCCTTACGGTCGATTACAAGGTGTTTTATTGGATAATAAATCTATAAATGTTGCGTATGATTTTGTTCGTGGAGAAAAAGAATTAGGTCGAGCCAAATTTAATAAAAATGAAGATCGAGGCATCACAGGAAAAGGGGATTGCATCGATTGCAAACTTTGTGTTCACGTTTGCCCAACGGGAATTGACATCCGAAACGGAACGCAATTAGAATGTATCAATTGCACCGCGTGTATTGACGAATGTGATTCTATGATGGAAAGTGTGGGTTTGCCAAAAGGCTTAATTCGCTATGCTTCAGAAGATGAAATTGAGAAAAATTCTAAGTTCAAATTCACCACCAGAATGAAAGGATATACTTCGGTATTGTTGATTTTAATTGGTGTTTTAATTGGATTATTATTTCTTAGAACAGACATAGAAGCTACAATTTTGAGATTACCAGGACAATTATTTCAGCACAAAGGCGACAATATTAGTAACATTTATACTTTTAAAATTATCAACAAAACGAATAATGATTTCAATGATATTCACTTTAAATTAGTTGGTATAAAAGGAACATTGAAAGTGGTTGGTGAACAAGATTTAAAAGTGCCTCGACAAGGTATGAATGAAGGCACATTATTCATAGAAATCAGCCATTTTTTATTAGAAAGCGATAAAACTAAAATCAAAATTGACGTTTATGATGGCAACAAAAAAATAGAATCGAGTACTACTAATTTTTTAAGTCCAAGAAGTTTTGACTAAATTTAATATAAATTCAATAGTATGAAAATCAACTGGGGAACATCGATTGTAATCGCATTTGCATTATTTATGACTTTCATTTTGTACTTCGTTTTTCAAGTTCAATCGAATTCAAAATATGACAACGATTTGGTTGTTGAAGAATATTACAAACACGATGCGCATTTTGGCGAAGAAATGATTAGAATTCAAAATGCCAATAATTTGGTTCAAAAACCAATAATAACGGTTTCAAAATTGGGAATTACAATTGTTTTTCCGAATGATTTTGAACCAAAAAACATAAAAGGGAAAGTGTCTCTTTACCGACCGTCTAACAAAAAATTAGATTTTGAAGTTCCGATTTCATTGTCTAATCCAACTTTGCTCATACCTGTTTCAAATTTGGTAGGCGGTCGCTGGGACATTAATATGGAATGGCAATATTCTGGTAAACAATACCTTACTAAAGAAATCATTTACATTAAATAGTCAAAAGTTACAAAGTTTTTTTGCTTTACGATTTAAGATTTTTCAATATTAGACTAAATAAAGATGCTTTTCACAGCTTTCATTTTCGGATTGATTTCAAGCTTTCACTGCATCGGAATGTGCGGCCCAATTGCTATGATGCTTCCCGTTGATCGAAACAATCAAGCCAAAAAAGTTACTCAAATAATTACCTATCATCTCGGAAGATTATTTGCGTATTCTACAATTGGATTTATTTTTGGAATGTTAGGAAAAGGTTTTTTATTGGCTGGAATGCAACAGAAAATGTCAATTTTTATAGGAATTGCAATGATATTAATTATTCTAATTCCTGAAAAAGTAGTTGCCAATTACAATTTTTCAAAACCTATTTTCAAAGTAATTTCTAAAATAAAAACCACACTTGGAAGCCAGTTCAAAAACAAAAGCTACAAATCATTATTCACCATTGGATTGTTAAACGGATTTTTACCTTGTGGAATGGTTTATGTTGCTTTGTTTGGTGCAATTGCAATGCAAAGTCCAACTTTAGGGATTTTGTATATGGTATTATTCGGATTAGGAACGGTTCCAATGATGAGCAGCATTGTATATCTCAATTCTTTTTTGACGATTCCAATTAGAAATAAAATTCAAAAAGCAATTCCTTATGTTGCAGTATTTCTTGGTATTGTATTTATTTTGAGAGGTTTAGGATTGGGAATTCCATATATTTCCCCATCAAATATGAGTTTGTTTGTGCAACAACAACCCAATTGCCATTAAGAATTAAATCGTCATTGAAAATAATTGTGTGTCGGGTGCTTTACGTTTTAATAGCAAATCAAATCCCATACAAATGTTTCTAACAAACGGTTTTCCAGCTTCTGTAACTGTAATTTTATCTTTTCCAATTACCAACAATCCGTCTTTTTCCATTTCTTCTAATTCAATTAAAATAGCAGGAATTTCTTCAAAATAGGCATCTGGATTTCCCCAAGAAGTTTCAAATTGACACATCAAATTTAAGATGTGTTTTCGGATGATGAGGTCTTCAGAAGTTAATAAATGTCCACGATAAAAAGGCAATTTATCCAATTCTAAAAGTTGATAATATTCTTCTAAATCTTTTACATTTTGAGCAAAACTATACCAACTATCACTTATAGATGAAACGCCCAAACCAATCATAAGTTGCGTTTTTGAGGAACTGTACCCCATAAAATTCCGATGTAATTTTCCCGTTTGAAAAGCCTTGTACAAACTGTCTTCTTTCAACGCAAAGTGATCCATTCCAATTTCAAAATAACCATTTTCAAAAAGTGATTTCTTCCCAATTTCATATAGCATTCTCTTTTTATCATCTTTTGGAATATCTTCATCTTTGAAGCCTCGTTGCCCATTTCCCTTTATCCACGGTACGTGAGCATAACTATAAAATGCAAGTCTGTCTGGCTGTAACGATTTTGTTTTCTCAATGGTATCAATCACATCTTCGACTTCTTGAAAAGGCAATCCGAAAATAATATCGTGCCCAATCGATGTATAACCAATTTCTCGTGCCCAAAAAGTTACTTTTGCAACGTTATGAAATGGCTGTTCTCTGTGAATTGCTTTTTGTACTTTTTCGGAATAATCTTGTACGCCAAAACTAACTCTTCTAAACCCTAAATCATATAATTTCTGTAAATGTTCCCGAGTTGTATTATTGGGATGTCCTTCAAAACTAAATTCATAATTGGGTGCTTTTTCTGCTTTAGAAAAAATTCCGTTTATTAAATGTTCTAAATTTTTCGGTGAAAAAAAAGTCGGTGTTCCGCCACCTAAATGTATTTCTTTTATTATTGGTTTTTCTTCTAAAATTGTACAGTATAAATCCCATTCCTTCAAAATGGCTGCTATATAAGGGTTTTCTACCGTATGATTTTTGGTGATTCTCTTATTGCAACCACAAAAAGTGCATAAGCTTTCGCAAAATGGCAAATGAATATAAAGACTAATTCCCTCTAAAGAATTACTTTCTACAAATGATTTCTTCAAAGTTTCAACCCAAATTTCGTAATTAAAATTGCTTTCATCCCAATACGGAACCGTTGGATAGCTTGTATATCTTGGCCCGGGAACGTTGTATTTTTGAAGAAGTGAATTTTTCATTTAGCTGCTTAATTTGAAATCAAAATTACTATCACTAATCGAAATTTAAAATGATAAATATCATATTCAATTTTAAACATAAAAAAACCTCACATTTTGTGAGGTTTTATAAACTATTTAAAAAGTAACTATTCAACTTTTATACTTCTAATTTGCTTTAGCTTTTCTTTCCAAACTTCTAAACTTTCTTTGTGAATAGCAATGTTTTTACGAACTTCTAAAACTATAGAATTTTCTTTTTTGGCATTTCTAGTATTGGCAAAAAACTGAATATTGTTTTCTAATTGGAATATTTCGTTTTGAACTTCATCAATTTTACGCATTAAGAAAATCTTTTCGTTTTCCAATTTACGAGTATCATTAGAATCTGATAAATTTCCAACACGGTTAGAAAAACGAACCATTTCAGTTTCTTTTTTGCTTAAACTCAATTTCTCAAATAAAGCATCCAATATTTTATTGAATTTCCCTTCAATATGGCGTCTTGTAAACGGCACTTTTCCGAAACCTTTCCAATTTTCAATGTGTAATTTGATAGCATCTAAATCAGCTCTATGTTCGCCAATCAATTGAAATTCTCTTAACGTTTCTAAATAGGCTTTCTTTTTCTCAAAAGCTTCTACTTCTTCAACATTTACTTCGGTTTTCTGTGCTTTTAATATATCAAAATAATGATTACAAGCGGCTTTAAATTCACCCCAAATTGCATCTGAATATTTTCTTGGAACGTGTCCAATCAATTTCCATTCCTCTTGTATTTGCTTCATTAACGGCGTTGTAGTTGCAAAATCTTCACTTGCTTGAAGTGCTTTTGCTTTCGCTACTAATTCCGTTTTTTTGTTCAAATTATCTTGTTGCTCTTTCTTAATGTCTTTGTAAAATGAATTTTTAAAAGTATTGAAATTACGAACCGCAGTTTTAAATGCTGCCCAGGTACTTTCGTTCACATCAGTAGGAACTTTTCCAGCAGCAAAAAATGCATTTCTCAAGGCTTCAACTTTATCAATTTGTCCTTGCCATTGGCTATGAACAGAAACTTTTTCAGTTGCTAAAACTTCAATTTGAGCAATAATTTCATTTTTACTCGCTAAATTTTCTATTTCAGTTCCTCTTTGTGCTTCAAATAAAACTTCTCTTTTATCGTGCATTTGTTTGGTTAAATCGCTAAAACGATTCCAAATTTCCTCACGATGTTCTCTTGAAACAGGACCAATATCTTCTTTCCAAATTTTATGCAAATCTTGCAATTCACGGAAAGCTTTGTTAATATCTACTTCCAAAACTAACTCTTCAACACGGGCAACAATTTTTTGCTTTTGCTCTAAATTGTGTTTAAAATCCAAGTCTCTTGCTTCTCTATCCAAGTGCAAATAGTCATAGAAATTCTCTACGTGAAAATGATAATTGTTCCAAACGTGGTTGTATTTATCCTTTGGAATGGAACCCGCATTTTTCCAACGCTCTCTCAATTCATTAAAGTGTTTTAGCGTATCTTTAATGTTTTCCTGCGGATTTATAAGCTCTTTCAATTCTTCAACAATCGCCAAGCGCAACTCTAAGTTGGTTTTTAAATTGTTTTGTAAACTCTTGAAATGTGCATTTTTTTTGTCTCTAAAAAGAGAATATAATTGGTCAAATTTTGACTTTAATGGCAAATGATAATGGAATTCTTCGTTGCTTTCTGGATTTTCGGCAACAAATTCTTCTTTTTTCTCTTCAATGAAATGGTTGTATTTTGCAAGAAAAGAATTTTTAATTTCTTCAATATGATCTTTAACCGACATTACTTTTTCAACAACACTCAATTTTTCCAATTCAACTATCAATTCGTCCATAGACAAAATTTCATAATTCAACATTGGAATTTCGTGACGGTCTTTTAAAGTTTCGTCTTCATTTTCAGCAGCATTTTCTGTTTCAATTGCTTCAATAGCAGTACTGCTTTCGTGTGCAATTGTTTCCGTTTCTACTTCAATTTCAGCTGTAGTCGTTGCTTCTTCAGTAGTTTCTACTTCAATTGTATTTTCTACTTCAGGGACACTTTCTTCAATTATTTCAGCAGTAGCTTCATCAATTTCATCAGCTATAACTTCTTCTTCTTCTTCTTCAATTGCTACAACTTCTTCATCAATTGCTTCGGGTGCAGTTTCCATTTCCGAAACTAAATTTTCTGTAGGTTCTGCAATTTCTTGAATTTCTGTTTGAGCCACTTCTTGTGACACATTCTCTACATTTCCATCTGTCTCATTTAAATTCATTGACAGGTTATCATTCTTTTCTTCTAACATTTTTAAATGTTTAAGGTTCATATTATTTAACGCCCGAAAGATAACAAAAGCGAAATCAAAATTCAAAGAAATTTCGATAATTAAACACTTTTAGAAGATAAAATACTCGTTTTTGAGATTTTTTAAGAATTTTATTTTAAAATCCCCAAATTTTCCAAGCTTTTTCTGCCTGAAAAACTAACATTTCTAAACCGTTTTTGATTACTGCACCTTGTTCTTTTGCCTTTTGAAGAAATAAGGTTTCAGCAGGATTATAAATCAAATCAAAAGCAATGTGATTGGAAGTGAAATATTGATATGGAATTTCAGGGCAAACATTTGTATTAGGCGAAGTTCCTAATGGCGTGCAATTGATAATTATTTGGTATTCTTCAAATGTTTCAGCGGTTATTTGGCTGTAGCCAATGGCGTTTCCTATCGAAGTTCTGGAAACATAAGTTGTAGCAATTCCCATTTGATTTAATGAATATGCTACGGCCTTTGAAGCGCCGCCAGTTCCTAAAAGTAATGCTTTTTTGTGATGGGATTGCAATAGCGGTTCGAGTGCTTTTTGAAAACCATAATAATCGGTGTTGTAGCCTTTTAATTTTCCGTTTTTAGTAAAACGAATGGTGTTTACAGCTCCTATTTCTGCTGCTTTTTTAGATAATTTATCCAAGTAGGGAATAATCGATTCTTTATAAGGAATTGTTACGTTTAAGCCTTTTATATTTGGATTATTTTTTAGGAAATTAGGCAATTCAGAAATGTCTTGAAAGTCTATGTTTTCGTAGGAATAATCCAATAAATTTAGTTCTTCAAATTTTTTTGTAAAATGTGCTTTTGAAAAAGAGTAACTGATGTTTTTTCCAACTAAACCAAATTGGTGCTTTGCCATTTAGATTTTATTTTGACACTTTATTGATTGCATTTTGAACCATTTTGCGTGCCCAAACCACAGGAAATAACTCTTCAAGAAGCGTTTTGTTTTTGAAACTCAATCGAAGTCCGTTGCTTAAATGGAATTTTGCTTTTTTGTCATCGTGAATCATAAAATACAATCCTGCCAAACGATATTCAACTTGATATTCTTCTGGGAAGTATTCTGATGCTTGTAATAATGTTTGTATTGCGCTTTCAAATTCCCCTAAAAATTGAAGAATATCAACCCAAAACAACCACGTGTCCAATTGATAATCGCCAAATTCAACTGCTTTTCTGTAGCCAAATTCTGCTTCTTCAAAAAGATTTAATTCTTTGTTTATAGTTGCAAATCGCTTCCAATACAAACGATTTTGATTGTCGATGCTCAAAGCTTTGTTTACATAAAACAAGGCTTTTTGGTATTTTTTTTGACGAACGTAAAAATCAGTTATTGCAATCCAACCTTTATCTAAAAGTGGGTCTTCGTGAACGGTTTTATTGAAATATTTTAGTGCTAAAACTTTGTTTCCAATTTTCTCGTAGCATTTCCCCATTCTAAGCAATGCGTATGAAGTAGCGTCGTCCAATTCAATAGTTTGCGTGTAACTTTCAATGGCTTCTTCGTATTTTTTTAGTCTTTCTAATGCTTTTGCTTTTTCCATAAAAGCTCCTAAAAATTCATCGTCAATTAGGGTTGCAAATTCAAAAGCACGAAGCGCATCTTCATATCTTTTTAGTCCGTAGTTTAACCTTCCGACTTGGTGCCAAGCAATTTCGCTGTACGGATTTCTGTCGATATATTTGTTAAGATAAACGATTGCATCTTCGTTTTGGTCTAAAAACTCAAAGCAATACACCACATTATACAAGGCTGCTTGGTCTTCGGTATCTTCTTCAAGACATTTCATAAAATTGTCTTTCGCCAATTCTAAATTGTCCATAAAAAGGTATTCCATTCCAATTAAATTATAGACATCGGCGAAATCATCGGTATATTTCAGTGCGATTTGCAATAATTCTACCGCTTTTTCGTGATTGTCTCTTTTGGAATATATATTTGCTTTTTGGATGTAAATTTCCTCGTTTGTTGGTTCGATAGCGTACAACTCATTTAGCAATTTTTCTGCTTGTTCGAGTTTGTCTTCATAGACCAACATTTCTACTTGAACTAATTTTAATCCAGTTGATTTTGGGTGTTGTTCAAGCGCTAATTTCAAGGCTTTTTTAGCCAAGGCAGCTTTTCCCATATCGAGGTAATGAAGAATAATTTCTTCAAATTCTTCGGAATCAAAAAAGAGAACTTTGTTGGTTTTCAACATCGACTCAAATTTTGATAAGGATAAGTTGTAGTCTTCTTCTTCGTCGCTTATGTGCATACTGTTTTCTTTAATTTATCCTGAGATAAAGGTAAGGATTTAATTTTATTTTGTGAAGAAAGTCCTTTTTTTTGTGAACAATTTAATTAACAAATAATCGTCTTGAAATCCGGAATGCCCTAGCCCTGATGGAAGGGAAAATCCCGCTTTGTTGCTCGGCACGAAGCAACAAAGCGGATTGGAATGACAGCAGGAATAGCTCCAAAAAAACTAATTATCGTTTAAAATTTCGTCCATTGCTTCGAGAATTATCTTACATCCTTCTTCAATTTCTTCGTTTGAAATTGTTAGCGGCGGTGTGATTCTGATGGCGCAACTTTCAAATAGTAACCAAAACAATATCAGACCTTTATCCTGACATTTGAAGATTACTTTGTTGGTAATTTCGTCGTTTTCGGTCATTGCTGCCAACATTAATCCTTCGCCTCGGATTTCCTTGATTAATGGGTGTGCCAAAAGCGTGCGGAAAAGTTTTTCTTTGGCTAAAGTGTCCGTCATTATTGAGGTTTCGGTCAATTCTTGCAATGTTGCCAAACACGCTGCGGCGATGACGGGGTGGCCGCCAAAGGTTGTGATGTGCCCTAATTTAGGGTTGTCGCTCAATAAATCCATATTTTTTTGAGATGCCGTGAAACCGCCAACGGGCATTCCGCCGCCCATTCCTTTGCCCATAATTACGATATCGGGAACGACATCGTAGTTTTGAAAACCGAATAATTTTCCGGTTCGCCCAAAACCGGGTTGGATTTCGTCGAGAATCATTATGGCGCCAACTTCGGTGCATCGTGCGCGTACTTTTTTTAGAAATCCGTCGTAAGGCTGAATAAATCCAGCTCCGCCTTGAATGGTTTCAAGGATAATTCCAGCTGTTTTTGTAGTAATTTTCTGTAAATCGTCTTCGTTATTGAAGGTGATAAAATCGACATCTGGAACTAATGGACGGAAGATTTGTTTGCGTTCTTCAAATCCCATTACGCTCATCGATCCCATTGTGTTGCCGTGATAGGCGTTGTGGCACGAAATTAATTGGCTTCTGCCGGTGATGCGTCGGGCTAATTTTAATGCGCCTTCGGTGGCTTCGGTTCCTGAATTAACCAAATAGGTTTTTTCTAATGGATATGGTAAATGAGCGGCTAGAAGTTTGCAATATTCAACTGCTGGACTTTGAGAATATTCTCCGTAAACCATCACGTGCGAATATTTATCCAACTGATTTTTGATAGCATTATTCACCCGTGGATGTTGATGTCCGAGTGTGCAAGCGGAAACGCCAGCTACAAAATCCAGGTATTTTTTGTTGTTGGTATCGTAAATGTAAGACCCAATGGCGTGCGAAACCTCCATTCCGAGTGGATAAGGTGACGTTTGGGCTTGGTATTTTAGGAAATCGTTGTTCAAAGTATTCAGGTTTTACTGCAATAATTTATTTGTCATTATATTCCAATGTCTCTTTTCTGACTTTCATTGGAACGTCTGCTTTGGCTTTTTTGGCGTTACTTTCCTTGATGATTTTGTCGTTCATTTCGTTTTCTTCCGCTGTAAATAAATCTTCTTTGGTTTTTATTCGTTCGTCGCCACGCCAAATAAAACCTCGTAATTTCCTTGCATTTTCAGGCAAATCCTTTTCGGGATAAATATCGCTATCTGGTTTTTCAAATAATGTTAGCGTGTCAATTCTATTTTTATCTAATGTCAAATTTATTTTGCTGCAAACACTTTTATTGATTCCAATGAGTTCCTGGTCGTCATTTCGCATATAATAAATAACTTCTGTATTCTTTACAATATCAACATTATCAAGGTTTTTATCTTTGAATTTCCCATAAAGATTTTGCCCTTTCACTTGATTATAACCCGTTCCGATAGTATCTTTTGAAACAATAAAAGCATTGTTTAATACCTTCAAAGAATCGAGTTGTTGCGTTTTATTATTTCCAATAAGATGCATCAAATCGCCTGTCATTTGGTTTTCAAAATTCCATAGAATTGGTTTTCCAATGAGTTTTGTCAGCGCTATTTTCTGATTGGAATGAATAGAATCGCACTTGCCGCTTAAATTTAATTTGTAGAATTTTGCGTCTTTGAAACCTCGAATAATTCTGTTGTTTTCTTTACCAGTAATCATCAATTTCTGAGCGTGAATATACACGGAATCTTTTTCGACAAGACTAATTGCCAAAGCTCTTTTGGTCACATAAACCGAATCTTGAAACTTGTAAATTTCAGCATAATGTCCTTTCACGATAATTTTGTTGATGGTATCAGTGATTTTTACATTATTTGTTGCCGAAGCAAAACCTGTTTTTTTATTATAAAATATGCTATCGCCTTCTATCAAGCGATTGTTGTATTCTATTTTGGAATTTCGTTGCAAACGTGCAATGTCTTTTTTGGTATCGTAAAAACCATTTTCAGTATATATTTTATTGTCTTTTCCGATAATTGTTGAAGGTCCCAAAAGATACGAATGCCCTGAATTTGTGTAATAATCCAAGTGATTCGATTTGATAGTATTTTCAGGTGTTTTTACGGTTACGGAAGTTAGAAACTGGTATTTTTTTTCGGCAACATAATATTTTCCCGACTTACTTTTCAGTGTGTTTCCTTTGTTGGTAATCAATCCGCCTGTGGAATAAAAAGCTTCTTGACTGTTTCTATTGAAATTTAAAGTATCTGTTACCAATGACATTTCTGGTGATTTCAAAATTACATCGCCAGTTGCATACGCTTGTTTGATATTCCCGTTGTATTCCGCATATTTACTCGTCATTGTGAGCGTATCACCTTGAATAATTTGCACATTTCCAAAGGCTTTGATGTAGTTTTCTTTTTGAAACCAATAGGCTTTATTGCACGTCAAAATTGCCCCATCGTGGTTCACTCGAACATTTCCTGTAAGCAATGCCGCATCAGGAATTTGTAGTTGGTTGATGTCTGCAAAATCGGAATGTTCAATGATAATTTTCTTTGGTGTTTGTGCCAATACCGTATTGAAACTGAATAGAATGATACAAATATTGACAAGAAATAGGTGCTTCTTCAAAGGTTTAATTTTTTGCCAAATTTAAGAAAAAGGATGCAATGCTGCTGCAAATTATGATTTATTTATTAATTGTAGTTATTGCTCTAATTTATTTGGTTTCAATGTTAATTTTAAAATAACAAAACCTGATATTGCTGCAATGAAAGAGGCGATTAAAATGGCGATTTTGGAATTTACAATATCTGAATCAGTATCAAATGCCAAAAGTGTAATAAAAATGGACATTGTGAAACCAATTCCGCCTAATATTCCTGCTCCTAAAATATTTTTCCATTGCAATCCTTTTGGTAAAATGCAAAGTCCTAAAGTTACTCCTAAATACGAAAGAATCCATATTCCTAAAGGCTTTCCGATGATTAAACCAAGAATAATTCCAATGCTATTGGTGTGTGTTAAATCTTCATACCAATTGGAATTTATAATAATGCAAGTATTCGCTAAGGCAAATAAAGGTAAGATTATAAAAGCAACTGGATTATGCAGAAAATGCTGTAATTTATAGGAAATAGTATCTTTTTTCCCATCACCAAAAGGAATTACAAACGCCAATAAAACTCCCGTAATTGTTGCGTGAACTCCAGAATTTAGCATAAAATACCACATCAAAATTCCTCCAATTATGTATGGAAAAAGTGAATTGACTTTCAATCGGTTCAGTACAAATAGAAATCCCATTATTCCCAATGCAATTCCTAAATTCAAGAATGAAATTGTAGAAGTATAGAAAATGGCAATTATAATAATTGCGCCCAAATCGTCGATAACGGCTAAGGCAGTAAGGAATATTTTTAGAGAGGTTGGTACTCGATTTCCCAAAAGTGATAAGATTCCAATTGCAAATGCGATGTCGGTTGCCATTGGAATTCCAGCTCCAGATTGCGTTGAAGTTCCAAAATTAAAATACAAATAAATAAGTGCTGGAACGACCATTCCGCCTAAAGCTCCAAATAATGGTAATGCCGCTTTTTTTAGTGTTGAAAGTTCTCCAATATAGACTTCTCGCTCTAATTCTAAACCAATTAGCAGAAAGAAAATAGTCATTAATCCGTCATTAATCCAATGAACAAGGCTGTGATTTCCAATTGCTACGTTCCAAATTTGAAGGTATTCTGTTTGAAAAATTGAATTTGCTAAAAGCAAAGAAAATAAGGTAGCGAAAATCAAGATGATTCCGCCTGCTTTTTCACTTTCAAAAAAGGATTTGAATAAATTTGGTTCTTTCATAAAATATGATTTCAAAGACAAAACGCCTTGATTTCTCAAAGCGTTTCCTAATTATTTTGTTATTGTTTGTTTTCTATCAGGACCAACAGAAATAATTTTTATTGGCACTTCAACTTCTTTTTCAATGTAGTCGATATATTCTTTTAATTCCATTGGTAACTCGTCATACGTTGTCATTCCTGTTAAATCAGCTTTCCAACCTTTGAATTCTTTATAAATTGGAGTTACATTTTCAGGTTCAATATTATAAGGTAAATGTCCTATTTTTTGACCTTTGTATTCGTATTCTGTACATACTTTCAATGTTTCAAATCCAGACAAAACATCGCCTTTCATCATCATCAATTGTGTTACGCCATTCACTTGAATTGCATATTTTAAAGCCACTAAATCCAACCAGCCGCAACGTCTTTGTCTTCCTGTAACCGACCCAAATTCGTTTCCAACACTTGCCATTGTAGCACCATCTTCTCCGAAATCTTCCGTAGGAAATGGACCGCTTCCAACACGTGTTGTATAGGCTTTGAAAATTCCGTAAACTTCTTTTATTTTATTTGGTGCAATTCCTAAACCCGTGCAAGCTCCCGCCGCTGTTGTGTTTGATGAAGTTACAAATGGATATGTTCCGAAATCTACATCCAATAATGAACCTTGTGCGCCTTCACATAAAATAGATTTCCCTGCTTTTTGAGCTTGGTGCAAATATTCTTCACTATCAATAAAGGTAAGTTTTTTCAAGTCTTCAATAGCTTCAAAAAACTCAACTTCTAATTCTGCTAAGTTGTATTGAATGGCAACATCATAGAATTTTATCATTGCTTCGTGCTTGTCAGCCAATGCTCTGTAGCGTTCTTTGAAATCTTCTAATTCAATATCGCCAACACGAATTCCATTTCTACCGGTTTTATCCATATAAGTTGGTCCAATTCCTTTCAAAGTAGAACCAATTTTAGCTTTTCCTTTTGAAGCTTCAGAAGCTGCGTCCAATAAACGGTGGGTTGGTAAAATTAAATGTGCTTTACGAGAAATGATTAATTTGTTTTTAATGTCCAAATTAAATCGTGCCAAGCCTTCAATTTCTTTTTGAAAGACTACAGGGTCAATTACAACTCCATTTCCAATAATATTTATTGAATTTTTATGAAAAATCCCAGAAGGAATAGTTCTTAATACGTGTTTGATACCGTCAAATTCTAAAGTATGACCTGCATTTGGACCACCTTGAAAACGGGCAATTATGTCATATTTTGATGTAAGTACATCTACAATTTTTCCTTTTCCTTCATCGCCCCATTGTAATCCTAATAATAAATCTACGGTCATTATGTGTGTTGTTTGTGTGTTGTTTGTGTGTTGTTTTTTAATTTTATTTGGAATAGTTCCTAAGTTGTTTTCTTGGAACCATATAAATATAAGGAGTGATTGTGCACTTCTATATCAAATATTTCTTCGATTGTTTTTTTAATCATTTGTATTCTTGGATCGCAAAACTCAATTACTTCGCCAGTATCGGTCATAATTAAATGATCGTGTTGCTTGTCAAAATAGGACTTTTCATAGTGCGCTTGATTTTGACCAAATTGATGTTTACGAACCAATCCGCAATCCAATAAAAGTTCAATTGTGTTGTAAAGAGTGGCTCTGCTCACGCGATAATTTTTGTTTTTCATCTTCACATAAAGATGTTCTACATCAAAATGCTCTTCGCTTTCATATATTTCTTGAAGAATCGCATAGCGTTCAGGTGTTTTTCTGTGCCCTTTATTTTCAAGATACAATGTAAAAACATTTTTTACAATTTCTTGATTCTTACTGTTATCAACGGATATTAGTGTCATATTATGCAAAGATAAATTATTATTTTAATTATTAAATGTTTCAACTTGAATGTTCAAAACTTTAATTTTTATAAACGCGTGTTACTTTATCAATGCCGTCAATTTTTCTGATTTTTGCCATCATTTTTTCAAGAATTCCATTATTTTTTACAATTACCGCCACTTTTCCATTGAACAATCCCGCTTCTGTTGTTAACGAAATACTTTGAATATTGATGTTCATATTACTCGAAATAACTTTTGTAAGTTCATTGGTAAGCCCCAAAAAGTCCATTCCTGTAATTATCAAAACGGCTTTAAATTCTTGTTGTGACGAATCAATCCACTTGGCTTTTATAACTCGATACGCATAGTTAGATTGCATACTCAACGCATTTGGACAATCTTTTTTGTGAACTTTAATACCTTCATTTATTGTAATAAAACCAAAAACTTCATCGCCAACAATTGGATTGCAACAGGCTGATAATTTATAGTCTAATTTATCTTGTTCAGCACCAAAAACAAGTAAATCATAATTAGTATTGATTTCTTCCTTGTTGATATGTTCTGTTGCAGTTGAAGGCGATCTTTTGATTTTATTCTTAAAGAAATTGATAATTGAATTGCTTTTTAACGCTGCAAAATCTTTAAGTTGTTGGTTTTCTATAGAGCCAATTCCAACTTTATAAAATAAATCTAAACTTGTTTTAAGTTTGAAATAAACCACCAATTCATTGATAGTTTTCTCATTTAAGGCAACTTTAAGATGTCGTAATTTTCGAGTTAAAAGTTCTTTTCCATCTTCGGCAACTTTCTTCGTATTTTCATTTAAAACATTCTTAATTTTAGTTTTTGCACGAGAAGTGGTCACATAATTCAACCAATGCGGTGTTGGTTTTTGATTTACAGAAGTAATTACTTCAATTTGATCGCCACTTTTCAATTCAAAATTTAGCGGTACCAATTTTCCATTTACTCGAGTTCCTCTTGTATGAACTCCAATTGCAGAGTGAATACTGAACGCAAAATCGAGTGATGTAGCGCCTTTCGGCAATGATTTTATTTCTCCAGTGGGTGTAAAAACGAAAATTTCTTTGGAATAAAGATTCATTTTAAAATCTTCAACAAAGTCAACCGCATTTTTTTCCTGATTTTCTAAAGCTTCCTTTAATAGGTTCAACCAAACATCCAATCCGCTTTCTTCCGTTGCCCCTTGTTTGTATTTATAATGTGCGGCATATCCTTTTTCGGCAATTTCATCCATCCGTTCACTACGAACTTGAACTTCAACCCAACGTCCCAAAGGCCCCATAACAGTGATGTGAAGCGCTTCGTAACCAGTTGATTTTGGTGATGAAATCCAATCTCGCAAACGGCTTGGACTTGGTCTGTAATGATCTGTTACAATCGAATAAATCTTCCAAGCGACAAATTTTTCATCGTGTGGATTTGATTTATACACAATTCTAAGTGCAAATTTATCATAAACTTCATCGTAACTCACATTTTGAGCCTTCATTTTTCTACGAATAGAATAGATTGATTTTGGTCGCCCTTTTATAACATATTCAATTCCTTCAACATCCAAAGATTTCTTTAAAACTTCAGATATATTTTTTATATAGGCGTCTTGTTCCTCTTTTGTTTCTTTTATTTTATTGACAATATCTTTATAAACAGCGGGTTCTGTATATTTTAATCCTAAATCTTCCAACTGCGTTTTTATATTATACAATCCCAATCGGTGGGCGAGAGGCGCATAAATATATAAGGTTTCCGATGCAATTTTAGTCTGTTTGTATTCTTCCATCGAATCCATAGTTTGCATATTATGGAGACGGTCAGCCAATTTTATCAAAATTACTCGTACATCATCATTTAATGTAAGAATCATTTTTCTGAAATTCTCTGCTTGTGTCGAGGAGTTTAAATCTTTTTGAATTTTGGAAATTTTGGTCAATCCTTCCACAAGTTGTGCTACTTTTGGATTGAACATTTTTTCAATATCTAAAACGGTAATATCGGTATCTTCAACAACATCGTGCAATAAAGCAGCCGCGATTGAAGTGGCACCCAAACCAATTTCTGAAGCTACAATTTTTGCAACAGCAATAGGATGAAAAATATAGGCTTCACCTGATTTTCTTCGTTGTTCCTGATGCGCATCAACGGCCACATCAAAAGCTTTTCGGATTAATTTTTTATCTTCAGGTGTTAATGTTTGATAACTTATTCGGAGAAGTTCTTTATATTCTCGGGCAATAGCCTTGTTTTCTTGTTCTATTTCAATTTCTGTCATAGCTATTTTTCATTCAATCTTTAAAATTATGAATAAGTAACGAGATGTGCAAACGATGAATTATAATTGTGATATAAATACGATTTCAATCTTGAAAAATTAAAATCCTCTTTGCCTTTTTGCTTCAAATATTAATATGGCTGCGGCAACCGAAACATTCATTGAATCGATTTCGCCTTGCATTGGAATAATGATGTTTTGTGTCGCTGCATTTCGCCATTCTTGAGTTAAACCAGTCGCCTCGGTGCCTACAACTAATGCTGTTGGAGAGGTGTAATCTTGTGTGTGGTACGACGTTGAATTTTGTAATGTAGCACAATAAAAATTGATTTTTCGCTCTTTCAAATACGCAATAATTTCAGAAGTTGTGCCTGTTGCAATTTGATTGGTAAACAAACATCCAACGCTGGAACGCACCACATTTGGATTGAACAAATCGCCTTTTGGATTGGCAATAATAACAGCATCAAGATTGGCGGCGTCTGCGGTTCGCAATAATGCGCCAATATTCCCAGGTTTTTCGGGTGCTTCAGCTATCAAAATTAATGGATTGTCTTTCAGTTTTAAATCTGATAAATTCAAATTTTTGCTTTTTGCAATTCCAATAATTCCTTCTGTTGTATCTCGATACGCCAATTTTTCAAACACTTCTTTATTGATTTCAATCAAGTTGAATTGCTGCTTTGACAGTTGATTTATTTCAATTTCAGAAATCAATTCAGGGTAAAACAAAATCGTGTCAATTTCATATCCGCCTTTTATTGCCAAAGAAATTTCGCGTTGTCCTTCAATCAAAAAAGTACCCGATTGTTTTCTGGCTTTTGCTTTTTCCTGTAAAAGTACCAGCGACTTTATATATGGATTTTGAACGGATGTGATTTGTTTCAAAATAGTAGGTGTTGAAATTTATGCTACAAATATAATGAGAGAAATTGATGTGAGTTATTTTTAATGAAAAACTATCGCGTTAAATACAAATATCCTGTTAGTGCTTCGCTATAATCAGGGTCGTTTAAATCAATTATATAAAAATAAGTTCCTGCAGGAATTTCTTTATTGTCAAGCAAAATTCCATTGGTTGCAAAACCGTCCCATTCTTCGGAAGTATTGTTACCAGTCCAAATTAATACTCCCCAACGGTTGTAAATGGAAACTTTATATTTCAAGAAAATGCCTATCAATCCATCAATATGAAAAGTGTCATTTTCACCGTCATTGTTGGCAGAAATAAAATTATAAACTACTGGTGGACAGTTTTTTGTTTCCAATATAAATGAAGTAATACTCGAACAAACAGCGTTTTCTAATTTGATATAAATTGTTTTTGGAGTTGATAATGCAACAAAATTGGAAGTATTAAAAATTGGATTTGTACTGTTTTGCGCATTTATTAAAGAGTCATAAAAACGAATAGTATCGGAAGGATTTACTTTTACTAAAGTTTCATAATCCGAAAAATTGAAAGTTCCTTGACCACCACCTTCATTACAAGCTTCATTATTTGGCAATAAATTGAACAAAGGAGAAGCACTTAAAATAACGGGAACAGAAAATTTATTATTGATTTCGCTAATTTCTGTAACAATTCCAACACCTGAACCATTATCATCAACAACAAATTTCAAATCGAAACTATCCGCTATTGTATTTGGAATAATCAGCGTTACTTGCCCGATTTCATTTCCATCAATTGGGATGATTGTTTGCGTGAAAATTGTTAGAATAAATACATCATTTGCATAAATAGAAACTGGAGTATTTGCTGGTAAAACAGCCGTAGAATTGGTGTTAGAAATTGTATAATCAACAATAATTGTTCTCGAATCGCAAGTCGTTGCAACGTTATTAATTTCAACCGTTGCATCGGGCAATTGACTGTTTAATTTGGTTACAATGGCATTTATCATCACGAAATCACGACTAGATGTAAGTTGAATTTGTGCAGAAGTATCGCCAATATTTATGTTGTTTTGAATTGGATAAACATCCAAATCCATATTGTATAAAGTAGAAGAATTTGTTTGACTATTTGTACCGTTAAATGCATTATTAACTGGGTTTAATGGTGGATTTCCAATTGGATTTCCATTAATTCGAAGCGTTTCGTCTTCAGCAATTCCAGAATCGCCTTCCCAAGCCAGAAAACCAATTTTCGCATCTACATTATCAATGACATTCAAACTGTTAAGGGTAATATTAATTTCGTCAGGAACGGCTTGCATTCCATCATAAACATTCAATTGATTTAGGGGTAAATTCGGATTTTTATAAACAACAATTAGCGCCCAACCAGCAAAATTCGTACTTCTTTGAGCGTGAAAGTCAATAAAACTAGAAACATCGAGATCAGATATGGTATAAGTTCCATTTCCAGTGGCTTGAACTTGAGCAGTTATATCTTTGAAAGCACTGAAATAATCAAAAACCAAACTTGAAAAAATTCTTTGATGGCTAAAAGTTCTGTCAGGTGTGATTGCTTGACCGTTTAATTTCACATCAAAATCGCCCGTTCCGCAACCCGCCCAATATAAATAGGCTTTTTCAATCACATCATTTGGATTTAGGGTCAAATCTGCGGAAGAAGTTGTAAGAACTTCCACCGTACTTTGATACGAATTTTCAATTGGATTTAAGGTATTTCCAACAAAAACAAAGTCGTATCTGCCATTAAATTGTTGAAACAACGAAATATCTTGCCCAAAAATGGCACTTGAAAAAAGTAATAGAGTTCCAAAAAGTATGTTTTGAATGTGCTGTTTCATTTTTAGTTTTATAATCGATTTAAAATTAGTCAATTAATTTTATAAATCTAATTTTATAAAAATAATATTTATGATACTACTTCAAAATCAAATTAAAATATCAAATAGTAATAATTTTCATTAGGGCGCGCCCTCGTTTTGAAAGTCATTGCGAAGAATGAAGCAATCTCTATTTCATTTGGAGCGAATTGTCCTCTTGTATTTGGAATTGCAATTCCCGCTTTCCATTACAATCTGCGCTAAAAAGCGCAGGATTTCCATTGCAATCGGGGCTGAAGGATTAATTGTTTTGATTATTTTTATATTCTGGCTTTAAAAAAACTGACATTGGAAAATTAAGACTATATTTGAAAATAAATAATGCGCAACTACAGTTGAGTATATACAGTCAAAAAAGATAGATATACTCACTTTTTGGCTTAAAAACTGAGTATATTACTAGTTAGCGGTCAGGCTAAAAAGACCACTTAAATTCAATCACACAATGCGAAAGCTGAAAACCGATTACAGTAAGTAAAAAACAAAAATAAAAATGGGACTATTTAACAGATTATTTAACAAGGGTAATGAACCTGAAAAGATGGTATATAATAGAGCGAACATATTTCAAAAAAATATTGCTTCACAAATTGAAACCGATTCTCTTGAGATAGCAGTTAGTTTACATCATTCACTTGTTGGTATTACCGAGAATTTATTATCTATCATAACTATCAGAGGGGAACAATACAGTTTCCCAATTAGATTTATTGAAAAAGATTTTTCCACAACTACACATATAGGAAAATTTCAAAACGGGCGTGAATTTCGTCTTATACAACCCAAAGATTTATCATTAAAAATGGCAAAATCTACTCATAATGCACTAGGTGCTTTTACATTAGGAACTGTCAACCCAAATGGATGGGCAGTGCATTTCATTTTAACAGATAAAGATGATATCAGACAAACTAATATTTCTGAGAAAGGAAGTGCAGAACAAATTCAAAAATTAATTCAAGGAGCTATGATGGGGATTCAGTTTGGATTGAACAATAAATTTATTGAATTTTCCAAACGACTTTTACCTATGATTGAAAATGACCCTTATCAATTGAATAACTTTGATGGAAGTGAAGATTTTATTCAAATGATGAAAAATAATCTTGAAGCATATAATAATTCCGAAAGGAATATAATTAATAAAATTTGACTTCTCAAAACACTGTATAGCTTAAATTAGAATATAAATTAAAATCAAAATTAAAATGGGAATATTCGACTTTCTAAAACCTAATTCTGACAAACCATCAATTGATTTAACAGACTTAAAATTTTTATCAGACGACCATACAAGGATTGAAAATGGGCGTCCTACTGCTGCTAACAATAAAGGAGCCTGGAGAGGAATAAGAGTAAAGACTTTTGATTACAAAGTTTTCTACGTTACTATGTATAATATGAATGAAAATCATCCTATTTGGGGAGATAATATTCAAATGTCTGAAAAACAGATGAAAATGCTTGAAGAAACTGATGTTAAAATTGTATTGAGAGGTTTCGGAACTGACAGAATGGGTTCGTCTTTTGCAGATTATGGATTAACTCTAAATAAAAAAAATGGAATAATTGACGAAATTACTCTAAGTATGTTTGACAGAAATATTAAAATAGTTTATAAAAAAGCATTAAAAAAAGAATCAACTCAAGTTGTTTCTTTTGAACAAATTAGATCAGAATTTTTCACAGGTGCAAATGCGTTGAATTCAAATAATTATTCTGAAGCAATTACAGCTTTTAACGAAACTTTAAATTTAATACAGATATCTAATTACAATGATATAGAACTAGAATCTAGTTGTTATTATAATATTGGTAATGCATATAAATTTTCAAACCAGTTACAAGATGCGATAGACTCTTTTTCATCTGCCTTAAATATAAAAGCAACTAATGAAGATGCATATTTAGGTTTGTCAGATTGTTACTTTTTATTAGAAAATAATAATTCATTAGAAAAAGCAAATAATATATTGACTACTTGTATTTCATATTTTCCAAACAATAAAATTGCACATTTAAATAAAGGTGTAGCATTATTTAAATTAAATAGATATAATGATGCTTATACTTCATTTAAAAAGGCACAACAACTTGGTGATGAAGACGCAGGAATTTACATTGAAGCTGTAAGAAAATATATTTAGTGTTACAACTCACTTAATAGTAAAAGCCCGAACCCCTAACCCCCAGATGATTCGGATTTGTCCCCACAACGGATAGCGCGGATTTCTAATCCGTGCCCGCAAAGACAAGAAAAAAACGAAAGGTTTTAATTTAAAATTTAAGAATAAACGTATAGGCAAAAATCATAAATCGAAGCTATCGTGCACGAGCGAAACGCCCAAGCTTTCGGAGATTAACCAAATAACCGAATTAACAAATTAACGAAGAACGAATAGTAAAATACTTTTAAGGCATCATAAATTCCTTTTAAGACATAATAAATTACGTTTAACGAATGTGAAATAACAAATAATGAATACGCAAGAATGAAAAATTACGAATAGAAAACGTCACGCAATACCAAATAAACGAATTAACAATTAACCCGTACCGCTTTAGTTTTATAATCGATTTTAAATTAGTTAATTAATTTTATAAATCTAATTTTATAAAAAAATAATGTTCTTATTAAATAAATGATTAATTTTCCAATGTTTAAAACACGATATTGAAAAAGTACATTGTAAAAAGATACGAAACTAAAAATCACAGCGATTGGAATGCTTTTATTAGCACTGCCAAAAACGCTACATTCCTATTCAATAGGGACTTTATGGAGTACCACAGCGATCGATTTGATGATTTTTCATTGATGATTTATGAGGAAGATAAGTTGGTTTCTGTTTTGCCAGCGAATAGAGTAGGAGCTACAATTTACTCACATCAAGGGTTGACTTATGGCGGTTTGGTATTTCAAACAAACATCAAATTAGGTAATTCAATTGCTATTTTTCGTGATATTCTAATTTATTTAAATGAAAATCAAATTGATAAATTCAATTTAAAGTTGATTCCTTCCATATATTGCAATGGTTTTTCGGAAGAAATCGAGTATTCTCTGTTCCTTTTAAAAGCGCAATTAATACGAAGAGATTGTTTGTCAGTTTTAGATTTATCGAAACCTTTTTCAATTTCTAAAACAAGAAAGGAAAGCATTCGTAGAGGCTTAAAAAATAATTTGGTTATAAAAGAAGAACTTGATTTTGAGTTGTTTTGGAATAAAATTCTGATTCCTAATTTGGATAAAAAACACAGTGCAAAACCAGTTCATTCTGTAGAAGAAATGACAAAATTACAAATTGCATTCCCTGATAATATTAGGCATTTTAATGTTTACGATGGAAACAATATTGTTGCAGGAACTACCATTTTTATTTCTGAAAATGTTGCGCATCCGCAATATATTTCGGGTAATAATCAAAAAAATGAATTGGGAAGTTTAGATTATTTATACGATTATTTGATAAATGTAGTTTTTAAAGATAAAATGTATTTTGATTTTGGACCTTCACACGAAGAAAATGGATTAAAAATTAATGAAGGAATTCTATTTTGGAAAGAAAGTTTTGGTGCCAAAACAACGGTTCAGGATTATTATGAGATTGAAACCAAAAATTACAATAATTTAGCTGCTATTTTGATATGATTAAATTTCTTGATTTGCAAAAAATAAATGCCCCTTACGAAAATGCTTTTCAGCAAAAATTGAAAAGCGTCTTGGATAAAGGTTGGTATATTTTGGGCAATGAAGTTCAAGAATTCGAGAAAAATTTCGCCGATTATTGCAAAGCCAGTCATTGTATTGGTGTTGGAAATGGATTTGATGCCTTGACTTTAATTTTCAAAGCTCATATTCAATTAGGTAAATTACAAAAAGGCGATGAAGTTATTGTTCCTGCAAATACTTATATCGCAACAATTTTGTCTGTTTTGCAAGCAGATTTAGTACCAGTTTTGGTTGAACCAAAATTAGAAACCTACACTATCAATCCCAATTTAATTCAGGATAAAATCACATCAAAAACCAAAGCAATTTTAGCGGTTCATCTTTATGGACAATTGGCTGAAATGGATGTAATTAATGAAATTGCCAATCAAAATAATTTGATTGTAGTTGAAGATGCTGCACAATCTCACGGAGCTTTCTTAAGTGAAAATAGAAAATCAAATAATACTCAAGCTTTTAGTTTTTATCCAGGTAAAAATTTGGGTGCTTTGGGCGATGGAGGTGCAATAATTACTAACGATGAGGAATTAGCGAAAGCGTTATTCTCATTAAGAAATTATGGTTCAGAAGTAAAATATTATAATAATTATATTGGTATAAATTCTCGTTTGGATGAATTGCAAGCGGCATTTTTGAATGTAAAATTACCCAATTTGGATGCTGATAATGAACATCGTAGAACTATTGCAAAACGCTATTTATCGGAAATTAAAAACGATAAAATAACGTTGCCATTTTGGGATTTTTCGGATAATCACGTGTTTCATTTATTTGTAATTCGTACTGAAAAAAGGGGCGAATTACAAGATTATTTAAAAGAAAACGGAATAGAAACGATGATACATTATCCTGTTCCGCCACACAAACAAAAGGCATTTAGTTCCGAGACTTCGGGATGGAATCATTTGTCGTTTCCAATTACCGAAAAAATACATAATGAGGTTTTAAGTTTGCCAATAAGTCCAGTAATGACAGCAGATGAAGTCGATTTTGTTATCCAAAAATTGAATTTATGGACATCTTAATAAAATCATTTAATCGACCGTATTATTTGGACAGATGCATTCAAAGTATAATTTTAAACAGCCAAAATTCAGACTATAAAATTGTTGTTTTAGATGATGGAACACCACAAAAATATTTGAATAAATTACTAGAAAAATATCCTGAAATTAAAATTTTAAAATCTGATTTATATGATGAAAAGTCAAATGCTGTTGCAAATGACATCCAAAATATTAATTCAAAAATTCCTATTGAATTTTGGATTAAATCAGCAAAAAATGTCTCGAATTATTTTCTATTAATTGAAGATGATTTTTGGTTTACAACAGCATTTAATTTGAAGAAATTCAGATTAAATTTAGAAACAGATAAGATTAAAATGTTGAAATTATGTTGGCTTGGAAATTCAAAATTAGTACCCGAAAAAACTATTTCTAATAATAAACTGTATTCTATTTACAGTCCAAATTTATACACTGAAAACCCTTATTTGTTTAATTTAATATTTAGAATTGACCGCTTTAAAATACGAAAAATTTTAACTTTTTTTAGATTTTATAGTGAAGAGCGTTTTTTGAAATATTATACTATTTACGCCACTTCAGGTGCTGTTTTTAAAAAGAAATATTTTCTTAATTTATGGAAAAACCATAAAAATTCAGTTGATGAAGGACTTCAATTATTGAATGCGGTTAAATATATTAATAAAAAGAAAAAAAGCTCGAATTTTGGATTTTCAAATTATGAATTAATGAAAACTGGCTTCTTATCTTCTGCAAGCAATCAAAATAAAGCGTTTAAAAATGTTGCTATTGATATGTTTGCTTTCAATAAAATCATCAATGAAGCTTGGTTTAACAATGCTTTCGATGCAATGGAAAACTATCCAAATGATTTGAATGCTGAAAAAATGGAAGTATTACTTATTAAAAGTAATAGTCCATTAGCGCAAGTTTCAGAATGGGAAAAATGGGTACAAGCATTTAAAAATCAATATATATCTTTCGGTTGCAAAATTGATTAAAATGGAAATAAAAGACAAAGAAAACTCACATAAAACAATCATCAAAGCCACTGGTATTTTTGGATTTGCTCAAGCAATGAAAATGATTATTGGTGTTATTGGTTCAAAATGTGTGGCTGTTTTTTTGGGTCCAATTGGAATTGGAACTGTCGGATTATTGAACAATACAATTGCAATTATTGGTTCGTTAACTAGTTTTGGTCTTAACATTACAAGTGTTCGAGAAGTGAGTTTGGCAAATGCTGAAAATGACGAAATTAAATTCTCAGAACGTTTTATTGTCCTTCAGCGCTGGTCATTTTTAATTGGTTTATTTGGCGCAATAGTAACTATTATTTTTTCAAAACTATTGAGTAAATGGACTTTTGGCACTTCAGATTATTATTTTTGGTTTGTAATTTTAGCTGTGAATTTTGTTTTTTCAAGTTTAACTGCCAGTAGAATTGCCCTTTTGCAAGGTTTGCGAATGATAAAATCGATTGCTATTTCCAATGTTTTGTCTTCTGTTTTAATTACACTTTTTACAATTCCAATTTATTATTTTTTTAGATTTGATGGCATTGTTGCCGTTATTTTAACATCCAGTTTTATTAGTTTTTTGGTGAATTACTACTTCACTCGAAATATAAAAATCAACAAAAGTAAGATTTCAATTTCGGAAACATTTCAAAGAGGAATTCCACTTTTAAAAATGGGTTTTCTTTTATCTATAAATGTTATTTTCGGTCAAATTTGCAGCTATTTAATAAAAATATATTTAAGCGGAAGTGGTTCTACAACAGAAATTTTAGGGCTTTTTGAAGTGAGTTCTGTGCTGCTAATTTCTTATGTAGGAATGATTTTCAATGCTATGGGAACCGATTTTTATCCAAGAATTACTGCCATCCAAAGTGATAATTCCAAAATTAAAGAATTGGTAAACGACCAAATAGAAATTGGCTTATTGTTAGTTACGCCAGCGATTACTTTTCTGTATTTTTGTGCGCCATTATTAATTCAAGCACTTTACACAAAAGAATTTTTAGGTGTTTTGTTGATCTTGAAAGCGGCTTTATTTGCAGTAATTATTAAAGCAATAATTTGGCCTTTAGCCTATATAATTTTAGCAAAAGGAGATACTAAATTGTATTTCAAACAAGAAATTTTGAGCGATTTATTCCTGCTTGTTTCAACGGTAGTTTTATATCATTTTTTTGGATTGGTAGGAATCGGAATTGCGAGTCTTTTCCAATTTATTATTTATGCCTTTTACATCATAAATATCCTAAATAAAAAGTTCGATTTTGCTATTAGAAAAGACACTTTTAAAATAATTTGGGTTTGTTTTTTTATTGGATTAGCGTCCTGCATAATAACTTTCACAATTGATTATCCTTACGCTTATTACCCGCTTGGAAGTATTTTTATTGTTTCAGCGTTTTATTCCTACAAAGAATTAGACAAAAGAATTGATCTTTTTTCCTATTATTTGAAAATTAAAAACAAATTCAAGCGCAATGAATAAAGTCAATTTTCCAGCCTTAACTGGTATTCGTGCACTTGCCGCTTTTATGGTTTATATTCATCATTATAATCCGTTTTCAGTTGCTATTTTCGGACAATATTGTCACGATTTTTTCAGCGAATTTCATATTGGCGTAACTATATTTTTCGTTTTAAGTGGTTTTCTAATTTGCAATCGCTATTATGAAGAACAAAATTTCAGTTTCAAAAGCTATTTTATCAAGCGTTTTGCAAGGATTTATCCAATGTATTTCTTACTAACAACATTTACATTTGTATTTTTTGCAATTTTTCAATCTCAAACCAATGTAATAGATTTGAAAAATTATTTTTTTAATATTTCTTTCTTAAAAGGTTTTTCAGACGATTTGAAATTCACTGGAATCGCACAAAGTTGGTCTTTGACAGTCGAAGAAGTTTTCTATTTATTAGCACCAATTTTCTTTCTGTTGATTAAAAAGAACAAACTCTTTCTATTAATCACTCCACTATTTTTTATTGGATTCGGACTTTTATTAGTGTCAATTTTCAATGGAATTGATTGCTACGGTTTTATGAAATCAATTAACTTTATGTTAGATTTTACCTTCTTCGGAAGGATAACTGAATTTTTTGTTGGGATTGCACTTGCGGTACTTTTAAGAAATAATAAATTTAATTTGAAATTTCAAGGATTTACTTACCTCGGTATTTTTGGAATTATTTTAAGTATTTGTGCTTTAGTTTCTTTGAAAGTTAGAACTGGTTTTGGTGTGGATACGCTATCAGGAAAAGTCATAAACACGTTTTTTCTTCCTGTTTTTGGAATTGCACCTTTATTTTTGGGTTTAATAAAAGAAAACACGATTTTGCAACAATTTTTCAGCACCAAAATTATACTACTTTTGGGTAAAAGCTCGTATATTTTTTACCTAATTCATCTCGGAATTTTCGTGACTATTTTGAATAAAATTTCAAGTAATCAAGGATTTATTTTCATTGCTTTAAATGTTATTTCAGTAATTTTATATTTATATTTAGAAAGCCCTTTAAATAAGATAATTCGGAAAAACATTAATTAAAAGCTAATACTTTTTAAAGTTTTTTCTCAAAGAAATTTCAATTCTAAGTCCAATATTTTTTATTAATAAGTTGAAACTTCTATTTTTAAAAGAATGGATTATTTCATAATGAACTCTTTTTTGAAGTGCTAAATCTTCAACTTTTGATCGATTTAATTTCAGTGCTTTTCTTAAAATTTTATAAGTGGAAATATTAATTTTATTATTTTTCTTAAAAAAGTCAGTGCCTAAAGAGTTGGAAACAGTCCTTTTTTTAATTAAAACTGCATCAATAAAATCGAATTCATACACCCGAGAAGCTCGAATCCAAGAATCTAAATCTTCATAACCAAGCGTTTCATCGTAACCACCAAGAAAGTCAAAAACATCTTTTTTAATCAATGTTGAAACCGAACAAATACTATCACCACTTGACAAAACAGCTGCGTAAATGTCGCCCGTTTTTCTTTTGGTAATAACATTTTTATTTGCATCGACAGGAAAATAAAAAGAATTAAAACTGCCATTTTCATTAATTATTTCAGCATTTCCATAAACAATTCCAAGATTTTTGTATGCACTTTTCTGGAAAGCTTCCACTTGCATTTGAATTCCATTTGGCATTAATAAATCATCGGCTGCCAAATCAATAATATAATTTCCTTTTGCGATTTTCAAGGCGTTATTGAACGATTTTGTATTTCCTAAATTGACCTCATTAGCAATAAAACGAACATCAGAATGAGAAAGTAACCAATCTTCAATTATTGATTTTGTAGCATCCGAACTGCAATCATCCACAATAATAAGTTCAATTGGCAAATAGTTTTGATTCACCACTGAATTCAATGTTTCCACCACAAAATTTTCGTGATTATATGACAAACAAATTATCGTTACAAGCGGATTTTCTTGCATATTTTTTTAAAAGAGTTATATTTGATACGAAAATAAGAAATCGTTGATGATAATACCGCATAAAAAATATAAAATTGCTTTAATTGGTTACCGATTAGGAATTGGTGGCGCAGAAAAAGTGATGGCGAATTTGTCGATTTTTTTTGAAAAGCAAGGAATAGAAGTTCATAATATTATTGTTTTAGATGTTGTTTCGTATCCTTTTTCAGGAAAATTAGTTAATTTAGGATTATTAAAAAATAAGCGTAATGGAATATTCAATAAACTGCATCGCATGCTATTTTTGAAGAAGTATCTTAATGAAAATAAATTTGATTTTATCATTGATTTTAGATTCCGAATCAACCCAATTCAAGAACTATTGATTGCAAAATTGCTTTATAAATCTAAAACGATTTTCACTGTTCACAGTTATTTGATTGATAATTATATGCCAAATTGGTCTTTTTTAACTCGTTTTATGCACCAAGATTGTTATAAAATGGTTGTAATTACCAATAAAGCGAAAGAATTAATTGAATTTAAACATCATTTAAACAACGTTCAAACGATTTATAATCCTATTGATATAAAAGAAATACAATCTAAATCTATTGAAACTATAGATTTGAATTTTGAATATATTATTGGAATTGGACAAATGGAAACCAATGTAAAACAGTTTGATAAATTGATTGAAGCTTTTTCTAATTCTATTTTGCCAAATAAAAATATTCATCTTATTTTACTTGGCGATGGCGAACGAATATCAATTTTAAAATCATTGGCTAAGCAAAATAATATTGAAGATAAAGTCCATTTTCTAGGATTTCAAGAAAACCCCTATAAATATTTAAAAAACGCTAAATTTTTTGTTCTAAGCAGTTTAAATGAAGGTTTACCAAATGTAATTTTAGAAGCATTGGCTTGCGAAGTTCCCGTAATTTCTTTTGATTGTTTATCTGGGCCTAGCGAAATGATTTTGGACAAACAAAATGGACTTTTAGTTGAAAATCAAAACGTTCAAAGACTAACAGAAGCAATGAATTTATTTATTGAAGAGGATAAATTATATACGTTTTGTAAAGAAAATGCGTTTCAAAGTATCAGTCATTTTTCAATAGAAAATATTGGAAAACAATGGTTGGATTTATTTGGTTATCGTTAGATGAGAGTCTAATTTTGAAAGTATTTTTGAATCATTTTCATATTCAAATTTTCTTGCAAATAAAATATTTTCTGGTTGATTAATGATTTTATTAAAATCTTCAATTCTCAAATTTGGAGCGCCAATTGAATCTTCTCGTTCCCAATCTACAAAAGTTAATGAATTCGCCATTAATTCAGGAGTTTTTTCATTCAAATGCGAAACAATAGTTTGAAAAAAAATTTCATCAGGATTAAAGGTATATTTGTGATAAGTTAAGAATTCAGGATTTTTTTCAAGGAAGATAATTACATTTTTTACAGTTTCAATGGAAAGACCCCACCATGCACTTCCACCTTTTGGACTTATATTATCTGGATGTTTTCTTTTTTTAAATACATTATAAATAAATAAAAATTTATTGTTTATAATTAATTTCAATATGGATTTAAAAGTTTTTAAACTATAAAACTCTAATTGAAAAATTGTTGGTATAATTATAAAATGGCTCCTTTTATTTGATAAGTTAAATTTGTAATTGTTAATTCGATCCATTCCATTATGGAACCAATTATCTGTGGGTAGATTGAATGTTTCTATGAAATTTATACCATAGTTTTTTGATAAAAAAGCCTTAATATTATTATTATCTTTTATGGGGTAATCTTGTCCGCTAAGTAATATACAGTATCCTTTTCTACCATCCTTTACAATTTGGTTTAATGTATTTATTGTAGCTTTAATTAATCCAATTCCGCACCAAATCCCTTCTTCTCTTTTTTTGTCAATAATAAAATGAACATTTTTTATATTTATTGTAGCTTCTAGGAAAGGCCTGCTATCAACTAATTTGTCAACATGAATATAGAAATTAACTTGATTGTCCGATAATGTATTAATTAATCGAATCAGTTGTAAAGGGTTTTTATGTACTAATATGATATAATTTATCATTTTTATTATTGCAATTTATCTTGTAAATATCGTTTTTTTTCGTTTAATTTGAAGGATAAATAAGTTTTTTTATTTTCATTTTGGTTTTATTTCATTTGATATAATTTTATAATGAAAATTTTATTTAATTAACACTATGACGAAAATTAGCGATTTACAACTAATTCAGATTCCAACAGTTGAAGATTTACGAGGCAATTTAGCATTTGTTCAAAATGATATTTTGCCATTTGAATTCAAAAGAATTTATTACCTTTTTGATGTTCCGAGTACCGCTTTTCGAGGTGGTCATTCCCATATTAATCAACACGAAATTTTAATCGCATTAAGTGGTAGTTTTGAAGTTACGGTTAATGATGGTAAGGATAAAAAGAGCTATTTATTAAATAAACCCAATATAGGATTACACATTCCAACAGGCATTTGGCGTGAATTAGAGAATTTTTCTTCTGGTGCAGTTTGTCTTGTGTTAGCTTCAGATATTTTTGATGAATCCGATTATATTCGAGATTATAATGAGTTTCTAAATTCTAATAATTTATAATTTTATGTCTTCACAAAAAACATATATTTCTATTGGTGATTTTGTAGATATTTATCATAAAATTAGGCAAAAAGGGATTGGATTTATTATCTCGAAACTCAATTGGTCTTCAAAGTCTCGAATTCAGTCCAAATGGGATTTTTTTGATTCCTCTTCCGATTTTTGGTTAATTCCTGCGATTCAAAAACGTTGGAATTTTATGATTTCTGGAAATGAAAACATAGAATATGAAGATTATGTTTATAATAAATATCTTCAAAATAAAACCAATTTAAGATTGTTATCCATTGGTTGTGGAGAAGGAATTCACGATAGAAATTTTGCGAAATTCAACTGCTTTTCTTCTATTGATGCCGTTGATATTTCAGAAGGAAGTATCAAGAAAGCTATAGAAATTGCAACCGAAATGAACTTGCAAATTAATTATCAAAGTGGTGATTTTAAGAAACTCAACTTCAAAAAAGATTCTTTTGATGTTATTTTATTTAGTTCCAGTTTGCATCATTTTGAGGATGTTTTTAATTTATTAAAAAATGATGTAAAATCATTATTGAGCGAAAATGGGATTTTAGTAATTTATGAATATGTTGGTCCAAACAGATTACAATGGACTACAGAACAGCTGAAAAAAGCTAATATTTTACTTGATAAAATGCCAACAAAATTCAAATTATTATACGATAATAAATCAATTAAAAAGAAAGTTTACAGACCTGGTATTTTTAGAATGTTGTTAGTTGACCCTTCAGAAGCACCCGATTCTAAAAATATTGTATCCGCTTTGAATTCCAATTTTAAAGTTTTAGAACAAACCAATTTAGGCTGGAATATTCTTCACATTCTCTTGAAAGGAATCGCTCATAATTTTTGTAATGACCAAAAGGAAACGCAAGAATTATTAACGCAGTTGTTTGCTGAGGAAGATACATTTGTAGTACATTCAAAATCGTCAGACGCAATATTTGGGGTCTATCAAAAAACAAGTTAATTTTATGAAACTACTTTATTTAACACCCAAAATTAATTCCGAAGGTGGTTTAGAACGAGTTTTGTGTCTGAAATCGAATTACTTGGTAAATAATTACAACTACGACATTTCGATTGTAACTCAAAATGGCGGTAACAGTAATCCATTTTATCCATTGGACAGTAAAATCAAACTTTTTGATATTGATTTAAGTGGAAATAGACTTCAATTTTTATTTAAATATATTAATGAAATTAAAAATATAATTGAATCCGAAAACCCAGATATAATAATTATCGTTGATAGCATTTACAAAGCCTATCTTGTATCTTTTATTGCAAAAAATAAACGAATTATATACGAATGTCATAATTCTATTTATGTTCAATTAAGTCCAAAAAAGTTTCCTTTTATTTTTAATTGGATTCCTAAATTAGATCTTTTTTTCAATAGATTTGGTGCTTCAAAATTTGATGAATTTATAGTAGAAACTCAAGATAGTATTGAAGAGTGGAAAGTCAAAAAGGGCATCGTAATACCAAATCCATTATGGTTTTCAACAGATATAAAATCCGATTTGTCTCAAAAAAATGTAATCGCTGTTGGTCGTCACGCCTATGAAAAAGGATTCGATAGATTACTCGAAATTTGGAAAAAAGTAATCGTAAAATACCCCGATTGGAACTTAACTATTTACGGAAAATCAAATCCTGATTTTGATTTAGTTGCATTGGCAAAAAAACTTACTATTGAAAATAATATCACTTTTTACGAACCTGTAAAAAACATTGAAGAAAAATATTTGGAAGCATCAATTTATTTAATGACATCACGATTTGAGGGTTTCGGAATGGTGCTTATTGAAGCTATGGCATCGGGATTGCCTTGTATTTCTTACGATTGTCCTTGCGGTCCAAGAGCAATTATCGAAAATAATAGTAATGGTTTTTTAATTGAAGATGGAAATGAAAATCAATTTATTCAAACATTAGAAAATTTAATTGAAAATGAAAACCTTCGAATTGATATGGGAAATAAGGCTAAAATTTCAGTCAATAAATATCAAATAGAAGCAATAATGGAGCAATGGAATTCGGTTTTAAAAGGAAAAATCGTTTAATATAAACTAGCAAAATATCCCAATCGATAAAGGTCAAAAATAAATAATGAAGGGTTTTTACTTGCCAAATTTTTCAACAAAAAAGGTTTTGTAATTTTATAAAATACTTTCAATACAAATACTACTTGCATTTTCTTTAATCGATAAAATAATTTTGATAAACCGATATAATCAGATGGAATTAACTGACTTTCGATAAGAAATTTCAAAGCAATTAATGATTCATTTTCTTTTTTGATTGCACTTTCAAATTCATCTAATCCAAGATGATAAACCGGGTTTTCAATATGTTCAACTCGAATGTTATGATTTTTTAATTCATAAGAAAACAAAGTGTCTTCGTGTCTTAAATTGGGTATTTTTTCATTAAAACTTACTTTTTCAAAGACCGATTTTTTTATCATAAAATTCAAAGTCAAAAGTCTTAAATAGGGATTTTTTTCTCTAATTTTTGCAGATAAAGCTTCTCTAGAAATTCCGTAGTTCCATCGTAATAATTGACTTTCTTGTGGTTTTAATTTAGAATATAAAATACCGCCATAAACAATTTTTTCTTCTTCAGATATTTGAAGTATATAATTGGAAATCAAATTTTCATCAACTGGAATAGTATCTGAATCAAGGAAAAGTAAATTATCAAATGTAGCTTTTTTTGCTAATAAATTTCGAATCGCACTTCTTCCAATATTGACTTTAAGAATTTCATAAGTACAAAATTGAAATTCATTTATTTTGTTATTTTCGGAGTGAAATTTTTGTGATCCATCATCCAAAACAATTATTTCAAATTCAATTTTAGCTTCTATAGCCTGATTGTATAAGACATCTACAAGCTTAAAAACATTGTAATTATATGTTGGAATGAGAATCGATAACATTAAACTGTTTTTTGAACTACCTCAAAAATACTACTGTCTTCACATTTCAATGTTTTTGATGGAAATTTCATCAAAAGTGCATAATCGTGTGTCGCCATAATTACTGTTTTTCCGTTGGCATTAATTTTCCGTAAAACTTCCAAAACTTCTACACTTGTCTGAGGATCAAGGTTTCCTGTTGGCTCATCTGCTAAAATTAATTCGGGGTCGTTCAATAAAGCACGAGCAATTGCTACACGTTGTTGCTCGCCACCAGACAATTGATGTGGCATTTTTGAAGCAAACGCTTTCATATCTACTTTATCCAAAACTTCATCGATTTTGTTTTGCATTTCTACTGCATCTGTCCAGCCCGTAGCTTTCAAAACAAAAAGCATATTTTCGTTTACCGTTCTGTCTGGTAACAATTTGAAATCTTGAAATACAATTCCTATTTTTCTTCTCAAATAAGGAATGTCATCTTCTTTTAAAGTTGCCAAATCAAAGTTTACAATGCTCGCTTGGCCTTCTATTAAAGGTAAATCGGCATATAAAGTTTTCATAAAACTACTTTTTCCAGAACCTGTTTTTCCAATTATATAAATAAATTCACCGTGATTCACTTCCAAATTAATACTTGATAAAATGACTTTTTCTTCTTGATAAATGGTTACGTTTCTTAAAAATAATATAGGTTCTGACATAAGATTTTTTGTTTATTTTGTAAAAGTAATAAGATTTAATCAATTTCCAATTTCCAAATTATTATTAATTGTTTAAAAAGATGTTCATAATAAAAACGAATACAACCTCGTTATAGTGTGTAGAATACGATATATTTGAATGTATTAAATAAAATCTACTATGCGCAAACAATCTTGGCTCTTTTTATTGTTATTTTTCATCGGAATCACAACCGTTTCGGCTCAAAAATCCGCAATTTACACGCACGATTTAGAAGCGTTCAACAATGCTCTTTCGTTATATAATAATGGGCAATATTTATCGGCTCAAATTATTTTTGACAAAGTAAAATTAGAAAATAAAAGTAGCGAAGTGCAATCAGATTGTGCTTATTACAGTGCAAATTGTGCCATTCGTCTCAGTCAATCGAATGCAGATTCCTTGATGGAAAATTTCGTTTCTGATTACCCAACAAGTACCAAAAGAAACCAAGCTTATATTGAAGTTGCAGAATATTATTTTGAACAAGGTAACTATCCAAAATCTCTAATTTGGTTTGATAAAGTAGGTGAAAGTTCCTTGGATTCTGATGATATTGATAAATTTAATTTCCAAAAAGGATACGCTTTTTTTACCGCAAAAAACAAAATTGAAGCTACACCATATTTCAATAAAGTGCTCAATTCACCAAATTATGGTTCGCAAGCTAAGTATTATTTAGGTTTTATGGCTTATGAAGGCGATGATTATAAAAATGCAACGAAGTATTTTGACCAAGTTTCTGGTGAGGAAAAATACAAAGAAAAACTTTCTTATTTTCAAGCTGATATGAATTTCAAATTAGGAAATTTCCAAAAAGCAATTGATTTAGGTTTGGTTGCAATGGCAAAATCCAATGCTTTAGAGAAATCAGAATTGAATAAAATCATCGGCGAAAGCTATTTTAATTTGATTCAATATGAAAAAGCCATTCCTTTTTTGAAAGAGTATAGAGGTAAAAAAGGAAAATGGAACAATACTGATTTTTACCAATTGGGATTTGCTTATTATCAGCAAAATGATTTTGAAAACGCCATCGCCCAATTCAATAAAATCATTGATGGCAAAGACTTTGTTGCACAAAATGCGTATTATCATTTAGGGCAAAGTTATTTGAAAACCGATAAAAAACAACAAGCTTTGAATGCTTTTAAAAATGCTTCAGAGATGGTATTTGATTTAAAAATTCAAGAAGATGCTGCTTTAAATTATGCGAAATTGAGTTATGATATTGGAAATTCATATCAAAGCGTTCCTGATGTATTGTCCGCTTTTTTAGATAAATATCCTAATTCCCCAAGCAAAACAGATATTGAAACGCTATTGATAAATTCCTTTATTACATCAAAAAATTATAAAGGCGCATTAGAATTATTAGAAAAAAATAAAAGTTTTGCTAACAAACAGGCGTATCAAAAAGTGACTTTTTATAGAGGTTTAGAATTATATACCGATGGAAATTACCAGGAAGCATTAGCTATGTTTAAGAAATCTATTGGTGAACAAAAAGACCCGAAATTTACCGCTCGTGCTACTTTTTGGAAAGGTGAAACTGAATTTGTTTTGGATAGTTTCAATGAATCATTATTGAGTTTCAAACAATTTATAGGTTTTGCAGAAGCTAAAAACACTACGGAATTCAAAAATATAAATTACAATATTGCCTATTCCTATTTCAAATTAAAAGAATACGAACAAGCAGGAAATTTTTTCCAAGCTCAAATTGATGCCGTTAAAGACGATAAAATCAGATTGAACGATTCTTATTTGCGTTTGGGCGACAGCCGTTTTGTGTCCGCAAAATATTGGCCAGCAATGGATGCGTATAATAAAGCGATTGATTTGAAAAGTATCGATGCCGATTATGCGGCTTTTCAAAAAGCAATTAGTTACGGATTTGTATCTAAAAATGATAAGAAAATTGAGGATTTGAATAAGTTAATTGCAACGTATTCAAAATCGCAATACCGTGACGATGCCTTATTTGAATTGGGAAATACGTATGTTGCTGAAAAAAAATCGGATTTGGCAATTAAAACCTACGACCAATTGATTAGTGAGTTTAAAAATGGTTCGTATGCTTCAAAAGCAATTTTGCGACAAGGATTAATTTATTATAATTCTGAAAAAGACGATTTAGCGATTGGAAAATTCAAGAAAGTGGCTGCAGAATATCCTAAAACGCCAGAAGCTTTAGAAGCCGTTTCAACTGCCAGAATTATTTATGTTGACAATGGAAAAGTAGATGAATATGCGACTTGGGTGCGAACTTTGGATTTTGTTTCTGTGACCGATGCAGAATTAGATAATGACACGTATGAAGCTGCCGAAAAACAATATTTACAGAACAATACCAAGCAATCGATTTCGGCATTTAGTAGTTATGTTTCAAAATTCCCTAATGGAAATCACGCTTTGAACGCTAATTTCTATTTGGCACAATCGTATTTTGCCGATGGATTAGAATCAAATGCAGTTGCCAATTATGACTTTGTAATTTCGAAACCAAGGAATGAATTTACGGAACAAGCCTTGGCAAGATTGGCTCAAATTCATACTAAATCAAATGATTTTGCGAAGTTGATTCCAATTTTAAAACGTTTAGAAACAGAAGCTGATTTTCCTCAAAACATCACATTTGCACAAGCCAATTTGATGAAAACGTATTACGAACAAAAGGATTATGTGAACGCCGTAGTTTATGCGGACAAGGTTTTGAATAACCCGAAAACAGACAATAAAGTAAAAAGTGATGCGCAAATTATCGTGGCTCGTTCGGCTATAAATTCTAATGATGAACCTAAAGCACGTCTAGCTTATGCCAAATTATTGACACTTGCAAAAGGGGAATTGGCTGCAGAAGCGTTATATTATGATGCTTATTTCAAAAATATTGATGCGAAATTTGAAGAATCCAATACCGTAGTTCAAAAATTAACTAAGGATTATTCGGGCTATAAATATTTTGGTGCAAAAGGATTGGTCGTTATGGCTAAAAACTTTTATGGATTGAAAGACAGTTTCCAAGCGACGTATATTTTGGATAGTGTCATTAAGAATTTCACTTCATTTCCGGATGTTGTAGAAGAAGCACAAAAGGAATTGGATGTTATTAAAACCGAAGAAGCAAAGACGAATTCGTCTGTAAGCCCCCTAACCCCCAAAGGGGGAAATTAGACTAACCCTCAATTATTTTAAATTATTTACAAAAATGAAACATATAAAATTTATGTCAAATAACCCCATATTTACCCGTCTATTATCTCTTCGTCTATCATCTTTTAATCTTTCTCTATTGAGTCTATCATCTTTTCGTCTATCATCTCTTCGTCTTCCTCTATTATCTTTTAGTCTCCTTTTAGTTTCTCAATTTTCCTTTTCCCAAAAGAAAGACGAAAACATTGGAACTGAAGTTGTAAACGTGGTAAAGCCCTACACACCAACAATTTCAGATGCTTTTAAAGTAAAGGAAACACCCGCTTTAGAGGATGAAGACAATACTAAAAAGGAAGTGATTAAATATTCGATTTTTTCTTTTCCGGTAGCTTCTACTTTCACGCCTTCAAAAGGTAGAGCTGCAAATGTGGACAAATCAGAATCGGAGAAATTATTCAAAAATTATCTGACGTTGGGATTTGGGAATTATACCACGTTGAACGCAGAACTTTTTGTGACAGAAAACATCAGCGATACGGAATATGTAGGAGGAATGTTGCGCCATCTTTCGTCTCAAGGCGGAATAAAAGGCGTTGCATTGGATGATAAATTCTATACGACTTCTTTGGATTTAACCTACGGAAATCAACAGAAAAATTTGACTTGGAATGCCGATTTAGGCTATCAAAACCAAGTATATAATTGGTATGGTTTGCCTGAAAATTTTTCCCCAACAATTATTGATGGAATCAATCCGCAACATACGTTTCATAATTTTTATGCTGGTGCAAAATTCAGTTTAAATGATAGTTTTTTCAAGGAAGGAAGCCTTAAATACAATCGCTTTTGGGACGCAAGAGGTTCGTCTGAAAATAGATTTTATGTAAAACCGTCTTTTGAATTTGATGCATTTGATGAAAAAATTAAAACCAATTTTATAGTTGATTATTTAGGCGGAAGTTTTGAAAAGGACTTTTTTACAACGAATACAATAAAATACGGATATACCAATTTTGGAATTCATCCAAGTGTGGTAATCAATAAAAATGATTGGTCTGTGAATGCTGGAGCAGCTGTTTTTTATAGCATTGACAATGAAAACAGTAAAAATAAATTGTTCGTTTATCCGCAAATAAACGCATCCTTGAAAGTAGTTGGTGATTTTATGATTTTCTACACAGGGGCAGAGGGAAGTTTGGATCAAAATTCTTATCGTGATTTCTCAAATGAAAATCCATATATTTCACCAATATTGTCGATTGCCCCAACCGACAAACAATACGATATTTTTGCAGGATTGAAAGGTAAATTAGCAAGTGCGGTGAGTTATAATATTCGAGGTTCATTTCAAAATGAGAAAAATAAAGCTCTTTTTTTTAACAATGAATTTAATATGTTTGCTACAAATACAGAAAGTTATCAGTTTGGAAATTCATTTGGGGTTGTATATGATGATATGAAAACGGTGCGCTTTTTCGGGGAATTAAATGCTGATTTTTCAAAGAAAGTATCTTTCGGAATTAACGGAACTTTTAGTAGTTATTCAACCCATCATCAAGAAGAAGCTTGGAATTTGCCTGCATTAAAATTGGGTTCTAATTTGAATGTAATAATCAACAAAAAATGGTATGCTGGTGCAAATGTATTCTTCATTGGCGAAAGAAAAGACATCGTTTATATTCAAAGCCCATTGACTATTTTCCCACCTATATATTACCCAGAAACGACTGCTTTGAAAAGTTATTTCGATGCGAATTTACACGTTGGATACAAACACAGCGAGCGCTTAACAGGATTTTTGAAATTCAATAATATTGGAAATCAAGCTTATGAAAGATGGTTGAATTATCCAGTTCAAGGATTTCAAGTGATTTTAGGAGCGAGCTATAAGTTTGATTTTTAAAAAGGTTCAAAGAGAAGAAGGTTCAAAGGGGCAAAGTTCAAAGAGGAATATGTTTGAAGTAATTTCTACATTGTTTACAACGTTTTATCCTCAAAGATTAGAAACCTTTGTACCTTTGCAACTCAAAACCGCTGCACCTAAAATAAATGACTCTCAAACAAAAAATCCATCAGCATTATACCCAACAAGTCCAAGACAAAATAGATGTTTTTCGGGATATGATTTCGGCATTGACCGAAGATTCTAAGAATGATGCCAAAGGTTCTGCGGGAGACAAACACGAAACTGCTTTGTCGATGATGCATTTAGAACAGGAAAAACTCAATTACAAACTCAAAGAAGTTTTGGAGCAAAAAGCAGTTTTAGATAAAATAGATTCCTCTTTATTACATACTACAATTGCTTTGGGAAGTTTGGTTCAAGCCAATGGAATCTATCTTTATGTGAGTTTGGCGCTCACAAAAATCAACATCGAACAAGTAAATATTATCGCTTTATCGCCACAATCGCCGTTGGGAACTAAATTAATGGGGAATAAAGTGGGTTTTGAATTTGAAATTAATACTACAAAGTACCTCATAGAAAGCATTTCATAACCCTGATTTTTTTACAGTCTGTAACTTCAAATATAGATTTTAATTACTTTTACTTTCATATTTACATAAAAATACAAATTTATGTTTATTATTATAACTAAATAATTCTATTTGGTTTTAATAAGGAATCATTATGCTCAAATTTGCAGAAGTAAAAAAGTATATTATGTGTGGAATTTTAGCAATTATTGGAAAAGGAAAAGAAGAAGAGTTAGTAAAAAAACTTTCTAAAAGAATGTCGCATCGCGGACCAGACGAAAGCGATTTGCATATAACAGAAAACGGACATATTTTGAGCCACGAACGTTTGTCGATTATAGATTTGCATTCGGGAAGACAACCAATTCAAGGGTCAAAAACGGCTTGGATGGTTCACAATGGTGAAGTTTATAATCACCAAGAATTGAGAGATGGGATTTTGAAACACCATACTTTCAGAACCAAATCAGATTCAGAAGTTATCGTGCATTTGTATGAAGAATTTGGATATGATTTTTGCAATATGTTGGATGGAGATTGGGCATTTGTAATTGTAGATGGCGACGATTATATTGCAGGTCGAGATCCAATGGGCGTGAAACCGTTGTATTATGGTTTGGACGAAAGAGGTCGTACTTATTTTTCATCTGAAATGAAACCAATTGCCGATCAATGTAAAACGTTTTCTACATTTCCCCCAGGGCATTATTACACAGAAAAAACAGGATTTGTAAAATATTACAATCCAGAATATGAAGATTATTTAAAAGCAGATCACGAATTGGATTTGGATTTAATCAGAACTTCATTAACAGAAGCCACTCGCAAAAGATTAATGAGTGATGTGCCAATTGGCGTATTGCTTTCAGGAGGTTTGGATTCGTCATTGACATCGGCAATAGCCTCAAGATTATTAGCAGAAAGCGGTAAAAAATTACATTCTTTTTCAATAGGTTTAGATGAAAATGCGCCTGATGCAATGGCAGCGAGAAAAGTTGCTGAATATTTAGGAACAGAACACCACGAAATCCATTTTACAATTGAGCAAGGAATTGAAATTTTAGATAAGTTGGTTTGGCATTTAGAAACCTACGATGTAACTTCAATTCGTGCCAGTACGCCGATGTATTTCTTGTCAAAAGCAATCACTGATTTGGGAATAAAAGTGGTATTATCTGGTGAAGGTGCCGATGAAATTTTTGGAGGTTACTTGTATTTTAGAAATGCACCATCAACGGTAGATTTTCAAAAAGAAACCATTGAAAGAGTTCAAAAATTATTCACTGCCGATTTGTTAAGAGCTGATAAGTCAACAATGGCACACGGATTAGAAGCGAGAGTTCCTTTTTTAGATAAAGAATTTTTGGATGTTGCAATGTTAATCAAAGCAGAAGAAAAGCAACCGAAAACGTATGACGGAAAAGAAAAATACATTCTAAGAAAAGCATTTGACACACCCGATAATCCGTATTTGCCAGCTGAAGTTTTGTGGAGGCAAAAAGAGCAATTTTCAGATGGAGTAGGGTACAACTGGATTGATCAATTAATTGATTATTGTTCGTCAAAAGTTACCGATAAAGAATTGGAAGCTGCAGGTTCGTTATTTTCATATAACACGCCAACAACCAAAGAAGCGTATTTCTACCGAACTATTTTCCATAAATATTATCCACAAGTAAGTGCGGCGCAAACCGTCAGAAAATGGATTCCAAAATGGCAAGAAAACCAAGATCCAAGCGGTAGAGCGAATGCTGCTCACGTTAAAGCGGATACTGATATAGCAAAAACAAATGTTGTAATTTAGTTAGTTTTTTTATTTCTATTTGTTTCAAAAGCGCTTACTATTAGTAAGCGTTTTTTTATTGGTATAATAATAAGGAGTAATTAACCGATATATGTTAATAACTTACACTACTAAAACGAGTGATTTAAGGGAATATTAAATCTCGTTTATATATATTTGTACGTTAAACAAAAAAATATTCAGAATTACATTAATATGAGCGAAGAAATCAATAAAAATAGTTATTCAGCAGATAGTATTCAGGCATTAGAAGGAATGGAGCACGTAAGAATGCGTCCATCGATGTATATTGGAGATGTTGGCGTTAGAGGTTTGCATCACTTGGTTTATGAGGTGGTTGACAACTCAATCGATGAGGCAATGGGAGGTCATTGCGACACGATAATTGTTGATATTAATGAAGATGGATCTATAACTGTTGAAGACAACGGTCGTGGTATTCCAGTTGGAATTCATAAAAAAGAAGGCGTTTCGGCATTAGAAGTTGTAATGACTAAAATTGGTGCTGGAGGTAAATTCGATAAAGATTCATATAAAGTTTCAGGAGGACTTCACGGAGTTGGGGTTTCTGTTGTAAATGCATTATCAAATCACTTAAGAGCTACTGTTCACAGTAGTGATGGTAAGGTTTACGAGCAAGAATATGAAAAAGGAAAATCGTTATATCCAGTAAAACAAATTGGGGAAACTACCAAAAGAGGAACGATTGTTACTTTTTATCCAGATCCTACAATTTTTACTCAAACAGTTGAATATTCTTATGATACTTTGTCGGCTCGTATGCGTGAATTGTCTTACCTTAATAAAGGAATTACAATTACGTTTACAGACAAAAGAGAAATAGATAAAGACGGAAAATTTGTTTGTGAAGTATTTCATTCTACTGAAGGTCTGAAAGAATATATCCGTTATTTAGATGGAAATCGGGAGCCAATTATTGCGCACGTAATTTCTATGGATTCTGAAAAAGGAGAAATTCCAGTTGAGGTTGCCTTAATCTACAATACAAGTTACACGGAAAATATTTTTTCGTATGTAAATAATATCAACACACACGAAGGAGGAACGCACTTGCAAGGTTTTAGAACTGGTTTAACTCGTTCGTTAAAGAAATATGCAGATTCATCTGGAATGTTGGATAAGTTGAAATTTGAAATTTCTGGAGATGATTTCCGTGAAGGATTAACAGCTATTATTTCGGTGAAAGTTGCAGAACCTCAATTTGAAGGACAAACCAAAACTAAATTAGGAAATAGAGAAGTTGTTTCGCCAGTAAGTCAAGCTGTTGGAGATATGATTGAAAACTATTTGGAAGAAAATCCAAATGACGCTCGTATCATCGTTCAAAAAGTTATTCTTGCGGCTCAAGCCCGACACGCTGCCAAAAAAGCGCGTGAAATGGTACAGCGTAAAACCGTTTTAGGTGGAGGTGGATTGCCAGGGAAATTATCGGATTGTTCAGAACAAGATCCTGCTCGTTGTGAAGTATATCTTGTCGAGGGAGATTCGGCGGGTGGAACAGCAAAACAAGGTCGAGACAGAGCATTTCAAGCAATTTTACCTTTAAGAGGTAAGATTTTGAATGTGGAAAAAGCGATGCATCATAAAGTTTTTGAAAACGAAGAGATTCGTAATATTTTCACGGCATTAGGAGTTACAATTGGAACTGCAGAAGACAGTAAAGCCTTGAATTTAGAGAAATTAAGATACCATAAAGTAATTATTATGTGTGATGCCGATGTCGATGGTAGTCACATTTCTACTTTAATTCTGACTTTCTTCTTTAGATTTATGAAAGAATTAATCGAGCAAGGACACGTTTATATTGCTGCGCCACCTTTATATTTAGTTAAAAAAGGAAACAAAAAAGAATATGCTTGGAATGATAACCAACGTGATCAAGCCAATGAAAGAATGGGTGGAAGCGCTGCAATTCAACGTTATAAAGGTCTTGGAGAGATGAATGCGGAACAATTATGGGAAACTACAATGGATCCTAGTTTCAGAACGTTACGTCAAGTAAATATTGATAGTTTGGCTGAAGCCGACAGAGTTTTTTCAATGTTAATGGGAGATGAAGTACCGCCAAGAAGAGAGTTTATCGAGAAAAATGCAGTTTATGCAAATATTGATGCCTAATTGATGAAAAAGATAGTCTTTCTATTTTTATTAGTTTCAAATATTTCGTTTTCTCAAACACCACAAGAGTTGGAGGATTTGGGACTTTTAATAGATGACGCTTTATTTTTTTCTAATAAATATATAACTCCTGCTGCTGATGCTGCAATATATCAAGCAACATCGGGTTGGATGACTTCTCCGAAAAAACGAAAAATTTGGGACGTAACTTTGGGAATTCATTTTAATGCTTTTTTAGTTCCTAATAAGGACAGGGAATTTGTAATTAATAATTCTGATTTTACATTTTTTCAAATTGAAAATGCAAGTTCGGCAACTGTACCAACAGCTTTGGGAAATAACAATCAGGTCAATTTGATTGGGCAAATAGGAACAACGCCTGTGAGCTTAAAAACTCCCGAAGGTGTAAATGAAGAAGTTGTTTTGTATCCGCATTTTTCTGGTTCGGTTGCACTTTGGTGTGGAACGGAATTGGTTGTCAAATATGCACCAAAAACAAAATTAAAAAAGGGAGATTATCAAGTTTATGGATTTGGTTTCAAACATAATTTCGATCAATATTTCAAAGCATTGCAAGCTAAAAAGATTAATCTTGCTGGATTAGTTTGTTATTCAAATGAAAATATTAGCTTTGATTTTATTGATCCTCAAACTAGTATTGGAACATTGGGAATTAATAGAATTACAGGATTAGTAGATACGTGGCAACTTCAATTTAACGCTTCAAAAGAATATAAAAGATTTGAATTTGCTACAGGAATTATTGTAAATGTGAGTGATGTAAAATACAAATTCACGGGTGATGTTCCGCCAAATCAGGCGATACCAACCCAATCGTTATTTAACGAAAGGTTAAAAGAAATTTACAAAACAAGAACCAACTTTTTAGGAGAAGTTTCGTGTAGGTATAAAATTAATAAAATGTATTTACAATCTACCTTTGCATTTGGTAAATTTGTAAACTCAAATATAGCATTACAATACGAGTTTTAACACATAATAAAAACAATACAAATGAAAGTTACAATAGTAGGAGCAGGGAATGTGGGAGCATCTTGTGCAGACGCAATTTCATACAGAGGAATTGCAAGTGAAGTAGTATTATTGGATATCAAAGAAGGTTTTGCTGAAGGTAAGGCTATGGATATTATGCAATGTGCTACCAATACTGGTTTTAATACAAGAGTTTCAGGAGTAACAAATGATTACTCGAAAACTTCTGATAGTGATGTTGTGGTAATTACCTCGGGGATTCCTAGAAAACCAGGAATGACTCGTGAAGAATTAATTGGTATTAACGCTGGAATTGTAAAAACAGTAGTTGAAAATGTATTAAAGTTTTCACCAAATACTATTGTAGTTGTGGTTTCAAACCCAATGGATACAATGACTTATTTGGCTTTGAAAGCTACAGGTTTACCGAAAAATAGAATTATTGGAATGGGTGGAGCTTTAGACAGTTCTCGTTTTAGATTCTATTTATCACAAGCTTTGAATACACCTTCAAATGATATTTCTGCAATGGTTATTGGTGGTCACGGTGACACAACTATGATTCCACTAACTCGTTTAGCCTCTTATAATGGTATTCCAGTTTCTGAATTTCTTTCTCAAGAAGAATTAGATAAAGTAGCGGCTGCAACTATGGTTGGCGGTGCTACATTAACGGGCCTTTTAGGAACTTCAGCTTGGTATGCTCCAGGAGCTTCTGTGGCCTATTTAGTAGATAGTATTTTGAACAATCAACGAAAAATGATTGCTTGTTCTGTAATGTTAGATGGGGAATACGGTCAAAGTGATATTTGCATAGGTGTTCCTTGTATTATAGGTAAAAACGGAATTGAAGAAATTTTGGAAATCAAATTAAACGATGCTGAGAAAGCGCTATTTTCGAAAAGTGCCGATGCAGTTCGTAATATGAATGCTGATCTTAAGTCGGTATTAGCATAAATATTTTTACAACTTTGAGAGAAGACTGCAAAAAAATGCAGTCTTTTTTTTAGATTAATTAACAAATAAATTGGTTAATCTCATTGTTAATTATATATTTGTCAGCTAAAAAATATTGAGCATAAATAAAGTTGTTGTTATTCGTTTGAAATAATATAAACTTTATTTGTTTTTAACATTTAAACAAGTAAAAATAGAATAAAAATTAATTAATTATAGTAATAATGCAGAATAGAGGACTTATTAAATTTTTCGCAATTTTATTTGCATTGGTAAGCATTTACCAACTTTCATTCACTTTCGTATCTCACAAAATAGAAAGTGATGCCAAATCGTATGCTAACGGTAATTCTGAAAAAGAATTAAAATACTTAGATTCCATTGGAAAAGAAAAAGTATTTAATCTTGGTTTTTCAGATTTCACATACAATGAAGTAAAAGACAAAAAAATCAATAAAGGATTAGATTTAGAAGGTGGAATAAACGTTCAACTTCAAATTTCTGTAAAAGACATTATCAAAGGATTATCTAATAATTCTAAAAATCCTGTTTTCAACCAAGCATTGGCGGAAGCAACTAAAAACAGACAAGGAAATCAAGACTATTTAGATGTCTTTTTTGCTGAATTTGAAAAAGCGGCTGACGGAAAAATAAAATTATCTTCTCCAGATGTTTTTGCAAATAAAATATTAGGTGACGAGGTAAACTTCAAAAAAACTGATGATGAGGTTAAGATAGTAATCAGAAGAAAAGTTGATGAGTCTATCGAAAGTGCTTTTGAAGTGTTGAGAAAACGTATCGATAAATTTGGTGTAACACAACCTAACATTCAAAAATTAGGAGAATCAGGAAGAATCTTAGTAGAACTTCCAGGCGCTAAAGATGTGGATCGTATCAAAAAATTATTGCAAAGTACAGCACAATTAGAGTTTTGGGAAACTTACAAAATCGATGAATTAGGTAATTTCTTAATGGCAACTAATAATGCTTTGAAATTAACTGAAAAAGGAGGAATTAAAGTAAAAGAAACTGCAAAAACAGGAATTGATACTTTATTGACTGATAAAGCTAAAGATACCGTTGCTGATAAAAAAGGAAGCAATCCTTTGTTAGACAAATTTGTATCTCAAGGTGGTGGACCAGTTTTAGGAGTTGTTGCTCCAAAAGATACAGCTTTAATTAACAGTTATTTCAAAAGACAAGATATCAGAGTTTTATTACCTTCAGACAAGCGTTACGCTAAATTTGTATGGGGAAAACCATCGACAATAATCGATGAAAAAACAAAAAAACAAGTTGAAACTGTTGAATTATATGCATTAAAAGGAAACAGAGACAATCAAGCGGCTATGAGCGGTGGCGTTGTAACAGATGCAAAAGATTCATTTGATCAATTAGGAAAACCATCGGTAACGATGCAAATGAGTGGTCAAGGTGCAAAAGCTTGGGAAGAATTAACAGGAAAAGCGTTTACACAAAAAAGCAATATTGCAATTGTATTAGATGATGTTGTTTATTCTGCTCCAGGAGTTTCAAGCGGACCAATTTCAGGAGGAAGATCTGAAATTTCAGGTGTATTTGATGTAACAGAAACTAAAGATTTAGCGAACGTATTAAGAGCAGGTAAATTACCAGCTTCAGCGGAAATTGTTCAATCAGAAGTGGTAGGACCATCTTTAGGTCAAGAAGCTATTGATAATGGTACAAACTCTGCAATTATTGGTTTGTTAATCGTATCACTTTGGATGATGGTTTATTACGGTAAATCAGGTTTGTATGCAAACATTGCTTTGGCAGTAAATTTACTTTTCTTATTTGGTATTTTAGCAAGTTTAGGTGCTGTTCTTACATTGCCTGGAATTGCCGGTATTGTATTAACAATGGGAACTGCGGTAGATGCGAATATCATTATTTATGAAAGAGCGAAAGAAGAATTGCGTGCTGGAAGAACAATTGACGAAGCGATTAAAGCGTCATTTGGTTGGAAAGGTGCAATGCGATCTATTGTTGATGCGAATGTAACGCACGTTTTAACAGGTGCAGTTTTATTAATTTTCGGAACAGGACCAATTCAAGGTTTTGCAACTACATTGTTAATAGGTATAGCAACATCGTTATTTACTTCAATTTTCATTACAAGAATATTATTGGATTGGAGCGTTAACAGAGGTAATAAATTATCTTTCGTTACTGGTTTCTCTAAAAACTTCTTTACAAATTTCCATTTTGATTTCTTAGGTGTAAAAAAGTACACGTATATCTTTTCAAGCTTAGTTGTTGTAGTGAGTGTTATTTCACTTTCTACAAATGGATTGAATCAAGGTGTTGATTTCGTTGGAGGAAGAACTTTCCAAGTACGTTTTGAAAAACCAGTTTCTGCTGAAGAAGTTAAACAAGAATTAGTAAAAGTATTTGACGGAAGTGCAGAAGCCAAAATATTCGGGAAAGACAACCAGTTGAAAATTACAACGAAATATAAAGTTGCTGATTCAGGTACAGAAGCTGATAAAGTGGTTAACCAAATTTTATATGATAACTTGAAAAAACATTTCGATGCTACTATGACTTACGAAAAATTCGTTAACAGTTATGATGGTAAGAAATTAGGAATTCTTCAAGCTTCAAAAGTTGGACCAACAGTGGCTGATGATATCAAAACAAACTCGTATTGGGCTGTAATTGGTGCAATGCTAATCGTTTGTTTGTATTTATTTATTAGTTTCAGAAAATGGCAATACAGTTTGGGAGCGATTGCTGCTGTTGCACACGACGTTATTTTCGTATTGGGTATTTACTCTTTATTATGGAAATATATGCCATTTGGAATGGAAATCGATCAACACTTCATCGCTGCGATTCTAACAGTAATTGGATATTCTATGAATGATACCGTTATTGTATTTGATAGAGTTCGTGAGTATTTAGGTGGTAAAGCAAAAGGAAATTTCAATTCTATTGTGAACCAATCTATTAATTCTACAATGTCAAGAACTATCAATACCTCATTAACGATGATATTAGTATTGTTGATTATGTTTGTATTTGGTGGAGAATCTATCAGAGGATTCATATTTGCAATGTTAATTGGTATTGTTGTAGGAACGTATTCTTCATTGTTTATTGCAACTCCAGTATTAGTAGATACTATTTCTGATGCAGAACACAAAAGAATAGAAGAAGAGCACAACTCGTAATTCATTAGATTAATATATTTAAATGCCTCGCAAAACAATTGCGAGGCATTTTTTTTGTATAATCCAATAGTTTATTATTTTTCTTGATGGTATTAAATATATTATATACTTTTGATGTTTGGTAATAAAGTATATTTTCAAACCAATTTCTATAAATGAATGTTCCCTTAGTTTATTTATGCGCTTTTAGCCTATTTTTATCTTTAACACTTTTGTTTTACAACAAAGGGTACAAAGGTGCTAATCTCTTTTTATCAGGATATTTGTTCTGTTCTTCTGCATTTTTATTAACCCAATATATTTTGATTTATAGTAAATCAATTTCTTTAATTGCTTTTTCTGTTTCTGGAATTCCATCGCTTTTCTTTTTAATAGGCCCGTTTGCTTATTTTTATGTGCGAAGTATATTAAGGGATAATGTGAAATTGACTAAAACTGATTTTCTTCACTTTCTCCCCTTTTTATTAATATTTATTGGGGCAATCCCTTTCCTCTTTTCTTCTTGGGAATACAAATTATTATTAGCTAAATCAATAGCCGGTGGAGAATTTATGCAATCCAAACACAATATTAATTTTTTAATTCCAAAAATAGTCAATCAACTTATACGGCCTCCTTACGCTATGTTATATTTGGTTTTGATTTCCAGAGAGTTTTTTAGAAATATAGATATCTTTAAATCCTTTTCCCATGCCAAAGTTGTAAAAATTTGGTTGGGACTTTTTTTCATGGTTTTTAGCGTTGTCGTTGTTTTCTATATCATCGTGCAATTTACTTTTTATTTAAAAATAAAATTTTTATTTGATAACCTATGGGTTTATTATTTGTTAAATAGTATTGCATTTATCTATTTGGCATTCAATATTTCATTGGTATTATTTCCTCAAATTTTATATGGATTACCAATTCCCAAATTAGTATTGTTAAATGACACTATTGATTCAGGTAATCAATCACTACAAATTAGTAATGAGAGCGCTAAAACTATTAATGAAAATAAAACAGTCCCAGTTAATATTTTTTTTTCTTATGAGTATGAAATAGAAATTGAATCGGTAATACATAATTGGATAGCCGAAAAGAAATATCTAGAAGTAAATGCCTCACTTATTTCCATTTCATCACATACAAATATACCTGTGCATCATTTAAGTTACTATTTTAATTCCATTTTAAAACTAAAGTACACCGATTGGCGTAATACCTTGCGAATTGAATACGCAAAATCTAAAATAGATTCGGGTTCTAATAAATCCATAACTTTAGAAGCCCTATCCTTAGAAAGTGGTTTTTCTTCTCAATCTACTTTTATCAGGTCTTTCAAAAATGTTTTTGGCTGTACCCCAAGCGATTACATTAAAACTAAAAATTAAATACCCTCTTTTTTGCAGTGATTAGTAACTGTAATGCTATAAAACTTCTTTTCATTTTGCAAAATGAAAAGAACTTCACCCTCTTTATTTAGTTTAATAACACTGTATTTTTAATTTTTGCATTCAATTAATTTAAAGGGAATTGTTTTTACGCAATTCGCAAATTCGAATGCTTATGAAAAAAGGATTAAAATTCTCAAAAACGCTATTGTTGCTATTTTTAGTCATTAGTTTTCAAAAAAGTTTTGCCCAAGCTAATGAACCCACAAATTTAGTGGCAACTGTAGGGGTAAATTCTGTATCTGTGGCTTTTACGACTCCCACAACAGTTGTTGGCGGGGCCATTACAAATTACGAATATTCTTTAGATAATGGTAGCAATTGGGTTGCCATGTCCCCTGCACAAACCAACAGTCCTTTGGCAATAACAGGCTTGACCAATTGCACAGACTACTCAATAAAGATTAGAGCCGTGAATATTTCGGGTGTTGGCACGGCCTCTTCAGCGGTAACCGTTACCCCACAAAACGGGCAACAAACAGGTGTAAAGTGGACGTTTAGAAATTTGCAGGTAAATAATAATTGGATAGCCGCTACCTACGGTAACGGTCTATTTGTTTCGGTTGGTTTAAATCCAGGAACCGTAATGACGAGTCCTGATGGTATTACTTGGACGAGTAGAACTTTGACAAATAGTAATCGATGGCTTAGTGTTACTTATGGCAATGGTCTTTTTGTTGCAGTGGGTGATAATGGCAACAGTACAGGGAGTCCGACTGATTTTGTAATGACAAGTCCCGATGGAATTACTTGGACGAGTAGAACACCACCTTTGTCTAGTAATGGTGGTTGGAATAGCGTTACCTATGGCAATGGTCTTTTTATTGCAGTAGGATATGGAAAAGTAATGAAAAGTCTTGATGGAATTAATTGGACAAATAGTACAGCACCAGCAAATAATTGGGTAAACTGTACCTATGGTAATGGTCTTTTTGTGGCGGTGGCTAATATGGGAAGTGGAGACTTTGTAATGACTAGCTCTGATGGTATTACCTGGACAAGTAGAACAGCTGCGGCTAATATCTATTGGTCTAGTGTTATTTATGGCAATGGTCTTTTTGTAGCGGTGGCTAATTACGGCACTGGTAACCGGGTGATGACTAGCCCTGATGGGATAAATTGGACATTAAGAGCCTCAGCTGATAATAGTCAAGATTGGAAATCAGTAACTTATGGCAATGGACAATTTGTAGCGGTGTCCTATAGTACAAATGATCTGAACCAAGTGATGACAAGCCCTGATGGAATTAATTGGACTATTCAAACTGTAACTAGAAATTATCAATGGCAGTCAATAACCTATGGTAATAATCTATTTTTGGCGGTATCATCAAGTGGAACGATGACATCGACTGATGCTTTTGCACCTGATACCCCAACAATAAATACGATCATACCTTCAGGTTTTTCAGCCTCGGTATCATTCACAGCGCCAACAAGTAGTGGTTTTTCAGCTATTACCAATTATGAATATTCACTAGACAATGGCAGTACTTGGGTTACACCTTCACCAGCGGTAACTTCAAGTCCGCTAAGAATAGGCGGACTTTCAAGTGGTATCACGTATCCTATACAATTGCGAGCCTTAAATACTGTGGGAGCAAGTTGTGCTTCTGCAACTGTGAATACTACTACGCTTGTTCCAATTGTACCCAATGAACCCACTAATGCAGTGGCAACAGCTGGTTTAAATGCAGTATCTATTGAATTTACCGTACCCACAAACGATGGTGGTGCAGATATCACTAATTACGAATATACAATCAACGACGGTCTTAGTTGGACAGCGTTAACATCAATTACAAGTCCTTTAAATATTAGTGGTCTTACAGGTTGTACCAATTATACCATCAAAATAAGAGCAGTAAACAGTGTTGGTGGGGGAGCTGCTTCTTCACCTGTTGTAGTTACTCCCCAAAACGGCAATTATAGTAACATTACCTATTGGAAAACTAAAACTTCTGCAGCGGATTATAATTGGAGAACCGTTACCTACGGCAACGGTCTTTTTGTGGCGGTGGCTCAAAGTGGCACTGGCAACCGTGTGATGACGAGCCCTGATGGGATTACCTGGACGAGCAGAACTTCGGCAGCGGATAATAATTGGTCTAGCGTTACCTACGGCAATGGCCTTTTTGTGGCAGTTGCTCTAACTGGCACTGGCAATAGAGTGATGACGAGTTCTGATGGGATTACTTGGACGAGCAGAACCTCGGCAGCGGATAATAATTGGTCTAGCGTTACCTACGGCAATGGCCTTTTTGTGGCAGTTGCTCTAACTGGCACTGGCAATAGAGTGATGACGAGTTCTGATGGGATTACTTGGACGAGTAGAACTTCGGCAGCGGATAATTTTTGGAGTAGCGTTACCTACGGCAATGGCCTTTTTGTGGCGGTGGCTTACTCTGGCACGAGTAATCGAGTAATGACCAGCCCTGACGGCATTACTTGGACGATCCGGACCTCTGCAGCGGATAATAACTGGTCTAGCGTTACCTACGGCAATGGGCTTTTTGTGGCGGTGGCTACTAGTGGCGCTGGCAACCGTGTGATGACGAGCGAAAATGGGATTGACTGGACAATCAGAACTTCGGCAGCGAATAATTTTTGGGTTTGCGTTACCTACGGCAACGATTTTTTTGTAGCAGTTGCTACTTCTGGCACTGGCAATAGAGTGATGACGAGTCCTAATGGGATTACCTGGACGATCAGAACCTCGGCAGCGAATAATATCTGGTTCGGTGTCACTTACGGCAATGGACTTTTTGTGGCAGTTGCTACTACTGGTACTGGCAACCGTGTGATGACGACATCTGAGGCATTTGCACCAAGTGTTCCTACCATCAATACCATTGCAACAAGTGCTACACAAGCCGATGTGTCATTTACAGCACCTACAGATAGCGGCTTTTCGGCAATCAGTAATTATGAGTATTCAATTGACAATGGCAGCACTTGGGTTTCTCCTTCACCGGCAGTAACGACCAGTCCATTAACAATAACTGGTTTAACAAGTGGTACTAATTACCCAATACAATTGCGTGCACTGAATTCTGCGGGTGCTAGTTGTGCATCGGTAATGTTGAGTACAACAACTTTATCTCCAGTAACACCACCAACTGCATCTGCTCAAACTTTTTGCGCAGGTAAAACCGTTGCTGATTTAGTGGCTACAGGAACTGATTTAAAATGGTATGATGTTGAAACTGGTGGAACAGCATTAGTTTCAACAACGGTACTTGCTACAGGAACGTATTATGTTTCACAAACGTTAAGTTGTGAAAGTGCAAGAACTTCGGTTGAGGTAACGGTAAATACTACAGCTGTACCAACGGCTTCGGCACAAACATTTTGTGGAAGTAAAACGGTTGCTGATTTAGTAGCTACAGGAACTAGTTTAAAATGGTATAGTGTTGCTACAAATGGAACGGCTTTAGTTTCTTCAACAGCACTTGCAACAGGAACGTATTATGTTTCACAAACTTTAAATGGATGTGAGAGTTCAAGAACTTCGGTTGCCGTTACTGTAAATACTACTACAGCACCAACGGCAGCTGCACAAACTTTTTGTACTTCTGGAACGGTTACTAATTTAGTTGCTTCAGGAACTGATTTACAATGGTATAATGTTGCTACAAATGGAACAGCTTTAACTACTTCAACAGCACTTGCTACAGGTACGTATTATGTTTCACAAACTTTAGATAGTTGTGAGAGTGCAAGAACTCTGGTTGCCGTTACTGTAAATACTTCTAATATTTGGACTGGTACTACAAGTACCGCTTGGAATGATGCTACCAACTGGAGTTGTGGTGTGCCTTTGCCAGGAAACAATATTGAAATTCCTAGTGGACTGACAAATTACCCAATTTTAGGTGTTCCAATAGTTATTGGTAATATAATCAATGCTGCGGGAGCGACACTAAGTTTAGGTGGTAATACCTTAACAGTTTCAGGAACTTTCTCAGGATTAGGAACATTAATTGGAAGTAGTACTTCAGGTTTAACCATCAATGGAACAGGTAATCAAGGGATATTCTATATGAATGAAACTTTAGGAAATAATAAACTAGCAAATTTCACTTTAAATTCTACTGTATCTGGAAGTGTAACTTTAGGAAATGCTATGGATATTTCTGGAATTTTGACTTTAACCAATGGTACATTTAATACAGGTGGAAATCTAACTTTGAAAAGTAATGGAATTGGAACTGCTGTTGTAGCTCCAATACTCAATTGTGTGAATGTAGCTATAACAGGCGATGTAACGGTAGAACGTTTTTTCCCAGGGAAACGTGCTTTTAGACTTATTTCGTCTCCAGTAACTACAACTTCTACAATTAAAGCCAACTGGCAAGAAGGAGTAAATAATCCTCCACCAGCTTACACAACCAACTTGAATCCAAAACTTGGTTATGGAACGCACATTACAGGAAGTATTATTGGTGATAATGGTTTTGACGCTACTCAAACAACGTCTAATTCTATGTTTACTTTTAGTAATACTGCTCCTCGTGGATGGGCTGCGGTACCAAATACAAATGTGTTAAAACTTACTGCAGGAGTACCTTACCGATTAATGATAAGAGGTAGTCGAGCAATAGATATGAGTACCAATGATCCTACTGCAGACAATACAACATTAAGAGCCAAAGGGGCATTGAAAATATGTGATGCTTCTGCTGGAGTTTTGAGTGAAACTTCGGGTGTTCTTAGTTTTGTAGGAAATCCATACCAAGCAATCGTTGATATTAAAGATGTATTAACCAATTCAACGAATCTAAATTCAAATTCCTATCAAGTTTGGGATCCAAAAGCAAGTACAAGAGGAGCATATATTATTTATGATTTAGCTGATGGTATAAACGCAACTTTTGGTTCGGCAGTGAATCAATATTTACAACCTTGGCAAGCTTGTTTTGTTGCAACTAATTCTGCAGGTTCAGCTAGTATTACGTTTAATGAATTAAATAAGGTAACAAATTCTCAGGTTATTGCAGGCGTGTATAGAACCAATAATTTAGCTTCCTATATTCGATTGACGCTTTACGAAAGCAATACTCTTGCTTCTAATGGTGCTGCTGCAGATGGACTGATTGTGAAATTTGGAGAAAATTACGCCAATGCTATTGATGGATTTGACGCTTTAAAATTAAGCAATATAGACGAAACTTTCTCAACCAAAAACAATACGTCTTTGGTGGGTATTGAAAGCAGATTGTCTCCAGTGGCTTCCGATATAATTCCATTGAATATAGCGCAATACCGTTTCACTAATTATACAATGGTTGCAAATGGAACGAATATGTCAGGTTTGCCAGCTTATTTACACGATCAATTGCTACAAACCTATACAGAAATTCCACAATCAGGTTCGGTTAACTATTCGTATGTGTTAGATACAACTAATCCTGCAACTTCTGCTTCGGATAGATTTAGAATAGTATTTGAAAATCCTACTTTAAGCATCGAATCTAATGCAACTTTAACCTTTACGATGTATCCAAATCCATCGAAACAAGGAGTATTTGATGTGGTAATGAATGATGCAACGGAGGATACTAAATTAGTTATTTACAATACAATTGGGCAAGAAGTCTATGCGACTAATTTAACGCAAGCCACGATTAATCATATTAATCCTAACAAGGTATTTGCCAATGGCGTTTATTATGTCAAAATTAAAAAAGATGCAGTAACGACAATTAAAAAATTAATAATAAGATAGTTATGATAAATAATAATAAAATAATGAAGCGTTTTTCTGCATTACTAATGCTTTTAGCAACTACTGCTAGTTTTGCTCAAGTTGGTGATGACACAAGTTTTACTGAAGACGTTGTTGATAATCCAATAGATGCCAATATATGGATGTTGATATTAGTTGGTTTGGGTTATGTGTTTTACAAATACAGGAAATCGATGAAGTATAATAGGTTGTAGGTTTTAGGTTGTTGGTGAGGAAAGAACACCATTTAGACCTTCGACATTAAGACTTTCGACTTTTGACAGATTTTTTTTAACCGCAGATTCGCAGATATTTAATTTGCGAATTTGCGGTTATTTTTTTGTCTTTTTTTAACCGCAAAGTTCGCAAAGTTTTACTCAAAGGGCGCAAAGGTAAATTAATTATAAATTATGAGTTTGTGGAATTGTTTAATCGTTTAATCGTTGATTTGTTGATTTGTTGATTTGTTGTTTTGGGAAATCTGTTAAATCCGTTAAATCCGTGGCAAAAAAACCTCCCCCCAGCCTGTCTTTGCGAGGCACGCGGCAATCCAAAAGAGAGGGAGCTTTGAAGGGTTGTTTATTTTTTTAGTCTTTCATCTTTTTTTTAACCGCAAAGAGCGCAAAGGTTTATGCAAGGTTCGCAAAGGTTTTTTACCACAAAAGGCACATAAGAAAAACAAAAGAAACAAAGGTTTAACCGCAGATGCGCAGATTTTTTTTAACCGCAAAGGGCGCAAAGAAAAATTAATTATAAATTATGAATTATAAGTTATGAATGTGTGGAATTGTTTAATCGTTGATTTGTTGTTTTGGGGAAATCTGTTTAATCCGTTAAATCCGTGGCAAAAAAACCTCCCCCCAGCCCGTCTTTGCGAGGCACGCGGCAATCCAAAAGAGAGGGAGCTTTGAAGGTTGTTTGTTTTTTTAGTCTCTCATCTTTTTTTAACCGCAAAGGGCACAAAGAAAAATTAATTATAAATTATGAATTATAAGTTATGAATGTGTGGAATTGTTTAATTGTTGATTTGGAAAATCTGTTTAATCCGTTAAATCCGTGGCAAAAAAACCTCCCCCCAGCTAGTCTTTGTGAGGCACGAAGCAATCTAAAACATTGGGAATATGACATTTGACTTTCGACAGATGTTTTTTTTAACCGCAAAGGGCGCAAAGTTTTACGCAAAGTTCGCAAAGGGAAATTGAGGAGTTATAAGTTATGAGTTATAAGTTTGTGGAAGATTTCAGATTTCAGATTTGAGAATAACCGAATCAACGATTAAACCTTCTCCCGAATAACCGCATCAACGATTAAACGATTAAACTCTTTTTCGACTTTATTTCTAACTAAACCTTAATCTCACAAATACGTGTTTGATTCCTTTTTTGTCGGAATCTCTTTCGTCGATTTCAAGGATGTCGGTTAGGGATTTTAGCATTGGTGTTAATTTATTGAAACCATAATTTCTTGGATCGAATTCAGGTTTTTTCTTTACGATGAGGTTTCCAACATCGCCAAGGAACGCCCAACCATCGTCGTCGCAAATGGCTTCGATTGTGGCTTCAATTAATTCGATGGTTTGTAAATCTATTTTTTGAACGACTTCTTTTTCGATTACTTCTTTTTCAACTGGTCCTTTTCCAACTGGTTTTTTAGTGTCGGTTGTGGCTTGTTTTGGTGCTTTCTTTGGAACTGCTCCGTGCAAAACTTCGATATATATAAATCGGTCGCAGGCAACGATGAACGAATTTGGTGTTTTCTTTTCTCCAATTCCGATGACTTTCATTCCCGATTCCCGCAAGCGAATGGCTAAACGGGTGAAGTCGGAATCGCTGGAAACAATGCAAAAACCATCAACTTTATCGGAATATAATAAATCCATTGCGTCGATAATCATTGCGGAATCCGAGGAGTTTTTCCCCACGGTATAACTGTATTGTTGGATAGGAGTGATGGCGTGTTCTAACAAAACCGATTTCCAACCGTTGGCATTTGGTTTAGTCCAATCGGCATAAATACGTTTGGTTGTTGGTGTTCCGTATTTTGCGATTTCCTCCATCATTCCTTTTACATTGCTGTAGGGAACGTTGTCGGCATCAATTAATACGGCAAGTTTTAATTCTTTATTTTGATTCATTTGTTATTGTATTTGTATTGAAATTGCAATTGTCATAGTTGTTGACTTTGAGCAATTTAAATCAAAGGTACAAAGTTTCTCATTAATTGGATGCCCTAGCCCAGATAGAAATGGAAATCCTGCGCTTTTTTGCGCAGATTGCAATGGATAGCTGGAAATAGCTCCTAAAAAAAAGTAGAAATTAAGTACTATATTAAGGTAGAAATATTTATTTTTGCAGCACTTTAAGATTAATAATTTTTTTCAAAATACAAGATGGTAAAAGATTTATTCGAAAGAATTCAGAACAATAAAGGGCCTTTAGGAAAATGGGCATCGCAAGCGGAAGGTTATTTTGTATTTCCAAAATTGGAAGGGGAATTAGGGCCGCGAATGAAATTTCAAGGAAAAGACATTTTGAACTGGAGTTTGAACGATTATTTAGGTCTTGCAAATCACCCAGAAGTTAGAAAAGCGGATGCTGATGCTGCCATTGAATTTGGTGCTGCGTACCCGATGGGAGCAAGAATGATGAGCGGTCACACGAAATATCACGAGCAATTGGAGCAAGAATTGGCGGCTTTTGTAATGAAAGAATCTGCCTATTTATTGAATTTTGGGTACCAAGGAATTATGTCAACTATTGACGCTTTGGTGACGCGAAATGACGTGATTGTGTATGATGTTGATGCGCACGCTTGTATTATTGACGGGGTTCGTTTGCACAGTGGAAAGCGTTTTACCTACCGTCATAACGACGTGGAAAGTATGGAAAAAAACTTGCAACGTGCCACAAAATTAGCCGAAACTACGGGTGGAGGAATTCTTTTTATTACGGAAGGTGTTTTCGGAATGCGAGGGCAACAAGGGAAGTTGAGGGAAGTTGTGGAAATGAAGAAAAAATACAATTTCCGATTGTTGGTTGACGATGCGCACGGTTTTGGAACACTTGGAAAAACTGGGGCTGGAGCAGGTGAGGAGCAAGGAGTTCAGGATGAAATTGATGTTTATTTTTCGACTTTTGCAAAATCGATGGCTAATATTGGTGCATTTGTAGCTGCTGACAAAGAGATAATTGACTATTTAAAATATAACTTGCGTTCGCAAATGTTTGCCAAAGCATTGCCGATGATTCAAACGATTGGTTCTTTGAAACGATTGGAATTATTGCGTAATTCATCTGAAATTAAAGATAAATTATGGGTAAATGTAAACGCATTACAAAACGGATTGAAGGAGAAAGGATTTAATATTGGCGACACAAATACCTGTATTACACCAGTTTACCTTGAAGGAAGTGTTCCTGAAGCAATGATTATGGTGAATGATTTGAGAGAGAATTACGGAATTTTCTTGTCGATTGTGATTTATCCAGTTATTCCAAAAGGTATAATTTTGTTGCGAATGATTCCAACAACTTCGCATACTTTGTCGGATGTTGATGAAACGTTAACTGCTTTTGAAGCGATTCGTGAGAAATTAGAAAACGGTACGTATAAAGAAATTGCAGATAGAACTACGGTTGATTTGGATGCTTAATTATAAAAAGTTTAAAGTTTAAAGTTTAAAGTTTAAAATCCATTCGTTTTTGCGAGTGGATTTTTTTTTGAACACAGATTTCACAGATTTTAAAAAATTTAGTTAAGATAAACGCGAATTCTTTCTTGCCACGAATTATACGAATTATCTCGAATTTTTTAGTCTTTTATCTCTTCGTCTTTTATCTTACTTCTCATTCTTTAATCTGTGAAAATCTGTGAAATCTGTGTTGTTTAATTACAATTTTTTTCTAAATGTTTTTCTTCGGCAAATGATTTTTGGCTCGAAGTTTTTCCAAAGTAAATGAATGGCGTGATTGTCAGCCAATTCAGGTGTTCGGATGCAATTTTGAATTCCTTTTTCGGTAAAAGTGGTATGGTATTCTTTGAAAATTATTGCGTGAACACCTTTGTTTTGATATTCAGGATGAACTCCAATGAGATAAAAAGTCACGTCTTTGCTATTGTTTCGAGCATTTAGTAAATGAAGGAATCCAAAAGGGAATAATTTACCATTTGCTTTTTGCAAGGCTTTAGAAAAACTGGGCATTACAATGGCAAAAGCAATCAAATTTCCGCCTTTGTCTTCTACAAATTTGATGTATTCTGGGTTTATAAAACTGATATACTTTTTCTTGAAATACTCTTTTTGAATATCAGAAATCGCCACAAATGAAGATAAATTGGCATAAGAAGCATTGAATAAATCGAACATTTTATCCACATACGGCATCACATCTTTGGTCTTTTTGAAGTTGAGCGCTTTGAGTTGGTACCGTCTTTTTATTAATTCCTGGGCTTTGTCGAAATACTCCAATTTTACATTTTCGAAAGGGAATTTGTTTTCTAAATATTCCTTTTCGGTAACGAAACCCAATTGCTCAAAATGAGTTGTATAATACGGATGATTGTACCACGTAATCATAGTTCCTAATTGGTCGAAACCTTCTGTAAGGACACCAACTTTATCTAAATTGGAAAATCCCATCGGGCCTTCCACGTGTTCTAAATTGTTTTTTCGTCCTAATTCATATACTTTTTCAAGAAGTGCTTTGGTAACTTCAATATCGTCAATTACATCAAACCAACCAAAACGGACTTTCTTTTTTTGCTGGTCGTTTACTTCGCTCCAATTAATGATTGCGGCAATTCGTCCGACGATTTCATTGTTTTTATACGCCAAATAAAAGGAAGCTTCTGCGTTTTCAAAAGCTGGATTTTTAGTTTTATCGAATGATTCGAGTTCGTCAGCGATAATTGGCGGCACCCAAAATTCATTGTTTTTATATAATGAAAATGGGAATTTTATATATTCAGTTAGCTCTTTTTTTGTAATCGCTTCTTTTATTGTAATCATATTTATTGGTAACAAAAAATTTAATTATCTGTCTTTTTGATAGATTATTTTTAGCCACGAATTTCACTAATTTTCACAAATGTATTCGTGCTAATTTTTGAAATTCGTGGCTACTATTTTGGTTTATTTGCCTTTTGAAGCGGGAACTTCATCAACTCGTTTTTTGCTTTTGTCTTTATCTTTATCCTTTCCTTTTTTATCCTTTCCTTTTTTATCTTTTTCAGATTTATCTTTAGGATTTCTTAGCATTACTTCATTATAATTGTCATCAAAACGCCAAGAAATTCCAATTCCTGCTACAAATAGGGAAGGAGTGTTTTTGAAATTTACGGCTAAATTGGCATCAATTTGAATATTCTCTTGAATTAAATATGCTGCACCACCACGAGCTACATTATCAGCATAAAAATCACTCATATAAGCTTGTGTTTCCAAAAACCCTGTCCATCTTGGCGTAAATCCTCTCGTTAAAGTCAATATATATCCATAAGATGGGTAATCAGTGCTAATTTTATCAGCTATTAAATTGGTTACAAATACAAATTTTCCAAATTGATTTTGCGTAATCAACATTGCTTTTGGACTGATTTTTGGGTCATTAGGAAATGAAAATTCATTGTTCGATAAATTGATGTTTAACCCTGCATAAAGCCCAACCGAAGGGATTAGACTTCTAAAACTAAATTTGTGATTGGCTTTCCAACTGTAAACATTTACTTTTTCTTCATAGTTTTTGTTGGGATCATAAAACAAGTATTTCGCTCCTAAAGTTGTCTGTTTGAATGCTTTTCTTCTGTAACTTTCAAAATCAGTTTTGTAGGTGTCATTTTGATATTGCAAATCGAGATTGAACTCTAATTGTTCTAAAAAAGCACCGTATCGTAGGTTTAAATCAGAGCCAATTCCTTTCGCTTCATAACCCAAAAGGTCGTGTTTTTCGGTACTTCCGTAAAAACCCATTTCGGCTTGAATTACTGTTTTTCCGACTGAAAATGCCGCCATAGATTTCCCTGGGCGATTGGAATTAATTACATCTGTAAATTGCGCATTCAGTATTGATGTTGTAAATACTGCTATTATAAGGACAAATAGAGTGCTTCGAGTCATAATTTTGGGTTTAAATTTAATTCAATCCAAATGTACCATAATTTATTATTTATTTAAGAATCATATTTTAAAATTGTTGCGTAATTTGTAAATTGATTTATTATTTTTGCATAAATTATTTTGATTATGGAAACGGCTTCTTTTGCAGGTTTTATTGAAACTATTTGCTACATATTAATGTTTTATTATGTTTTTAAATTTTTGGCGCGTTTACTTTTGCCAATAATGGTGAAAAAAGTAGTTGAAAAAGCGGGTCAAAATTTCCAACAACAATACCAAAACCAACAAAATCCTAACAATCAAGACGAAAAAGTTTCCAATACTTCAACAGCTTCAAAACCTCGTGAAACCAAAAAAGTAGGTGAATATGTTGATTTTGAAGAAATAGATTAGTCATAGGTTGCTTTTGCTTTTTTAAATTCAGATTTGTTTAATTTATTTTTTACTTTTACAGTCATCTAAAAATAAAAAATGAAAAGATTAGAAAGAATTTATCCTCACGCAATTGCCGTTTTTGGTTTTATTATAATTTCTCTATTATACTTTTATCCCGTTCTTCAAGGCAAAAAAATTGCTCAATCTGATATTGCTCAATATACTGGAATGGCAAAGGAGCAAAATGACTTTCGAGCTACTGAAAATGCGGAGCCTTATTGGACTAATTCTGCTTTTGGAGGAATGCCAACGTATCAATTGGGTGCTAATTATCCCCACGAATATATCAATAAATTAGATGCTACTTTACGATTTTTGCCAAGACCAGCTGATTATTTATTTCTTTATTTCTTAAGTTTTTATGTCCTATTATTAGTCTTAAAAACAGATCCTTTGAAAGCCTTTTTCGGAGCATTGGCCTTTGGTTTTTCAACCTATTTGATAATTATTCTTGGAGTCGGTCATAATGCAAAAGCCCACGCAATTGCTTATATGCCGTTAGTTGTTGCAGGAGTTCTCTTGGTTTTTCAACGCAGATTTCTTGTTGGCGGTTTGCTCACAATGATTGCCGCAGCCTTGGAATTGAATGCCAATCACTTTCAAATGACTTATTATTTATTGTTTTTAATACTGATAATTTCGGTTTATTACATTTATAATTATGTCAAAGAAAAGGATTTCAAGACCTTACTTTATTCGTTGGGAGTTTTTGCAATTGCAGGAATTTTAGCCATTGGTGCGAATGCTACTAATTTATTAGCTACAGCCGAATATGCAAAATACAGTACTCGAAATAAAAGTGAATTAACCTACAGCCCTGATGGTTCTAAGAGCGTTTCCGATAATGCAATGTCTCACGAATACATCACCGAATACAGTTACGGAATTGCGGAAAGTTTCAACTTGATTTCCCCTCGAATTTTTGGTGGTTCTAATGGAGAAAATATTGGAACAAATACGAATATGTATGAATTCTTAATTGGCAAAAGTGTTCCTGAAGACCAAGCGAAAGATTTCGTTTCGAGTATGCCTGCTTATTGGGGAGACCAACCTATTGTAGCTGCGCCAGCGTATATTGGAGCCGTAGTTTTCTTCCTTTGTTTGTTGGCTTTATTTATGGATAAACGCAAAATCAAGTATATTTTTGTTGCGGGAGCTTTGGTTTCTTTAGTGCTTTCTTGGGGTAAAAACTTCCCGATTTTGACCGATTTCTTCATCGATTTTGTTCCAATGTACAACAAATTCAGAGCCGTTTCTTCCATTCAAGTGGTTTTAGAATTGTGTATTCCGGTTCTTGCCATTATGGGATTACAATCCTTTTTTAAAGAAGAAAAAGACCAACAATTGAAAGGTTTATATACTTCTGGGGGCGTTTTTATTGGAATAATAGCATTTTTATTAGTAATAAAAAGTCAGTTTAATTTCTCGGGTGGAAGTGACGCTTATTTCCTTCAAAACTACGGTCCTGAATTTATAGATGCTTTAAAGGAAGATAGAAAAAGCTTGTATTCTGCTGATTTATTGCGTTCTGGATTTTTAGTTTTGGTTGCTTTTGGAATTTTATGGTTTTTCATAAAAAACAAATTGGCAAAAAATACTGCAATTATTTTGGTTGGTATTATTATGATTGCTGACTTGTTTTTTATTGATAAAAATTATTTGAATGCTAAGAATTTTGTTAATCCAAGTGATGTTGATGTTCCATTTCAACCCACCGCTTCTGATTTAGAAATTCTTCGAGATACGACTCACTATCGCGTTTTTGAAGTAGATGGCAATATGTCAAATGCAAGAACTTCCTATTTTCATCAATCTGTTGGTGGTTACAGTGCGGTTAAACCTCGTAGAATGCAGCAATTATTTGATTACCAAATTGCAAAAAACAACACTGAAGTTTTGAATATGTTGAATACAAAATACATTATTCAAACAGATTCGACGGGTGCAGCATTTCCGACTTCTAATCCAAATGCCAATGGAAATGCGTGGTTTGTTCAGAAAGTGAAATTCGTAAATTCACCCGATGAAGAAATGAAAGCATTGGACAGTTTAGATACCAAAAATGGCGCTATTGTAAATCAAAAAGAATTTGGAACACAATTGAAAAACACCACTTTTGTAAAAGACAGTTTGGCAACAATTACGATGAATAGCTACAAGCCAAATCATTTGAAATATACTTCTAACAATCCAAATTCAGGGTTGGCAGTTTTCTCAGAAATGTATTATGCTGACGGTTGGAATGCTTTTATTGACGGAAAAAAAGTATGTTATTTTAGAGCAGATTATGCACTACGAGCAATGGAAATTCCTTCTGGAAAACACAGTATTGAATTTAAATTTGAGCCACAAGTTGTAAAAACGGGAAGTACAATCGCCTTGATAAGTTCTGTTTTGATGTTGTTGTTATTGATTGGCGGGGTTTATATGAAAAGAAAGAAAGGAAAGTTTGTTGTATAGTATTTATTTGTAAATTTGATATAACAATTACTAGTAAATAATTTATTTTTAATATTCAAAATGGAAAAACTTATATTACATCATTCACATCCAAAATTAATGGAAGCCAGATACATAGAAGAAATTAGAAAAATGTCTCCACAACAACGTTTTGAAAAATTGATGGCTATTATTGAAATTTCATATCTTTTGAAAACAGCAAAAAAAATATTAAAATAATTCAATGAATAGTCAAATAATTGAAATATGGAAATACTTTTCTATAAATAGAGTTAAGTATTTAACTATCGGTGGATTTGCAGTAAATATCTATGGTTATGGACGAAATACAGGTGATATTGATATTTTTATTGAAGACTCTATCGAAAACCGAGAAAATTTAAGATTAGCTCTAAAACAGTCGGGAATAGGTGATTTTAAAAATATGAGTACAATTCAATTTATTCCTGGTTGGACAGATATTTCATTGAATTTTAATTTGAGATTAGATATTATGACTTCCGTAAAAGGTTTAGAAAATAAAACGTTTGAACAACTTTTAGAAAAAGCATACATAGCAGAAATTAACGATATTCCAGTTTATTTTATAGATTATGAAAATTTAATCATTGCCAAAAAAGCTGCAAACAGACCGAAGGATATTTTAGATATTGAAGAGTTGGAGAAGCTAAACAAAAAAATATAAATTAGAATTATGAAGCAGTTATTCAGATTAAAAACATTTCAAAATATTTTGTTTTATATGTTCCTAATAGGATTAGTAATTGGAACTTTATATGGTGTTCATATTTTCACCAACAAATTGAGATATTATTCTATAATACCATTTTTACCAGTTTTATATATTATCGTTAAAGGAATGTATAAAAATGTTCCGTATTTTATCAATGACTTCAAGTTAATTGATTTTAAACAATAGATATTGGAACAAAATAAAATTCTCATCATAACCTATTATTGGCCTCCAGCAGGTGGACCAGGCGTTCAGCGTTGGCTAAAGTTTGTAAAATATTTACCTGATTTTGGATTGCAACCTATCGTTTATATTCCTGAAAATCCAACTTATCCAATTGTAGATAAAGCCTTACTTTCTGAAGTTTCAAATCAAGCAATAATCATTAGAAATAAAATTGTAGAACCGTATCAATGGGCTTCCTTTTTATCTAAGAATAAAACCAAGAAAATCAGTTCAGGAATTATTCCTAATAAGCGAAAACAATCAGTATTAGAACAATTTTTACTCTGGATTCGGGGAAATATTTTTATTCCAGACGCACGCGTTTTGTGGGTGAAACCATCAGTAAAATTTTTAGAAAAGTACATTTCAGAAAACGGAATTACCACAATTATAACATCAGGACCACCACATAGTTTGCATTTAATTGGATTAGAATTAAAGAAAAAGTTAAACGTGAAATGGGTAGCTGATTTTCGAGATCCTTGGACAACCATTGGGTATCACAAAGCCTTGAAATTATCCGATTTTGCTGCCAATAAACATAAAGAATTAGAGCATAAAGTACTCAATTTTGCTGATTTGATTTTGGTTACAAGTCCTACCACAAGAACAGAATTTAAACAAATAACTTCAAAACCGATTGAGGTAATTACGAATGGTTTTGATGTTGAGAAAATTGGAAATCAAATTTTAGATAGGAAATTTTCGTTGGCTCATATTGGTTCGTTTTTATCCGAAAGAAATCCGAGGATTTTATGGGAAAGCATTTCAGAATTAATCAGAGAAAATCCAATATTTGCGTCGCATTTCCAATTGAAATTAATTGGTGCCGTAAGTCAGGAAGTTTTAGATGCGATTTCCTTATTCCAATTGCAAAATTATGTTGTTAATTTGGGTTATGTTTCTCACGATGAAGCAATTGTGCAGCAAAAAAAATCTCAAGTTTTGTTACTAATTGAGATAAATTCCGAAGATACCAAAAGCATCATTCCAGGAAAATTTTTTGAATATATGGTTTCTGAAAGACCTATAATTGGGATTGGCCCAAAAGGTTCTGATTTTGCTGAAATTATTACCGATACCAATACCGGAATCTTTGTTGATTATTCTGAAAAAGACAAATTGAAAACGATTATTTCTACTTATTTCAATCAGTTTTTAGAAGGAAATTTAAAATCTCACGCAGTTGGATTACAGAAATATTCCAGACGAAATTTAACGGAAAAGCTCGCTAATTTGTTAAAAAGATAAAATGGGAATCGTAATAAACCAATCCATAAAAAACACAATAATTACCTATTTTGGTTTTGGAATTGGTGCTATTAACGCCTTGTTTTTATACACGATTTTCTTGGGCAAAATGCATTATGGAATTGTAGCTTTTGTACTTTCCGCAGCGAATATTATGATGCCATTAATGGCTTTTGGCGTTCAAAATACTTTAATTCGGTTTTATACCAAATACAATTCAGATGCAGAACGAGAGAAATTTTTGAGTTTGATGCTTTTGTTGCCTTTGATTTTAATACTTCCAACGATTGTATTTTTATATTTTTTCTATCCTCAAATTACGTTTTTTATTTTAAAAGAAAATCCAAATGTTGCTCCATTTCTATGGTTAATTCCAATAGTTGGGATTTTTATGGGCTATTTTGAAATCTTTTATGCTTGGGTAAAAGTTCATTTTCAATCTGTTTTTGGTAATTTTTTGAGCGAAGTTCTAACTAGGATTTTTGTACTTTTTTTACTTTTTTCAGTAAGTCAAAATTGGATTCAAAAAGACACGTTTGTTTATTCTCTTTCAGCCGTTTATGGATTTCAATGTTTTGCAATGATGGTATTTGCAATGCGAGTAAAAATGCCCGTTTTTAAGTTTCAATTGCCTAATAATACAAAAGAAATTTTCCGTTATTCCTTTTTCATTATTGCATCTGGAACCGTAACCGTAATGCTTATTGATTTCGATAAAGTAATTATTCCAGCGTATCAAAATATTAGTAATAATGCTTTTTATTCGGTTGCAGTTTTTATTGCGATGGTTATTGCGGTTCCAAGTCGGGCGATGATGCAAATTATTTATCCAATAACAGCTCAATTATTAAATGAAAATAAGTTAGAAGAACTCAATGCTTTGTATAAAAAAAGTGCCATAAATCTTCAAGTTTTTGGAGGTTTGATTATGTTGGGAATTTTCTTGAATTGTAAAGAATTGTATCAATTGATTCCTCAAGAATATTCAGGTGGAATAGCGGTTGTTTTTCTAATTGGCTTGTCAAAATTCTATGATTTGGTTATAGGAAATAACGCCGCAATTATTCTAAATACAAAATATTATCGATGGTTTTTATTTTTCGGAATCGTTTTGGTTGTTTCAATGATTGTGTTGTATATGATTTTAATTCCTATTTACGGCATTGTTGGTGCGGCTTTATCAACATTAATTGCCGTAATTATTTATAATACGATTAAAGTACTTTTTGTGTTTTGGAAAATGAATTTGTTTCCATTTACACTTAAAACAGTTTATTCAATTGGAATTATAACCCTTGTTTTTCTGATGTTTTATTTTTGGGATTTTGCTTTTCATCCAATACTAAATATTGTTTTAAAATCGATTTTAATTACAATAGTTTATGGTTTATTGAATTATAAATTGAAAATTTCTATAGAGATGAATGAAATTTTTGATAAACTAAAATCTAAAGTCACGCTTTAATCTTGATTTTTTAACTAACGTTTTATTGTGAATTTAGCACTTCTTTAGTATATTCGCTTTATAATTTGATATACATCCAAACAAATGAAGCATTTTTTTACCTATTTTGCATTTTTTTCGATTTTATTTTTAACAGTATTCAAAACTACAGCTCAGGTTTATAATCCTAATTATGCTTCAGTTGTAAATCAATGTTTGGCAACTAATGTTACATCAAATTTAATCGAATACGAGAATTTAGGTGTAAAACGCAGAGGAACTATTGCGCTTGACAATACCTTGACTTGGTTGAAAAATAAGTATTTGAGTTACGGATATACTGCAAGTCAAATTACCGAAGATTCTTATACTTATACAGGTTCTACAGCGGTTTGCAAGAATCTAATTGTGACTAAAATCGGTACTGTTTATCCAAATATTTTTGTAATTATTGATGGGCATTACGATTCAATAAATGGCACAGGAACTAATGATAATGGAAGCGGTTTGGTTTGTATTTTGGAGGTTGCCAGATTATTGCAAAATATTCCAACAAAATATTCTATAAAATTCATCAATTTTAGTGGGGAAGAAGACGGATTAAAAGGCAGTCAGCATTTTGTTTCATCGGTTGTGAATAGTACAACGCCAAAAATGAATATTAAATTGGTTTTCAATTTAGATGAAGTTGGCGGAGTTGCAGGAATGGTTAATAATACGATTACTTGCGAACGAGATTTGTCAAATCCAACTTCAAATAATGACGCTTCAAATACAATTACCAATGAATTAATGACTTGTGTTGGTTTGTATTCGCCATTAGGTACTTTTTTAGATCGTGCGTACGCCTCGGACTATATGTCGTTTCAAAGTAACAATGAAATAATTACTGGTTTTTTTGAAAAGAATGAAACTATACACAAACATACTTCCACGGACTTGTTGATTAATATGGATCCTAACTACAATTATAATGTTGCCAAAGCTGCAATAGGTGCAATGTTGCATTTTGCAGTTGTGGATACTACAATGTCAAATGAAGAATTTGAAGCTGGTTTTCAAGGGAGTTTTTTCCCAAATCCAACGAAAGATTTTTTGAATATCAATTGTGGTAAATTGGATAGAAATTACACTTTTAACTTGGTTGATTTGCAAGGAAAGACCGTTTTTTCTAAAGTATTTGATCAAGCAAAACAAACGGAATCAATTGCTATTACTGATTTTAGTAAGGGAATGTATCTCGCCGTTATTGTTTCTGGAAATAAAAGATTTACTAAGAAAATCGTAATTGAATAAACAAAAAAAATCTTCATTACGAAGTTTTTTTTTCAATGTTGATGAAATCTAAAATCTAAATATATCCGAGATTTGCGTTAGGGATTGAAGTGAAAATCCCAAGCTTTTTGCTTGGATTGCAACGGAAAGCCCGGCCCTTTTGGGAACGCCCAAAATAAAATTTTAAAATTAGTTTTTAATTATTTTAGCAAAACCAACAGTTTCGTCCATTGCTATTTTAATGAAATACAATCCGTTAGCTAAATTTTCAACATTTACATTAAATAATTGGCTGTCGGAAAGTTCCTGTTCAAGTACTATTTTCCCTGAATAATCTATAATTTGGCAGTTCACTTTTGAAGCTGATTTCGCTAATGAAATGGTTACAATTCCATTTGTCGGGTTTGGATATAGTTGGAATAATCCTTTAGAATTATCAGCCAATCCCATAGTTGACAGCGTAATTGGGTGGTTAATTTCGTCCCAACTTTTGTTCAAATTTTCAATATACAAAGCAACGTTATAGTTTCCCGTAGCTGCGTAAGTATGTGAAGGATTTTGTAAAGTGCTGGTTGTGCCATCGCCAAAATCCCAAGACCAAGAAGTTGCTCCCAAACTCGTGTCTGTGAAGTTGACTGTCAGTGCATTAGGCGCAGAGGTGTAGTCGGCAGTTGGCTTATGTTGTTTCCATAAAAATGAAGTCGAGCGATCTAAAACAATCGGCCAATAGGCATTTCCGCCGGTTGTAGCATCCCAAGTTCCATTGGAAACGCCATAAAATTCGTGACCAACTCCTGGAACAAAATACGTCTCTTTATTGGTAGAATTATACGTATTTAATTGATTATTAATAAGATTACTTCCGTCAGTAGTTGGCAAAGAAGTATAGCCAAAAGGGCTTCCATTATCAAAAAGAACCGTTGTGTCATCCTCTCCGTGAATTAGAAAAACGGGTGTATTATTATTTGAAGAGATTAAATTAGTGCTTTGAACAGCGCCCCACATTGAAATTACGGCATCGGGTTTTCCATTAAAGTTAAGATTTGCACCAATGTCAAAACCTCCTAAATTGGGAGCTTGATGGAAAAAAGGAAAAGTTACATTTGTATAATCATATGTACTAGCTTCAATAGGTTTCTCAGAAATTTCATCTAAATAAATACTGTGCAAAGCGATAAATGCACCGGCACTGCTTCCAACGAAATAGACTTTATTTGGGTCAATTCCGTACGTTGCCGCATTGGCTCTAAAATAACGAATGGCAGCTCGACCATCTTGAAGTCCTCTATAAACAGCTCTTGTAGAGTGCATTGCGGTATTTCCTAATGCGATATTAAATCCTTGGCGGTAATCAATTGTGGCGGTGACATATCCTTTTCGAGCGAAATAATCACAAAAAGCCATCATATCATCAACATTTTTACTTCCTGTATAAAAGCCACCTGGATGTGCAAAAATAATTACAGGTCGGTTTGTAAAAGTGTCGCCTTGCGGTTTATACACATCCATCACTAAATTTTGAGTGGTTGTGCTTTGTTCCATAGTATATAGCGGCCCGTTAATAAAAGGTGCCGAACCATAGACCACATTTTGCGTTATGGTTGAAGCTTGGAAAAGTGTGTTTGTATATCTATACCGTTGAGAAAATCCTAAAAATTGAATTAGGAGCAATGCGAATAATAGTAATTTTTGTTTCATAAATTCAGTATTTAGCATCAAATATAACTAAAAATCGAATTTTTATAACTTATTACATCAAAAAAGTTATAGAATGAACTTTAAAGTTTTTCTTTTAAGTATTTTCCCGTAATAGAAGCTTTGTTTTTAATGATTTCTTCGGGTGTGCCAACGGCTAATATTTGACCGCCATTTTCACCACCTTCAGGACCTAAATCGATGATATAATCGGCACATTTTATCATATCTAAATTGTGTTCAATCACAATTATAGAATGTCCTTTGTCGATTAATGCATCAAACGAGGTCAATAATTTTTTAATATCGTGAAAATGCAATCCTGTGGTTGGTTCATCAAAAACAAACAATGCTTTGTCTTTTGTACTACCTTTTACAAGAAAAGATGCCAACTTGATTCGTTGTGCTTCACCACCAGAAAGCGTGGAAGAGGATTGTCCCAATTGAACATATCCCAATCCCACATCTTGCAAAGGTTGAAGTTTTTGAACTATTTTGGTCAGATTTGCTGCTTTGAAAAATTCTAAAGAATCGTCAACCGTCATCGTTAAAATGTTGTCAATATTTTTTCCTTCAAAATAAACTTCAAGGACTTCTTTTTTGAAACGTTTTCCGTTACAAGCATCGCAAGGCAATTGCACATCTGCCATAAATACCATTTCTACATTTATAGAACCTTCGCCTTTGCAGGCTTCACAGCGTCCGCCATCAACATTAAACGAGAAATGTTTGGGCTGATACCCTCGAATTTTCGATAATTTTTCTTTAGCATATAAATCTCGAATGTCATCATACGCTTTAATATAGGTAACTGGATTTGAACGGGAACTTCGACCAATTGGGTTTTGATCGACATATTCAATGTGCTTAATCTTGTGATAATAGCCTTGCATATCTGTAAATTGACCCGCTTTTTCTCCAATACCATCTAATTTCTTTTGCATTGCAGGAAACAAAATCTTCTTTACCAAAGTACTTTTTCCACTGCCTGAAACGCCTGTAATTACTGTTAAAACTTCCAATGGAAATTTGACATCTACATTTTGCAGATTGTTTTCACGGGCGCCAAGTATTTCAATATAAGTTCCCCATTTTCTTCGAATTCTAGGCACAGCAATTTCTAAATTTCCATTTAAATACTTAGCCGTTAGTGAATCAGATTTCAGAATTTCTTCAAATGTTCCTTGTGCGACCAATTCTCCACCGTGAGTTCCAGCTTCAGGACCAATATCGATAATCATATCGGCAGCTTTCATAATATCTTCATCGTGTTCAACAACGATTACGGTATTTCCTAAATCTCGAAGTGAAAGCAGCACTTTTATCAATCTTTCTGTGTCTTTTGGGTGCAATCCAATACTTGGTTCGTCCAAAATATACATAGATCCAACCAAACTACTCCCCAAAGAAGTTGCCAAATTGATGCGTTGTGATTCTCCTCCAGATAATGTAGCGGAATTTCTATTTAGTGTTAAATAATCCAATCCTACATCAACTAAAAACTTCAATCGCCCATTTATTTCTATCAAAAGTCGTTTGGCAACCTTTTGATCAAAATCATTTAATTCTAATTTTTCAAAGAAAGTTACCAGTTTTTTGATGGATAAATCAACCAAGTCAGATACTGTTTTTTCTCCAATTTTAATATAGGAAGCTTCAATTCGGAGGCGTTTTCCTTTACAAGAATGGCATTTTGTTTTGCCACGATACCTTGATAACATTACCCGATTTTGAATTTTATAATTTTTATCTTCTAATTCTTTGAAGAATTTTGTTAATCCTGTGAAATACTTGTTTCCATTCCAAAGAACTGCTTTATCTTCATCCGATAATTGGTAATACGGTTTGTGAATTGGAAAATCAAATTTGTAGGCATTATTGACCAATTCATCTCGATACCAACCCATACTTTCGCCACGCCACGCAAAAATGGCATTTTCATAAACAGACAAAGCCGTATTTGGGATTACCAATTCTTCATCAATTCCAATAACACTTCCGTAACCTTCACATACTGGACAAGCTCCGTAAGGATTATTAAAACTGAATAAGTGAACATTGGGTTCTAAAAACGAAATTCCATCCAATTCAAAATTATTGCTAAAACTAAAACGTTTGTCAGTTGCAACTTCTTGTAAAAAGCAAATTCCCTTGCCTTCATAAAAACCAGTTTGTACCGCATCGGCAAGTCGATTGAAAAAATCCTCTTCATCTTTGATTACAATTCTGTCAATTATCAGTAAAACTTCTTTGTTGTCTAAAGAATGTGCGTCGATTTCGTCCAAACGAATCATTTCATTTTTAACCAAAATCCTTGCAAATCCTTGTTGCAAAAGTGCTTTTAATTTATCTTCTAATGCTCTGCCTTTTTCTAAATGAATAGGAGCAAGAAGGAGCCATTTGCTATCTATTTCTAATGATTTCACTGTATTTATAACATCCGACACCGTATTTTTCTTTACTTCCAATCCCGAAATTGGAGAATACGTTTTACCAATTCTAGCGAATAATAACTTTAAATAATCATAAATTTCTGTTGAAGTTCCTACGGTTGAACGGGCATTGGTAGTATTTACTTTTTGTTCAATTGCAATTGCAGGCGCAATTCCTTTGATATATTCAACTTTCGGCTTGTCTAATCTTCCCAAAAATTGACGAGCATAGGACGATAAACTTTCAACATAGCGGCGTTGTCCTTCGGCATATAAAGTATCAAAAGCCAAACTCGATTTCCCAGAACCTGATAAGCCAGTAATAACCACTAATTTATTGCGAGGAATAGCAACATCAAGGTTTTTCAAGTTGTGAACTTGAGCACCTTTTATAATAATATTTTTCTTAGGTTCGAGTTTTGAAATATCAGTTTTAATCATAGCCAAATTATAATGAGTGCAAAGATAATTAATTATAATATGAGAAACTTACAACAAAAGTTAAACTGTTAATTTGACAGTTATTTTCATCACTATTTATTGATATGGTATTTATTTGATAATTTAATTTAATTAATCATTTTTATATAATTTATGTTTTTTGATGCTTTTTTTGGTTTTTAAAGCACCTTTTTTAAATTTATGTTTACGAAATCGAAATAGTTTACCATTACATTACCTCAACATTTTTTAATTAAATACAATTTAAAAACGTTTTAAATGTTAATATTTTCTATCCTTTAACTCTTGTTATAACTGATTTTACTGTTTTTTTTAATTTAAATGATAATTTTTTTGAATGTATAGTTTTTATATACTTTATGAATATGTGATAAACAATAATGATTTTTAAATTTGATAAATAACTTAACAAAAAAAAAATTATGAAAAAAATTACTTTTATTATTTATTTATTCTCATTAATAATGGGGATTCAACAAATTTCTGCACAAACCTACAATTTATTAGAATCTTTTAATGGTACTGGTTTACAGGGTACATTTGGAGGCGCAACTGCCGCGTATGCTACTAATCCCGTAGGTACTGATCAAGTGATTATGATAACCAATAACAGTACACTTATTAATGGTAGTCCAGCTGCAAATTGGCAAGGTCTAGATGTTATTTTGCCTACAAATTACAGACTTACTGCCGCAACCCAATTGACAATGCAGTTAGATGTATATTCAACTACTGCTATAGTTATAGCCCCAAAAGCTCAAGGTGGTGTTGCAGGAGCTCCAGAGTCTGTTACAACCGCTACCCATAATGGATCTGGATGGCAAACTTTAACGTTCACTTTTAACCAAAGCTTAGATAATAAAGTACCTGCAAATGGTGATTATTCTGATTTTGCTCTACACATTAATTGGAACGTTGCTGGTAATACATATGGTACACCAGATGGAAGAATATTTTATATTAAAAATCTTAAAGGTCTTAGCGCTGTAGCGCCAGTCGTTCCTGCGCCTACTGTTGCTGCTCCAACACCTCCTGTAAGAGTAGCTACTGATGTAATTTCAATATTCAGCAACGCATACAGCAACGTTATTTTAGATGAGTTACCAGCGGGTTTTTCACCGTCTACATTTACTGCTTTACAAATTCAAGGAAATAATACTTGGAAATTTGTGGGCGAATTTTTAGCAATGGTTACAAATTATGGTAGTGGCATCAACTTATCTTCTATGGAAAAAATGCATATTGATTATTGGACCCCAGATAGTAACCCTATTGGCGTAAAAATAGTTAATACTGTGACCACTCCAGTTAGCGAAGCTTTTGCTTTTCTTGGAGCTACTACAGTTACAGGTTCATGGCAGAGTTTAGATATTGACATGTCGGCTTTTTCTTTATTAACCAATAAAACAACTATTACTCAATTGCTAATTGACCCAACAGGACCAGCTACTGTTTACATAGATAATTTTTATTTTTGGAAAGCTCCATTAAGTTTAAATACTTTTGACACTACTAAAATAAAAATGTATCCAAACCCAACTTCATCTGTTTTCACAATTGAAGCAAATGAATTAGTAGAAAGTGTTTCTTTATTTAATGTTTTAGGTCAAGAAGTATTGGCTAAAAACCCTAATAGTAATTCAGTTACTTTAGATATTGCAAACCTTAAAACTGGAATTTATGTTGTTAAAACAATAATTGGTGGAGTTTCATCAGCTTCAAGAATTGTTAAAAAATAAGTAAGATTTAAATTTTAAATACAAAAACACGTTCTGAAAAGAACGTGTTTTTTGTTTTTTACTAATTTTTTGTCATTTGTATTTGTTTTATTATCTTTATGATTGAATTCTCCTTAATCCCTACATAAATGTTAAAAATTAAATTTCCACAATTTCTATATGTGTTACTATTTATAAACGGTTTCTTGGCTTTTGGTCAGGAATTACCGCCTATAGTTAAGTATAATCCAATCACTTACGGGGCAGGAAATCAAAATTGGATGATTTCACAGGACAAAAACAACTTTATTTTCTTTGCGAATAATGAAGGTCTTTTAGAATACAATGGTTCAAATTGGACTTTATATCCCTCTCCAAATGAAACAATTATTCGTTCTGTAAAAGTAATTGACAATAAAATTTACACGGGTTGCTATATGGAATTTGGGTATTGGGTTCGCCAATCTAATGGACAATTAAAATACACTTCCCTTAGTAAATCAATAAAAAGTAAAATCCAAGATGATGAACAATTTTGGAACATTCTAAATTATGATCAATGGGTTATTTTTCAATCTCTAAATAAGATATTTATTTACGATACTAAAACAGGAAAATTTAATATTATTACTCCAAAAAACGGCATTGTAAAATCGTTTAGAACTAATAATTCTATCTATTTTCAAACTATTAATGAAGGGCTTTATGAAATTGAAAACGGAAAAAGTAAATTGATTTCTAATAATCCAATTTTTAAAAGTAATAGAATAGTTTCCGTATTTGCTACTAATGAAGGATTGCTAATTCAAACACAATCCAATGGACTTTTTAAATTAATAGGTGAAACTGTAACGAAATCTTCTATAGATGCCGATTCAGCAATTACTTCAAATACAATTTACAGTAGCAAAATTTTATCCGACGGAAGTTTTGCATTAGGAACCGTTTCCAATGGGATTTATATTTTATCAAAAGAGGGAAAAGTAAAATATCATATCACTCAAAATAAAGGACTAAGTAATAATACTGTATTGTCATTGTTTGAAGATTCGGATAAAAATTTATGGATTGGCTTAGATAACGGAATAAACTGTATCAATATTCAATCTCCTGTCAAAAGTTTTTCTGATAATACAGGAATGATGGGTACAGTTTACGCCTCTGTTTCTCATAACGGAAAATTATATATCGGAACCAATCAAGGTTTATTCTTTAAAAATTTTGGTACAAATGACGAATTTCAATTTGTAAGCGGAACAAAAGGGCAGGTTTGGTCTTTATATGAAAATGCTGAAACGCTTTTTTGTGGTCACGATTCGGGAACATTTATTGTTGAAAATGGAAATGCAACGCCTATATTTTCTCAATCTGGAACTTGGAAATTCTCGGCTGTTCCAAATCATAGTAACTTGCTTTTACAAGGGAATTATTACGGTATTTCTGTTTTAGAAAAGTTAAATAACCGATGGGTTTTCAGAAATAAAATTTATGGATTTGACTATTCATCTCGGTATTTTGAAATCACCAATTCTTTGGATGTATATGTAAGCCATGAATACAAAGGAGTTTTCCGATTGAAATTAGATAATAAGCTTTTAAAAACAAATAAGTTTGTAACTTATCAATCTCCTACAAAAGGGAAAAATGCAAGTTTGGTAAAATTCAATAACGTGATTTACTATGCTTATAAAGAAGGTATTTTCAAATTAAATACAACTTCAAAGGAATTTGAAAAAGATAAATTATTGAGTTCTGTTTTTGAAAAAGATGAATATACTTCAGGGAAAATGATTGTTGATAATTCCAATAAAATCTGGTTGTTTTCAAAAAATTATATTCATTATTATACTTTAAGTAAATTGAGTTCTGATTTAAAACAAAATACTATTCCAATTCCTTCCGCTTTGACAAATTCAATGTCTGGTTTTGAAAACATTGCCCAAATTTCCAATTATGGCTATCTTATCGGAACTACGGATGGTTATTATACAATGAATATCAATGATTTAAGTTTTAAAAACTATACGGTTTCCATTTCAAATATAAGTATTAATAAATTAAATGAAGAGTCTTTTAGTGCTTCTATTTCTGAGCTTGGTGAGTTTAAATATGCTGAAAACAATATTACATTCAATTATACCGTGCCTGAATATAATAAATATATAAATGCTGAATATCAATATTTATTAGAAGGTGTTCAAGACGAATGGAGTGAATGGAATGCAAAATCAACAGTCAGTTTCAAGAATTTATCTCCGGGTGAATACACTTTTAAAGTGAGAGCAAAAATTGCTAATTCATCACCTGAAAATTTGGCTACTTATACTTTTGTAATACTAAAGCCATGGTATGCAACAAATTTTTCTATTATTTTTTATATAATCATAATTATGATTTTGGCACATTTTATCAATAAAGCGTATAAAAAATATTATTATAAACAACGCGAAAAGTTGATTGAGGAAAATAATTTATTGCTCGAAATTAAAGAATTAGAAAATTCTCAGGAACTTATGAAACTTAGAAACGAGCAACTATCTCAAGATGTAGATACAAAAAATAAAGAATTGGCAGTTTCAACGATGAGCTTAATTAAGAAAAACGAATTATTGACTTTGATTAAAGAAGATTTAAAAAACACTACTGAAGAAGGAAATAAAAGTATTAAATCAGTAATTTCTAACATTACTAAAAATATCTCCGAGGAAGATTCGTGGAATGTTTTCAAAGAAGCTTTTGACAATGCAGACAAAGATTTTTTGAAGAAGGTAAAATTAGCGCATCCTTCATTAACGCCAAACGATTTAAGACTTTGCGCCTACCTTCGATTGAATCTTTCTTCAAAGGAAGTAGCGCCATTAATTAGTATTTCCGTTCGTAGTGTTGAGATAAAACGCTATCGTTTGCGTAAAAAAATGGAATTATCACACGAACAAGGTCTTGTGGAGTATATTTTATCGATTTAACGCTATGCTTAATTCTTTATTAAACTATACATTACTACAACATTGTTAATTTTAACTTAGAATAATTACAATTTAAATATTTTTTTTTAGTGTTTTATGATTTCTGTTATTAGTTGATTTTGTTGATTTTTGTATCATATTCAGATTAATATTAAGTTATTTTTACATTGTATGTTTTTTGTTGTGGTTCTTTTTAATTTTTTCTCCGTTCTTAACGATATTTTTATATTTCTTAAACAAACCATTTTTTATTATGAAATCAAAATTATTACTAATCACTTTTATTTTAATTTCAACGTTGGGATATTCTCAAACGTTAGAAATTAGTGGAAAAGTAATTGATGCAAAATCAAATACACCTTTAATAGGTGTAAATGTAGAAATCCAAAACACATCGCAATTTTTCAAAACCGATGTTGATGGAAGTTTCAAATTTTCAAAAGTTCCTTCTGGTTCAAAACTTGTTTTTAGCTTTATTGGCTATAAAAAGTATGAACTTAAAGTAACGAAATCTCAAAAAATCACTATCGAAATGCAAGCTGTTTCTGAAGCTTTAGAAGAGATAGTCGTTATAGGTTATGGTTCCAAAAAGAAACGTAATATTACTGGATCGGTATCTGTAGTTTCAAGCAAAACAATTGACGAACTTCGTCCTATTAATGCAACTCAAGCATTACAAGGAACTGTTGCTGGGGTTGTTGTAACTAGTGGTTCAGGTGCTCCTGGTTCTGGATTCAATATTCGTATCAGAGGGATTTCTTCAAACGGAAATAATGCTCCTTACACGTTGATTGATGGTTATGAAGGCGATATTAGCTTGTTAAATCCATCAGATATTGAATCGGTAACGGTATTAAAGGATGCACAAGCATCAGTATATGGTTCAAAAGGTGCTAATGGTGTAGTTTTGGTTACCACTAAAATGGGTAAGAAAAACTCCAAAACAAAGGTTTCATTTAATTCTTATTTTGGTTTTCAAGAAACGACTAAGAAAATTAAATTATTAAATGCTACCGAATACGCACTTATGCTCAACGAAAGTTATGGGAATGGCGGTCAAGCATTGCCTTATCCAATTGTTAATGGTCTAGGAAATGGAACGGATTGGCAAGATCAAATTTTCCAAAAAGCGGGTATTACTAACAAAGACATTTCTGTTTCTGGTGGATCTGAAAAAATAACATACGCTTTAAGTGCTTCCAAAATTGAACAAGAAGGTATTATTGGTCTTGATAAATCTGGTTTTGACAGAAGTAATGCTAGAATATCTTTAGGATTTGATATATCCCCCAAAATTAATATTTCTTCTAACATAATTTATACTGATTATAATAGAAAGAGTTTAAGTGAGAATGGAATTGGATCTGTTTTGTTTAATGCTATTAATATACCTTCAACTTTTTCTCCATATAACGCTGATGGTACTATTATTTTAGACCCTTATGTAGCTGGTTATGGAAGCGGAACTTTTAATCTAGTTCCTGCTACCCCTGGATATGGAAACGAAGTAATTAATCCATTGGCACAAATTGAAAACACTTACAACAGTTATAATCAACAAAGATTAAACGGAAATTTTGTGTTACAATATAAACCAATAACTGAAATCAAAATAACTACAAGGTATGGTTTCGACTCGGCTAATGATGTTGGAAAATCTTTCAGTAAAAGAGTTAATTATGGGAATTCTAAAGTTTTTAATGTCAAAAACAATAGTGTTTCTCAAAAGGCAACTCGATTTAGTAATTATACTTTTGATTTATTCGCGGAAATTGAAAAGACACTTTATGAAAATCACAAATTTAAACTTACTTTGGGAGGAACTTTATTTGAATCAAAGGGAGAAGGTTTATTTGCAACAGGTTTTAATGTACCCTATAATTCTTGGGAATTTGCAGATATTGCGTTAGCTGGACCTCCTACATCAATAGATTTAGAATTATTAGATCCAAACTCTGAGCCATTGGCAGGTATTGTTACGAACGGATCGTATAAATCTACACCTTACAAACGACCATCACTTTTTGCAACTTTAGATTATAATTTTAAAGAGAAATATTTATTATCCTTTATTTTTAGAAGAGATCAATCTAGTAGTTTTTCTGAAAAAAATAGTGTAGCCTATTTTAAATCAATTTTAGGTGGTTGGCTGGTATCTCAAGAAGATTTCTTTAATAAGGATGGCATTGTTAACTTTTTGAAAATTAAAGGAAGTTACGGAACATTAGGAAATGATGTTGCACCACCAAATGCATATAGATCTCAATTGACTGGAGAAGGGGTATATGTTTTTAATAACTTAATTACACAAGGAGTAGCAGTAGGAGTAATACCTAATAATGATTTAAAATGGGAATCAGATACTAAAATTGATTTAGGATTTGAATCGAAGTTATTTAATAATACGTTAGAAATTACAGCTGATTATTTTAACAATACCAGAACTGATTTAATTATTAGTGGTGTTCCAATTTCTGGAATAAATGGAAGTTATGCACCAGGTTCTGGAGCACCAGCTGTAAATGCGGGTAAAGTTAAAAACTCTGGATTTGAATTGGTCTTAAATTATAAAAATAATATTAATGATTTTAAATATGATTTAGGATTTAATATTACAACTATCAATAATGAAGTTCTTGAAGTAAAAAATTCTACCAATTATATTGAAAGAGGTTCTTTTGCAATAGGTCAATTATCACCTACTAGAATGGAAGTTGGTCAGCCAATAGGCGTTTTTTATGGTTTGCAAACAGACGGTATTTTCCAAAATCAAACGGAAATTAATGCTTCGCCAGTACAAAATTTAGGAACACCAACTTCGCCAGGGGATTTTCGATTTAAAGACGTAAATGGTGATGGAGTTGTTGATTTTAAAGACAGAACGTATATAGGAAAATCAATTGCCGATTATACATTAGGATTTAATATTAATCTGAATTATAAAAATTTTGATTTCATAACCTATTCCTATGCTTCTGTAGGAAATGACATGATAAGAAATTATGAAAGAACAGAAAACAAGTTAAACAAACTGAATTATGTTCTAGACAGATGGACTGGAGAAGGAACTAGCAACTCTGTTCCAAGAGTAACTACGGGTGCATCAAGTAACAATCTGTTTTCAAGTTATTTTGTAGAAGACGCATCCTTTTTAAGAATTCAAAATATTCAATTAGGGTATTCGTTGCCAAAAAATGTTATTGAAAAACTGGGAATGTCAAAATTTAGATTGTACGGATCTGTGAATAATGTTTATACTTTCTCCAAATACAGAGGCTTTGACGCTACCGCAAATACAGGAGATGCAATTACGGGAGGTATAGATTCTGGTTTTTATCCTGCACCAAGAATTTTTTCTCTTGGATTAAATGTTAATTTTTAAAATTATTATAATGAAAAAACATACTATTCTTAAAGCTTTATTATTGTTAATAACAATTAGCGTTATAATTTCTTGTTCAAAGGAATTTATAAACGAAGAAGCACCCTACTCAATTGATTCTGAAAATTATTTTAATTCAGAATCTGAATACAATAAAGCCTTAATTGCAGCGTATGATATGCTTCAATCTTCTTATATAAATGTAATGTTAGGAGAAATTGCATCTGACAATACGTTGTCTGGTGGGGAAAGTGCTACCGATGTAATAGGAATTCAACAAATTGATGAAATGACACATACTTCTGTAAACCCAAATCTTAAAGATATTTGGAATTGGATGTTTGCTGGAGTTCAACGATGCAATTACATTATGGAATTCAAAGATAAAACTGATTTTTCAGGAAAAAATCAAATAATTGCTGAAACTAGATTTTTAAGAGCCTATTACCACTTTGAATTGGTTAAATTTTTTGGAGGAATTCCTTTAAATGGAGATAAAAGATTTAATGTAAACGATGAAAAAACCATTCCAAGATCATCAACTACTGCGGTTTATGCTTCAATTGAATCGGATTTGCAATATGCAATCGACAATTTAAATCCTGTAGCTGTTCAGTCAGGTAGAGCTACAAAAGGTGCCGCTCAAGCACTTCTTGGAAAAGTATATTTATACCAAGATAAATTCGTAGAAAGTGCCGCAGTTTTGGAATCTTTAATTAATTCTAATACGTATTCATTAGTTTCAAACTACAATTCTATTTTTGAAAATGCAGGAGAAAACAATGCGGAATCAGTATTTGAAGTACAATATACCGATGTTGAAGGAGCTAGTTTTGATTGTCTTCAATGCAGTGAGGGTAATGTAGCTGTGGGTTTCAATGGTATTAGAAATTATACTGGCCTAGATTTTGATTCTGGATATAGTTTTAATGTTCCAACGCAAGAAGCGTACAATGCTTATGAAGCTGGAGACATCAGAAGAGATGTTGCAATTTTAAATATTGTTACTTGGGCTGCAGCTAATTCAGGTGTTTCTTACGGAACTGGTTATAAACACACTGGGTTTTTCAACAGAAAATACATTGCTCGTAAAGGCGATGCTAATGCTGGTGATCAAAATCTAACCAATCCAAATAATTATCGTTCTATTCGTTATGCAGATGTTTTGTTAATGGCAGCTGAATCCAATAGCCGTTCTGGAAATGATGCTAAAGGACAAGAATATTTAAATAAAGTTCGCGATAGAGCTTTTGGTGATACAAATCACAGAATAACAGTTGGTGGACAAGCCTTAACAGATTTTATTTGGAATGAAAGAAGAGTAGAATTACTTGGAGAAGGACACCGTTTCTTCGATTTAGTTCGTACTGGTAAAGCAGCAGGAAAAATCACGGGCTTTACAGCAAATAAAAATGAAATTTTCCCAATCCCTTTTGAAGAAATTCAGTTTTCTAATGGAAATTGGCAACAAAACCCATTATATTAATAAATTAGAACTATGAAAAATATAAAATTTTTAATTAGCATATTCGTTTTGACAATCCTTTTTGGATGTTCAAAAGACAGTAACGATGTCGATTTAGAAGCAATTGCAGCACCTCTAAATATCTCTGCAAAAATTTCAATTGCCCCTGATAATACTGGAAACGTAACTATTATCCCAATTGGTGAAGGGGTTTCACAATTTGAAGTTTATTATGGAGATGCTACTGTTGAGCCTGCATTGCTTGGAGCTGGTGTAGCAACTTCACACCGATATGGTGAGGGAACTTTTACAGTTAAAATTATAGGTATTACTGTAAATGGTAAAAAATCTGAATACACTAAAGAAATTACGATTTCTTTCTTTCCACCAACTAATTTAGTAGCTAACGTTAGTATTTCTTCTCTTAATACAATGGAAGTAAATGTAAACGCAACTGCAGATTTTGAAACCAATTTCAAAGTTTATTTTAACAGTGCAGATCCAAATGATGTGCCTGAAACATTTTTACAAGGGGAAACCAAAACGCATCTTTATGCTAATCCTGGAACCTACATTGTAAAAGTATATGCCGTTAGCGGAAGTCAACAATCAGCTGTTCCTCATACTCAATCTGTTACTGTTGCTCGTTCGGTTTTGGTTCTTTTGCCATTAGATTTTGAATCAACAACGTTACCTTATACTTTCGTAAATTTTGATGGAGGAAACGCTACAAGAGTCGCAAATCCTAATCCTTCAGGAATTAATACAACTCCTTTTGTAGGTAAAATGGTTAAAGGTCCTGGACAAGTTTGGGGAGGAAGTCTTATTGCTCTTTCTTCTCCAATCGATTTTTCTGTGAATAAAAAATTCAAAGTGAAAGTGTATTCTCCAAGAGTTGGCGCTAAATTATTATTGAAAGTTGAAAATTTAACGAATCCCGGAACAAATTTTGAAAGAGAAGCTACTTGTACAGTTGCAAATGCTTGGCAAGAATTAACTTTTGATTATACAGCTATATCGACTACAAATTCGTATCAAAGATTAGTATTTATTTTCGATTTGGGAACGCAAGGAGATGCTTCTCCAAACTATACTTTCTATTTTGATTCAATAGTATTGACAAACTAATTCTATATGATACTTAAAATTCATAACATTAAAATTACTAAAATGAAAAAAATAATTATAAATATAGTGACCGTTTTTGCGCTATTTTTAATGGCAAGTTGTCAAGAAGAATCTAAATCTTTCGGAGCTTTAGACGCTCCTGTAAATCTTCTAGTGGAAGCGGATATTATTGGTAAGAACGATACAGATGCTTTAAATGGAGATGGTTCTGGGAAGGTTTTATTTACAGCAACTGCAGACAACGCAATTTCGTATCGATATATTTTCGGTGATGGTACTTCTCAAAATTCACCTTCAGGGGTTTTTGAAAAAAGATACAATAAAACGGGTTTGAATACCTACACGGTTACAATTATTGCAACTGGAAAAGGTGGAATTGCTGCAACTACAACAATGGAAGTAACCGTTTTAAGTAATTTTGAAGATCCTCAAACTGTTGAATTCTTAACAGGTGGTTCTCAAAAAACGTGGTATTGGTCAGCTTCAGAAGCAGGACATTTAGGAGTTGGTCAGAACGATAGTGATGCTGCTAAAAATTATTTTGCTAATTACTATCAAGCAGTTCCTTGGGAAAAAGCAGGTTCTTCTGAAAGCTCTTGTTTGTATGGAAATGAATTGACTTTTTCTTTAGTTGGAAACCAATTAAAATTCCAATTAGAAAATTACGGACAAACTTTTTTTAATAAAGATTTTCGGAGCGTTGTAGGCGGAACATCAGGAAATGATGCTTGTTACAATTATGATACAACAGGTTTAAAAAATGTAAATCTAGGACCATCTGAATCAGTGGTAATGGCAAGTCCAGATCATTTAACTCGTACAACAGGAACAATGATGAATTTTTCTGACGGTGGTTTTATGGGATATTATATTGGACAAAGTTCGTATGAAATTCTATCAATTACTGCAACTAGAATGACAGTTCGTGCCGTAATGGGTGGAAATCCAGCTTTGGCTTGGTACCATACTTTTACAACTATTCAACCTACTCAAGATGCTACTGATTATACAAGACTTGTGTTTGAAGATGATTTCTTAATTGATGGTACTCCTGATTCAAATAAGTGGTCTTATGATTTAGGTACAGGTCAAGGCGGTTGGGGTAATGGCGAACTTCAAACTTACACAAACAGCCCAAATAATGTAACTGTTCAAGGTGGTAATTTAGTAATTACTGCTAAAAAAACAGGTAGTTCTTATACTTCTGCACGTTTGAAATCTGAAAATAAGTTTGAATTCATGTATGGTAAAGTTGAATTTAATGCAAAATTACCAACAGGTGCAGGGACTTGGCCAGCATTATGGATGTTAGGACAAAATTACGCAACCAACATTTGGCCAGCTTGTGGCGAAATTGATATAATGGAACACAAAGGCAATCAACCAAATATAATACTCGGTTCTGTTCATTATACTGGACGTTCTGGTGGAAATTCAGTTACAAGTCAAACCTTATCTTCAAGAGTTTCTACAGATTTCCACAAATACAAAGTTATTTGGAGTCCGCAATCAATTCGTTTTTATGTAGATAATGTGTTGTTTCATTCTGTTATAAACACTAATTCATTACCATTTAATAGCGATTTCTTCTTGATTATGAATGTCGCAATGGGAGGAACTTTTGGAGGAACTGTAGATCCAACATTCACACAATCTTCAATGGAAGTTGATTATGTAAGAGTTTACCAATAAAATACTAATAAATATATAACAACAAGAAGTTCATCATTTACTTCTTGTTGTTTTTTATGAATAATTGAATTTCATTAAATGAAAAACCTACTAAAATATGGAATTGTACTCGCAACTTTATTTATATTAAGTTGTAAGACTTCCAAGCCAATTGCATCTTCTAATAATAAATCAAATCCGCTTGATAGTAAAGTTGATTCTATTTTGAAACTAATGACATTAGAAGAAAAAGTAGGACAATTAAATCAGTACAATGGTTTTTGGGACATTACTGGTCCAACACCAAAAGACGGACAAGCTGCCAAAAAATATGCTGATCTAAAAAATGGATTAGTTGGTTCAATGCTGAATGTTAAAGGAGTAAAAGATGTTCGTGCCATTCAAAAAATAGCTGTTGAAGAAACGCGACTTGGAATTCCACTGCTTTTTGGTTTTGATGTCATTCACGGATACAAGACAATTAGCCCGATTCCATTGGCGGAAGCCGCAAGTTGGGATTTGGTTGCCATAAAAAAATCTGCTGCAATGGCTGCTGAAGAAGCGTCGTCTGTTGGTATAAATTGGACTTTTGCACCAATGGTTGACATCGCAAGAGACGCTAGATGGGGTCGTGTGATGGAAGGTTCTGGCGAAGATTCCTTTTTGGGAAGTAAAATTGCCATGGCTCGTGTTCAAGGTTTTCAAGGTGATAATTTCAATTCTAACACTTCTATTTTGGCTTGTGCCAAACATTTTGCTGGTTATGCTTTCGCAGAATCTGGACGTGATTATAATACGGTTGATATAAGTGAATCTACTTTGCAAAATACTATTTTTCCACCATTCAAGGCTGCTGCCGATGCTGGAGTTCGAACTTTTATGAATTCTTTCAATGATCTCAATGGTATTCCTGCAACGGGTAGTTCCTATTTGCAAAGACAAATCCTTAAAGGTGATTGGAATTTTAAAGGTTTTGTAGTTTCAGATTGGGGTTCAATTGGTGAAATGATTAACCACGGTTATGCTAAAGACAGCAAGCAAGCCACTGAAATTGCTATAAATGCAGGTTCAGATATAGATATGGAATCAAATGCGTATGTTGAAAATTTAGCCAATTTAGTAAGAGAAGGAAAAGTAAAAGAAAGCTTAATTGATGACGCTGCAAAAAGAATTTTGAGAGTTAAATTTGAATTGGGACTTTTCAAAAATCCATATAAATATTGCGATGAAGTTCGTGAAAAACAAACTGTTGGAAAACAAGAATTTCAAGACGATGTTTTAGATATGGCTAAAAAGTCAATTGTTTTATTGAAAAACGAAAATGAACTTTTACCATTAAAAAAATCAGGTCAAAAAATTGGATTGATTGGTGCTTTGGCAAATGACAAAACAAGTCCTTTGGGAAGTTGGAGAATTGCCGCTGATGATAACACAGCAGTTTCCGTTTTAGAAGGTTTACAAAAATACAAAGACAACCAACTGACCTATTCAAAAGGTGCCGATGTAGCAGTAGGAAGAACGCAATTTGTTTGGGAAACAAAAATCAATACTACAGATAAATCTGGATTTGCAGACGCAATTGCCCTTGCAAAACAAATGGATGTTGTGGTTATGGTTTTGGGAGAACACGGTTTGCAAACAGGCGAGGGCAGAAGCAGAACGGAAATTGGATTGCCTGGAGTGCAACAAGAATTATTGGAAGCAATATTTAATGTAAATCCTAATATTGTTTTGGTTTTAAATAACGGTCGTCCATTGACAATTCCTTGGGCAGATGCTCACATTCCTGCCATTGTAGAAGCGTGGCATTTGGGAACTCAAAGCGGAAATGCAATTGCGCAAGTCCTTTATGGCGATTATAATCCAAGTGGAAAACTACCAATGACTTTCCCAAGAACTATCGGGCAAGTACCTATTTATTACAATTATAAAAACACGGGAAGACCAACAATGAACGAGCCAGAAAGTGTTTTTTGGTCTCATTATTCCGATGAAAAAAATACACCATTATATCCTTTTGGATACGGTTTGAGTTATTCTAAATTTGATTATTCTAATTTGAAATTAAGTGCCAATATATTTTCTAAAAATGGAGAAATTCAAGTTTCTGTAACACTAAAAAATTTAGGAAAAGTAGCTGGTAAAGAAGTTGTTCAACTATATATTCGTGATTTAATTGGAAGTGTAACAAGACCGGTTAAAGAATTAAAAGGATTTGAAATGGTTGAATTACAGCCTAATGAGTCTAAAATAGTAACGTTTGCAATCAACGAAAAAACAATAGAATTTTTCACCGCTAATTCAAAATGGGAAGCAGAATCGGGAGATTTTAAAGTATTTGTAGGTGGAAGTTCAGCAACAACATTGGAAAGCAGTTTTCAATATACAAATTAAATAATATGAAAAAGTACTTTTTACTTGCATTCATCTGTAGTAATTTTTGTTTTGCTCAATCAACAAAACGTACTTTAGTTTGGGAGGAAAATTTCAATTCCAAAACGCTTGATATGTCTTTTTGGAATTTTGATTTAGGAAATGGTTGTCCTGATTTATGCGGTTGGGGAAATAACGAACGCCAAATCTATACCGAAAAAAATCATACTTTAGTGGATGGAAATTTAGTAATCCAAGCCAAATTAGATTCAGATGTTTTTACTTCTACAAAAATAACAACTAAAAATAAGAAACAGTTTCAATACGGGCGTTTTGAAACAAGAGCAAAATTACCTGTTGGTCAAGGTCTTTGGCCAGCTTTTTGGATGTTAGGTTCTAATATTTCAAATGTTGGTTGGCCAAAATGTGGTGAAATTGATATTTTGGAATATGTTGGAAGAGAACCACACATAGTTTTCACATCATTGCACACGCAAGACAGCCACGGCGAAACTATCAATACCAAGAAAACTAAATTTGAAAATATTGAAGACGGTTATCATATTTATGCAATGGATTGGACTAAAGACAAAATCGAATTTTTTGTTGATGAAATTTCGGTATATACCTTTCAACCAACGCTTAAAAACGATGATATTTGGCCGTTTAACCAACCTTTTTATATAATTGTTAACTTGGCTGTTGGTGGAAATTTCGGTGGACCAGAAGTTGATAATAAAGTATTTCCTCAAGATTTCAAGATTGATTATATTAAAGTATATCAGTAATCACGTGTTTAAATAAAACTATTTTTAGTACAATAAATTGATTTTTATACCGTATTTGTTCAGTTTTTTATAATTTATTGTATTTAATATGTTAAATTTTCAATTTAGATTTGTTTTATAATTTAATTTTATGCTATATTTGGATATAATTTAATTCTAATTTAACATTTGCCTATTACAAAAAACTACTTTTTAGAGATAATTCTCAAATTTATTTAACAACTAAAAGGTATTTTTATGGCTAATGTACAAATCCCAGACGCACTATTGGTAAAAAATTACGTAGCAGGTGATGAAAACGCCTTGACTATTTTAATTAACAGACACCAATCTAAGATTTACGGTTTTATCTATTCCAAATTATCGGATAGAGATATTTCAGACGATATATTTCAGGATACTTTTATTAAAGTTATTAAAACACTGAAGTCTAATTCTTATAATGAAGAAGGAAAATTTTTGCCTTGGGTAATGCGAATTTCTCACAACCTTATTATTGATCATTACCGAAGAAACAAAAAAATGCCGATGTACAGAGAAACAGAGGAATTTTCAATTTTTTCTATTATGTCAGATAATGTACCCAACATTGAATCACAATTAATTACATCTCAAGTAGAAAATGACTTAAGAAAATTAATTGAAGAACTTCCTGCTGAACAAAAAGAAGTTTTGATGATGCGCATGTATCAAGACCTAAGTTTTAAAGAAATATCAGAAACGACAGGCGTTAGCATCAATACGGCACTTGGTAGAATGCGGTATGCAATTATGAACTTAAGAAAAGTTATTGACAAACATCAAATTATTTTAACCAATTAATACTTTTTGAAAATATATTACGTTATAGTTAAATACAATTTAATTCTTATTTAATTATGGCGAAAATTTACCCTCAAGAAGCTTTAAAAGGTTCAAAAATTTTACCAAAAAAAGAAACAATTCAGTTCTTACTTAATTATTCAAAAGCCTTGAATGTATTAAAAGTTGGTAAAATGTCAATTGAAATTTTAGCTAATTAATCAAAATCCCGATATGTTATCGGGATTTTTTTTTGTAGTATTCTTCTAAAACTGATTTCCGTCCAATCGTTTTTGTAATAACATCTAAATCCAAATTCCAACCCCGAGCAGGCGAATATTCTCGTCCGTACCAGATAATTTGTAAGTGCAAATCATTCCAAATTTCCTCAGGAAAAATCCGTTTGGCATCTTTTTCTGTTTGCGTTACATTTTTTCCGTTTGTCAAATTCCATCGGTACATTAAGCGGTGAATGTGAGTATCTACTGGAAAAGCAGGAACGCCAAAAGCTTGCGACATCACCACACTTGCCGTTTTATGCCCCACGGCAGGAAGTTCTTCCAAGAATTCAAAACTTTGCGGAACTTTACCCTCGTGTTTTTCAATTAAAATGTGTGACAATCCGTGAATCCCTTTTGATTTCATTGGAGACAATCCGCAAGGCCTTATAATCGCTTTAATTTCCTCTACAGACATTTTAATCATATCGTACGGATTGTCTGCTTTTGCAAACAATAAAGGCGTAATTTTATTCACCCTAACATCGGTACATTGCGCCGATAAAAGCACCGCAATCAACAAAGTATAAGGATCTTTATGGTCTAATGGAATCGGAATACTGGGGTATTTTTCTTTTAACGTATTAATAACAAATGTTATTCGTTCTTGCTTATTCATTTTTCGTTAAATTTGAATCGTAAATTTACTACAATATTTTTACTAAATTTCATTTTCAAATAAGCAGTTTCAATTTAAAACAGATACCATGACAACATTAAAAAAAGGCGATAAAGCACCACAATTTTCAGGAGTTGACCAAGATGGAAATGCTCACAAATTAGCCGATTACAAAGGAAAAAAATTAGTTGTTTTCTTTTATCCAAAAGCAAATACGCCAGGTTGCACGGCCGAAGCTTGTGATTTACGGGATAATTTCGAGCGTTTCCAATCTAACAATTATGCCATTTTGGGCGTAAGTGCCGATTCTCAAAAAGCGCAAGCCAAATTCAGAGATAAATTTGTTTTTCCCTTCCCACTTTTGGCGGATGAAGACAAATCGGTGATTGAAGCCTTTGGCGTTTGGGGACCTAAAAAGTTTATGGGAAAAGAATATGATGGAATTCACAGAACGACTTTCATAATTGATGAAAATGGAACGATTGACGAAGTTATTTCTGATGTAAAAACCAAAGATCACGCCAACCAAATTCTGAAATAGTTCTTTGTTTTTTTGGAGCAGAACTTTCCTTTGTCTATTCACGATTCTTCCCGCTATCCGCTATATCCACGCCCAAAAGCGTGGGATATCGCTGCTATCGGGGCTAAAATTTCACGTTTATATTTTCATAATAAATTTTTAATTTGGAAAATTGTTTAATTGTTTAATCGGTTAATCGTTAATTCGGTTATTTTTTATTTCTGTTATTTGGAAAATCTGAATTTAACCTTTGATTTGTCAATCTGAATTTATTTCAGATTCTTTAACTTTTACATTAAAACCACTCATTTTTTCTTGTCTTTGTGGGGATGGTCGCAGTTTTTTTTAACCGCAAAGGGCGCAAAGGTTCACGCAAGGGACGCAAAGTTTTTGACACAAAAGGAATAAAGAAAAATAATAGAAACAAAGTTATAACCGCAGTTTCGCAGATTTTTTTCTTTGTCTTTCATCTATTCATCTATTCGTCTTTTATCTTTTATCTTCTTTAAGACATTAGATGATTTTTTATCGGATTAAGGCAAAATGTCCATTTAATTCTGTTCCGTCTTGAAGGATTGCTTTGTACCAATAATCGCTTGCGGGTAAAGGTTTTCCGTGAAAAGTTCCATCCCAAGTTCCGTTTTTCTTGTTTAGATAGGTAATTAATTTTCCAGTTCTGTCAAAAATTGCAATGGTGGTATTGTTGATAAATTGAAAGCCTTCCATACTAAAAAAGTCGTTGTAGGTGTCGCCGTTTGGAGTGAAAAACTTTGGGATTATAATCAATGTAAAATCGAAAGTGTCTTTCCCGCAATTGTTTTTTTCTCGAATATATGCTTTTTTAATGCCTCCAATTGTGTTTTCAAAAACATTGGAATTTTGGTAATTTATACCGTCTAAAGAATATTCGTAATCGCCTGAAACAGCAGTAATTATTGTTACTTGCCGATTGTCTATTATTACGTTTGTGATAATTGGAATGAGGTTTTCGGTTACGACAATTGTTTTTAAATTCATACATCCATTTGGGCTTGTAACTGTAACGGTGTAGGTTCCTGGAGTTGTAACTGTTATGCTTTTGGTGGTTTCGGTGGTTGACCAATTGTAGGTTACGTTATTAATTTCGGCATCTAAAACTACGGATTTTGTTTCGCATATTATGGCGGTTTCGTTTTGAACAATTGCAGGAATTGGATTCATAGTGAGTTGAACGGCTGTTCGATTTATGCTCACGCAGGTACTTAATGTGTAGGATTCTGCATAGAAAATCCCAGCATTTGAGGGCGTGAAAGCAACAGAGTTACTTTGTAATAACGTTCCGCCTGTTGCGGCAGCATACCAATTGACACTTTCAGAACCCAATGTAGTAACTGATAATGCAGGAATTGCGTCGTTTTCGCAAATAATATAATTGCCATTACTTAATGGTGCCAGTGGTTTTGGTTTGATTATGATGCTAAAAATTTCTGAAATTGTTGAACAGAATGCATTGTTTAAATTGGCAACATCTTGTGCTACTTTTACACGGTAATAGTGGGTTGTGGTTATGTTTGGAGTTGTGTAATTACTGGAATTTTGACCAATAATATCATTCCAAATTACATTATCCAAACTCTCTTGCCATTGAAATACGTTTGGTGTTATTCCTGAACTATTGACTTGTAAATTGATATTGATGGGCGTAACATCTTCGCAAACGGAATAGGTATTTCCAGTTGTTGCTGTTGTGCCAATTGTTGTGAAATCACCACAAGAGCGAAACATAATATCGTCAATGGCAAGGTCGTTTCCGCAACCGCCAGCGCTATTGTTTCTCATTTTTAAAACTACTGAAGTCTGACCTATACCAGTAGTAAATACCAATCCATATTGTGTCCAAATTGCTGATGAAGTAGCGTTAATATTGCCTGTATTTCCCGTTTGTAAAAGAATAGTTTCTGTTGCATCCCAAATTTCAAATGTAACATTTATTGGAATACTATTTCCAGAACAAGCAGTTGAAGTTGCATTTGAGACATTCATTAACCAAGATGAAAATTCAAAAGTGGTATTTACGCACAATCCTGAAACGACTCTTTTGTAAAACTCACTTGGCGTGAAACTTGCATTTACAATTAATGATTTTCCGTCTGATCCATTCGGTTGATTGTCGGGAGTGTGATCGGGTGAATTGTGCCAAGATCCGTATTGATTGGTTCTGTAATATAAAGTATAAAGTCCGTCGCTTGGAGTTCCAGCGATAAAAGTATAGGAACTTACACCTGCTGGCAATGCTGGACCGTAATCAGTTCCGCTTCCAAAATCTTCTGTGAAAATGGGAATTCCTTTACTGCCATTGCAAAAGCCTAACTGTCCAAAACTGTGGAAAGCTGAGAATAATAGTAGTAATAAGGGAATTTTTTTCATTTTAAATTTTATAAGAAAAGCTGCCAATAATTGACAGCTTTTCATTTAAATATGGTTTATGTTTTATGCTTTTATTTTTGCCAATATAGAATTGAAAGTCTCGCTTGGTCGCATTGCTTTGCCAGTCAATTCAGGGTTTGGTTGGTAATAACCACCAATATTTTGATGCTTTCCTTGCGCTGCAATTAACTCAGAATTGATTGTAGTTTCATTGGCTTTAAATTCAGACGCAATTGGCGAGAAAATCGATTTTAGTTCTGCATCGTTAGTTTGGTTTGCCAGTGCTTCTGCCCAATACATTGCCAAATAAAAGTGAGATCCTCTGTTGTCAATTTGCCCAACTTTTCGAGCCGGTGATTTGTCATTGGCCAAGAATTTATCACTTGCTTGGTCAAGAGTTTCTGCTAAAACAATAGCTTTAGAGTTGTTCAAAGTTTGTCCCAAATGCTCTAAAGAAGCTCCTAATGCTAAAAATTCTCCCAAAGAATCCCAACGTAAGTAGCCTTCTTCAATAAATTGTTCTACGTGTTTTGGGGCAGAACCACCAGCACCAGTTTCAAACAAACCTCCGCCATTCATTAAAGGTACAATAGAAAGCATTTTTGCGGATGTACCAACCTCAAGAATTGGGAATAAATCCGTTAAATAATCACGCAATACATTTCCGGTTACAGAAATAGTATCTTGCCCTTTTATGATTCTTTCTAATGTGAAATTTGTTGCGTCAATTGGATTTAAAATACGAATATCTAATCCAGTTGTATCGAAATCTGTTAAATATTTTTTTACTTTTTCAGTAATTTCTCTGTCATGTGCTCTGTTTTCATCTAACCAAAAAACGGCTGGAGTATTTGATAATCGTGCTCTGTTTACTGCTAGTTTTACCCAGTCTTGAATTGGAGCGTCTTTTGCCTGACACATTCTGAAAATATCGTTGGTTTCGACATTTTGTTCCATTAATACATTTCCGTTGGTGTCAATAACACGAACAACTCCGTCTGCATTTAATTGGAATGTTTTGTCGTGAGAACCATATTCTTCTGCTTTTTGAGCCATCAAACCTACGTTTGGAACACTTCCCATTGTAGTTGGGTCAAAAGCACCATTTTTTTTACAAAAGTCAATTGTTGCAGCATATACACCAGCGTAACATCTGTCTGGAATGACTGCAATTGTATCTTGTTGTTTTCCATCTTTATTATACATTTGTCCAGAAGTACGAATCATTGCTGGCATTGAAGCGTCAACAATTACATCCGATGGAACTTGCAGGTTGGTAATTCCTTTGTCTGAATTTACCATTGCTAAAGCAGGTCCGTTTTCGATGGCTTGATTAATAGCAGCTTTTATTTCAGATTCTAATGAATTTCCAGCAATTTTAGCATAAACATCACCCAAACCATTTCTTGTGTCAACTCCTAATTCTGCAAATAATTCTGCATATTTTTCAAAAACAGAAGCAAAGTAAACTTCTACAATTGCTCCAAATATAATTGGGTCTGAAACCTTCATCATTGTTGCTTTCAAGTGAACAGAAAGCAATACATTTTGTTCTTTGGCTTCTTTTATAGTTTTAGTAACAAAAGCTTTTAAGCTATTCAAGTTCAGTACTGAACTATCAATAATTTCGCCTGATTTTAGTGGTGTACTTGCTTTCAAAACTGTTGTTGAACCATCTTTGGCAACGAATTCAATTTTAACATCGGTAGCATCAGAAAGCGTTACAGATTTTTCACTTCCGTAAAAATCGCCACTTTCCATTGAAGCAACTTTCGTTTTTGAATTGGCTGACCAAGCTCCCATTGAATGTGGGTTTGCTTTGGCAAAGTTTTTAACTGCTTTTGGTGCTCTACGATCTGAATTTCCTTCTCGCAAAACAGGGTTTACAGCTGACCCAAGTACTTTAGAGTATTTGGCTTTAATTTCCTTTTCAGCATCATTTTGAGGATCTTCAGGAAAGTTTGGAATTGCATATCCATGTGATTGTAATTCTGCGATTGCCGTTTTTAATTGTGGCACAGATGCAGAAACATTTGGTAATTTTATAATGTTTGCTTCAGGAGCTGTGGCTAATTTTCCAAGTTCTGATAAAGAATCTACTACTTTTTGATCTTCATTTAAAAAATCAGAAAAATTGGCTAAAATTCTTCCCGCTAAAGAAATGTCTCTTGACTCTATTTCAATATTGGAAGTTGCAGTAAATGCTTGAACAATTGGCAAAAAAGAATAAGTTGCAAGTAAAGGCGCTTCATCAGTTAGCGTATAAAATATTTTAGTTTTTGTAGACATTTTATTAATTTTTTTTTAGGATGACAAATATAAGAAAAATCGTTTTCGTTATTGTTAATACAGTCTAATTATGTTAGCTATAAATAGAAATAATATGGATTTATTGTTTTTTAATTTTTATATAATGAATTCCTCATTTTAAAACTGATTTACTGATAAAAATGAAAATCCCGTTTCGAAATGAATCGAAACGGGATTTATGACAAAAAGACATTTGACTATCTTCTTTTATCTTTAATTTTTGCTTTTTTACCAGTAAGCTCTCTGAAATAATAGATACGAGCTCTACGAACAGCACCTTTTTTGTTGATTTCAATTTTTTGTAAAGCTGGTAAGTTTACTGGGAAGATACGCTCAACTCCAATTGCACCTGACATTTTACGAATAGTAAAAGTTTCTGTGTTTCCAGAACCTCTTCTTTGAATAACAACTCCTTTAAAAAACTGAGTTCTTGTTTTTTCACCCTCTTTAATTTCGTAGAAAACTGTGATTGTGTCTCCAGCTCCAAATACAGGGAATTCTTTTTTTGTTACAAATTCGTCTTTAACGAATTTCATTAAATCTGCCATGATAATTTTTTTAATTATGGTTTTAAATCTGAGCAACATTCGCGGATTTCGCCAGAGGTTGGTCAAATGTGGGTGCAAAAGTAGAAAATAATTATTAATTATGAGTTATAAATTATAAATTATTTGAAATGTTGTGCATCTCATTTAATTATAAAAATTTTGTAGTCAGTTTGCGGAGTTCCCCCTTTGGGGGTTAGGGGGCGTCTTCAAGCAAATCCGGTCTTCTATTTTTGGTATGTTCATACGCCATTTCATCTCGCCATTTGTCAATTTTAGCAAAGTTTCCACTTGTTAAAACTTCGGGAACTTTCCAACCTTTGTAATCTGCGGGGCGTGTGTATATTGGACCGGACAATAATCCGTCTTGAAAACTATCGGTTAATGCGGAAGTTTCGTCGCTTAAAACCCCAGGAATTAATCGGATTAAAGCGTCTGATAAAACCAAAGCGCCTAATTCTCCTCCTGACAAAACGTAATCGCCAATTGAAATTTCTTTGGTAATAAAATGGTCACGAACTCTTTGATCTACGCCTTTATAATGTCCGCAAAGGATAATAATATTTTCATACATCGACATTGTATTCGCCATTTTTTGGTTCAATGTTTCTCCGTCTGGCGACATATAAATGATTTCATCGTAGCTTCTTTCACTTGTTAAATGAGTGATACAAGCGTCAATTGGCTGTACCGTCATCACCATTCCTGCACCGCCACCAAAGGGATAATCATCTACAGATTTCTGCTTGTTGGTTGTATAATCTCGTAAATTATGAAAATGAACTTCTACAATTCCTTTGTCAATAGCACGTTTCATTATTGATGCCTCAAACGGACTTCGCAATAATTCTGGTAAAACGGTAATAATATCTATTCTCATATAATTAGGTACAAAGTTGCAAAGGTACAAAGTTTTATAGGTTTTTATAATTGTGCCAAATTATTTAAAGTAAAAAATTACATTCTTTCCATATACCAATTCAATTCTTTTTTAATTTTTTGGTCACTAAAAATAGTAGCAATATTTTTTTGTAATCGTACAAATGCAGTTTCACTTTTCACGACATAATCAAAAGCATTGTGGTGCATACATTTTACTGCGATGTCTATTTTGTCTTGTGAAGACAGCATTATTATTGGAATATCAATATTATACTCCTTAATTGCAATTAGTGTATCCAATCCGTTCATAGCATTTTTATCAATTCCATTCAAATGAAAATCCAAGATTACTACATCTGGATTGCTTGATAAATTAGCAATACAAAGTTCTCCGGTTGCAAATGTTTCTATTTCAAAATCGACTTGACTTAGAAAATCAATTTCTAACGATTTAAGAAAAAGAGCATCATCATCTACTAAAAATAGTCTAATTTTTTTGGCGGTTGTTTCCATTATAATTTAGTATTTATATTTTTAAGTTCTTGTTCCAATTCATTACAAGCCACTTCACAACCAATTTCAAGTTGTTTAATTAGCGTTCCTAAATCCTCGTGATTTTCATTATTAGATGCGTATTCCTGAATTTTTTTTGCTAAATTCTCATATTTAGAAGCTATTCCCATAATTGAAAAAGAAGGAATGATTTTATGAGCTGAAGCGTGTAATTTTTCCCAATCTAATTCTTTGTACCCTTCATTCATTGAAAAGATTAATTTTGGTGTTTGTTCTAAATAAATGGAAATCATTTCCGACATTAATTTCGGATTTGATTTTGTGCGTTCCATCAAATAGCTTAAATCAACATTTGTAGAAGAAGAATTTGAAGCGTAAGAATTTGTTTCCTCACTCATCGGTTTTTGAATTAAAGCAATCATTTTTCTGAATAATTTCCCTTCATCAACAGGCTTAGAAATGTAATCGTTCATTCCAGCATTTATACATTTTTCAGCATCAATTGTCGTTACATCCGCAGTTAAAGCAATTATTGGAATTGTTAATTTCAACTTGTTTCTGATGTATTCCGTCGCTTCAAAACCATTCATTTCTGGCATTTGTAAATCCATTAGAATGATATCGAAATTTTTATTTTCTAATCTTTCAATTGCTAATTTTCCATTGGCTGCAATTTCACATTCAAATCCAAAATCATCTAATAAAGTTCTAATTAACAATTGATTAAGTTCTAAATCTTCTACAACCAAAACTTTAATGTCTTTCAATTCATTATCAACTTCTAAAATTTCACTTTCAAGAATTATCGTTTCGTCTGTTTTTTTAAAGGGTAAAATAAAACTAAATGTAGAACCAACATCAACGGTGCTTTCTACATTTAAAGTTCCGCCTTGAGGTTCTACTAATTGTTTTACAATAGCCAGTCCCAATCCAGTTCCTCCAAAAATTCTTGAAGTAGAACTAGTTGCCTGTTGGAAATTCTCAAACAATCCTTCAATTTTTTCACTACTAATTCCAATTCCAGTATCTTTTACAGAAAACTGAATGAACACATTATTTTCATCTTCTTTTAATAAATTAATACTAACCGTAATTTGACCAATTGATGTGAATTTAATAGCATTACTCACCAAATTCAAAATAATTTGATTCAATCGAACGGGATCGCCAGCCAAAACTTCTGGAATATTTTTATCAAATTCTAATACTAATTTTAAATTTTTTTCGTGGATTTTTGTTTCAAATAAATGCAGCATCAACGAAATTGATAAATTTAATTTGAAAGGAATTTGTTCAAATATCATCTTTCCAGAATCTACTTTTGCTAAATCTAAAATGTCATTTATCAAAACAATTAAAGCATCACCACTAATTTTTATGGCTGTCAGATATTCTTTCTGTTTTGCAGTAAGTCCAGTTTTCAGAATAACCTTTGTAAATCCAATAATTGCATTCATAGGAGTTCGTATTTCGTGACTCATATTGGACAAGAACTGTTGTTTAGATTTAACCGCTTCTCTTGCAATTAATGTTGCATTTTCAGCTTTTGTTTGCGCATCTTCCGCAATTGCAGTTGCTTTTTCCGCAGATATTTTAGCTTCAATCAATTCATTTTCAATACGTTTTTGTTCCGCAATATCACGAGCAACAATAACAACTCCCAATACATTTCCAATATCGTCCTTATAAACAGAACCATTAAATAGAACATCTGTAAGTTTTCCGTCTTTATTTTGAAGCGTTAACGGGGAATCGGCAACAGAACCTTTTTCAAAAACTTCTTGATATACTTCTCGCGCTTTTTGTTGATCCGTGAAATAATCGAAAAAATCGGAGCCAATCAATATTTTACGTTCAATTCCCGTAACTCTCACAGTTGCTTCGTTCATATCCGTGATTTTTCCTTCTGTATTTATCGTTACCAAAGGATCCCGACTTGCTTCAATTAAACTCAACGAATATTGAGAGGCTTGTTTTAGGGAATTACTGTAAACTTCTAACGCTTTATTTTCAATTTTACGTTTTTCTTTTTCTTTATTTTGAAAATCAAGTTCTTTATCGGCAACAACTAATTCTGCGGCACGATCTTGTTTTTCACCAGTTTGAAATAAAAGTTCCTTATTCGCAATTACTAATTCCGCGGCACGATCTTGTTTTTCACCAGTTTGAAATAAAAGTTCCTTATTCGCAATTACCAATTCAGCAGCACGTTTTTCTTTTTCATCATTTTGAAATGCCAATTCTTTATTCGCAATAATTAATTCGGCTGCACGCTTTTCTTTTACCGTGTTTTGATACTCTAATTCTTCATTGGCAATCAATAATTCATTAGCACGCTTTTCTTTTTCATCATTTTGAAATGCCAATTCTTCATTTGCAATCAATAATTCATTGGCACGTTTCTCTTTTTCGTCATTTTGATATTCTAATTCTTTGTTTGCAATTACAAGTTCCGCGGCACGTTTCTCCTTTTCATCATTTTGATACGCCAATTCTTCATTGGCAATTAATAACTCATTTGCACGTTTTTCTTTTTCATTATTTTGAAATGCCAATTCTTCATTTGCAATAAATAATTCATTTGCTCGCTTCTCTTTCTCATCATTTTGATATTCTAATTCTTTATTTGCAATTGCTAATTCGGCTGCTCTTTTTTCTTTTTCATCATTTTGATAGGCCAATTCTTGATTCGCAATTCGTAAATCTAAAGCCCATTTTTGTTCCGCAATATCCCGAGCTACAATTACAACGCCCAACACATTTCCAATATCATCTTTATAAACCGAACCATTAAACAATACTTCCGTAAGTTTTCCGTCTTTATTTCGAAGCGTTAAAGGAGAATCGGCAACCGAACCTTTTTCAAATACTTCCTGATAAACTTCTCTGGCTTTTTGCTGCTCAGTAAAATAATCGAAAAAATCGGAACCAATCAATTTGTTGCGTTCAATGCCCGTAATTCTAACGGTAGCTTCGTTCATATCCGTAATTTTTCCATCGGTATTAATTGTTACCAACGGATCTAAACTGGCCTCAATTAAGCTTAATGTATATTTTGAATATGATTTTTGAGAATCCGTTAAAGCTGTTAATTCATTATTTCTGTTATTTTGGTTTTTAATGCTATTTATTATTACAATTGAAATTAAAATCAATAAAATTAAAATTGTCAATAAAATTATACTTGAATATTGATTTTCTTTATCATTATCTAACTTATGTTTATTAAATAATTGGACTTCAATTTTATTAATATCTTCAATTAATTTTTTAATACGATCCGTTTGATTTTTTTCAACTTTAAATACGTCCTTTTTTTCAATAGCATTAATATTTTTCTTTTTAAAATAGTCAATGTTTTTACTTAAAGTCGCAATTTTCAAATCTATCTGTTTCTTTAATAATGAAATGTAACGTTGCTGAATTTCATTGTCTTTAGTAAGCGTTTTTAATACGTTTAAATTTGGAATTATTTCTTTTTTTGATTTATTAAAAGGTTCTAAGAAGTTTTCATCTCCAGTAAGTAAAAATCCTCTAAATCCAGTTTGAATATTAATTGTGTTTAATAAAATAGCGTCATTTTTACTTATAATTTGTTGGGAATGAGCCATTAGTTTATTTAGCTCTAATGTTTTTTGGGAATGATAATAAAAAAATGACATTACCAAAACGATAGTAGTTATTACAAAGTAATATAAGAAGTTGGAAGATTTTTCGAGGGAGAATTTCATAATTTATTTTTTTAAATAAAGTTTAATATGGGTTTTAATAAATTCTAAATGTCTTCAATTGGTTTTCGTCTTTTGTCTTTTAATTTCTTGAAATGTGATGGCGATAAACCCGTCATTTTCTTAAATTGATTGGACAAGTGCGCAACGCTGCTATAATTCATTTTCCAAGCAATTTCAGTTATATTGAGTTCGCCGTAAATGATTAATTCCTTAATTCTTTCAATTTTATGTGAAATAATAAATTGTTCAATGGTAATTCCTTGAACTTCCGAGAATAAATTAGCGAGATACGTGTAATTATGAAGTAATTTTTCGCTTAAAAATTCAGAAAAATTGATTTTTATATTTTCTTCTGAATAGTGAATCATTTCAATGATAATCATTTTAATTTTTTCAATTAAAATTGCTTTTTTATCATCCATTAATTCCAATCCAGAGGCTAACAATCCTTTTTGTAATAAAAATCTGTTTTCTTCTGTTAAAGTTTCCAATATTTCAATAGTTCCCAATTCCAAAATCACAAAGTGCAAAGAAAGTTTTTTCAACTCTTCTTTAACAACGTCTTTGCAACGATTACTAACCATATACTTGATGTATATTTTCATTGGGATTTAGTTTAATAAATATTTTAAGAATAATTCTTAATTATCTTTTGATATAAAGTAATGATAAAAGGTCATCAATGTAATTAATCTTAAAACCACACTGACAAAACATTCTGGAACTAAAATCCCAGGGCTATAAATCGATTAAAATATTTACGAATAACACTTTATGGATATAAAATGTCAAAAGGAAAAGGTTTCTATAAAAAAACAAAGGTGGTTCTTTTAATTGGATAAAAATTGAACAATTCACAAATTGATAATAAGTTTATTTAATAATTGTTAAAACGTATAAAAATACTACTGTTTTGCTGCTGATTTTTTAAATTAATTTTGATTTAAATACAAAAATCCACTCAAACAAAAAATGTTAAAGTGGATTTATACTTATGTAATGAATTAGATGGTGTGTAAAATCAGAAACTTTATACTATACCATCACTATTCTAAAAGGATTATTATTTAAGTTAGCTAAAGCGTGTTCAAAAAATGTTTTACGATTTTGAATTTCGTTTGACTTTTTGTTAGCAACTTCAATTTTACTTTTAGTAGCTTCAATTTTACTTTTTGTTTTTGTTTTAGCTGTTATCATTTTAATTAGTTTAAGGGTTTTTTAATTACATACAAATTTCATTCTTTTACCACCTTAAAAAGTTACGTAATTTTATTAATTTGTTACATAATTCACAGATTTCAGAGTTTAATTTGAATAATAATTTCCCTATAATTTTAAGTTATAAGGTAGAATAAAATCCAATTTACTTATCAATAGAACCCAAGACACGTTTCATAAATCCGTTCAAAGCTTCTTTTTTGTCCATTCCGCCTTTTACCATTTTATGAACTTCAAGCGCACCGTACATATTTGAAATTAATTCGCCAATTACGTCCAATTCTTCGTCTTTCAATGATGGAATTTCTGTTAAAGCTTCTAAAACTTCAATTGTTTCAATGAGATAATCTTGATCGTTATCTTCAATAAATTGCGTTAAATGTTTGATTACTGGTAGTTTCATCTTTATAGAATTTCATTTACCAAATCCGTTAAAACTTCTGCTTTGTTGGTTTGTGTTTCATTAACTAATTTACCATTTACAAAAGTTGCAAAAGTTGGCAAGTTAGAAACATTAGCCATTTTTCTTGATTCTGGAGAATTTTCAGCATCAACTAAAACAAAAGTAACCGCTTCATTTTCTGAAGCTAATTTCTTGAATTTAGGTTTCATAATTCTGCAATTTCCACACCAAGAAGCCGAAAATTGAACTACCACTTTTTCGTTTGTTGCTACTAAATTCTGTAACGTATCTTCGTTTAATTCGATTAACATAGTTTTAGATTTAAATGGCAATTTCAACAGTAAATACCGAAATTGCCATTGTTATTGATATTGAAAATTAGTGAGAACCTAAATAAGCTGCGGTGCTGTTTCTATCGGCAGTCATTGCATCTTTTCCTTTTTCCCAGTTTGCAGGACAAACTTCACCATTCGTTTGAACGTGTGTGTAAGCGTCAATCAAACGTAAGTATTCATTTACATTTCTACCTAATGGCATATCATTTACACTTTCGTGGAAAATTTTTCCAGTTTCATCAATTAAATAAGTCGCTCTGAAAGTCACATTTGATCCTTCAATAATTACAGAATCGGTTTCTTCACTATATTCGGTTGAATCGATGTCAAGAATTCCTAAAATGTTAGATAAATTTCTGTTGGTATCAGCCAAAATTGGATACGTAACGCCTTCAATTCCACCGTTGTCTTTTGGTGTATTTAACCAAGCAAAATGGACTTCATTGGTATCACAAGATGCGCCAATTACAATTGTATTTCTACTTTCAAATTCAGGTAAAGCAGCTTGAAAGGCGTGCAATTCTGTTGGGCAAACGAAGGTGAAATCTTTTGGATACCAAAACAAAATTACTTTTTTGTTTTTGCTTGTTGCTTCTTCAAAAATGTTGATTTTTAAGTTGTCACCCATTTCTGAGATGGCGTCAACTGCAATGCTTGGAAATTTTTTTCCTACTAATGACATAATTTATGATTTAATATTAATGTTCTTTTTAATACTACAAATGTACTGCGGAACTAAACAGTCAGCTATCAATTTCAATTATATATTTTTATGAAGTGATAGTTTTTCCTTATTATAAATAACGATTTTTAAATTAGCATTCAAATAGATTGTTTTTCGGTTTCGTTTTATATATTTGTTTTACTTATTATTTGATGTTTTCTCAATAAAAACCAATAATAATTTCACTTTATTAAATTAATCTTGCAAAATATAAAATATGAATTTTTCCAATTTATTTAGAAAAAAAACCGTCCAAGACATTTTAAAACAAGTTGCCAAAAATGAAGCCGATGGACATAATTCTCTTGGTAAGCATTTAAAAACAAGAGATTTAGCAGCTTTTGGAATTGCGGCAATTATTGGTGCTGGAATTTTCAGCACGATTGGAAAAGCAAGTTTTGATGGTGGTCCAGCTGTAATTTTCTTATTTCTATTTACTGCAATTGCGTGTAGTTTTGCTGCTTTTGCGTATGCTGAATTTGCGTCGATGGTGCCTGTTTCGGGAAGCGCTTATACCTATTCTTATGTTGCTTTTGGAGAATTAATCGCCTGGATTATTGGTTGGGCGTTAATTATGGAATATGCTATTGGAAATATTACGGTCGCTATTTCGTGGAGTGATTATTTTACGAGTTTGATGAATAATATAATTGGTAATTTGAACCACAAGTATGATTTGCATTTGCAAGTTTTAGCCGATTGGGTTCAAATGGATTATTTAACCGCTTCTAATGGTTTCAAAGATGCAACGGCTTTAATGCAAGGCGGAAAATCCTTTGAAAATTTGAGTTCAGGAATGCAAGCGGCTTATACGGCTTGGACGACTTCGCCAGTAATTGGAAACTTCCATATTGTTGCTGATTTGCCTGCACTAGGAATTATTATTTTAATTACAGCATTGGTTTATCGTGGAATGAAAGAATCGCGAAATGCCAGTAATGCAATGGTTTTAGTGAAATTGTGTATTATTTTATTGGTAATTGCAGTTGGTGTTTTTTATGTTGATACAGACAATTGGCAACCTTTTGCACCAAATGGTGTTAGCGGAATTTTGAAAGGTGTTTCCGCCGTATTTTTTGCTTATATTGGTTTTGATGCAATTTCTACAACGGCTGAAGAATGCGAAAATCCACAGCGTGATTTGCCTCGTGGAATGATGTGGGCGATAATAATATGTACGGTTTTATACATTGCAATTGCATTGGTACTTACGGGAATGGTTCATTATTCGGATTTGAATGTTGGTGATCCATTGTTATTTGTATTTGAAAAATTAGATTTAAAAGTAATGTCTGCCATAATTGGAGTTTCTGCGGTGATAGCAATGGCGAGTGTTTTATTGGTGTTCCAAATGGGGCAACCTCGAATTTGGATGAGTATGAGTCGTGATGGATTGTTGCCGAAAAAATTCTCAAGAGTGCATCCAAAATTCAAAACGCCATCGTATGCAACTGTTGTAACGGGATTTGTCGTGGCTATTCCAGCGTTATTTTTAAACCTTACAATGGTAACAGATTTATGCAGTATTGGAACTTTATTTGCTTTTGTATTGGTTTGTGCAGGGGTTTTGGTATTGCAAAATAAAACAGATATTCCTCGTGGGAAATTCAAAACGCCGTATGTGAATTCAAAATTTGTTATTCCAGTTTTATTAGTAGCTGGAATGTTTTATGCTTTTAAATACAATAATAAAAGCACGATGGATTTTATTACTAATGAAAAGAAAATTAATAGTCCTGAGGATATTGTAACGTCATTGGATAAAACACAATCTGAACTGGTTTATTCCTATTTGGTTGGTTTTGATAAAAATAATAGTACGACTTCGCAACCTGATTTGGAAGTTATTTTGAGTAAATACAATGAAAATGAAACGCAGTATGAAGCGGTTATAAAAGCATTACCAATTTCCGATTCACAAAAATTTGAAACGGGTTTCAGTCTTTTTAAGCATAAAATTCCAATGTGGATTTTTCTGATTACTTTGATGTTCTTAACGGTTTGGTCGTACCGTCAAAATTTATCGCTAATTCCATTATTGGGATTAATTTCTTGCTTGTATATGATGGCGGAACTTAGTGTTTGGAATTGGATTTATTTTACGATTTGGTTGTTGATTGGTTTGGTAATTTATTTTGGTTATAGCCGAAAAAATAGCAAACTGAATTTACAGGAATAGTTTTTTTGCCACAGATTTAAAAATGATTTTAATAAAATTAATTTTGTTGTCCGATTAAAAAAGTATAGTCCCTACGGGACAAAAAGCAACTGGATCACTATCTATTACCAACATATAATCTCTACGAGATATAGAATGAGTTGATTTAAATATTGTTAGAATAAAAGGATGAATTAAAATCCGCTTTGAAAATTTCAAGGCGGATTTTTGATTTTAAAAATAAATGCAAATGAAATCTGAAAACCCATAGCCCAGAATGAAATGGAAAGCCCGGAATGAAAAAAGGTAGTTTTTCTTGCCGTAAAAGAGCGACCGCAGGAAGCTCCTTTTTCGGCTTAGAAAAACACCTTTTTGAATGAGGACTTGAAATGGAATGCTGGAAATAGCTTCAAAAAAAAGTTGCCTTGAAAATGGTGCATTTCATCGATAATAATTTTATAACTATCTACAAATCAATACTTTTATAATTGTATAGGTTTAACTATTTAATTCAATTATTATGTATTACGATTTGTTTAAAGATAGGGAAGAGGCGGGTGCGTTGCTTGCGGAAAAGTTGTTGGAATATGAAAATACGAACTCAATAATCTTAGCAATTCCAAGGGGTGGCGTTCCTGTTGGGTATGTGATTTCTCAAAAATTGAACCTTCCGATGGACATTATTTTGTCTAAAAAAATTCCGCATCCATATAATAAGGAATTGGCAATTGGGGCGGTTACAATGGACGCTGAAATTGTGGATTATTACCCAAATATTTCCAAAAATTATATCAATTCTGAGATTTCTAGGATTCGAGAATTTCTTAAAAAGAAGTTGAATTTGTATGTTGGAAATGACAAGCCGCTTGATGTGAAAGGGAAAAACGTAATTCTTGTGGATGATGGAATTGCTACTGGAAACACGGTTTTGGTGTCGATTAAGTCATTGCGGAAATTGAAACCTGCCAAAATTATTGTTGCTGTTCCCGTTTTGCCGTATGAAGATTTGAAAACTTTTCAGCAAGAGGCGGACGAATTTGTTTATTTAGAAGCGTCGAATTATTTCAGAGGTGTGGGTGCTTTTTATGAGCATTTTGAGCAAGTTGACGATGATGTTGTGGTGGAAATGTTGAGTGCGACATCGCCAATTTAGAGTTTCAAATAATAAATTAAGAATTTGCTGTTTACCAACTTTAATACTTGAATTATGAAAACTAAAAACATAGAAATTCCTTTGAAATCAGTTACTTTAAAAGGAGAATTAGCGATTCCGAAGAATGCAGATGGGATTGTGATTTTTTCTCACGGTAGCGGAAGCAGTAGGTTTAGCCCACGAAATAAGTTTGTTGCAGAAATGCTTCATCAGCAAAATTTCGGAACGTTGCTTTTTGATTTGCTTACGGAAGAGGAAGACACGATTTATGAAAATACGTTCAATATTGACTTGCTCACATCGAGATTAATTGAAGTTACCGATTGGTTGTTGCATCATAAAAATGTGAAGGGAATTCCAATTGGGTATTTCGGAGCGAGTACTGGAGCGGCTTCGGCACTTGGAGCAGCGGCACATTTTAAAAACAAAATTAAAGCGGTTGTGTGTCGTGGTGGTCGTCCAGATTTGGCTTTGAATCATTTGCACGCGGTAACTGCGCCCACATTATTGCTTGTTGGCGAGTTGGATTATCCCGTAATTGAAATGAATAAATTGGCAATTAGTCGCTTGCATTGCGAAAAAGATATGCAGGTAATTTCGGGTGCAACTCATTTATTTAAAGAGCCTGGGAAATTGGTTGAGGTGGTGGAATTTTCAATTTCTTGGTACAAAGAGCATTTGTCAAAAGAGGAACATATTGAAAGACATACAAGCGCTAAAGTTTAGTTTTTTGTGTAAATTGTTCCTATTATATAAGGTCAAAAAAAAGCCAATCGATTGGGATTGGCTTTTTGATTTTGTATTGTTTTTACTACAATTCAAATGATAAAGTCATTGTAATGTTATTCATTTTTGATGTGATTTTGGCCGAATCGGTCAATCCAACAGCGAACATTTGTTTTTGAGAATCTCTTTCTGCGTAAGAATATGTTAAATCCAATTTTGTTCCTCCAAAATTGTATCCCAAACCAGAAGAAAACCCTCTCAAATCTCCAATTGTTCTCCCGTTTCTGTATGGGCTTTGTTCCATTCTGTAACCTGCTCTTAAACTTAATTCTTTAATTCTATACTCGGCACCAATTCGTATTTCACTTGATATATCCAGCAAGTTAGTCATTTCACGATTGGCATTTCTGAAATCATCTTTTGGAGTGAATTGGGTATTGCTATAATCTTTTATAGAATAATCAATACTCAAAAGACCAGTTTTACCGTAAATATACGCGAAACTTCCAGTCCATTTTCCAGGAGTTTGTAATTGATACGGTGCGTAAACATTTATTATTCTTGGATTTACGAAATCTGTTGGTAGTTCACCTCTAGCATTTGCACTTACTACTGCAAGACCTTGAGATAATTCGTCATTTAGTTCATACCAAGTAGGGGACTCATAGGCTAAACCAAAACGAACTTCTTTTGAAACTTTTGCAATTGCACCCGCTTGGAATGAAAGACCCGTTCCAAACGTATATAAATCATTGTCAAAACGCAAACGTTGCACTCCAGAAAGTAAATTATTTGAATTTTCTTCATAAAAACTCGTTATTTGTCTGTAATCTACAAAATGAGTATTTAAGTTAACTCCGAAGAAAAATTTATCTTTGTATTGTCCAGCAGCATTGAAGGATAATTTTCCGTTGTAACCATTTGTTTCTACAAAATTTTCTTGATAATAATTTCCACCAGTGGGAACTAAAGAAACGTAATTTCTATTTGTAGATTCATCATAATCAGTTGCGGGATTAATTATAAAGCTTTGAAAACCGAGAAACGCTTGCTGTGTTCCAAAGCCAAAATTTGATCCTAAATAGTCATATAAATCAGTAATGTTTTCGTCTGTTTGTAACTCTAGATTAGTTAACAAAACGCCTCCATTTTGATTGGCGTAATTTAAAAAATAATTATCTATAGAACGATTTGTATTTGTGCCTGCGGAAAAAATTGAGTTGTCGAAATTATTAGAATTTTCATAATTTAGAGCAAAGCTGAACTTTTTCCAGTCACTTTTTCTATCAGCGTTCTTTAGAATGTAAACTCCACCAGCTTGATTTAAATCAAATGATGAGCTGTTTTCATTAACTGAAGTACCGAAATAATTGGAGTTGTTTTTAATTCCAAAATTGTTGAAAGTTAAAGCAAATTGATTATTCGAAAATATTGCTGAACCAGCAGGATTTACGTTCAAAGAAGAGAAATCGCCTCCAAGTGCACCAAATGCTCCACTCAATGCTCTGTAACGAGCCGTTCCATTTAGATTGTCTTGAGAGAATCGCATTGCATCTGTAATATTTTGCGAAAAAATCGCTGATGATGTCAGTCCAAAAAGGAATAAAGTTATATATTTTTTCATTTTACATAGATTTTGTTAAACGTTTTAGATTTGAATAACAATTTTGAATTGCCTTATCTTCTTCCGCTTGAGCCGCTAGATCTTCCTCCACTTGAGCCGCCAGATCTTCCTCCGCTTGAACCACTTCCAGAGTTTGAACTTGGAGAATAACTTCTTGGACTTGACGATTCTGATCTTCCTGGAGTGTAATTTCTTGGTGTTGAATTTTCAGTTCTTGGCGTTGGGGCTTCAGTTCTTGGCGTTGGGTTTTGGCTTCTTGGTGTTGAATTTTGAGTTCTTGGTGTTGAATTTTCAGTTCTATTAGGGGTGTAATTTCTCGGTATTGATGTTGCGCGACGTGGTGATAATCCGCTTGAATTTCTAATGTTATTGTAGTCTGAATCCCCCCTTCCTGAACTATTGTTAAAAGTCTCAGTGTTATTTCTTCTTGAAGTATATCTTCCGTTATCTCGTCTATAACGTCCTCTAATTCCATTGCTATATGAATAATTGTTATTAAAGTTGTTGCCATAAAAGCCACCGTAATTTCCATTATAAAAATTATTCCAACCCCAACCATTGAATCCATAATTTGGGCCGTACCAATTATTCCAGCCCCAGCCATAACCTATATTTGGGCCATACCAAGAATTCCATCCCAAATTCCAGTTCCATCCATAATTCCAATTTGATCCATACCCGAAATTGTTCCAGCCCCAATTGTTCCATCCCCAATTATTATCATTAATTATTACATTAATTGGTTGTTGATTATTTCCCCATCCACTGTAACTTTGCGCAGGATTTTCCGAGAAATTTTCATTTTGGTTATTTTCGCTATAGCTAGAATAGTTATCAATATCAGTTAAAACTTCTTCTTGGGGAGTGTCTTCCCTCAATGAACTGAAATAGTCTCTATATTTATCACTATTTTTAGTGTTTACATTTTTCTCTCTCTCATTTTCTTGGTAACCGTAAATACCGTCTTTATCATAATATGAACTACTTTTATAAGAGCTACAAGATGAAATAAAGATACTTATCAAGAAAATATAATAATAAATTGGAATTGATTTTTCTGAAGAAAGATAATTAGTTTTCATATAAACGTATTTTTATTGTTGGTCATTACAAAAATAGTTAGTTTTGCCGAACAATTTAGTTAAAATAAGTTAAACAATTTTAATGCCAAACTATTTCATCATGAGCAAGAACTTAACTACAAGATCAGAGGATTATTCAAAATGGTATAATGAGTTAGTTGTCAAAGCTGACCTTGCCGAAAATTCAGGCGTACGAGGCTGTATGGTTATAAAGCCGTATGGTTATGCAATTTGGGAAAAAATGCAAGCGGAATTAGATCGAATGTTCAAGGAAACGGGGCATCAAAATGCTTATTTTCCCTTATTCGTTCCCAAAAGTATGTTTGAGGCAGAAGAGAAAAATGCGGAAGGTTTTGCCAAAGAATGCGCTATTGTAACGCATTACCGATTAAAAAACGACCCTGATAAACCAGGTAAATTAATGGTAGATCCAAATGCAAAATTGGAAGAGGAACTTATCGTTCGTCCAACAAGTGAAGCAATTATTTGGTCTACTTATAAAGGTTGGGTACAATCGTACAGAGATTTACCTTTATTAATTAACCAATGGGCAAATGTAGTTCGTTGGGAAATGAGAACGAGATTGTTCCTTAGAACTGCCGAATTTTTATGGCAAGAAGGACATACGGCACATGCAACAAAAGAAGAGGCATTAGAAGAATCAGAAAAAATGATGCACGTATATGCCGAATTTGCTGAGAATTTTATGGCAATTCCAGTTATAAAAGGATTGAAAACAGAAACAGAACGTTTTGCTGGTGCCGATGAAACCTATTGTATTGAAGCGTTGATGCAAGACGGAAAAGCTTTGCAAGCGGGAACTTCACACTTTTTAGGTCAGAATTTCGCAAAGGCATTTGATGTTAAATTTGCAACTTCCGAAGGGAAGCAAGAATACGTTTGGGGAACTTCTTGGGGGGTTTCAACCCGATTGATGGGTGCTCTAGTAATGACGCATTCTGACGATCAAGGATTGGTATTGCCACCAAATTTAGCCCCAATTCAAGTGGTTATTGTTCCGATTTATAAATCAGATGAGCAATTAGAGGAAATTTCTACTGCTGTAAATGTAGTAATGTTGGCTTTAAAGAAATTGAATGTTTCTGTAAAGTATGATAACAGAACTACTCAAAAACCAGGTTTCAAATTTGCCGAATGGGAATTGAAAGGAGTTCCAATTAGAATTGCTGTAGGTCCAAAAGATTTAGAAAACGGAACTTTTGAAGTAGCAAGACGTGATACTTTGACGAAAGAAATTGTTTCGAAAGACGGAATTGAAATCTATATTAACGATTTATTGGCGCAAATTCAGAAAGATTTGTTCGATAAAGCACTAATTTATCGGGACACCCACATCACAGAAGTCAACAATTTTGACGAGTTTAAATCAATTTTAGACAGCAAAGGTGGCTTTGTATCAGCACATTGGGATGGAACTCCAGAAACGGAAGAAAAAATTAAGGATTTAACAAAAGCTACTATAAGATGCATCCCTTTAGACAGAGTAGAAGAGGCGGGAAGCTGTGTATTTACGGGTAGTCCATCGGTTGGGAGAGTGTTATTTGCGAAGGCATATTAAAAAAAATTAAAAAAACACACATCAGCTATTGTACGAATAAAAAATAGTTGTATTTTTGCATCCGCATTACAAAAGCTCGGTCCGTTCATCTATCGGTTAGGATCTCTGGTTTTCATCCAGGAAAGGGGGGTTCGATTCCCCCACGGACTACAACTTTTTTAATTAATGCGATTTATTGGTCCGTTCGTCTACCGGTTAGGACACTTGGTTTTCATCCAAGAAATGGGAGTTCGATTCTCCCACGGACTACAAATTAGTTGTAAATAAGTTTTGTAGAATTTAAACTTGTGTCTCGAGTTTTTGTTTTATTAGTTAAAACTGAAGTGATTATTTAAATAATTGTGGGAGGTTTTTCTTTTTTAACTGATATTTTATAAATAATTTAAAAAAAAACAAGTAAAATGGCAAATCATAAGTCAGCTCTAAAGAGAATTAGAAGTAACGAAAAAAGAAGAGTATTAAATAGATACCAACATAAAACGACTCGTAATGCTATAAAAGCATTAAGAATTGCTACTGATAAAACAGATGCAGCATCTAAATTATCAAGTGTTATTTCTATGATTGATAAATTAGCTAAGAAAAATATCATTCACGATAACAAAGCATCAAATTTAAAATCTAAATTAACTAAACATGTTGCAAAACTGTAATTAGTAAATCACTTTTATACACAAAAGCTTCCGATAATTCGGAAGCTTTTGTCGTTTATAACACTTTTCAAATACCCAAAAAAGGATTTTTTCTATTAATTTAACGTTAAGATTATAGCGGTAAAGTCAACATCTACAAGGAAAGTAGGTGGTACTCAATAATTAATGAGGATTATGTAAAAATAAAGTGTACCTTTGCACCCATTAAAAATCACAGATGGAATCTATTAGAAACATTGCAATTATTGCCCACGTCGATCACGGTAAAACAACTTTGGTTGATAAAATTATGTATCACTGTCAGTTATTTCGTGACAACGAAAACACAGGCGATCTTATCCTTGACAACAACGACTTAGAGCGTGAAAGAGGTATCACAATTACTTCAAAAAATGTTTCTGTAGTTTACAAAGGAACAAAAATCAACATTATCGATACTCCTGGTCACGCCGATTTTGGTGGTGAAGTAGAGCGTGTATTGAATATGGCTGACGGAGTTTGTTTACTTGTTGATGCTTTTGAAGGTCCAATGCCACAAACGCGTTTTGTATTGCAAAAAGCACTTGATTTAGGTTTAAAACCTTGCGTTGTAATTAACAAAGTAGATAAAGAAAACTGCACTCCTGAAGAAGTTCACGAAAAAGTTTTCGACTTAATGTTTGAATTAGGTGCGGAAGAATGGCAGTTAGATTTTCCAACTGTTTACGGTTCTGCTAAAAATAATTGGATGTCGGATCATTGGGAAAACGTAACTGATAATGTGGAAGCATTGTTGGATATGGTTATTCAAAATGTACCAGCTCCTAAAGTTTCTGAAGGAACACCACAAATGTTAATTACTTCTTTAGACTTTTCAGCGTTTACAGGTCGTATCGCTATCGGTCGTCTTGAAAGAGGTGTATTGAAAGAAGGAATGCCAATTTCTTTATGTAAAAGAGACGGTGTAATAATTAAATCGCGTATTAAAGAATTACACACATTCGAAGGCTTAGGTCGTAAAAAAGTACAAGAAGTAGTTGCTGGAGATATTTGTGCAATTGTTGGAGTAGAAGGGTTTGAAATTGGTGATACTATTGCTGATTTTGAAAATCCAGAAGCCTTACAAACCATTGCTATTGATGAGCCTACAATGAGTATGTTGTTTACAATTAATGATTCTCCTTTCTTTGGTAAAGAGGGTAAATTTGTAACTTCTCGTCACATTAGAGATCGTTTGACAAAAGAATTAGAGAAAAACTTAGCGATGAAGTTAGGTGAAACTGATTCTGCCGATAAATTCATGGTTTTTGGCCGTGGAGTTCTTCACTTATCTGTTCTTATTGAAACAATGAGAAGAGAAGGCTATGAATTACAAATTGGTCAACCGCAAGTTATCATCAAAGAAATTGATGGTAAAAAATGTGAACCAATTGAGGAATTAACCATTGATTTACCAGAATCACTTTCAGGAAGAGCGGTAGAGTTTGTAACTTTACGTAAAGGAGAAATGTTGAGTATGGAAACTAAAGGGGAACGTATGATAATTAAATTCAATATTCCATCTCGTGGAATTATTGGATTGCGTAACCAATTGTTAACTGCAACTGCTGGTGAAGCAATTATGGCACACCGTTTTATAGGATATGAGCCTTACAAAGGAGAAATTTCTGGCCGTAATAAAGGTTCATTAATTTCTATGGAAAAAGGAAAAGCGATTCCTTATTCTATCGATAAATTGCAAGATCGTGGTAAGTTTTTTGTTGAACCAAATGCTGAAATTTACGAAGGTCAAGTAATTGGTGAAAATTCTCGTGGCGATGATATGTGTGTAAATGTGACTAAAGAGAAAAAACAATCTAACGTACGTTCTTCTGGGAATGATGAAAAAGCAAGGATTATTCCTCCGATTATTTTCTCATTAGAAGAAGCATTAGAATACATTCAAAAAGATGAATATGTTGAGGTTACACCAAAATCTATTCGTTTGAGAAAAATATATTTGACAGAAACCGATAGAAAAAGATTCAAAATCTAATTTTATTTATTGATACTAAAAAGCCATTCGTTCCGAAGTTTCGGAAGAATGGCTTTTTTTATTTAATGGTTTTTCATTTAATAAATAATTCGACTGTTTTTATTATATTTGAAATTGTAATTCATTATTTATGAGGAAAATATACTTTGTTTTATTTGTAATTTTAGCAGTACTGAATAGCAATGCGCAACCCTATCAAATTGGTCACACCACAATAACTTTTATTGATGCCAGTAGAAGTAACAGAAGTGTAGTTACAGAAATTTATTATCCTGCCGATGTTGCAGTAGATAATGTCGCATTAACAACCTCAAATTCGCTAAAATTTCCCAGTTTAGTATTTGGTCACGGTTTTGTAATGACTTGGGATGCGTATCAGAATTTTTGGGAAGCTTTAGTTCCGAATGGATACATTATTGCTTTTCCAAAGTCCGAAGGCTCTTTCTCGCCCTCCCATTTAGAATTTGGTAAAGATTTGGCTTTTGTAATCAATCAAATGAATATTTTAGGAACACTAAATACTTCCATTTTCTTTAATAGAGTTAGTCCTAAGAATGCTGTAATGGGGCATAGTATGGGAGGTGGTGCCTCATTTTTATCGGTTCCTTTGAATTCTAATATTACCACTTTAGTTAATTTTGCAGCAGCAGAAACTTCACCTTCCGCAATAATTGCTTCGACTTCCATTTCTATTCCGTCTTTGATTTTTGCTGGTGCAAATGATTGTGTTACGCCTCCAACTTCAAATCAAGTACCACTTTATAATGGACTAACCAGTGCTTGCAAAACCTATATCAATATTATTGGCGCCAGCCATTGTCAAATGTCAAATAGCAATACTTTATGTAGTTTTGGAGAATCTACCTGTACTCCAACACCTACTATTACCAGAAATGTGCAACACACTAAAATTTTTAGTTATCTTTTGCCTTGGCTTAATTATCAACTAAAATCGAATTGTTCCCAAGGTTCAATTTTTGAATCTCAAATAATCTCGGATTCAGCGATTACCTTTCAAAAAAATTGCATTCAGTGTAATCCATTGCTATCAAGCGAATCCAATAGTTTAGATAACGAAATTGTATTGTTTCCAAATCCCGCCAATGATTTTATTAATGTAAAAGGAATGGCTCAAAAAGAATATTTCTTCAAAATTTTAGATTTCAATTCAAAAATAGTGCTTCAAGTTAAAATTACTGAAAGCCAAAACATTGATGTTTCTAAATTGTCGTCAGGTGTTTATTTTTATGAAGTTATTGATTTAAATTACAAAACGAGTAAAGGCAAATTTATCAAAAATTAAGTTTGATAAATTTGCCCTTTTTATAACAGTTAACAGAAGTGTAACTATTTTCCGATACAAAAATTCGCAAAAATATTCCCCAACAACTCATCATTAGTCACTTCGCCAGTAATCATACCAAAATGATACAAAGCTTCTCGAATGTCAATTGCCATTAAATCACTAGAAATATTAGTTTGCAACCCATAATTCACTTTCTGAATTTCATCCAAAGCTTTTAGCAAAGAATCATAATGTCTTGTGTTGGTTACAATGGTTTCATTATTGCGCAAAGCACCCGTATTTACAAACGAAAGTAACTGATTTTTGAGTTTGTCAACGCCAACATTTTCTTTAGCAGAAATGAGCAAAATAGTTGGAATTTCAAATTGAAGATTTTTGATTTGCTCATCGGAATACAAATCTTTTTTATTTCCAATAATAATTAGAGGTTTCAAAGGAAATTGGTTCTTGATTTTCTCAATTTCAACTTGAACTTGTTTTATATTTTCACCGTTAAGAGTTCCTCCTTTGGGGGTTAGGGGGCTTAAATAAAGTACGACTTGCGCTTGTTCAATTTTTTCAAACGTTTTCCGAATTCCTAAACTTTCAATTACATCTGCTGTTTCCCGAATTCCTGCCGTGTCAATGAATCGAAATCCAATGCCGCCAATAACCAATTCATCTTCGATAGTATCACGTGTGGTTCCTGCAATTTCTGAAACTATGGCGCGTTCTTCATTCAATAAAGCATTCAATAAAGTCGATTTTCCAACATTGGGTTCACCTACAATGGCAACAGGAATTCCATTTTTGATTACATTTCCAACCGCAAACGAGTCGATTAATCGTTTCAAAACAAATTCAATTCGGTTCAATAATTCTCGAAATTGTGTTCTATCGGCGAAAGCCACATCCTCTTCAGCAAAATCCAATTCTAATTCTATTAGCGAAGCAAAATTTAATAATTCTTGTCGCAATTCCTTGATTTCATTGCTAAAACCACCACGCATTTGTTGCATCGCAATTTGATGTGACGCTTCATTATCCGAAGAAATCAAATCGGCAACTGCTTCGGCTTGTGATAAATCCATTTTGCCATTCAAAAAAGAACGTAAAGTAAACTCACCCGCATTTGCCATACGGCAGCCTTTTCTAAGCAATAATTGAATAATTTGTTGCTGAATATACGTAGAACCGTGACACGAAATCTCGATTGTATTCTCGCCTGTATAGGAATTTGGACCTTTAAAAATAGATAATAATATTTGGTCAATAATTTTTGTTCCGTCCACAATATGACCCAAATGCAGCGTGTGCGTTTTCTGTTTCGTAATGTCCTTTCCAGAAACCGAATTGAAAATCGAGTTGGAAACCAAAATTGCATCGCTGCCGGAAACACGAATAACTGCGATAGCACCCGCACCTGAAGGCGAGGCCAAAGCCACAATAGTATCGTTTTGAATCATAAGTTGTAAATCAAGAATGCAAAGTTACAAAGATTTGTGCGTATATTTTTCATTTTTAATCCGTGAATTAGTAGGGGATTTTTCCGTTCAACGTGTGTTTTAATTCCATTATCGAAGAGTTTTGTTAAAATTTTATAAAACTGATTTTTATCATTTACTTTTTGGAATTAAAGCATTAAATTTATGTAAATAATTGAAAATCAGTAGTTATGAAAAAAATATTGTTTCCCACGGATTTTTCTAAAACAGCAAATAATGCTTTTGTTTATGCTTTAGAAATGGCAAAATTTATAAAAGCAGAATTGATAGTTTTGCACGTTTATGACTTGCCACCAGTTTCTTATGAAGGATATCCAACTTATGTTTCGGATGTTTATGAATCAATTGAATTGAGCAATTTTGAGAATTTTAAAGATCAAGTTCCTTTGTTGCGAAAAATTGCTGAGGAACACAATTTGGATTCCATTCAAATGAGCCACGTCTTGGAACAAGGGGATTTAATTGGGGTTATGAAACGCATTGTTAGAGATGAAAAAATAGATCTAATTGTAATGGGAACAAGCGGTGCTACTGGTCTTAAAGAATTATTTTTGGGTTCTAATGCGGGTACAGTAATTGATAAAATTCCAATTTTATCATTAACCGTTCCTAACAAAGCGAAGTTTGATAAAATCAAAAAAATTGGACTTACAACACGTTACAGCCGAAAAGATAAAATTGCTTTGAAACAAGTATTGGAGTTTGCAACTCAAATTAATGCAAAAGTGAAATGTTTATACGTTCGTACTTTTGATTCCAACATAAGACAAACTGTAATTGACAAATGGAAATTAGATTTTAAAAATCAACCCGTAGAATTTTTCATAATTCCAAGTGAAGATGTAAAAGGCACCATTGCTGATTTTTTAATCCAAAAAGACATCGATATTTTAGCAATGCTTTCCTATAAACACAATTTCTTTGAAAACCTTTTTGGAAAAAGTTTAATCAAAACATTTGCCTTTGAAAGCGATGTTCCAATATTGGCTTTGCACGAATAACTATACTTTCAGAAACCGCAATTTAGTAATTTGCGGTTTTTTACTTTTTACTAATTACCGTAAAATATAATCGTAATTAAAACTTATATTTGTTTTAATTATTGAATTATGGAAAGTTATACCAGTCGGAAAATACAATTCTCAGCAGAATTTGGAAATTTAAAAAAGAAATACAATCTCATTAGTTTTTTAAGGCTACTATGTATTCTATTTGCCTTGGTTTCCTTGTTTTATTATATCAAAACGCAGCAGTCTTTATTTGAAATTACAGCTATTATTTTGGTTATAGTTTTCATTATTTTCATTAGAATTCATTCCAAATTAAGTAATAGAATTAAACATTTAGAAGCACTTATTTCTATAAATGAAAATGAGATTTTGTTTCTTAAAAAAGAAAAAATCCCTTTTGAAAACGGAATTGAATTTACAGATTTTTCGCATCCGTATTCTTATGATTTAGATATTTTTGGCGAAAACTCTTTGTTCCAAAATCTAAACAGAACCTATACTTTTATTGGTAAAAAAATACTTTCCCAACGCTTATTAGGCATTTTGACAAATGATGAAATTCTTCAAAATCAAGTAGCGATTAAAGAATTATCTAAAGATTTAGATTGGCGTCAAAAATTTGCGGCTTTCGCCAAATCTGCTGAAGACAACGAATCGTTTTATAAGACTTTATTGCGTTGGTGTTCTTTCAATAGTGCGTCATTATCAAGAATTAGTATTGTCTTGTCTTTTGTTTTGCCAATTTTATTATGGTGTACTTTGGGCTTGTATTTCATAACTTCAAATACTAGTTTCCTATCAGTTTTTACTTTTATTTTCACAATCAATTTAGGGTTTTCTGGTGTTTTTCTAAATCGAATTCAGGCAGAAAATGCACAATCTACCAACATTGACAAAGTCATCAAACAATATGGTTTGTTGCTCGAAATCATTGAAATAAAGGATTTTGAATCCGAAAAATTAAAGGGATTTCAACAAAAATTAACTACTTCAGATGGAACTTCAAGTACCAAAATAAAACAGCTTTCGGAGTTATTTTCCAGAATGGACAGTATTGGGAATATAATTTCAGCAGTACTTTTCAACGGACTTTTCTTGTTTCATTTTCATAATTTACGAGCCATAATTCAATGGAAAAAGTCAAATGCCTTAGCTCTTGAAAATTGGTTAGCTGTTATTGGGGAATTTGAAATGCTAAATAGTTTGGCTAATTTTTCATTTAATAATCCACAGTTTGCATTTCCAACATTGAACTCAAATTATGAAATTTCGTTTTCTAATGTAAGCCATCCTTTATTGAATGAAAATTCACGAATTGGGAATGATATTTCTTTTAATCCCCAAACTTTTACAATCCTCACAGGTTCCAATATGTCGGGGAAAAGTACTTTTCTGCGCAGTTTGGGTGTTAATATGGTTTTGGCTGGAATTGGCGCACCCGTTTGTGCTAATCAAGCGAAAGTTCATCCACTTTCAGTTTTGGTTTCTATGCGTTTATCTGATTCTTTATCCGACAGTGAGTCCTATTTTTACGCAGAAATTAAGCGTTTAAAACTTATTATTGATGCCTTGAATGACCAACGTTCTTTCGTACTTTTAGACGAAATTCTGAGAGGCACAAATTCTGATGACAAACGAAATGGAACTATCGAATTCATCAAAAATATCATTAATAAAAACGCAATTGGGGTTATCGCAACCCACGATATTGAAGTTTGCCTTACCACAGATGAATTTCCAAATCAGCTAACAAACCGCTGTTTTGAAGTTGAAATCAGCAATGATGATTTGCATTTTGATTATAAGTTGTACAATGGAATTTGTAAAAATAAAAGTGCTACTTTCTTGATGAAAAAGATGGGGGTTATTTAAAAATGTCTTAAAGTCGAAAGTCTTAATGTCTTAAAGTCGAAAAAAAGACGAAAAGATAATAGATTAAGATATGAAAGATTTAAAAATTGTCGAAAGTCAAAAGTCTTAATGTTTTAAAGAAAAAGTCATAATGGATAATGTCGTTATTTTGAATGATGACAGTTTTTATAATTGTCAATTAAATAACGCAAAGTCTATCTAGGATAAGGTATAACTTCATAATTATTTTTTTACTAACATATAGTCTCCAAGAAATATACCCCGATAGGGGTTAAATGTTGGTAGATAAATAAATGTTCCTCGTGAAAATGTCCCGTAGGGACTATACTTTTTTGAGTTTTCTTGATTTTATATTGTTTTCTGACGACAATGGTTTTAAAAAAGAAAAATCGCAATTTCAATAAAGAAATTGCGATTTTTATATACTATAAAATAGTGGTTTGGTTGGTTTAATTGTTTAACATTACAGGCATAACAAGCATTGTAACGGTTTCACCTTCTTCAAGTCCATCAACAGGTGTTAGAATTCCAGCACGATTTGGCAATGACATTTCCAACATAATCATATCTGATTGTAGGTTGGTCAACATTTCTGTTAAAAATCTTGAATTGAACCCAATTTGCATATCATCACCTTGGTAATCACACGTCAATCTTTCTTCAGCTTTATTTGAATAATCAATATCTTCTGCCGAAATATTCAATTCTGCACCCGCAATTTTCAAACGAATTTGGTGTGTAGTTTTATTTGAGAAAATAGCAACACGACGAACAGAGTTCAAAAATTGAGTTCTGTCAATCATTAATTTATTTGGATTTTCTTTTGGAATTACCGCTTCATAGTTTGGATATTTTCCATCAATCAAACGACACATCAAGATATAATTGTCAAAAGAGAATGTTGCATTGCTATCATTGTATTCAATTTTGATTTCTGCATCTGAAGTTCCAAGAATACTTTTCAAGATATTCAAAGGTTTCTTAGGCATAATAAAATCAGCTACTTCAGACGATTTCACATCTGTTCTTGCATATTTTACTAATTTGTGAGCGTCTGTTGCCACAAATGTCAATCCTTCTGGTGAAAATTGGAAGAAAACCCCAGACATTACTGGACGTAAATCATCATTTCCAGCTGCAAATATCGTTTTGCTTATTGCAGTTGCCAAAACATCCGCAGGAACCAAAGTCGTAGATGGATCATCTAAATTTACTGATTTTGGAAACTCATTTCCTGGTGCATACGCCAAAGCATATTTTCCAGAATTAGAACTAATTTCTATGGTACTATTTTCTTCAACAGTGAAAGTTAACGGTTGTTCAGGAAAAGTTTTTAAAATTTCCAACAATAATTTCGCAGGAACGGCTACACTTCCTTTACTTTCAGAATCAATTTCTAAAGTTGCAGACATCGTAGTTTCCAAATCTGAAGCAGAAACTGTTAACGTTTTGTTGTCCAATTCAAATAGGAAATTATCTAAAATAGGAAGGGTGTTGCTACTGTTAATAACACTTCCCAACACTTGTAATTGTTTTAATAAGTACGAACTCGATACTATAAACTTCATCTTTGGCTGTTTTTTTAATCAATCACAAAACTGAATTTTTCAGAAATGTGTTTATTTCATTCTACAAATATATCTTAATCTTATCAAATAGTGAAAACAATTTTATTAACAATTATTTGCTGTATTTTCTTTTTCGTAAAAAAGTGAATAGGAATCCGAAAATAACCAGCGTAATAATTGGTAATCCAACACTAATAATCTGTGACTTTGTATAATTTTCATATACTTTTTCTTTGTCTAAAATGGGCATATCAACCACTTTACTACGAATGTTAATAAGTCCGTTGTCGTCCAATAAATAATTTACTTTTTTTTCATTAACTCCATTAGTACTTTACCATCTCGAACTGCTTGTATTGTATTTCTATGTACAAATCCTTCAGGAACCTTATTGGAAGTTTTAAGTGAATAGCAGTTAATATAAATTTTTGCTAACTTCAACCCTCCAATTGAATAAAGATTATAAACATCAATATGTCCTTTAATATTTGGTACTGAAGTAGAAGCAGAGGATGGTTCATTTATAGGCATTTTTGAACCAACTGGACTTTCATCTGAATCTGTTGTTCTTTGAAAAGTTATTGGATTATATGTTTTGGTATCAGACCCTGATATCGAAGTATATTCATATCGAAGTTTGTCCATATATGCTGGAATATTATCAATACCATTCACAGGAATTGGATTTGTTTTTTCAATGCCAAACTCTCCTATACCTTTCGGATTTTCATCAAGAAACGAATCATCGTGTTCGCTAGAAATTATAATTTCATACATAATACTTCTCACTTCTTGTATGGTTGAAAGATTTCGTATTTTATTAAATTTTTCTACTTTTTTCTCCTCTTCAGATTTTCTTTTCAAAAAATCAAATAGTTCAATTTTACTGTATTTTCTTTTTCGTAAAAAAGTGAATAGGAATCCGAAAATAACCAGCGTAATAATTGGCAAACCAACACTAATAATCTGTGACTTTGTATAATTTTCATATACTTTTTCTTTGTCTAAAATAGGCAAATCAACCACTTTACTACGAATGTTAATAAGTCCGTTGTCGTCCAATAAATAATTGACACAATTCATCAAAAACTCTTTATTTCCGTATAGTTTATTGGTCCATTTGTCATAACCAAGTTCTAAAGGTTGGTAGTTTTTATCCAATTGATTTCTGATAACATCGCCATCTGAAATAACAATCATTTTATTATTTTTTCCTTTAGATTCAAATGTTTTTTCCTGAAAAGGCATCACGCGGTTTTCAAAAACAGAATGAAATTCGCCTTCTAATAAAATGGCTACGGGAATATTTCCAGTATTCTTGAATTCTGATTGTTCGGGTCTTTCTTGAATCATATCCAATTTGACTTCAACTGGTGCACCAATTAATTTAGAATAAGGCGAAGATTGCAATAATACCGTTTTCTTAATTCCATTTTTTAGAGTGTCAATTCCGCTTGCAAATTCAAACTTTACCGCATCAAGATTGCTAACAATTGGGTGTTTTCCCGATGGATAAATCATTGGCGAATAAAACCAAGGAAACTGCGTGTATTGTGCGGCACTTCCTTTATCACCAGTGGCAAGAGCAATTGGTGTCGCCATTAAATCTTTCACCAAATCAGGGTTGATTCTTACGCCATATTTAAACAACATATCATTCAAATTCAAGTCGTTTGGAAATGCCAAAGTCGTTCCAGAATCATTATACAAACTGTCCATTTCCATATTCACTTGATCAACAAGCCACAATGTTTTTCCGCCGTTCATCACAAATTGATCCAAAACTAATTTCTCTTCATCAGAGAATTTTTCGGTTGGTTTTGCAATAATAGCCAAATCATAATTTTTCAAATACGACAAACTTTCATTCGGTTTTTTGGCTACAGAATCTAAAGTGAAGGTTCCGATATAGTAATTTTCGCGGACTTGCTTGATGAAATCTGCCATTAATAAATCCTGTAATTCACCGTTTCCTTTGATGATGGCAACCTTTTTTTCTTTTGCTTTAGCAATGGTATTGAACGCATTTGCAAAAGCATATTCCAAATGTTGTACCGAACTCACCACTTTTTCAGCTGTGGAAGCGCCCATCATATTTTTCAACAACGGCACTTTCACACTTCGCCCGTGATAAGTTGCAATTGCCCACGGAAAAACAACTTCTTGTGTCTGTTTTCCCTTGTCGTCCAACGTTACATTTATTGGCGTTAAGCCTCGATTCATAAACGATTGCATTATCGTATCTTTTTCTTCTTCGTTTTCCAATGGATTGACGAATTGAAATACAATATTAGAATTATAGGCTTTGAATTCTTCTAATAATTGTTGCGTTTCTGTTTGCAATTTCTTGAATTCACCAGGAAATTCACCTTTTAAGAATACGTCAATTATCAAAGGCTCTTTGATGTCTTGAATTATTTTTAAAGAGGTTTGCGAAAGCGTATATCTGTGGTCTTTTGTTAAATCAAAACGATGAAAAAACTGACTTCCAATCCCGTTTAAAACGAGTAGAACTACCACGGTAAATAAAACCGTTTTTAGGTTATTTTTTTTAATTTGATTCATTACAATTTCAAAGATTTTAATTTAAAAACAGTAAGCGAAAGGAATAAAATCGTGATACTCACAAAATATAATAGGTCACGAGTGTCAATTACACCGCGGCTCATACTCTTGAAATGGCTGTTCATTCCCAAATTTGAAATAAAATTTTCGATGCTTGGAAGATAAGTTGCAATTCCATCAAATCCGAAATAGAAGAAAAAACATAAAAATACCGCAAGTATAAACGCTACAATCTGATTGTCGGATAGGGTAGAAGTGAAAATTCCAATTGCCGAATATCCCGAAATTAAGAATAGTAATCCAAAATAGGAACCAATTGTACTTCCCATATCGATGTTGCCTTCGGGCATTCCTAAACTTGAAATTACATAAACATATATGAATGTTGGAATTATTGCAATTACAATCAAAAGTACGGCACCAAAAAACTTGCCATTCACAATTTGCCAAATACTCAATGGTTTTGTGAGCAACAATTCTAAGGTTCCTTGTTTCATTTCATCCGAAAAACTACGCATCGTAACGGCAGGAATTAGGAAAATTAATATCCAAGGTGAAATCGTAAAAAACGGACTTAAATCGGCAAAACCAGAATTTAATATATTGTATTCGCCATCAAAAATCCAAAGGAATAATCCGTTCAGAATAAGGAAAATAGCGATAACTAAATAGCCAATTGGCGAACCAAAAAAGGATTTAATTTCTCTAAATAATAATGCTTTCATTTATGTTAATTCGTTGATTTGTTAATTTGGTTATTTGAAACAGATTACTTCAAACTGACCAATTTATCCACGCTCCACGCTTCGGGTTTGTCATTGAATAATTTTTTTGTGAAAGTCCAAACGTCATAAAAAAGTTCGGAATTTCTATAATTTTCTAAATCTTGTTCGGTTTCCCAATAACTATACGTAAAGAAAATACTTTTATTGGTTTTATCCTGATACAATTCAAGTAAACGATTTCCTTCGGCATTTCGTATTTTCTCCTTCATTATTTCGAAATTTTCTAAAAACGCAGGAATATGTTCCTCGTGAAAACTCAATTTTACTATGCGTACGAACATTGTTTATGATTTTAATTATATAAATTCAATCGTAATACTATCTCTATAATACAATCCCATAAGGCTTGAAGCACTTCCAACGCTCATAGGATTACTTCTGAAAATAGCGATTTCGAGAAATCCAGCTTCATTAAAAATTGCTAATTTATCGCCTTCGTAATTCTTAATTGGATATTTCCCTGCATTTGCAATATCAGAATATTTTGCCCAAATGTTCTTTATTGGACTTGATTTTTTCTGGTTTCGCTTTTGCAATAACGGAATTTCATATGGTCTTCCTTTGGCAACTTCCATAAAAAGTTTCTTCGTGATATTCGTAACCACATTTCCAAAATTATCTATGTAAATTACATAACCCTTTATCGAATTTTTATCAGCAGCAACAACGGGTTGCAATTCTGTAACTTGTTTTATAGCAGTAATTTCTTTGCCAATAACACTCAACGAACCGCCTTTTGAAAGGTGACTTGCAACAGTTACAAATACATCTAAATCGGTTGCATCTTCCGATAATCTATCGTGAATATTGATGGCAACAATTTTCTGTGGAACCACTTTTTGCGAAAGCATACTTAGAATTCCATTATCGGCACATATAAAAAAATGATCGTTCCATTGCATTGCAATATGTTGGTTTTCTTTATTCAATTCGGCATCAACCCCAATGAGGTGCACCGTACCTTTTGGAAAGCTCATATAGGCAGCACCAATGATGTAACTTGCTTCAACCGTGTTAAATGGGTCGATATTATGTGAAATATCTACAATAGTAGCTTCAGAATTTTCGGTCAATATTTTACCTTTCAAAGCACCAACAAAGTGATCTTTGAGCCCGTAATCGGTAGTTAGGGTAATTATTGACATAAAATTGTTTATAACTAATTGGAGGAATTAATCCTAAAATTCATTAAATTTGAAATGCAAAGCTAATAATTATCGGCGACTAATTTTTAATTAAATCCAACACATTTGAACGAAAGAACAATCGAGCTCATCGACATCGCTCCAAAAGACTTTTGGGGCGCTCAAGACACTCATCTTGAAACAATTAAAAAGTATTACCCAAAGTTGAAAATTGTTGCCAGAGGAACAACAATCAAAGTTTTTGGCGAAAAAGAATCCCTTGATGAATTTGAAAAACGATTCAACCGATTGATGCTCCATTTCACCCGTTACAATAATATTGACACCAATGTCATCGAAAGAGTCATCCAAAGTGATGTTCAAGACGACCGACGAATGGATTCCAAAGACAATATTCTGGTGCACGGCGTTGGTGGAAGAATTATCAAAGCAATGACTGCCAACCAGCAATTATTGGTGGACACCATCAACAAAAACGATATGGTATTTGCGGTTGGGCCTGCTGGAACTGGAAAAACCTATACTGGCGTGGCAATGGCGGTAAAAGCATTGAAAGAAAAGCAAGTCAAAAAAATCATTTTGACACGTCCTGCAGTCGAAGCGGGTGAAAATTTAGGGTTTCTTCCTGGCGATATGAAAGAGAAATTAGACCCGTATATGCAGCCTTTATACGATGCTTTGCGCGATATGTTACCCAACGAAAAACTCGAAGATTACATCTTGAAAGGAATAATCCAAATTGCCCCATTGGCATTTATGCGGGGACGAACCTTGGACGAAGCCTTTGTAATTCTTGACGAAGCGCAAAACACAACCCATTCCCAAATGAAAATGTTTTTGACACGTATGGGAAAAAACGCCAAGTTTATGATTACAGGCGATCCCGGTCAAGTCGATTTGCCAAGACGCACCATTTCCGGACTCAAAGAAGCCTTATTGGTTTTGAAAGATGTCGATGGAATTGGCATAATTTACCTTGACGACAAAGACATTGTGCGCCACAGATTGGTCAAAAAAGTAATTGATGCCTACAAGCAAATCGAGAATAACGATTGATGATGCACAAGGCAAATTTATAAGTTATAAGTTTGTGAAATTGTAGTTTTTACTTTCGACTTTAAGACTTTAAGACTTTCGACTGTTTTTAGGAGCAGAACGATTTTAGTTTCCCTCACCATTCTACCCGCTATCCGCTATATCCACGCCCAAAAGCGTGGGATACCGCTGCTATCGGGGCTACATTTCACGTTTATATTTCCATAAGAACTTTTGCAAAGCTGCGATACTTTTTATCATCGGACTAAAGTCCGACGTTACAAAATGGGTCATCCCTATGGGATTTCACCGTGTCTGGAAGCGGCATTTACCACGTTCTATAACCCCATTAAAGTGGTTCGGAAGTACTTTTAATACGTCCTATAACCACTTTAAAGTGGTTCAAGACCACTTTTACCACGTTGCCTAACCCCATTAAAGTGGTTCGGAAGTACTTTTAATACGTCTTATAACCACTTTAAAGTGGTTCAAGACCACTATTACCACGTTGCCTAACCCCATTAAAGTAGTTCGGAAGTACTTTTAATACGTCTTATAACCACTTTAAAGTGGTTCAAGACCACTTTTACCACGTTGCCTAACCCCATTAAAGTGGTTCGGAAGTACTTTTAATACGTCTTATAACCACTTTAAAGTGGTTCAAGACCACTTTAAACACGTTAGCTAACCACTTTAAAGTAGCTCAAGACCACTTTAAAGTAGTTGTATAACCAGTTAAAAGTACTTCAAGACCTCTTTAAACTAGTTGACTAATCACTTTAAAGTACTTCAAGACCTCTTTAAACTAGTTGACTAACCACTTTAAAGTACTTCATAGTCGATAATGTTGAACTTCAATTGCGCCCTTTATGAAATTTTTAATTTTGTATTAAAACTTTTTATTTTTTTCTTGTCTTTGTAGGTATGGATAATAAATCGTTATCCGTTGTGGGACATATCCACGCTGTCTGGGTGAGCACGTTTTTAATTTATTGTACGCTTCTTTTCTGTAATATCGACTAACTCCGTCAGAGTTTAAAACTCTGACGGAGTTGTGAAACCCAAATTTCTGTTTTATCAATCTGAATTTACCCTTTGTTTTGTCAATCTGAATTTATTTCAGATTCTAAATTTAATGTTCTTTTAGATGCTGAAACAAGTTCAGTATGACAAGAGTTCGCAATTAGCTTTGGTAAACAAAACGCTGTAGGTTTGTCAATCTGAATTTATTTAAGATGCTAAATTTTTGTCCGATTTAAACATAACTAAATTATGTAACCCCAAATAGTATAGTCCCTACGGGACATTTTACAAGGGAACACCTCTTTTATTCTACCAACATTTAACTCCTAACGGAGTATCTCGTAGCCATTATATGTTGGTAGATAGATAGTTATGAAGTTGATTTTTGTCCCGTAGGGACTATACCTTATCGTTTTTTATTGTATTTGTGGGGACGGATTGAAAATCCGCCCTATTCGTTGTGGGGACATATCCGAGAGGTCGGGGTTAGCCGTTCGGTTTTATTGTTCCAATGATTTTTTAAATGTATAATTTAATAACATTCCAACTTCTTCATTTGTGTAATTAATAGAAACACTAAATAAATGGTCATTAATATAGGAATTATATAATTCTTGAGTTAGTAATAATTTATCGTTTTTTGCATTGTATAATCGAACTTGTATTTTATAAAAACTATATTTTCCTAATTTTAGGTCTGAGGATATTAATTCAAATTTTAGCTCTTTAATCTTTGCATAAGTATCTCTTAATAGTTGTTCGCCGAATTTTTTATGTTCTTCAAGTGACATTTTTTTTGTTCCAACAAGAGATTCAAAGCTAGACTTAAAATAATCATATTTTCCAATTTCAAATCCTATTAATTGAGTTGGATGTTTATTAACTTTTATTCCATTTGGCACTTCTTTATTTAGTGCTACATAACCTTTATTCTCTAATTCTTCAGTCCTTTTTAGGTCAGTTACTTTATAGCCCTCGGGAATATAAATTTTCCAATTAAACCTATTGCACGTATAAATTCCATTTTCAACTTTTCCGTTTTCGGGCACTTCAATTATTAATTCATCACCTTTAATTACTTCCTTTTTTTCTTGAGAAAAAATGGGATTACTTAAAACGATAAGTAAAATGAATATAAATTTAGATTTCATATTTTTTATGTGGTTTCTTCGGTTCTGCAAACTGACGGCTAACTTGTATATAAGTCTGACAAAGTCAGACTTATCAACCCAAAATTGGGTCGCTTTGTCTGACAAACGTCAGACTTTATTTATTTTCAAATGTAGTTTTAAATATTCAATAAAGTGTTTGTTTACCAAAATATAAAAATGAATGCAACAGCTTTGTCAAAGTTCAAAACTTTGACAAAGCTAGTTTTGATTACAACAATACGTAATTGTATTTTTAAAGCCCCAAAATATAAAAATCATCAAATCAATTCTTCCTTCAGCCCCGATTGCAATGGAAATCCTGCGCTTTTTAGCGCAGATTGTAATGGAAAGCGGGAATTGCAATTCCAAATACAAGAGGACAATTCGCTCCAAAATAAAGAAATTGTACGTTTTTTCGGGAATTTCAAAGCTACAAACTTTCAAATTCCCGAAATAAATTCTACATTAGCATTCTGTAAATTTCAGAAAAATGATTAGCGAAGTACAGTTTCAAAACGAGTTACAATTGATAATTTCCAACGCCATTCGGGAAGATGTGGGCGCTGGCGATTTCAGTTCATTGGCTTGTATTCCCGCATCAGCAAAGGGAAAAGCAAAATTATTGGTGAAAGACGAAGGTATAATTGCGGGCGTTGCGTTTGCAAAAATGATTTTTGAATATGTGGATTCCGACTTGGAAATCGAAACATTTCTCAATGATGGTGCGCTCGTAAAAAGAGGCGATGTGGTTTTTTACGTTTCGGGAAGTTCGCAATCTATATTGAAAGCGGAGCGTTTGGTGCTGAATTCAATGCAGCGAATGAGTGCCATTGCTACGAAAACGCAAAAATATGTGCGGCTTTTGGAAGGAACCAACACCAAGATTTTGGATACGCGCAAAACGACGCCTGGTTTTCGAGCGTGTGAAAAATGGGCCGTAAAAATTGGAGGAGGCGAAAACCACCGATTTGCATTGTACGATATGATTATGCTGAAGGACAATCACAACGATTTTGCGGGTGGAATTACGGCTGCAATCACGAAAACAAAGGCGTATTTGAAGGAGAATAACCTCGATTTAAAGATAATTGTCGAGGCTAGAAACCTTAATGAAATTGAAGAAATTTTGACGAATGAAGGCGTTTTCAGGATTTTGATTGACAATTTTAATTATGAAGATACTCGAAAAGCGGTTGCGATGATTGGCGATAAATGCCTCACGGAATCGTCTGGAAATATCAACGAAACCACCATTAGAAACTATGCCGAATGTGGCGTAAACTATATCTCTTCGGGAGCATTAACGCACTCGATTTACAATATGGATTTGAGTTTGAAAGCGGTTTGAAAATAATTATGAATTATGAATTATAAATTATAAATTCTTGAAGGATTATTATAGATCCAAAAAGTATAATTATAAATTATGAATTATAAATTATAAATTCTTGAAGGATGATTATAGATTCAAATAGTGTAATTATAAGTTCAGAGTCATTAATTATAGATTAAAAGAATATAGCCAAACACAATTAGTAATTAAACCTAATGCAAATAGAAAAAATACCAGTACTTCGGAATATTGTTCACGTTTTGCAACGGATAAAACCCTTATGGTTACAAGGTTTATCGCTTTTTGACCTGATAAAATTGTACTCTGTTGGGATTCTGGAAGGTGCCTTGTCCTATCACGCAAGTGCCGTTGCATTCAGTTTTTTTATGGCGTTATTTCCCTTTGCATTGTTCATTTTGAACCTCATTCCCTACATTCCAATCGAGGGTTTTCAGGCTGATTTTTTGCAGTTTGTCAAGGAAGGCGTGCCTCCAAATACCTACGATGCCATTGCCAATATTATCAACGATATTCTAAATAATAGCCATTCGGGATTGGTTTCTACAGGGTTTTTATTGTCGATTTTCTTAATGGCAAATGGTCTCAACGGAATCCTTGGTGGCTTTGAATCGTCGCGTCACGTTTTGGAAAAAAGAGGATTTTTTCATCAGTATTTAATTTCGTTAGCACTGTCACTATTGCTGTCTTTCCTACTGATTATAACGGTTTCCGCCATTGTAGTCTTTGAAGTTTTCATCCAAAAAACAATGATTCAAGATATGCTCAGCGACCGAATTCCACTGATTATTTTAGGACGCTACGCTTTTGTAATTTTGATGATTTTGGTTACAATTTCCATACTTTTTCGATTTGGAACCAAACAAAAAAACAAACCGTCATTTATCACGATAGGATCAGTATTTACAACTATTCTCGTCATAATTTCATCGTATTTCTTTGGGATTTGGGTAATAAAATTCTCAAAATACAACGAACTTTATGGCTCAATTGGCACATTATTGATAATGATGTTCTATATTTGGATAAATTGTATGATTTTATTGCTCGGATTCGAGTTGAATTCAATAATCAGCAAATTAAAAGTTAAAAAAATAGAATAAGTAGTTTTTTTTGGAGCTAATCCTGCTATTCGCTATATCCACGCCCAAAAGCGTGGGATACCGCTGCTATCAGGGCTAAAAACGTTTACGGTATGAAGACAATTGTATGTTTTATATTACTATTCCTTTCCACACAATTCCACGGGCAAACCCACGGTGTTATTGGAAAATGGAACACTATTGACGACGTAACAGGAAAAGTAGTTTCTGTTGTGGAAATCTTCGAGCACAACAATAAAATTTATGGAAAAGTCAATGAGATTTTCAATCCTAAAAGTCGAAACCGCGTTTGTGAAAACTGCACTGGTGACGATAAAAACAAAGCCATTTTAGGATTAACCGTAATCAAAGGACTTGTAAAAGAAGGAGAGGAATACTGTAATGGAAAAATTCTTGACCCAAAAAGCGGAAAATTATACAAATGCTACATTACACTTGAAGGAGCCGATAAGCTCAAAGTGCGAGGCTACATAGGAATTTCACTATTTGGGAGAACACAATATTGGGAGCGATTGAAATGATTTTTTTATTATTCTAAATGTGAACAAATTAACGATTTTATTTATGATTACATAGTTTTGGGATAGCCCCGATTGCAGTGGAAATCCTTTTTTGTTTTTTCTTTAAAAACAAAAAATATTGAAACGGAAAGCGGGAAATAGCTCCAAAAAAAAATAATATTTATCAATTCTCAATAACTTACAACCAAATATAAATGCAGTTTTTCGTCGAAGTAATTTTACCGCTTTCCCTCGCCAAAACCTTTACCTATAGGATTTCTGAAGCAGAATTCAACTATATTAAAAAAGGAATGCGTGTGGCGGTGCCTTTCGGGAAAAGTAAAATCTACACGGCATTGGTAATCGAATTGCATCAAAACGCCCCAACTTTATATGAAGCCAAAGAAATTCATCAAATTTTGGATGAAAAACCATTGGTTACCGAAATTCAAATTGCGCATTGGCAATGGATTGCGTCCTATTATATGTGTGCGATTGGCGATGTTTATCGGGGTGCAATTCCAAGTGCTTTATTGCTGGAAAGTGAAACCGTAATTTCTCAAAAACAAGATTTATTTGTTGACGAAAGCCAACTTTCTGACGATGAATTTTTAATTTATCAGGCGTTACAACAACAAAGTTCGTTGAAAGTTCAGGATATTATTGCCATTTTGAATAAGAAAAATATTTTTCCAATTATTCAAAAATTAATAGACAAAAATATCTTGGTTTTGCAGGAAGAAATGTTGGAAAACTACAAACCTAAATTGGTGCGTTATGTTCGCTTGAACGCTAAATTTGATTCAAATGAAGGTTTAGGAGAATTGCTGGAAACACTTAAAAATGCTACGAAACAAAAGGAAATTGTACTTTCTTATTTTCAATTATCGGCAACAGAAAAAAAACCAATCACGGTTAAAAAGCTTACAGAAACCGCCAATTCCACAGCCGCAATTGTAAAAGCATTAATTGATAAAGAAATTTTTGAAGAATATTATCTTCAGGAAGACCGCGTGAATTTTAAAGGGAAATCGAGTGAAAACCAACTCAAATTAAGTGTTGCGCAACAAACCGCATTTGAAGCAATTCAGGAAAATTTAAAGCAAAAAGAAGTTTGTCTTTTGCACGGGGTTACTTCCAGCGGGAAAACAGAAATTTATACCAAACTCATTGAAGAATATATTGCATCAGGAAAACAAGTCCTGTATTTGTTGCCAGAAATTGCGTTGACCACACAATTAGTAGGAAGATTGCGAGCGCATTTTGGAAATAAAGTTGCAGTTTTTCATTCTAAATATAGCAATAATGAACGGGTAGAAGTTTGGAATCAGGTTTTAGAAAATTCCGAAAAAGCACAAATAGTAATAGGAGCGAGGTCGGCTTTGTTTTTGCCATTTCAAGATTTAGGATTTATAATTGTCGATGAGGAACACGAGCAAACTTACAAGCAAGTTGATCCTGCGCCACGATATCACGCCCGAGATGCGGCAATAGTTTTGGCAAATTTGCAAAAAGCGAAAGTGCTTTTAGGTTCTGCAACGCCAAGTATGGAAACGTATTACAATGCAAAATCAGGGAAATATGGTTTTGTGGAAATTTTTGAACGCTACGGAAACGTATTGATGCCAGAAATTGAATTGGTGGATTTGAAAGACAAGTATTTCCGAAAAAAAATGGTGGGACATTTCAGCGATGTTTTAATTGAAGAAATTACGAATGCTTTGGCTTTGGGCGAACAAGTAATTTTGTTTCAAAACCGTCGCGGGTATTCGCCATTATTGGAATGTGTGACTTGTGGACACGTGCCGCAATGCCAACAATGTGATGTAAGTTTGACGTATCACAAACATAAAAACCAATTGCGATGCCATTATTGCGGCTATTCTATTGCGAAACCTACCAATTGTCACGCTTGTTCGAGTGTTGATTTAACGACGAAAGGTTTTGGAACGGAACAAATTCAGCAAGAATTATCAGAACTTTTTCCAAGTCATAAAATTGGAAGAATGGATCAAGATACTACAAGAGGAAAATTTGGTTTTGAGAAAATAATTGACAGTTTCAAGAATCGGGAAATTGATATATTGGTTGGAACCCAAATGCTAGGAAAAGGATTGGATTTTGACAATGTAACCTTGGTAGGAATTATGAATGCCGATAATATGCTGTATCATCCCGATTTCAGGGCTTTTGAAAGGAGCTTCCAAATGATGACACAAGTTTCAGGACGTTCAGGACGTTCAGAAAAACAAGGGAAAGTTATCATTCAAACGTATTCGCCGTTGCACAATACGATTCAACAAGTTACCAAAAATGATTATGTGGGAATGTACAACGAGCAATTGTATGAACGACAAATTTATAAATACCCGCCGTATTTTAAATTGGTGAAACTGACTTTAAAACATCGGGATTTCGACAAACTCAAACAAGGTTCAATGTGGCTGTATCAAGTGATGCAACAAAATCTTCCAATGCCTGTTTTAGGTCCCGAAGAACCACCAATTAGCAGGATTCGCAATGAATATATCAGAACGATAATGGTGAAAATTCCGTTGAATATTTCTATTGTAAATACCAAAAAAACGATACAAAAAATGCTTAATAGTTTTGAAGCAGTTCCGTCGTATCGTTCTATTCGGGTGATTCTAAATGTCGATTTTTATTAGTTTGCAGCCAATGCTTTCGCTAAATTCTCTTTTTTATTTCTACTTAAAGGAATTTTTGTTGGTCCAATTTCTGCAAATTTACTGTTGTAGCGTTCCACTTTATCAATGTTGATGATAAACGATTTATGAACGCGAATGAATCGTTCTTTTGACAAATCATTTTCAAAGGATTTCATCGTTGAAAGCACTAAATTGCTGGCATCTTCAGTAACTACTTTCACATAATCGCCGTAAGCTTCAATCCATTTTATTTTGGAAGTATAAATTTTCAGTTTTTTCAAATTACTTTTGATGAAGATGTGTTCGCCACTTTCCAATGGCTGTTCGTGCGTCAAAGTGTAATTGTCCAAAGCTCTTTTTACGGCAGCGTTAAATCGATCGGATGAAACTGGTTTTTGCAAGTAATCAGTTGCATTATAATCAAAAGCTTTGATTGCATAATCTGCTTTTGCGGTAACAAATACAATTTGCGGCTTTACTTTTAAAGCGTCTAAAAAGTTAAATCCATTTATTACTGGCATTTCTACATCTAAGAAAATCAAGTCAATATCATTTACCGTAAGACAGTTTTTGGCTTCAATTGCATTAGAATAATTGCCCACTAATCTCAAATTCGGATGATTGCTTACTAATTTTACAATCAACATTCTTTGCAAAGTACTATCTTCAACAACTACGCAATTTAATTTCATAACGAGGGATTTAAAAGTTAAAAAATAAAAATAAAAATATTATTTTAATAAAACAAAACAAAAAGTATAATTTTATTAACTTTTGTTTATAATCCTGTTTATTTGCTTTTAATCGATATTATTGTAATAAATCGTTTATTTTTAATCGTTTAACTTAGAATAAAGGAATTATAACATTTTTTAAATAAAACACATTTTGTTTTTAATTAACATAAGTTAAAAATAGGAATGGAATTCATTTATTTTTGAATATTTATTAAAATAAACTACTTTCGTAACCTAGTTTACAATAGGAATGTTTTCCTGATATGAAAAAAATCATTTTTTACTTACTTTTTTCTATTTTCATTTACCAAATTGGTGGATACTTCATCAGTTTTAGTATTATGAAAAATAGTATTAAGTCAGAAATGAAAACAAAAATCAAGAAAAGTTTAAATGCCAATGAATATCAGTTTTTTAATTTGAATAAAATTTCGAAAGAAAATTCTTTTAAATGGGAGAAAAAAGATAAAGAATTTTGGTACAACGGCAGAATATATGATATTGTAAAAATTGAAAAATCAGGCATTTTGAAATGCATTGATGACATTCAAGAAAAGAAATTATTTCAAAATTTAGATAGTTATGTAAATGGTTATTTTGCCAAAAGTCCAAATGGTAAAAAAGCAATGCATTCTATAAATTCTATTTTTTTTGCTGTATTTCTGCCTTCTAAAGAAATTGTAATTCCGCAACGTTATTGTATTTCAACTACTTCAATTTCTGATAAATTAATCCTTCATTATTCCGATAGAACCTTGACTGTTGTATCGCCACCACCCCGTTTTTCATAATTAATATTAAATTAATTTAAGTGAAAGTTATTAATTTATAGCGTTTAATTCGGAATCCAATTTCTGATTATTCCTATAAACTAGTGGCAATTTCTTTTTTGTTTTAAATTTGCTTTAAGCGATTTAATCTTAGATGAAACCATTTAAATCAACGGCAAATTCTTGCCGTGCAATCATTATTAATAATAAAAACCGTTTCAATTAGAATATAATATGAATAAAATTATGACTTTAGCGACTTGCTTAGTTGCTATGGCTGGTTTTTCACAAGTTGTTGTGGATACCATTACGCCAATCAAATTGGATGAAGTTGAGCTTCGTTCGGAACGTTATTCAAAGTCAAATTTAAAAACGTCTCAAACAATTGAAACGATTTCAAAGAAAGAAATTGAATTTCAAAATTATCAAAATACTGCCGATTTATTAACAAACAGTGGAACTTTAGCAGTTCAAAAATCACAACAAGGCGGTGGAAGCCCTATTATTAGAGGTTTTGAAGCGAATAGAATTTTACTTTTAGTTGATGGAATTAGAATGAATAATCTAATTTTTCGAGCGGGTCATTTACAAAATGTAATTACCGTTGACGAAAATATGTTGTCAAAAGTAGATGTGCTTTTTGGACCTTCGTCAACCGTTTTTGGAAGTGACGCAATGGGTGGAGCAATCAATTTGCAGACGAAAATGCCTTTACTTTTTTCAGAAAATAATAATAAAACTTTTTCTGGAAATGCATTAACAAGGTATAGCAGTTCTAATAATGAAAAATCAGGATTCTTTGATTTTAACTTTTCAGGAAAAAAATGGGGTTCGCTTACAGCAGTTTCTTTCAATGATTTCGGTGATTTAAGAATGGGAAGTGCTAAAAATGGAAGTAATCCTTACTTTGGAGAACGTCCTTTTTATGTTGAAACAATAAATAATGTGGATGTTTTAGTACAAAATTCTAACAAATTAATTCAAAAATTCACTGATTATAAGCAATACAATTTGATGCAGAAATTTGTTTTTCAACAGAATAGTTCCACGCAACACAGTTTGAATTTTCAATTGTCAACCACAAGTGATGTTCCCAGATATGACAGATTAACAGATCCAACGGCTACAGGATTGAAATTTGCAAGATGGGATTATGGCCCTCAAAAAAGACTTTTGGCTGCCTATAAATTGACAAAGGATAAAGCTTTTTTAAATAGTGATTTAAGTTTAGGTTTCAATTATCAGAAGGTTGAAGAAAGTAGAATTACCCGAAAATTTAATAACGACAATACCAAAAGTCAGGTTGAAAAAGTATCGGTTTATGCTGTAAATGCCGATTTAAAAACTAAAATTGGAAAAGGAGATTTACTTTATGGAGCAGAAATTTTTTACGACAATTTAAATTCAAGCGCAACAAATTCAAACAGAATTACAGGTTTGGTTACGCCAACAGATACGAGATATCCAAATGGAAAAAACAGTACTTTTAGAAGTGATGTATTTGCGACTTTTAACGCTGCTCTTTCTGATAAAACCAACTATAATATTGGCGCAAGAGCTGGTTTTGTTACTTTAAATAGTACAATTGCTGATAATTCTATTTTCAATTTGCCATTTAATTCGATCAAGCAAAACAACTTTACTTACAGTGGAGCAGTTGGAATTGTGAATAATAATAAAAACGCACGAATTGCAATTAATTTAGCTTCTGCCTATAGAATCCCAAATATTGATGATATTGCTAAGGTTTTTGAATCAGGAGCGGGTGTTTTAATTGTTCCAAATAAAGATTTGAAACCAGAAAAATCCGTCACAGTTGATTTAAGTGTCAAATTATGGGAAGGAAAAAGAGTTCAATTTGACAATACTATTTATTACACCCGTTTATTTGATGCTATTGTTACAGACAATTTTTTATTTAATGGTTCAAGTACTATAAATTATGAAGGACAAACAAGTGCTGTTTTTGCCAATCAAAATAAAGGAATTGCAACTATTACTGGAATCTCTTCAACAATAAAATTCACGATTACAAAACCATTGCAATTTTACGGAACTTTTAATTATACAAAAGGCAGAGTTAAAGAGGGTTCGGGAACTTTACCTTTGGATCATATTCCACCTTTTTATGGAAAAACAGGCTTGAAATTTGAAAATAAAATAGTCAATTTTGATTTTTATATGCTTTACAGTGGAAAAAAAGACATCAAAGATTATTTTCTAAATGGTGAAGACAATGAACAATATGCGCCAGCAGACGGAATGCCTGGTTGGAAAACATTCAATTTAAAAGGTTCTGTTTCCTTATTGAAAAGTACAACTCTTTTTTCTGGAATTGAAAATATATTAGATACTCAATACCGCACTTTTGCTTCTGGAATGAATGCTTCAGGAAGAAATGTGTATTTTGGGGTAAAATATAAGTTCTAAAAAATGGTTAAATAAATTTAAATACGAGCGTATTTATTTTTTATTAAAAAAGGGAAAGGAAACTCAATATTTTGGGTTTCCTTTCTTAATTAAATAAAAGTTAAAAGTTTGTTTGTGAATTCAAAAATATAAACTACTTTTGCATCCAATTTAACAATAAAATATATTTTTATGAATCATTATGAAACTGTTTTCATTTTAAATCCCGTTTTATCTGAAGTTCAGGTAAAGGAAACAGTAAGCAAATTCGAAGATTTTCTTACATCCAGAGGAGCAGAAATGGTATCAAAAGAGGATTGGGGTCTGAAAAAAATGGCTTACGAAATCCAACACAAGAAAAGTGGTTTTTACCATTTATTCGAATTCAAAGTTGCAGGAGAAGTTCTTATTGCATTTGAAACTGAATTTAGACGTGACGAGAGAATCATGCGTTTCTTAACTGTAAGTTTAGACAAACACGCTATTTCTTGGGCTGAGAGAAGAAGAACAAAATTAAAATCATCTAAAGCGTAATTATTATGTCAACATTACAACAATCAGCTTCAGGAAAAAAAGACGGGGATATCAGATATCTTACGCCTTTGAACATAGAAACAAATAAGGCAAAAAAATATTGTCGTTTCAAAAAATCTGGTATCAAATATATCGATTATAAAGATGCAGATTTCTTATTGAAATTCGTTAATGAGCAAGGAAAAATTCTTCCTCGTCGTTTAACAGGAACTTCATTAAAGTACCAAAGAAAAGTTTCAGTTGCTGTGAAAAGAGCGCGTCACTTAGCTTTAATGCCTTATGTGGCGGATTTACTAAAATAATTAAAAATTAACAGTTGTTGTTCCGCTACGGCGGGACTAACTTCTAATAACAAAGGACAACAACATGGAACTTATATTAAGACAAGACGTACAAAATTTAGGCTTTAAAGATGATGTGGTAACTGTAAAAAATGGTTACGGTCGTAACTTTTTAATACCTCAAGGTCACGCACATTTAGCTACAGCTTCTGCAAAGAAAGTATTGGCTGAAAACCTAAAACAAAGAGCTCACAAAGAAGCTAAAGTTGTTAACGATGCTAAAGCATTAGCAGAAGCGTTGAAAGCAATTGAAATTAAAATATTTGCAAAAGCAGGTGGAGAAAAATTATTCGGTTCAATCACGAATATTGATATCGCTGCAGCTTTAGCAAAAGGTGGTCAAGAAATTGACAGAAAATTCATCACAAGTGGAATCGTAAAAAGAACAGGAAAATATACTGCTTCTGTTCGTTTGCACAGAGATGTAATAGTTGAATTAGCTTATGAAATTGTTGCTGAAAAAGCATAATTTCTAAATTCTTATAATTGAATCCCGATGAAAATCGGGATTTTTTTTGTTTGATCTGAACTTGTTTCAGATTCTCTAATTATTGTATAACTCATCTTGAAAAGATGCTTAAATAAATTCAGCATAAATGAAATACTCTCGACTTACTAAAGAGCAATTTGAAGAAATGCACACCGAGTTCATTAATTTTCTTTCTACTCAAGCAATTGATAAAGCGGAATGGGACAAAATTAAAGTAGAACAACCTGAAATTGCCGAACAAGAATTGGATGTATTCTCAGATTTGGTTTGGGAAGGCGTACTTTCAAAAACAGAATATTTAGAACATTTCTCAAAAAATCATATTTTCCTTTTTCACTGTTTTGATACTTATGTAAAATCGATAGTGTTGAAATCATTAGTTCCAGAAACTAATTTTTTGACAAAAGAAGGTTTGCAATGGTTGAGCGACAATATGTTTACCGATACAATTGAAATGAAAATTGGCAAAAAAGAATTCACAGAAGATAGAAATCAGTCGCTTTTTGAATTGATTCAGCAAGGTTCTTTCTTGAGTGATGGACAATTATTCAAACAAGTAAATTCTATTATTGAGTCTTAAATTTTCAGAATAACTTCGGGTTCATAAATTAAACTTTGTAACTTTGAACTTATGTAACTTTGTCACTTTGTTAAATGGATATTCAAAATACGATTCTGCAACTACGAGAAGAATTAAACCAACACAATTATAATTATTATGTGTTGGATAAACCTACGATTTCTGATCTTGAATTTGATTTAAAATTAAAACAACTTCATGATTTTGAATATAAATATCCTGAATTTTTTGATGAAAATTCGCCAACACAGCGCGTTGGTGGAACGATTACAAAAAACTTTAAAACAGTTCAACACGACTATAGAATGTATTCTTTGGATAATTCCTATTCCAAAGAAGATTTGATTGAGTGGGAAAAACGAATCCAAAAAGTGTTGGGTGATGTTCCTTTGGAATATGTATGCGAATTGAAATATGATGGAGCATCAATAAGTATTACTTATGAAAACGGAGAATTAAAGCGAGCAGTAACTCGTGGCGATGGTTTTCAAGGCGATGATGTTACCAATAATATCAAAACCATTAAGTCGATTCCGTTAAAATTAAAAGGCAATTTCCCTGAAAAATTTGATGTACGTGGAGAAATTATTTTGCCATTTGCTGGTTTTGAAAAGATGAACCAAGAGCTTATGGATCTTGGCGAATTGCCGTATTCTAATCCGAGAAATACAGCTTCAGGGAGTTTAAAATTACAAGACAGTGCAGAGGTTTCAAAGCGTCCTTTGGATTGTTTGTTGTATTTTATAATAGGTTCAAATTTGCCTTTTCGTTCCCAAATTGATAGTTTAGAAAGTGCCAGAAATTGGGGTTTTAAAGTTCCAAATGAGCCAAAATTAGCTCAGAATTTAGATCAAGTATTTCAGTTTATAGATTTTTGGGATGTTCACAGGCATAAATTGCCTTATGAAACGGATGGAGTTGTGGTGAAAGTTAACCAATTTCTACACCAAGATGAATTGGGTTTTACTGCAAAATCGCCTCGTTGGGCAATGGCATACAAGTTCAAATCGGAACAAGTTTCCACCCGATTAAATTCGATTTCGTATCAAGTTGGTCGAACTGGTGCAATTACGCCTGTTGCCAATTTAGAACCTGTTCAATTGGCGGGAACTATTGTAAAACGAGCTTCTTTGCATAATGCCGATCAAATTGAAAAATTGGATATTCGTATTGGCGATGAAGTTTTTGTTGAAAAAGGCGGTGAAATTATTCCTAAAATCATAGCAGTTGATTTGAGTAAGCGTCCGATAAATTCAATTCCTACAATATATATTACTCATTGTCCAGAATGTCAAACAGAATTAGTGCGTTCTGAAGGTGAAGCCAATCATTATTGCCCTAATTTTTATGGTTGTCCGCCTCAAATTATTGGAAGAATTCAGCATTTTATTTCTCGAAAAGCAATGGATATTGAAGGACTTGGCGGAGAAACGGTAGCGTTGTTATTCAATAATGGTTTGGTTCATAATTATGCCGATTTATACAAATTAACAGTTAATCAAATTTTGCCATTGGAAAGAATGGCTCAAAAGTCTGCCGAGAATTTGGTTAAAGGCGTTGAAAATTCAAAGAATGTTCCCTTTGAAAATGTTTTATTTGCACTTGGAATTCGATTTGTCGGGGAAACAGTTGCTAAAAAACTAGCCAAACATTACAAAAATATTGACGCTTTAAGCAAAGCCAGTTTTATGGATTTGGTTTTGGTGGATGAAATTGGAGAGCGAATTGCGCAAAGCGTACTTGACTTTTTTGAAAATCCAATCAATATCGAGATTATTGAACAATTAAAAATACAAGGAGTTCAGTTTGAAATTATTGAAAAAATTAATCCAAATGCGACCGACAAACTAACTGGTAAAACCTTTGTGGTTTCTGGTGTTTTTGAGAAATTTTCACGTGATGATTTGAAAAAAGCCATCGAAGATAACGGCGGTAAAGTAGGCAGTTCTATTTCTGCTAAAACAGATTACGTTGTTGCGGGTGATAATATGGGACCTGCGAAACTTGAAAAAGCAAATTCTTTGAAAATTCCAATTATTTCTGAGGATGAATTTATCGAAATGCTAAATTAAAACAGCAATTTAATAAAGATGATTATAAAACAAAAGAGCTTCCAAATCGGAAGCTCTTTTCGTTATTCGTTATTATCTTTTAAGAGAAAAATGCGATTTAAAAATTTTACTTTCCCCTGTTGAAGGTTCTTTATAATCAATGGTAAACCAATAATCAGAAGAAGTTAGGTTTTGACCGTTAAAGCTTCCATCCCAACCGTTACTTCCAGCACTAATTTGTTTGATTAATTTCCCATATCTATCATATATATTTACTTTATCCGTAGAACTTAATCCGATAATATTCCACGTGTCGTGAATTCCATCACCGTTTGGAGTGAAATAAGTAGGATAGCCAACAATATTTACTGAAAGTGGTAAGTTGGTACATCCATTTACATCTGTCACTACTATTGAATGCGTTCCAGGTTCAACATTTGTAAAAATATTTGATAATTGCATAGGACCATCATCCATTGAATAGTAGAAAGTTGCCGTTCCGTCTGGTACGGTTACTTTTATTGTTGCATTATCACTAAAAGCTAATGTTTGTATATAAGTAACAGATGTTCCCGGTGATGAAGGCGTAACAATTGCTGCGGTCAATTTAGACACACATCCTGTTAATTTATTGGTCACTAAAACAGAATAGGGTCCTGCTACATCCACTTCAAGTGTTGCTCCAACTTCACCATTAATAATTACGCCATTTAAATACCATACAAAATCAAAGTCTGTTGGGTTTAATTGTGTATCTAATAAATAGTTTTTAAATGAAATATTTGTTAATGCATCAACGCAAATTATTCCATTTTCTATTAATGGTTTTGGTAATGGATTTACATTAACAGTTATGTTCAAAGGTATTCCTGAACAATTATTAGCTTCAGGTGTAACCGTATAAACTGCCGTTCCTACATTAGAATCAGCTTCTAAAATATCATTTATAGTATTTCCAGTACCTGTTTGTGCTCCTGTAACGCCAACTGTTGCCACTGTCCACGAAAATGTTGTTGTTGGAATACTTGGAAATAAGGATATATTCGGTGATTCTCCACTACAGATTGTTGCCATTGTTGAACCAAATACTTCAGGTGTTGGATTAACCACAATTGTTACAGTAATTGGATTTCCAGAACAACCATTAAATGTAGGTGTAATTGTGTAAGTTACCGTTCCTGTATTTATTCCAACTGTACTTAACAATTGTAAAATTGTAGTACCATTTCCAGAAGATGGTCCGAAAAGTCCAGATTGATTAACTGTCCAAGCAAATGTTGTTCCGGCTACAGTACTGCTTAATGAAATATTTGTTGACATTCCTGAGCAAATCGTATTTGATATTACATTTGCGGAAGCAACAGGAATTGGATAAACATTTGCAGTTGCAAGTGCTGGAATACCTGGACAACCATTCATAATAGGAGTTATCGAATAAATTGCTTCTCCATTATTGATGCTTGTTGCTGTTAAAGTTTGTGAAATAATATTTCCAAATCCATCAGAAGCTCCTGAAATATTTGTACCAATTGCATTCCAACTAAAAGTTGTTCCAACTACATTGCTACTTAATCCAAATGAAGTGCTATTTCCAGAGCAAATATTATTTATTGTTGTAGATAACGTTATTACTGGAGTTGGATTAACTATTATAGTTTCTAATTTTACTGGTCCAAAACAAGAACCTACATTTGCCATTATGGAATAGGTAACACTTCCTGGAATTATTCCTGTAGCAGTTACATTATCTGAGATTATATTTCCACTTCCAGCGGTCGCTCCTGAAACCGAATTAGAACTTTCTGTCCAACTATAAGTTGCATTTGTAACATTACTTGAAAGTGAAATTCCAGTAGATTGTCCAGAACAAATATTAGGTGAAGCAACAATTGTATTAACTAATGGAATTGGGGTTACTGTTATTAATACTGTTCCTGTTTCAAGTTTACTACAACTTGAAGTCCCGGATGAAATAACACTTACCAAATCATAAGTTGTGTCTGAATTTAATGATCCCGTTGAAATCGATTTTACTCCTAATCCATCTAAAACAACTGTTTGGTTTGAACCACCATTAACTGTGTAAGTTACAATTGCATTGGGTGTTCCAGAAAAATCAATCATAGTAGATGCACCAAAACAAATAGTTGAAGTTCCAGAAATAACTACTGTTGGCAATGGATTTACATTTACCGTTGCTGTTATCGGTAAACCAGAACAACCACCCAAAGTTGGTGTTATCGTATAAACCGCAGTTCCTTGAACCGTTCCAGAAGTAGTTAATTGTTGTGTAATCAAAGAACCATTTCCAAAAGATGAACCGGTTATATTATTTTCGACAACTGTCCAATCAAATGTTGTTCCTATAGAAGGACTTCCAAGTGTAATATTTGTTGTATCTAACGAACAAAGCGTTACAGTTGGTATTGGATTTACTGTAGGAATTGGATTAATTATAATATTTGCATTTATATTTGAAACGGCTGCACAGCCAGCACTTGCAGGAATTGTATAGGTTACAATATAATTTCCGGGCGTACTTAAATTAGGAATAATATCACCATTTAAATTTAATGATAATCCAGCAGGTGCTGAAGAATAGGAACCTCCAGTGTAGGCAGCAGTTCCTAATAAATTTACAGGTTGGGCTGTTGCCAATATCGTACAAAACGAAGGACTTGAGTAGTTTATTCCTGCCGTTGGTACTGCTGTAACAATCACATTTGTATTTGTAGTAGAATCTACTGCACAACCCGCACTTGCAGGAATTGTATAAGTAATTGTATGCGTTCCAGCTGAACTTGAATTAGGATTTATTTCACCTGTATTTACATTTAATGATAATCCTGAAGAGTTAGAATAAGTTCCTCCAGAAAAGGCATCAGTTCCTGACAAAGTAACAGATTGCGCCAATGAATTGGAAGCGCAAAATGGTGTTGCAGCATAATTGATAGTTGCAGTTGGAGCAGTTGTAATTGTTACAGTTGTATTAATATTTGTTACAGCTGCACAACCTGCAGTTGCTGGAATTGTATAAGTAATAGTATGAGTTCCAGCTGGACTTAAACTCAGATTTATTTCACCTGAATTTATATTTAATGACAATCCTGAAGAGTTAGAATAAGTACCACCACCAAAAGCAAAAGTTCCTGTTAATGTTACCGCTTGGGCTGTTGCCAATGTTGAACAAAACGGTGTACCAGCATAACTAATTATTGCAGTTGGAACTGCTGTAATAATCACATTTGTAGTCGTAGAAGAATCTGCAGCACAACCTGCACTCGCTAGAATTGTGTAGGTTACAGTATGAGTTCCAGCAGAACTTAAACTCGGATTTATTTCACCTGAACTTACATTTAATGACAATCCTGAAGTGTTAGAATAAGTTCCTCCAGAAAAGGCATCAGTTCCTGACAAAGTAACAGCTTGCGCCAATGAATTGGAAGCGCAAAATGGTGTTGCAGCATAATTGATAGTTGCAGTTGGAGCAGTTGTAATTGTTACAGTTGTATTAATATTTGTAACAGCTGCACAACCTGCAGTTGCTGGAATTGTATAAGTAATAGTATGAGTTCCAGCTGAACTTAAACTCGGATTTATTTCACCTGAATTTATATTTAATGACAATCCTGAAGAGTTAGAATAAGTACCATTACCAAAAGCATAAGTTCCTGATAAATTTACCGCTTGGGCTGTTGCCAATGTTGAACAAAACGGAGTTCCAACATAATTAATTGTTGCTGTTGGAACCGCTGTAACAACTACATTTGTAATTGTAGTAGAATCTACTGCACAACCCGCACTTGCAGGAATTGTATAAGTAATTGTATGCGTTCCAGCTGAACTTGAATTAGGATTTATTTCACCTGTATTTACATTTAATGATAATCCTGTAGAGTTAGAATAAGTTCCTCCAGAAAAGGCATCAGTTCCTAACAAAGTAACAGCTTGCGCCAATGAATTGGAGGCGCAAAATGGAGTTGTGGCGTAATTAATAGTTGCAGTTGGAGCAGTTGTAATAATTACAGTTGTATTGATATTTGGTACAGCTGCACAACCTGCAGTTGCTGGAATTGTATAAGTAATAATATGAGTTCCAGCTGAACTTAAACTCGGAATTATTTCACCTGTATTTACATTTAATGACAATCCTGAAGAGTTAGAATAAGTACCACCACCAAAAGCAAAAGTTCCTGTTAATGTTACCGCTTGGGCTGTTGCCAATGTTGAACAAAACGGTGTACCTGCATAACTAATTGTTGCTGTCGGAACAGCTGTAACAACTACATTTGTAATTGTAGTAGAATCTGCTGCACATCCCGCACTTGCAAGAATAGTATAAGTTACCACGTGATTTCCAGGAGTGCTGGTATCAGGGATTATAGCACCAGTATTTACATTTAATGATAATCCCGTAGAGTTTGAATAAGTTCCTCCAGTATAGGCTGCTGTTCCTGACAAAGTAACAGTTTGCGCAGAAGAAACCGAAGCACAGAATGGAGTTGCGTAATTAATAATTGCAGTTGGAACTGCAGTAATTGTTATTAATGCGTCGTCGGTGCCCATAGGACCACAAGTAGTTGCAGCTACTGTATAGGTAACAGTATAATTACCAGCAGTACTTAATCCCAAATCAATAATTCCTGTATTAGGGTCAATAATCAAACCCGATGTAGATGAATAAGTTCCTCCTGATGTAAACCCTAAAACTGGCGATGGATTGACAAATGGGCTGCTATTTTTACAAACTGGAGTGGTATAAGAAAATCCTGTAACAGGAGTTATTATAGAGTTTATTGTAATTGGAGTAGGAATAACAACTTGGGGACATCCTCCATTTGCAGGTATAGTATAGTTAACTGTATAAGTTCCCGCTGGGCTTGCTAAATTAACATTTCCATTTGCATCAAAAATTAAACCCGCTGGATTTGAACTGAAAACACCGGCAGTAGTTCCTGTGAAAGAAACGTTTGCAAAACCAATTGCCGCACAAAAAGGAGTACCTGTATAAATTATAGTTGCTTGTGGAAGAGGTGTTACGGTTATAACTATTGTAATTGCTGTTCCGGGACAACCATTCGCAGTTGGAGTAATCAAATAACTTAACGTTTGTGGTATTAAACTTAAATTTGTTAATGTTTGATTGATAGAAGTTAGATTTCCATTGCTTGCTCCAGAAACGTTAGGATTAGGAACAATTGTCCATGAAAATGTAGTACCTATAACTGAACTTGTAAGTGGAATAACAGTTGAATCTCCAGAACAGATTGTTGTTAATACTGGAGTAGCAATAGCATCTGGTTTTGGATTTACATTTTGAACAGTTGTTGTTATTGGGCCAGGACAACCATTTAATGTAGGGGTAATATTATAATTCGCAGAACCAACTAAAGTTGTTGCAGTTAAAGTCTGTGCAATAATTGAACCACTACCTGGACTAATGCCAGTAATATTTGTTTGCGTAGCTAACCAAGTAAATGTAGCTCCTGTTGGCAAACTAGTTAAAATAATATTAGAAGTTTCTCCAGAGCAAATTGTTGCTGGAGTTGGAGTTGCGATTGCAATTGGTGATGGATTAACAGTAATAGTTATATCTTTTGTATTACCAACACAACCATCTGCTGCAGGTGTAATAGTGTAAATAGCTGTGCCAACATTTGAAGTTGAATTGGTTAGGGGTTGAATTATTGAATTTCCACTTCCAGGATTTGCATTTATTACATTAGTTGGTATAACAGTCCAAGAAAATGTTGCTCCAGAAATTAAACTTGACAAGCCAAAATCTGTACTTTCATTAGAACATAAAGTTTGAACATCAGTTAATAAATTGGGTTGGATTAATGTTGTTACTACTACAGGCTTAGGCTTAACAACAAGCGTCGTTGAAGAATTTGAAGTAATAGTTCCATTTGTAGCTGTACAAGTATAAGTATATGGTGGAGTTGTTGGAGTTGGTATATTTGTAGGATATTGTAAAGTTGAGGTAAATCCATTTGGACCTGCCCAAGAATAGGTGTAACCCGTTCCTGCATTTGCGGTTAGACCAAAAGTTTCTCCTTCACAAATAGGACCTGTGTTTCCAGCTGTAAAAGCACAAGAAATGAAACGCAATGTAAACGAAGTTGTTGTTATACAGCCTAACAAATTATCTGTTACACTCATCCAAATTGTTTCTCCTTCAGTACCTACATAATTTGTTAGGGATTCAACTGGAGGAAGTGAAGTGTCTCCAATAAAAGGATCGGCATCTGTTGCTTCAAGTGCATCATGATGATACAATACAGTATAAGAACCAGTAAGTCCAGCAAGGACAACCGAAGTATTTGATGTTAAATTAAAAGTAGATCCTGTACAAGTTTCTACTACTAAGGGGGGATTTATGGGTGCTGCCACGGGGGGCAATATGACCGTGGTTGCGGGTAACGGATTTAAACAACCTGGACTTGTAGCGGTAACACTATAGGTTCCTGAGGGCAAAGGTCGAGGTAAATTAGACTTTGTTCCTCTGGGTGTTGTGGTTGCTATTGGTGCCGAACCAGTAACAGGAACTGGAGGAGTTGTGCAACCCGTACATAAATACGTCCAGTTAAAAGCAGTAGTTGAAGAAGTAATAGAATTTAAATAATTTGCTGTAAGTGTAGAGTTGGCACAAGTTGAAGTATTACCTCCCGAAATTGATAAAGGACAAAGAATATCACAATTGGTTGTTCCTGCTCCTGCAGTAGCATTATTAGTTTGCGATAAAGTGATAAAACCAGAACCACCATTATAATTCGTTATCATTAACATATAATATTGTCCTGCTAATGCATTTAAAGTAAAATTTTCAATTGGGGCAATTGAAAAACTACATGCATTTGTTCCGTTTTGTTGTTGAGCAATATGTCCATTTAAACCAATTGCACCACAAGTTGGCGCTGAAAAAGGTCCCCAACAAATATAATCGACATCAAGGTTTTCTTGCCCAACTGTTGTCCCTTGCGTCATTTCAAATGATATTGGTCCTGAAGTTGCTATTTGAAAATAGAACCAAGTGGGTCTTGGCTGAGAACCTAAACAACCATAATTAATTCCAGTCTCTGCGGTTACTGTACTCGGTAAAGCAACATTTGGATAACTGAATCCAGTACCAGCACAGGCAGGATTTGCTGTTGCGCAAGTAAATGCAGGAGTGTTATTTTGCCCGAACGTATTACTAATTAATAAAAAATATAGGAACAGTATTAGGTATTGTTTTTTCATTGGTAAAAATTGTTTTTAGGGAGGCGAAATTTACATATTTTTATAAAATTATTATGTTAAAATTAAAAAATATTTCAATTTGTATGTTCTTTACTGCTTTTTAACATTTATTAATTAACTTTGTACCACAAAAATAAAAACAATTATACTATTTTATTAATGACAAATAACGCAGATTTTCAAGACGAAATTGGAGACAATCATATTGCTACGAATGCTCAAAACCCTTTAAGAAAGGATGCTTTTGCTATTTCTGATGAAGAAAAAATTGAGCTTATCAAAAAAGACGTCGAAAATATTCTATCAACACTTGGAATAGATTTAACGGATGACAGTATGAAAGGTACGCCAAATCGTGTGGCTAAAATGTTTGTAAAAGAACTTTTTGGTGGTTTGAATCCTACAAAAAAACCAAAAGCATCCACATTTGAAAATAATTATAAATATGGCGAGATGCTCGTAGAAAAAAACATCACGCTTTATTCTACTTGCGAGCACCATTTGCTTCCTATTATTGGTAAAGCTCACGTGGCTTATATTTCTAATGGAAGGGTAATTGGACTTTCAAAAATGAATAGAATTGTGGATCATTACGCCAAAAGACCTCAGGTTCAAGAGCGATTGACAATGCAAATTGTTCAAGAATTGCAAATTGCTTTAGGTACCGAAGATGTTGCTTGTGTGATTGATGCAAAACATTTATGTGTGAATTCAAGAGGAATAAAAGATATTGAGAGTAGTACGGTAACATCTGAATTTGGTGGGAAATTTAAAAACGAACAAACACGTAGAGAGTTTTTGGATTATATTCGAATGGACACTAAATTTTGATTTGATGCACGAAGTCTAGCCCTGATAGTAGTGGAAATCCCACGACATTGTGAGGCACGAAACAATGACGTGGATTGAAACGGATAGCAGGAAATAGCTCCAAAAAAAATAACTGTTTCATCGAATAACCAAATAACCGATTAACCAAATATACATTTAACAATGCCTTTATATAAAAAACAAACGCTAAAAATATACAATTCTCTTTCTGGTGAGAAGGAAATTTTCACGCCTATTAATGATGGAAATGTGGGAATGTATGTTTGCGGACCTACTGTTTATAGTAATGTGCACCTTGGAAATGTTCGTACTTTTATGTCGTTTGATGTGATTTTTAGGTATTTGAAACACATTGGATATAAGGTTCGTTATGTGCGAAATATCACCGATGTTGGGCATATTGTGGACGATGTTGATGAAGGGGAAGACAAAATTGCAAAAAAAGCACGGTTGGAACAATTGGAACCAATGGAAGTTGTACAGCGTTATACGGTTGATTTTCACGAGGTTTTGAAATTATATAATTTTTTACCGCCAAGTATTGAACCAACAGCAACGGGTCATATTATTGAACAAATTGCAATTATAAAAAAAATTATCGATAACGGAATTGGATACATTGCCAATGGATCGGTGTATTTTGATGTTGTAAAATTCAATGAAACTAATAATTACGGCAAATTAAGCGGCAGAAATATTGAAGATATGCTTGCCAATACTCGTGATCTTGATGGGCAATCGGACAAGAGAAATCCGCAAGATTTTGCACTTTGGAAAAAAGCAGAACCGCAACACATTATGCGTTGGCCTTCACCATGGAGCGATGGATTTCCTGGTTGGCATTTGGAATGTACTGCTATGAGTACTAAATATTTAGGAAATCATTTTGATATTCACGGAGGTGGAATGGATTTGAAATTTCCACACCACGAATGTGAAATTGCACAAAATGAAGCGTGCACGGGACAAACGCCCGTGAATTATTGGATGCACGCCAATATGCTTACCCTAAATGGTAAAAAAATGGCAAAATCAACTGGAAATAATATCCTTCCAATGGAAATTATTACTGGTGAAAACGATATTTTAAGCAAGGCTTTTTCGCCAAGTGTAACTCGTTTTTTTATGTTGCAAGCGCATTACAGAAGCAATCTTGACTTTACGAATGATGCTATTCTTGCTGCCGAAAAAGGATTTTACCGATTGATGGAAGCCGTTGATGGGTTGAAAGATATTACAGCAAGTGCAACTTCTTCAATTTCGATTTTGAACTGGCAAGAAGCGTGTTATGAAGCGATGAATGACGATTTCAACAGTCCGATTTTAATAGCACAACTCTTTGAAGGCGTTCGCTTTATCAATTTATTAAAAGACAATAAAGAAACTATTTCAGAACAAGATTTAACCTTATTTTCATCATTAATGAAAGGTTTTGTATTTGATGTTTTGGGATTGGAAGATGAAAAAGCAATTGGAAACAACAATGACAAGTTAGAAGGCGTTGTGAACATGCTAATCGGAATGAGAAATTCGGCTCGTGCCAATAAAGATTTCGCTATGTCAGACCAAATTCGTGACCAATTATTAGCAATTGGAATTCAGTTGAAAGATACAAAAGAGGGAACTACATTTACTATTTAAATAAATAATAGATGAAAAATATGTCATTATCAAAAATACTTATTTTTCCATTCGTGTTAATTATTCGGTTTTATCAAACTGCAATTTCCCCATTCACGCCCTCGGCTTGCAGGTTTGAACCCACTTGTTCTTCTTATTTTCTTGAAGCCTTGAAAGTTCACGGCTTATTTCATGGAAGTTTTCTCGGAATAAAAAGAATTTTTAGTTGTCATCCTTGGGGCAAATCTGGTTTTGATCCCGTTCCCGATAAAAAGTGTTCACACAAACATTAACTTTATTTTGTGCCGACACTTTGTAGTATTTTATCTATTTTTACCACAATTAAATAATTAAACACGTTTCAATCATGGTTTGGAATCCTTCAGAAGGTATCGATTTAGGTTTTTTTATGGTTCGATATTACAGCTTGATGTTTGTAGTCGCCTTTGGCTTAGGCTGGTACATTATGAAAAAAATATTTGAACGTGAAAACGAACCTATTGATAAGTTAGATTCTTTATTTATTTGGACCGTTTTAGCCACATTATTAGGTGCAAGATTGGGACATGTATTCTTCTACGATTGGGAATATTTCAGAAACCATTTGGCTGAAATTTTATTGCCATTTCGTTTTTCTCCAAAATTTGAATTCACAGGTTTTCAAGGATTGGCAAGTCACGGAGCAGCAATTGGAATTATCCTTGCTATGTATTTCTTCAGTAAAAAAATAATGAAAAAACCGCTTTTATGGGTTTTAGATCGTGTTGTAATTCCAGTAGCAAGTGGTGCAATATTTGTAAGAATTGGAAATTTTTTCAACTCTGAAATTGTAGGTCACGAAACAACTTCTCCATTTGGAATTAAGTTTGTAAGGGATTATTTTAGTTCTAGAGATGCTGTAAATGCTACAAAAATAGCAAATCCAAACGAAGCTTATAATGCCATTGCAACCAATCCTCAGTTTGCAGATTTATTAGCGCAAGTTCCTGCAAAGCATCCAACACAATTATACGAATCCATCAGTTATATATTTGTATTTGCAGTTTTATATTTTATGTATTGGAAAACAAATGCAAGAGAAAAACACGGGTATTTACTGGGAATGTTCCTTGTAATGTTGTGGTCCGTTCGATTTGTAGTCGAATTTATGAAAGAAAGTCAAGGTGGTTTTGAAAGCGATTTAGGGCTGTTTTCAACAGGACAATGGCTAAGTATTCCTTTTATTATTATTGGATTTTTCTTGATATTCAAATCAAAGAAAATGATTCAAATCTAATTTAAACCTGATTTAAATTCATAAACCATTTCACTTTTGAAGTGGTTTTTTTATACAAAAAAGGAGGCCTTACTCAGACCTCCTAATGTAGATTTTGATTTACCATTATCAACTTAACTTTGACGTTAGCTGAATATTGAATATGTGTCACTTTTCAGTTGGCATAAAACAAGTAATTAATCAAAACCACATAGTAAAGATACAATTATATTTCATTATTATTTTGATTTTAAAATGTTTAACTTTAATTTAACGCATTGGCTATCAATTATTTAAACCAAAAAAGGAGGACGTTTATAGTCCTCCTTAATGTAGATTCTGATTTACCATTATCAACTTAACTATTCACATTAGCTGAATATTGAATATGCGTCTCTTTTCAGTTGGCATAAAACAAGTAATTAATCAAAACCACATAGTAAAGATACAATTATATTTCATTAAAATATTGATTTTCAAATGTTTAACTTATAATTAACTGTTGCCTTTTTTTACCATTTAAGTAACGATTAACCGATTAATTTTTTTGCCATGGATTTAACGGATTTGATTCCCACAGATTTCTCAAATAAACAAATAACCAAATCAACAAATAACCGCTTCCTTGCAACAACTTTATTCTTTTCGATATTTTGTAGCGAATTGTCCTTTTGTATTCGGAAATGCAATTCCCGCTTTCGGCTCAATCTCTTCGCTTCGCTGCGAGGATACCGCCTCAATCGGGGCTAATTGAGGATTTGTTTTGCTTATTTGGTTATTACGAGCGTAACGCTGTGAAGCGTGGCAATCTTCCTTTTTTTTAACCGCAAAGGGCGCAAAGACTTACGCAAAGTTCGCAAAGTTTTTTGCCACGAATTACACAAATTATCTCGAATTTTTTATTCTATTATCCATTATCTCAACATCAACACTTTCCCATCTCGTCTCCCTAACATCCTGTTTGTCTTTCCGACGAAGGAGGAATTACATAAAGCAATTCACAAAAAAACAATGTGATTCCTCCTGCGTCGGAATGACAAAAAATAAAAAAAATCGGGTTTTCCCTTTAACACTTTCCCATCTCGTCTCCCTTTCCTTTTGATTGCTTCGTGCCTCGCAATGACAGGCTGGGAATAGGATTTTATCCACTATCAGATTTCCATCCTGTCTCCCTTTACTTCGGAAAGGGTCGGAGATAGGAAAAAAAGGCTGGGGATAGGAAATAAACTTTTTCTCACAAATAACCTATTGACCAAATTAAACGTTACATTTACAAAGAATACTAAGTATTGTATTTATCTTCGAAATAAGATTCCTTTATTTTGTTGAAACTAAGGCAAAAATTCGCTTTGCCGATTTTACTTCCCTCAAAAAGCATGCGCAGGATTTGTTATGCAACAAAAACACGTTGTTGTTTTTAGCAAATCAAGATTAGAGAAATATTATGTGAATGGATTGCAAATCCGCGCTATCGTATCGAGGGGAAAGTTTTACATATCCGAGCAATCGGGTTAAATATCAAATAAATTAAAAATGAAGATTAAACAAATAAAACTGAGTAAATTTGGACCTTTTTACAACTACACACTTAACCTAGAAACTAAAGATGAGGTTTGCCTTTTAATTACAGGGAAGAATAATGAAGGAAAATCAAATATAATATTAGCTCTAAAACTTATCGATGCTGCTTTCAGAGTTATTAATAAAAAAAGGCATGAAATAACAGTAAATTCAATATCATATTTTGAATTCCTAAAACAGGACACTGAAGATTATTTAATACAAAAAATGGTTTATAATTATAGTGATAACATCGCTATAATAGAAGCTTATTTTGAGAATGAATTCAATTTAACTATTTATATAGACCCGGTTATTGACAGAATATATTGTGAATATGATGGGAAAATTGAAAAAGATTTTGAATCAATATTTGGGTTTATTCCTCCTTTAGGTCCTATTGCTGAAAAGGAAAATTTGATCAAAAACACATCGTATCTTAAAGCGAGCCTAAATACTTCTTTATCCGCAAGACATTTTAGAAATCACTTAGTTCAAAGCCTCGATAAAGGTGATTTGGAATTAATTAAACAAATTATTAAAAATTCATGGAAAGGAATACAATTAGTTGATTATAAGATTGATTATTTTAATGAAAGTAGAATTAGTTGTTTTTTTAGAGAAAAGGGATTTGATAGAGAAATTAGTTGGGCGGGTCAAGGCTTACAAGTTTGGTTTCAAATAATAACTCATTTAGTGAGATTAAAATCAAGATCTATTTTAATTCTTGATGAACCTGAAGTTAATTTGCATCCTGAAAAGCAAAATGATTTAATAAGAATAATTAGGCAATATTTTGCAGGCAGTGTAATTATAGCAACTCATTCCGTTGAGCTAATGAATAATGTAAACATTAGCCATATTATACACGTTAGAAAAACTCAAACAAATCCCAAAATAAAGTTAACTGAAGATAAAAAAAATCTCGAACAAATTAGGTCGCACATTGGTAGCAATTTTAATTTCATCACATCCCAATTCGAAGAAGTTGATTTAATTGTATTTACTGAAAATGTAGATGATTACAAATACATTAGGGGCGTTGCTAAAAACATTAATAAGAAAACATTTAATATTCCTCTTTATGGGTTCAGTGAATACAATAAAGCTGTTTATTACAAAGAAGTATATGAATTACTTATTGGAAGAACTGTTGAATGTACAATGCTTTTAGACAGAGATTATTATCCAGAAAAATATTTAAATGAACTTAAGATAGACCTTAAAAAGAAAAATATTGATTTATTTTTTACTCATGGAAAAGAAATTGAAAATATGTTTTTACATCCTAAAGTTTTAAAGCAATTATTTGGAGATGATTCAAGCTTCAGAAGTTTTGAAGAAAAAATTTATTCAGAAGAAGAAAAAACAGATTCTCAAGGAAGTATAATTAAGCTTCATACAGATTTTTATCCTGGAAAAATTGATGCAAAAACCATTTTCAAAGAAGTTATACCTGTTTTTGATAAAAATTGGCTTGACAAAAATAACCGATACAAAATTATAGCTGGAAAAAACGCATTAGGTAAAATCAGAAATTATTATAGAGAACATTTTAAATTGAACCTATCGGATCATTTGCTTTTAGAAACTATAAATAAAGTTAAAATTTCTGAAATTGATGTTTTAAGTAATGAGTTATTTAAAAACAAAGCAACTATACCAAGCTCTGCGAAGTGTTCTTGAAAAACTAAATATTTTTTAAAGTCGGCATTGCTGTGCGAATTCTCCCGACTTCGTATCCACAAAGACAAGAAAAATAATTATATTGAGATTGCCGCGTTCCTCGAATGACATTCTAACACAATTAAGGGAGAAACAACTAATTGCCCTCGATAATACTATAATATTAGAATCTGAAATAAATTCAGATTGACAAACCTATATCGTTTTGTATGCAAGAGCTAATTGCGAACTCTTGTCAAGCTGAACTTGTTTCAGCATCTAAAAGAAAATTAAAATTAGCATCTGAAATAAATTCAGATTGAAAAATCAAAGGTTAAATTCAGATTTCCTAAGGGTTAATTTGGTTATTCGTTGATTTGGTTATTCGGAAAATCTAAAATCTGAAATCTAAAATCATAAATCCAGGTTCGCATGAAGGGTGGCAGCGGAAATCCTCTGTGGAACAAAGTGGAACAGAGATTGAAGCGAACGACCTGACCCGAAGTTTTTACGAAGGGGCATGCCCAACTGCTCAGATGTGTCCAACAACGGATAGTGTATTCTAACGCCCTTTGTTACTTTATTTTTCTTTGTTACTTTTGGTAAAAAAATATAATTCTCGTTTCCAGAATTTCACAAATAACCAAATCAACGATTAACCGATTAAACTTTTTCTTTCTTACTTTTGTGGTAATAAATAATTCATCATCGTTTCCAGAATTTCCCAAATAACCGATTTAAACAAATAACCAAATCAACGATTAACCGCATTAACGATTAACCGATTAAACAAATTAACAAACAAACCCTTAATGAAAATAGTTTTTGCTTCTAATAATAAAAATAAAATACTTGAAATCCAGAGCATGCTTCCTAATTCTATTCAAATTGTGAGTTTGGAAAGTATCGGTTGCTTAGAAGAAATACCTGAAACTTCTGAAACTATTGAAGGAAATGCCATTTTGAAAGCCAACTATGTAACTGAAAACTTCGGATTTGATTGTTTTGCGGACGATACAGGATTGGAAGTGGAAGCTTTAAATGGCGAACCAGGAGTTTATTCTGCTCGATATGCTGGTGAACAAAGAAATGCGGATGATAATATGAATAAATTACTTGATGAATTAGCCGATAAAACCAATAGAACGGCACAATTTAAAACAGTAATTGCATTGAATTTAAACGGAAAACAATATCTTTTTGAAGGAATTGCTTCAGGGGAAATCATAAAAGAAAAAATCGGATTTGGAGGTTTTGGATATGATCCGATATTTAAACCAACAAATTATGATGAAACATTTGCTCAATTATCATTAGATATAAAAAATGAAATTAGCCACCGTGGAAAAGCAACCAAAGCTCTTTTAGAATTTCTTCAAAATATTTAATTTTTGCACATTTGTCATAAAACGAAAGTGTATTTATGAACAATTTTCCCCAATCCAAAATCTAAAATCTAAAATCTAAAATCTAAAAACCTGATTATCAATTATTAATAAAACATCAATTCTAATAAAACCATTAGTTATTAACAAATATAAGATGTACTTTTGCAAAATATTTAAAATACTATATGAATAAATTTGAACAATTAGGATTGAGTGAATCGTTACTGAAGGCGATTTTAGATCTAGGATTTGAGAATCCGACCGAAGTACAGGAGAAAGCGATTCCCCTATTATTGGAAAAAGACACAGATTTAGTTGCGTTGGCTCAGACAGGGACAGGGAAAACGGCAGCTTTTGGTTTTCCAGTTATTCAGAAAATTGATGCTAACAATAGAAATACACAAGCATTGATTTTATCTCCAACACGCGAATTGTGTTTGCAGATTACCAACGAAATTAAAAACTACTCTAAATACGAAAAAGGTATTAATGTGGTAGCAGTTTACGGTGGAGCTAGCATTACAGAACAAGCGAGAGACATTAAAAGAGGAGCACAAATTATTGTGGCTACTCCAGGAAGAATGCAAGATATGATTAACAGAGGATTGGTAAACATTTCTCAAATTAATTACTGTATTCTTGACGAAGCAGACGAAATGTTGAATATGGGATTCTACGAAGATATCGTAAACATCCTTTCAACTACGCCAGATGACAAAAGCACGTGGTTGTTTTCTGCAACTATGCCAGCCGAAGTTGCTAGAATTGGAAAACAATTTATGCACGATCCAGTAGAAATTACTGTTGGTACTAAAAACTCAGGTTCTGCAACAGTTTCACACGAATTTTACCTTGTAAATGCGCGTGATCGTTACGAAGCTTTGAAGCGTTTAGCAGATGCTAATCCAGACATTTTCTCAGTGGTTTTTTGTAGAACGAAACGGGATACTCAAGCTGTTGCTGAAAAATTAATTGAAGACGGTTACAGTGCTGCTGCATTGCACGGAGATTTATCTCAGGCGCAACGTGATGGTGTTATGAAATCTTTTAGAGGTCGTCAAATTCAAATGCTTGTTGCTACTGATGTTGCAGCGCGTGGAATTGACGTTGATAATATTACACACGTTGTAAATTATCAATTGCCTGATGAAATTGAAACGTACAATCACCGTTCAGGACGTACAGGAAGAGCAGGGAAACTTGGAACTTCTATCGTAATTGTAACAAAAAGTGAATTGCGTAAGATTTCTTCAATTGAAAGAATCATCAAACAAAAATTTGAAGAAAAAACAATTCCTTCTGGAATCGAAATTTGCGAAATTCAATTGTTGCACTTAGCAAACAAAATTAAAGACACGGAAGTTGATCACGAAATTGACAACTATCTTCCAGCAATTAACAATGTTCTTGAAGGTTTATCGAAAGAAGAATTAATCAAGAAAATGGTTTCTGTTGAATTCAACCGTTTCATCGCATATTACAAAAAAAATAGAGATATTTCTAATCAATCTTCAGGTTCTGAAAGACGTGACCGTGATGATAGAGATGGTGCTCCAAGAGAAAATAATAACAATGGCGCAGTGCGTTATTTCGTTAATATTGGATCAAGAGACAATTTCGATTGGATGTCTTTGAAAGATTACTTGAAAGAAACTTTAGACCTTGGTCGTGATGATGTTTTCAAAGTTGATGTAAAAGAAGGTTTCTCTTTCTTTAACACTGACCCTGAACATTCAGACAAAGTAATGGAAGTATTGAATAACGTTCAATTAGAAGGACGTAGAATCAATGTTGAAATTTCTAAAAATGATGGTGGCGGAAGACGTGATCACAACGGAAGAAGTTCTGGTGGTGGTTTTGGCGGAGGTCGCTCAGGTGGTGAAAGAAGTTCTGCTCCAAGAAGAGAAGGAAGTTTTGCACCAAGAAGAGAAAGTTCTGGCGGATTTAGAGGCGAAAGAAGTTCAGCTCCACGCGAAGGCGGTTTCGGAGGAAGAAGTTCAGCTCCTAGAGAAGGTGGTTTTGGTGGAAGAAGTGCTGCTCCAAGAACGGGTGGTTTTTCATCTGACAGAGCTCCAAGAACAGAAGGTTCATCAGAAAGAGCACCAAGAAGATCGGAAGGTTTTAGTGATGCTCCAAGAGAAAGAAGACCAAGAAAAAGCTAACACTATTTGTTAATTTTCTTATAATTATACTAAGAAACTACAAAATATCTTACACGTTTTATTACTTTTAAAGTTTTAAACCTTGAAATGAGATATTTTGTAGTTTTCTTTTTATTTATACTTTCTGGAATAACAGTTTTTTCGCAAGAAACAACCATAATTCAAAAGGTTTCTGGTACAATTGTCAATGACAACACCAAACTTCCGTTGTCAAACGTGAATATTATCAATATAAATAAAGTGCGAGGAACAGTCTCCGATTCAAAAGGTAATTTTGAAATTGAAGTTGGCGTTACCGATACTTTACACCTTTCCCTAATTGGATTTAAATCCATAAAAATCAGAGTTACAAACGACTGGGTAAAAAATAAAACTACCAAAATTCAAATGACCGAAAGTGCCATTGCTTTAGAAGAAGTTGTGGTTCGTCCTTATGATTTAACGGGATATTTAGAAATTGATTCCAAATTAATTCCAACAAAAGAAAATTACAGATACAGTATTTCTGGATTAGAACAAGGCTATGAAGCGGGTGAATATTCCCCAGGTGCCTTCAGTAAAGTGATGGGTTCCATATTTAATCCTGCCGATATGCTTTATAATTTCTTTGGAAAAAAACCAAAAGAGTTAAAGCGATTGAAAAGCTTGAAAAAGGACGAAACAGTTCGTAATTTATTGGCTTCAAAATTTGACAGAGAAACCATTTCTGTGCTTCTTGGAATCGACAAAAATGAAATTCCTGAAATTTTAGAACGTTGTAATTATTCGGAATCATTCATAAGAACGGCAAACGATTTGCAAATTATGGACGCCATTAGCGAATGTTATGAAGAATATAAAATCTTGAAAAAGAAATAAATATTCAATTATTTAAAGCACAATGTGTACTTTTGAAGTTGCTATTTAAAATAAATGACTACTAAAAACAACATTCTCACCACTTCTCAATTAAGCATTGGATATGCTACCAAAAAGGATGTAAACACCATTGCATCTGCAATTAATCTGTCATTAGAAAAAGGCAAATTAATCGCTTTAATTGGTGCCAATGGAATAGGAAAATCAACGCTTTTACGAACACTCACAGGAATTCAAAACCCAATTTCAGGAGACGTTTTTCTGAATGGCAAAAGTATTTCTGAATTTGATTCGCTTTCCTTTGCACAAAATCTGAGTATTGTTTTAACCGAAAAATTACCTCCGAGCAATTTAACCGTTTTTGAGATTATTGCGTTAGGAAGACAACCTTATACCAATTGGCTTGGAACCTTAACCGAAATTGATATTGAGAAGATTAATGAAGCAATGAAACTAACACAAATCACTTCTTTGGCAGATAAAAAGCATTACGAAATTAGCGATGGTCAACTCCAAAACGTATTGGTTGCAAGGGCTTTGGCACAAGATACGCCTTTGATAATTTTGGATGAACCAACAACGCATTTGGATTTATTGCATAAAGTAGCTCTTTTTAAACTCTTGAAAAAATTAGCCCACGAAACCCAAAAATGCATCCTTTTTTCGACGCACGATATTGATATGGCAATTCAAATTAGCGACGAAATGATTATTATGACACCAGAAACCGTGGTTCAAGACCAACCTTGTAATTTTATTATGAAAGGTAATTTTGATACTTTATTCAAAGACGAGCATATTGCATTTGATAGCGAAAAAGGGAAGTTTGTTATTCGTTAATTGTTGTTTATAACAAACCATATTAAACAAGCTAACCCAAAAAAAAGTATAGTCCCTACGGGACATTTTACCGGGTATAATTCATTTTGTTCTACCAACATTTAACTCCTAACGGAGTATATCTCGTAGAGATTATATGTTGGTAAATAGATAGTTATGAAGTTGAATTTTGTCCAGTAGGGACTAAACATTTTTTTCATCTAACATTTAATTTATCTATCCAATTTCTATCTGTCTTTTTGCTTCGCCAATGGCAAATGCAACCGAATTGGCAAGATTATAACTTCGTACCAAAGGGGAAATTGGAATCGATAAATGATTCTGAAATTGATTCAATACCAATTCACTCAAACCCACACTTTCTTTCCCGAAAACCAACCAATCACCATCCTGAAAACTTTCTGCTAAATACGATTTTTCAGCATGTGAACTGAATAAAAACACCCGAGAAATATCTTGAATTTGGGCAATCCATTCTTCCGTATTTTGATATTCTTTCCAATCCAAATGTATCCAATAATCCAAACCTGAACGTTTCAAATTTTTATCTGTAATTTGAAATCCAAACGGATGAATGAGATGCAATCTGTTTCCAGTTCCAACACACAATCTGCCTATATTTCCTGTATTATTTGGAATTTCTGGCTCTACTAAAACGATGTTCAACATAGTTAATTTGTTTATTTAATAATTTTTTTGTCTCAAAAATAGTTTAATACTATGCACTTTCAAAACGTTTTATTTAAATTTCTAAAATGCTTTTTTTAGCCACAGATTCACAGATTTTAAATCATTTTTAATCTGTGAATCTGTGGCTAATTTTCACTGATTGATTTAACTTTCGGATTTTTAGACTGCAAATCAAACCTACAGATTTCAAGTGCACTGATACTTATTTATTTGTTAAATTGAAGTCAGAAACTTCAATAACTTCACCCGCTTTTAATTCGTTCAAATGTACGTTTCCTATTCGGATGCGTACCAATCGCAAAGTAGGAAATCCAACTGCTGCTGTCATTTTTCTAACTTGACGAAATTTCCCTTCATTCACCGTTATCGAAGCCCAAGAAGTTGGTCCGTGGCGTTCATCACGAATTTTTTTTCCTCGTTCCCCAAAATTCGGAATTTCAGAAACCAAAAAGGATTTGCAAGGTTTGGTCATATATTTTGTTCCTTCAAAACCAATTTCAACACCATTTTGCAATTTTTCAATGGCTTCAAGAGTTATAATTCCATCTACTTGAACGTAGTATTCTTTATCTACTTTTTTACTTCGAATTTGTTCGCTCACTTTTCCATCAGTGGTCAATAGCAACAAACCTTCAGAATCTTCGTCCAAACGCCCAATCGCCATAGTTCCTTCAGGAAAATCGTATAATTCACCCAAAAGTTTTTTCTTCCTTTTTAATTCGTATATAAATTGACTCAAAAAACCATACGGTTTATGAAGAATAAAATGGTGGTGCATAACTTGATTATAATAAGGTGTAAAAATACATTTTTCAAATTAACTTAAATTAAAATTTTAAATAGAATAGTATTGTTTATTTTTACATTTATAAAAAACACACACCATGTCACAAACTCTTTTCGTATTAGCAGCTTTCGTTATCGCACTTATCATAGGAATCTACATTGGAAAACTTCTTTTTTCTGCCAATGCAAAATCGGAACAAGCCGCTTTAGAAGAGAAAAATAATGGTTTGAGTTTTCAAATTGAAGAATTGAAATCACAATTAGCAATTTCAAATTCAGAAAAGGAAACCATTAGAACTGAAAAAGAAGCGATAAATATTCAACTTTCCAAAAAGGAAAATGATTTTGAAAATCTTTGGGAACGCAACAAAGAACAAAAAGAAGAAGTTGAAAAATTGCAAGAGAAATTCACTAAGGAATTTGAAAATTTGGCTAATAAAATATTAGAAGAAAAATCTACAAAGTTCACAGAACAAAATAAAGAAAACATGAAGAATATCTTGTCGCCATTGCAAGAAAAAATTCAATTGTTCGAGAAAAAAGTTGATGACACCCATAAAGAAAGTATTGATTATCACGCCGCTTTACGCCAACAAATTATAGGCTTAAGCGAAATGAATGCGCAAATGAGCAAGGAAACTTTGAATTTGACAAAAGCATTAAAAGGCGATAGTAAAATGCAAGGAAACTGGGGCGAATTGGTTTTGGAACGCGTATTAGAAAAATCAGGATTAGAAAAAGACCGCGAATATTATGTGCAACAAAGCCACATTGCTGTTGACGGAAATAGAGTTTTCCCCGATGTTGTAATTAATCTTCCTGACGGAAAAAAGATGATTGTTGATTCAAAAGTATCTTTAACAGCGTATGAAAAATACATCAATGAAGAAGATGATTCTTTGAAAAATGGCTATTTAAAAGAACACGTAAGTTCCATAAAACGCCACGTTGAACAATTGGGCGAGAAGAATTATCACGATTTATACGAAATTGAAAGTCCCGATTTTGTATTGCTATTTATTCCGATAGAACCTGCATTTGCAATGGCTTTGAACGAAGATACCACATTGTACAATAAAGCATTCGAGAAAAATATTGTGATTGTTACACCATCAACTTTGTTGGCGACTTTAAGAACAATTGATAGTATGTGGGCAAATCAAAAACAGCAAGAAAATGCGATGGAAATTGCGCGACAAGCGGGTGCATTATATGATAAATTTCAAGGTTTTGTTGAAGATTTAATCAAAATTGGTAAGAAAATCGATGAAAGCAAAATAGAATATGGTGCTGCAATGAACAAACTGGTGGAAGGAAAAGGAAACTTAATTACGAGTGTTGAAAAATTGAAAAAAATGGGTGCTAAAGCCAAAAAAGCACTTCCAGAAAGTATTCTAAAAAGAGCTGCTAACGATGATTTTGAGTTGCTTAACTAAATCACTAGAATTATTTTTTTACCGCAGATTACTTCGTCTGTTCGACCTTTGGTCTCGGGTTGCAGATTTCTATATTTATTAGAATAAAAAACTGCGAATCTGCGGTTGTTTTTTTAAATATAAAAGTAATTTATCCGCATTTTCTTTTTCCTTTATCAAGAATATCTTTCAAAAGTTCCATTCATTGTTCTGTTAAGGGCTGTGAAACGGGCTTTTTTTATTGTTAAAACATTAACAAATTATTTTGTTTAACAAATATTGTAAATAGTTAAACATTTCTTACCTTTATACTCTCAAAAATACTTAATTATGGCAACTAAAAAATCCGCACTTACAAAAGAAAAAATAGTATCAATGTATATGAATTATACTTTGGAACACAATGAAAAGCCTAAATCAGTTTATAAATTCACTAAAATAAATGAAATATCGGAAACGGAATTTTATAATTTTTTTGGAACTATAGAAAGTGTAGAGAAGGAAGTTTTCAAAATGTTTTATGATAAAACTATTGAATTGCTGCATAAAGACAAAGAATACGAATCCTACGATATGAGAAGTAAATTGTTGGGATTCAATTTTACTTTCTTTGAGCTTTTAACAGCCAATAGAAGTTATGTAGTTATGACTTTGAAAGAGCACGGAAATCAGCTGAAAAGCTTGATGCAATTGACAAGTTTAAGAATGAATTATAAAAGATTCGTTTCTGAAATTATAACGGATGACTTCAGAACACAACAAGAGCAATTTCAGAATTTTCAGGAAAAAGCATTTCAAGAATCGTCTTGGTTTCAATTATTATTGGCAATGAAATTCTGGTTGGATGACAGTTCGCCTGCATTTGAAAAGACAGATATATATATTGAAAAATCTATAAAAGCAACTTTTGAATTGATGAATATTGCCCCAATTGACAGTTTAATTGATTTCGGAAAATTCATTTTCAAAGAAAAAATATACTCAAAATAATGAAAACCATAGATTACATACCTACATCCAAAATTCAAAGAGCAACAAAATTAGTACAAACAGGAGCAAAAGTTGGTGTTAATTATTTGAAATATTACGGAGAAAAAATGGTGAATCCTGAATTAAATAAGGATAAACTGAATGAAAATAATGCAGAAGATATTTATGACGGACTAAAAAGTTTGAAGGGAAGCGCTTTGAAAGTCGCTCAAATGTTGAGTATGGACAAGAGTTTTTTGCCGCAAGCATTTGTTGAAAAATTCTCATTATCACAATTTTCTGTTCCACCACTTTCTGCGCCATTGGTATTGAAAACATTCAAAACAAATTTCGGGAAATCACCGTATGATATTTTTGATGAATTCAATGCAAATTCTGTGAATGCTGCAAGTATTGGGCAAGTTCACAAAGCAGTTAAAAACGGAAAAAAATTAGCTGTAAAAATTCAATATCCTGGAGTTGCAAATAGTATTTCGTCGGATTTATCATTGGTAAAGCCCATCGCTATTAGAATGTTTAATCTTCAAGGAAAAGATTCTGATAAATATTTCAAGGAAGTTGAAGATAAATTGATTGAGGAAACTAACTATTTATTGGAATTAAAGCAAAGCCAAGAAGTGGTGAAAGCCTGTAAAAAAATAGAAAATTTAATCTTTCCTGAATATTATCCTGAGTTTTCATCGGAACGAATTATCACGATGGATTGGATGACTGGAAAACACCTTTCGGAATTTACGGCTGTTAATACAAATCAGGAAGTTGCAGATAAAATTGGTCAAGCTTTATGGGATTTTTATATGTATCAAATTCATATTTTGAAAAAAGTACACGCTGATCCACATCCAGGAAATTTCTTGGTAAATGACGAAAATCAACTTGTAGCTTTGGATTTTGGTTGTATGAAACAAATTCCAAATGAGTTTTATATTCCTTATTTTGAGTTGATTGACAAAAAAGTTATCAATAATCCGAAATTATTTAGTGATAAATTATTTGAGTTAGAAATTCTTAGAACTGACGATTCAAAAGAGGAAGTAACTTATTTTACGGATATGTTTTATGATTTATTATCCTTATTTACGCAGCCTTTTCAAGAAGAAAATTTTGATTTTTCAGATCCAGATTTCTTTGGAAACATTGCAAAATTGGGAGAAAGATTTGCAAAAGATACCAATCTTAGAAAGATGAACGGCAACCGAGGTTCCAAACATTTCATTTATATGAACCGAACATTTTTCGGATTGTACAACTTGATGTTTGATTTAAAAGCTACAATTGTTGTCAATCAGTATCAAAAATACAAATAATTGAAAAAGGAAAATTTGCCTTCAAAAATGTGTTTGGTTTGTAACCGACCTTTTAATTGGAGAAAAAAGTGGGAAAAGGTTTGGGATGAAGTTAAATATTGCAGTGAAAAGTGCAGACGAAATAAAAATTAAAGAGAAGTAATTGAGCGATAATAGAAAACATATCAATGTGGTTTGGTTCAAAAGAGACCTTCGTTTGCAAGATAATGAAGCTATTTTCAATGCCTTAAAATCAAATAAACCTACATTATTACTTTATGTTTTTGAGCCTTCATTGGAAAATGACGGTCATTATAGCCGACGCCATTGGGATTTTATCAAACAATCCTTGGTTGACATTAACAACCAGTTATTGATTCATAATACAAAAGTTTTAATCGTTTCATCTGAAACCATCAATGCTTTTAATATAATTCAAGAATTCTACAAGATTGATACTGTTTTTTCACATCAGGAAACGGGTTTGAAAATAACGTATGAAAGAGATAAAACTTTCAAAAGATTTTGTAAAAATACGATGATTCATTGGGAAGAAAATATCAATAATGGAATTTTCAGAGGTTTAGAAAATCGCAGTAATTGGGTTTCCAAATGGGAAAAATATATGAATGCGAAACAATTTACATTCAATCCAAATTCTGAAAATTTGTTTTCAATTGAAGCAATTAATGAATTAGAATCCAATATGACAAGTGTCGATTTGAATACGGATTTAAATTCAGTATTTCAAAAAGGAGGAACGTCAACAGGTTTGAAATATATGAAAACTTTCTTTGATGAACGGTATCATAATTATAGTTACAACATTTCAAAACCTACATTAGCAAGGAAAAGTTGCAGCAGATTGTCACCATATATTGCTTGGGGAAATTTATCATCCAGACAAATATTGCAAAAAGCAGCTGATTTTGTGTTGACTGTAAAAGACAAAAAGCAAATCGATTCATTCACTTCCCGATTAACTTGGCAAGCCCATTTTATTCAGAAATTTGAAATGGAAGAAATAATGGAATTTGAAAGTGTGAATAAAGGTTTTCATAAATTAAAGAAAAAAAATAATGAAACCTATATAAAAGCTTGGCAAACTGGTCAAACTGGTTTTCCATTGGTTGACGCTTGTATGCGATGTTTGAACGAAACGGGTTACTTGAATTTTAGAATGCGAGCGATGGTGGTTTCGTTTTTTACACATAATTTGTGGCAACCTTGGCAAGAAGCAACACAACATTTATCACAAATGTTTTTAGATTTTGAACCAGGAATTCACTTTCCACAATTGCAGATGCAAGCGGGAGAAACGGGTGTAAATATGTTACGGATTTATAATCCAATAAAGAACAGTTTGGAGCACGATCCACAGGGAGAATTCATAAAACGTTGGGTTCCAGAATTAGAGAATTTGCCTTTGCAATTTATTCACGAACCTTTCAAAATGACCTATTTAGATCAAAAATTCAACAATTTTGAGTTGGGTACAGATTATCCAAAACCAATAATAAATATGGAACGAACTCGGAAATTTGCAAGCGATTTCTTGTGGGAAATGCGTAAAAATCCATTGGTGAAAGAGGAAAGTTTCAGAATATTAAAATTGCATACGATGAGTGGCGGCAACGATAACGAATCATAAATAGCACATTATGACAAAAGAATTTACGGAGTTAGAAATTGATAGAATAATTGAAATGGCGTGGGAAGATCGAACCACATTTGATGCTATTTTGTTACAATTTGGAATAAAAGAACAAGAAGTAATCGACTTGATGCGTAAGGAAATGAAGGCGTCAAGTTTCAGAATGTGGCGTGCTCGAGTTCAGGGTCGGAAAACAAAACACGAAAAACTGAGAGATTTTCGGGAAGGCAGATTTAAATGTACAATGCAAAGACAGATTAATAATAATAAAATTTCAAAAAGATAATTTACAATAAAATAATATGAAAAACATAGTAATTATAGGCGGTAGCAAAGGAATTGGAAATGCAATAGCATCGCTAATGGTCGATGAAAATAAAATTATTAATATTAGTAGAAGTGCACCAACGGTTACACATCCAAATTTGAAACACTACGAATTGAACGTTTTAGAAGACGAACTTCCAGAAATCGAAAATATTGATGTTTTGATTTATTGCCCAGGTTCTATCAACTTAAAACCAATTTTGAGTTTGAGTATTGATGATTTTAGAAATGATTTCGAAATCAATGTAATTGGCGCTGTGAAAGCGATTCAGAAGTATTTACCAGTATTAAAAAAAGGAAATAATCCTTCAATTTTATTGTTTAGCACCGTTGCCGCAAAATTAGGAATGCCATTTCACGCAAGTATTGCAACAGCAAAATCAGGAGTTGAGGGATTGGTAAAATCACTTGGCGCAGAGTTAGCACCAACAATTCGAGTGAATGCGATTGCGCCAACAATTACGGAAACGTCTTTGTCGGCGAATATTCTTCGAAATGATAGAATGAAAGAAAATATGGTTGAACGCCACCCAATGAAAGGATATTTGAAGCCCGAAGAAGTGGCAGGAATGGCACAATTCTTAATTTCAGAAAATGCAAAATCAGTTTCAGGACAAGTTTTTGAAATGGATTATGGCATTGTAAGTTTTAAAATTTAAATAAAAACCCAAGAATAATAGATGAAAAGTTACGAGAAAATTGAAATTTACGACACAGAATTGATTGAATCAATGTCGAAAAATTATAAAACCATAATTGAAAATTTAGGCGAAGACGTAAACCGTGAAGGACTTCAAAAAACGCCAGAACGTGTTGCAAAAGCAATGCAATATTTGACACACGGATACGATTTGGATCCGTTGGAAATTCTGAAATCTGCATTATTTACAGAGGATCACCAACAAATGATTGTGGTAAAAGACATTGAAATCTATTCTATGTGTGAGCACCACATGCTACCGTTTTTTGGAAAAGCACACGTGGCGTATATTCCAAATGGGAAAATCGTTGGATTGAGTAAAATTCCGAGAATTGTTGATGCTTTTGCAAGAAGAATGCAAGTCCAAGAACGCCTGACAGATGAAATAAAAAACTGTATTCAAGAAGCCTTAAGTCCGCTTGGTGTTGCCGTTGTGATTGAAGCGCAACACATGTGTATGCAAATGCGAGGAATCCAGAAACAGAATTCTTTTACAACAACTTCTTCTTTTACAGGGGCGTTTGAACGCGATAAAACTAGAAAAGAATTCATTAGTTTGATTTCTAATAAATTGAGTTAGAGTAAAGTTAATATTTTAAAAAAGGGAAATTAAATTGTTATGCAATTTGATTTCCCTTTTTTGTTGGTTTTATTTTAATAATATATTGTGTTAAAACAATATATTTTGTTTATTATGTAAGTTTTTGTTTCCTATTTTATATATTTGAATTTAATTAAAAAATAGTATGAAGCAAAAATACACACTTATTAAAATCATTTTTCTTTTTGTAACTTTTTATACTTTATTTTCTTGCGGTACTGATGAGGATGATTATCAGGTAATTACTCCTGTAAATATGGACTTGACTTTAGTTCCTTATCCAAAGTTATCGGATTATAAGTTTTTTACCGGTGAATTAAAAAACCAAGTACCTGCAAACAAAGTAATTCCTTATAAACCTGCAAGCGAACTTTTTGCAAATTATGCTCATAAAAAACGTTTTGTTTGGATGCCTGATGGAACTAATGCAAATTTTAACGGGAATGAAAATGTCCTTGATTTTCCTGTAGGAGCTGTTCTAATAAAAACCTTTTACTATAATAATGTGCAGCCTGCAAATACAACTAAAATCATTGAAACCCGTCTTTTAATTCGGAAAAGTGATGGTTGGAAAGCCTATGAATATTTATGGAACGAAGACCAAACAGAAGCACTTTTAGATACAGATCAAAATGGTGTTTTTGTTCCAATTACTTGGTCAGAAAATAATGTTACAAAAACGGTAAATTATAAAACTCCTTCGCAAACAGAGTGTGTTACTTGCCATAAAATTAATTTAAATCAAACCATCGGTGGTGAAATCACTATTCCTATTGGCCCTAAGCCACAAAATTTAAATACTGATTTTAATTATGGCACTTCGGTAATGAATCAAATTGAAAAATGGAAAATTGAAGGATATCTTGGAAATGACACCACTACAGATATAACAAGATCAACCGTAGATTGGACCGATACAACCAAATCATTAGAAGACAGAGCGCGTTCGTATATCGATATTAATTGTGCTCATTGTCATCGGGTCGGAGGTCATTGTGATTACACAAACATGCGTTTCAATTATAGTAATACCGATTTATTATCCTTTGGAGTTTGCATGACACCTTTATTTCGTAATGTTCCTGGTCCTTTTGTTATTAATGCTGGAAATGCTGATAATTCGGAGCTTGTTTATAGAATTAGTAGTGTACAAGATTCCGAAATGATGCCAATTATTGGGCGTTCATTAGTTCATACTGAAGGAGTTCAATTGATTAAAGATTGGATAAACTCACTTACAACCACTTGCCGTTAATAATAATACAAACCCATATTCTTATGAAAAAAATTACCTGCTTATTTATTTTATTTTTTGGTTTTCAATATTTAAATGCTCAAAATACGTGCTTGACAGCGCTTCCTGTTTCAGCTGGATCCTTTCAAATTCCAATTATTGACGGAACGGATATTCCATCACCCGTTTGTACTGATAATGGAACAGGAGCAACTGCTGGTGAATGGTACACGTATTCACCAACTCAAAATTATACCGTTACTGTAACAACTGAACTTCAGGTTAATTCAGGAAATGATACTCGATTTCATGTTTATACAGGTACTTGCGGTAATTTAATTTGTTATTCAGGAGACGATGATGCAGGAAATATTGGAACTGGATATTTATCAATTGCAACATTTAATGTTTTTTCTGGAACTACCTATTTTATTGCCTTTGATAACAAATGGAGAACTGGGGCTCAAGTCCCCTTCGATTTTCAATTAATTGAACAACCATTTGTATTGCCTGCAATTAGTTTCAATGCCGTTACAATTCCATCAACATCCCAAATTTGCTGTGTCGCAGATATGAATAATGATTATCTTGATGATATTGTTACCGTTGAAACCAACCAAATGACGATGCATACCCAAAAAAATATTGGGGGATTTACAACTACAGTTTTTCCACTTCCTGCATTAACTGCTAATCCGGGTTGGAGTATTGCGGCGGCGGATTTTGACAGAAATGGCTATACTGATTTAGTGTTCGGAAGTAGCAGTAGATTAGCAGTAATTAAAGCAAATTCAACAGGAACTGGCTATACTGAAATTTCTTATCCTCAAAGTATTTTTACTCAAAGAACTAATTTTGTCGATATAAATAATGATGGAAAGTTAGATTTATGGGCTTGTCATGATGTTGCTCAAAGTCATGCTTATAGAAACGATGGTGCAGGAAATCTGAATTTTGATATTTCATTAATGCCAACATTAGCTGTTGGAGGAAATTATCAATCGATGTGGACTGATTATGACAATGATGGTGATTTCGATATGTATTTGTCTAAATGTAGAGCAGGTGCGCCTGTTGGAGATGCACAAAGAATTAATCTTTTATATAAAAATAATGGTAACGGTACGTTTTCAGAAGTTGGAGCTCAAGCTGGAGTGAATGATGGAAGCCAATCTTGGTCAGCGGCAATTGAGGATTTTGATAATGATGGCGACATGGATATTTTACTCTCTAATATTTCGGACACCAATAAATTCTATAAAAATAATGGAGATGGAACTTTTACCGATATTTATGCAACAACTGGAATTGATCTTCAAGTAGGTTCATGGGAACTTCAAACTGCCGATTTTAATAATGATGGTTTCGTCGATTTTATATGGGCAAATAACAAACAAATTTATCTTAATAATGGTGATTTGACTTTTACGGGTTATTTATTTCCTTTTAGCGAAGGCGGAATTGGCGATTTAAATAATGATGGTTTTTTAGATGTACAATTCAATAATACCGTTTATTATAATGTTCCAAATGTAAATAATTGGTTAAAAATAAATCTTAAAGGCATTCAAAGTAATCGAAATGGAATTGGTGCCCGTGTTGAAATTTATGGTACTTGGGGAAAACAAATTCGCGAAATCAGAAGCGGTCATGGGTTCAGTCACATGAGTTCTTTAAACGCCTATTTCGGAATTGGAACTGCAACTGCAATTACAAAAGTAGTAATTAAATGGCCATCTGGAGTTGTAGATACCGTTTATTCACCAGCAATTAATCAAGCTTTACTTGTTGAAGAAAGTTCGACATTAAACATAAATGAAAATAGTTTAAACAACTTTGTTCTCTATCCAAATCCAACAAAAGACTTTTTAAAAGTAAATTTTAATACCAATGAAATTGTGCAAACTTCCGTATCAATTTTTGATATAAATGGAAAATTAGTATTAAAAACAAATGTTGAAAACGAAATGATTTCAGTTAAAACCCTTCAAACAGGAACCTATAGTATTATTTTTGAAAATGAACTTGGTAAAAAATATTCAAGTAAATTTATTAAAGAATAGCATTCACTTTTTTAAAAACCTAATCCCGATGTATTTCGGGATTTTTTTTTGCGATAACATAAAATATATTTTAAAAACTAAACTTTTTTCCACTAATAATAGCATCAATTATATTAGTCAATGCAGATAAAAAATCGTAAATTAGAGTGTTGAATTTATACTTTTGAAATCAATCAATCTAGGACTTTAAATCATTGTTTTTAAATTTGATAGTAATGAAAAATTTAGGGATTTTTTACTCAGTTTTATTTTTCTTTTGCAATGCCTTTTCTCAAAACAAAATAGCAACCAATTCAGGAACTATTTTCTTTGAAGCATCACTTCCAGCTTTTGAAGAAGTTAAGGCTAACAATAATAATGTTAGTTGCGTTGTAAATACTACTACGGGTGAAATCTCAAGTTTAGCTTTTATTAGTGAATTCCAATTTAAAATGGCAATGATGGAAGAACATTTTAATGCCAATTATTTAGAAAGTTCCAAATACCCGAAAGCAACTTTCAAAGGAAATATTCACGGATTTAATTTGGCTATTATTGGTAATGTTCCTAAGGATTTTATTCTTACGGGAAAACTGTCAATGCACGGAAAATCAAAAAATATTTCAACCATTGCAAGGATTCAAAAAACACAAAGTGGATTGCAAATAGCAACCAATTTCAAAGTCAATACCAGTGATTTCGGTATTAAAATCCCCAAAATTGTTCAGTATAAAATTGCGGAAACGGTAACTATTAAAGCAAATTTTGAATTCAAGGACATTTTATTGACTTCACAAAAAAAAGGGAGCAATAGTAATGCCCCCTCGTTTTAAAACCTTCTGTATTTTTAAAATGGTCTAAAATCAAGTGGTTTAATACCGATATAGTATGAAAATAGTCCGATTTTTATTGGACTATATTGAATACATAGTCGGTATAATTGATGTAATTTTCTATTTCTTACCGATTGAATTATAAACCGTAATGGCATCTTTCAATATTTCTACCGAACGAATTAAATCCGATTTCTTCAAAACATAAGCAATTCGGACCTCGTTCAAACCAACGCCAGGTGTAGAATAAAATCCCGCAGCAGGCGCAACCATTACTGTTTCTTTGTTCAAATCATACGATTCCAACATCCACTGCGCAAAAGTATCCGCATTGTCAATCGGCAATTGCGCAATACAATAAAAAGCGCCTTTCGGTTTGCCTACTTTCACGCCTTCAATTTTATTTAATGCTGCAACCAGCGTATCTCTTCGGTCTCTATATTCTGTAATTACCTCGTCAAAATAACTTTGTGGCGTGTCCAAAGCCGCTTCACTCGCAATTTGTGCAAACGTTGGCGGACTCAATCTCGCTTGTGCAAATTTCATCGCGGTAGCCATCAATTCCTTATTTTTCGACACAATACAACCAATTCTTGCGCCACACATACTGTATCTTTTGGAAACAGAATCAATCATAATTGCATTTTCTTCCAATCCAGGAATATTCATAACCGAATAATGAACATCGCCATCATACGTAAATTCACGATATACTTCATCTGCAATCAAAAACAAATCGTGTTTTTTTACCAATTCGGCAAGTTGCATAATTTCCTCTTTTGAATACAAATAACCAGTTGGATTTCCAGGATTACAAATCAAAATCGCTTTGGTTCTTGGTGTAATTAATTTCTCGAAATCTGCAATAGGAGGCAACGCAAATCCAGTTTCAATAGTTGAAATAACAGGCACCACTTTCACGCCAGACGCAGTTGAAAAACCATTATAATTAGCATAAAAAGGCTCTGGAATAATTATCTCATCACCATAATCCATTGTGCTTCCCATTGCAAAAAGCAACGCTTCAGAACCACCAGTAGTAATAATAATATCAGCAACTTCAATCGGTAAACCTGTTTTTTTATAATACTCGGATAACTTCGTTCTATAGCTTTCAAATCCCGCAGAATGACTGTATTCTAAAACCTTAATATCAAGGTTTTTAATAGAATTCATCGCCACTTCTGGAGTTTTTATATCAGGTTGACCTATATTCAAATGATATACTTTATTTCCTTTTTTCTTAGCAATATCAGCATAAGGCACCAATTTACGAATTGGCGATTCCGGCATCTGTTTTCCTTTATTTGAAACTTTTGGCATAATTTATAGTTTTGAAATGCAAATTTGCAATATTTATTTTAAAAAAACGGAGAATTTAGCAATCTTTATTTCATAAAAAAACGTTTCATTTGATGCCCTATGTTTACATGAAATTACTAGTTAAATGGGTGAAATAAGTAATCAACGACAAAAAGAAAGCCAATTTATAGTCCTTTTTGACTAGTCCTAAATAATCTGTATCGATTATTTAGGACTAGTCATTATTTTTACAAAATAGGCAGCAAGACTTTGTCAAGAACGTGGATAACTCCGTTAGCACATTGAACATCTGTTGCAATTATTGTTGATATTCTATTATTGGCGTCTTTAATTTTTGCACCATTTGCTAGTTGAATTGTAAACGTTTGAGGCGTTTGAAGCGTCTGAACAATTTGTCCATCTGTTAAACTACTGGCTAAAATTCCGCCATTTACCACGTGATATTGGAGTACTTTAGTTAAGTTTCCTGACGAAACTCCAGCTATTCCACCAGGTGCTAATTCTGTATTTAATGCCGTAAACGCATTGTTTGTAGGGGCAAATACTGTAAACGGTCCTGTACCAGATAAGATTGAGACAAAATCAGGTTGACCTGCACTTGTTAAAGCCCCAACTAAACTAGTAAAATTTGGATTTGCAAGTGCATGTGTTACGATGGTAGGCAAATTAATCACTTCGTCAACAATGTGAATCACTCCATTTGAAGCCAATATGTCTGCAGTAGTAACCATTGAAACACCATTCAGTGTAACGCCGTTGGTTCCAACATTTACAAACATACTTAAAGTATTAGTTGTAGATGAAGCTCCCTTTCCTAATGTTTTAATGTATCCAGTGGATAAATCAGTCGATTTTGCTACACTACCGATAACATGATTTAGTAAAATTTCTTTTAAAACTGCATTCGGAACATCATTAATTGTTGCGTATGGTGTTGTTGCAAGAAATGTCGTAAATGCAGCATTCGTAGGAGCAAAAACAGTGTAAGTACCACTCGATGTTAATGTGGTTGTTAAACTTACTTTGTTAAGTGCTTCGACTAAAATACTCAAATTCGCAGTTTTTGATGCTATTCCAGCAATTGAATTGTCAATTGGATTATCATCATCGTCACTTTCACAGGATGTTCCAATGATTGCTAAAAAGGTAAAGAGAGCAATAAAACTAATTTTTAATAAATTTTTCATAGTGTTGATTTTTAATTGTTTACTCTAAATTAATTATTAATTTTGACATAACATTCACAAAAAATAAGACACTACTAAAGTTTATTATTATTTTATTTATTGTTTAATCAGCTAATTCTGATACTTATTTATAACTATACGATTAATCCTAAATTCCTTGAAAAGCAACTTTTTTTAAATTGTAAAAATTTAAACATTATGTAAATTATATTTAAATGATGCAATTCAACGGATTTTTTGGTTCATAATATAATTAGTTATCTTTCGTTATATATTTATTGGCTATACTTCAGATTAGATTTTTATTCAAAGTATTGATAAAGTTCTCATAATTAAACTAAAGTTCTGATTATTAAAGCAATATGTTTTTTAAATCTTAAAAATAATAGTGTATAAGTTCTAATATAATATGTAAATTTGTGACTATTAATTAGAATAAAAATTGTCGTTTCAAAATTAAATAATAATGAAAATTACTAAGTTCCTTTTTTTAATAGTTATCACGGTCTTCTGCTTTAGTACAACTCTTTTCTCCCAATCTGATTTTAATAAATTAGATGAAAATGGTAAGAAAAATGGCGTTTGGAAGGGTGTTTATGAAGAATCAAAACGTCCTCGATATGAAGGCACTTTTGAACACGGAAAGGAAATTGGTTTGTTTACTTATTTTGACGACACCAAGACTTCATCCGTAATGGCAACTCGCGAATTTAATAGCAAAGACAATTCGGCATACACTATTTTTTACGACCAAAAGAAAAATAAAGTAAGCGAAGGGAAAGTGATTAATAAACTTCACGAAGGTGCTTGGACGTATTATCACGAAGCATCTAAAATTATTATGACGTTAGAAAATTACAAAAACGGAAAATTAGAGGGTTTAAAAACGATAAATTTTCCTTCTGGTAAAGTTGCAGAGTTGACCAATTATAAAAACGGAATCAAGGAAGGTGCATATAAAAAAACCGCTGAAAATGGCGTTTTACTTGAGGATTCATTTTATGTAAATGGCGAAATTAATGGCGTTTCTACTTTCAAAGGTCCTGATGGATTAGTGGTTGCAAAAGGAATGTTCAAGCAAGGAAAAAAAGTTGGAATTTGGTTGTTCTATGAAAATGGAAAATTAGTAAGTAAAGACAATTTCAATAAACCTCGTAAAAAATTCCAAAAACGAGAAGCAATTAGAAAAGAGGAATAGTTAAAATTAAATTCACATTAATTCTACCTTTTAAAAAACTAAAATTAATGGTATCTTTACACACCTTTTTTAGGTTTTAAATCTTTCAAAAAAATACAAATGAAGCGTGTCGTAGTTGGACTTTCTGGTGGTGTAGATTCAAGTGTTGCAGCCTATTTGTTGCAACAACAAGGATATGAAGTCATTGGACTTTTTATGAAAAATTGGCACGATGATTCTGTGACAATATCCAATGAATGTCCGTGGCTTGAAGACAGTAATGACGCACTTTTGGTTGCCGAAAAATTAGGAATTCCTTTTCAAACGGTTGATTTAAGCGAGCAATACAAAGAAAAAATCGTTGATTATATGTTCAGCGAATACGAAAAAGGAAGAACCCCAAATCCTGATGTATTGTGCAATCGTGAAATAAAATTTGATGTTTTTATGAAAATCGCTCTGAGTCTTGGTGCCGATTTTGTAGCAACGGGACATTATTGCAGAAAAGGTGAAGTCGAAGTTGATGGAAAAAAAGTATTTCAATTGCTTGCTGGCGCTGATAATAATAAAGATCAATCGTATTTTTTATGTCAATTGTCGCAGGAACAATTATCCAAATCATTATTTCCAATAGGGGAATTAACCAAGCCGGAAGTTCGTGAAATTGCAACCCAAATGGAATTGGTTACAGCCGAAAAGAAAGATTCGCAAGGATTATGTTTCATCGGAAAAGTGAGATTGCCAGAGTTTTTACAACAAAAATTACAGCAAAAAGAAGGGTTAATAGTTCAAATTGACAAATCCGATTTGGTTTATAATAAAGAAGAAATACAATTTGATTCAATCGAAGGAGTATTAGCTGCTGAAGCTCGAAATATTCCGTACAATCCTGAAATGGGAAAAGTAGTTGGAAAACATCAAGGCGCACATTATTTTACAACTGGACAACGCAAAGGATTGAATGTTGGCGGGACAAAAGAACCCTTATTTATTATCGCTACGAATGTTGAAACCAATACAATTTATACTGGTTTGGGAAATGAACATCCTGGATTATTCAAAAAAGCATTGTTCATTGAAAAATCTGAAATTCACTGGATTCGCGAAGATTTGACTTTATCCAATGGAGAAACGACAGCTGTAATGGCTCGAATTCGGTATCGTCAACCTTTGCAAAAAGCAATTTTACACCAATTTGAAAATGGAATGTACGTGCAATTTGAAGAACCTCAATCGGCCATTACAGAAGGACAATTTGTTGCTTGGTATTTGGAGGACGAATTAGTTGGTTCGGGAGTAATTTCTTAATTTGGTACTTTAAAAACTATTTAAATGAAAAAAATAATATTGATTCTTGTCTTATTTGTTTCTTATTTTGGCTATTCGCAAGAAGATGCTTGGGTCTATTTTAAGGACAAACCTAACAGTCAATATTTTTTTGATAATCCTTTACAAATGCTTTCGCAGCGTGCTTTGGACAGAAGAATTACACAAAATATTCCGTTGGATTTATTAGATATTCCAATTCATCAAGACTATATCGACCAAATTACTGCAATTTCTGGAATAACGGTTAAGGCAAAGTCAAAATGGTTGAATTGTTTGCACATTCGCGGAACTCAAGTTAATATCCAAGCTTTGAGTTTACTTTCATTTGTGGATCACGTTTCATTTGCAAATCGGACTCTAAATGTGGGCGGAAGATTTTCAAATTCTACTTCAAACTCGGTGAATAAGGTATTAGAAACCCAAGTTTCTTATAATTATGGTACTTCTGCGAATCAAATTCAAATGTTGAATGGTCATTTATTGCACCAACAAAATTATACAGGAACTGGAAAAATAATCGCTGTTTTAGATGCTGGTTTTCCAGGTGTAGATGTTGCGCAACCGTTTCAAAGATTGCGTGATAACAACCAAATTTTAGGTGGATATAATTTTGTTGATAGAAGTTCCAATTTCTATGCGATGAATAATCACGGAACAATGGTGCTTTCTACAATGGGTGGATATTCTGATAATCAATTAGTTGGAACAGCTCCTGACGCATCGTATTATTTATTTGTTACCGAAGACAGTTCGTCTGAAAATCCTTTGGAAGAATCACTTTGGGTGGAAGCTGCTGAAATGGCGGACAATTTAGGTGTGGATGTAATCAATACTTCATTGGGATATTTTTTATATGACAACCCAAATTACAGTCATACTTATACCGATATGAACGGAATAACGGCCTTCAGTTCCCGAGGCGTCAATATTGCTTTTAGTAGAGGAATGGTTGTTGTGGTTTCTGCAGGAAATTCTGGAAGTACTGCCAACGTTCACATTGGTGCTCCTGCAGATGCTGTTAATGCATTGACTGTTGGTGCTGTAGATTCGGCTAGAAATCATGTCGATTTTAGTTCAATCGGTCCTTCATTTGATAGAAGAGTGAAACCAGATGTTATGGCGCAAGGTCTAAATGCTGTACTTTCATATCCAAGTGGAACGATTTCAACAAATAGTGGCACTTCCTTTTCAGGGCCAATTATTGCGGGAATGGTTGCGAGTTTTTGGCAGGCTTTACCAACATTTACAAATACTCAAATAGTACAATTTATTAAAGAAGCTGCGGATCGTTTTACTAATCCAAATACTGAATATGGCTACGGAATTCCGAATTTTCAATTGGCTTTAACCAATGCGTTATCGAGTATGCAGTTTCATTCTGATTTAATTTCGGTCTATCCAAATCCTGTGAAAGAGGTGGTTACTTTTTCAATTCCAACAATTGGTTCATCCAAAGAAATCAGTATTTACAATAGTTTAGGTCAAATGGTAATTAATCAAAGTAGCTTAAATCAAATTCAAAATATATCTTTGCAATCTTTAGAAAGCGGTATTTATTTTTATAAAATTGCTGTTGCAAATGGAACTAAAATTGGAAAAATAATTAAAGAATAAACTTTCAAATAATCACTTGATGCCTTTTATTAAATGAACAAAATCACACAACTTTTCAATATTAAATACCCAATTATTCAAGGTGGAATGATTTGGAATAGTGGTTATAAATTGGCGAGTGCCGTTAGTAATGCTGGTGGTTTAGGATTAATAGGAGCAGGGTCGATGTATCCTGAAGTTTTGCGGGAACACATTCAAAAATGCAAAAAAGCAACGGACAAACCTTTTGGCGTAAATGTTCCGATGTTATATCCAAATATTGAAGAAATTATAAATATTATTGTTGAAGAAGGAGTTAAAATTGTTTTCACATCGGCAGGAAATCCAAAAACGTGGACGTCATTTCTAAAAGAAAAAGGAATTACAGTGGTTCACGTGGTGAGCAGTTCTAAATTTGCTTTAAAAGCGCAAGAAGCTGGTGTTGATGCAGTTGTTGCTGAAGGTTTCGAAGCTGGAGGACATAATGGAAGGGAAGAAACGACCACATTGACATTAATTCCGATGGTAAAAGAGCAGCTATCAATTCCATTAATCGCTGCTGGCGGAATTGCTACAGGAAGAGGAATGTTGGCGGTAATGGTTTTAGGCGCGGATGGAGTGCAAGTGGGTTCAAGATTTGCAGCTTCATTGGAATCTTCTTCTCACGAAAATTTCAAGAATACAATTATAAATGTAAAAGAAGGCGATACGCAAGTAACTTTGAAAGAATTGGCACCCGTTCGTTTGATAAAAAATAAGTTTTATGACGACCTTCAAGAATTGTATAAAAAAGCCCCAACACCCGAAGAATTGAAAACTTTATTGGGAAGAGCTAGAGCAAAAAAAGGAATGTTTGAAGGAGATTTAATCGAAGGCGAATTAGAAATTGGTCAAATTGCAGGATTGATTCACGAAATAAAGTCGGCAGAAGCAATAATAGATGAAATGGTTTCAGAGTTTGAAATGGCAAAGAAAGAAGTTCAAAATCTATAAAATAAATCTATAAAATAAAGAGAATTGAATAAAGATATAAATATGAAAACAATAAAAACGCTACTCTTATTTCTGTTTTTGAGCATAGGAATTCAAAAAACATTTAGTCAAACGTATAAATTTGAAGCAACAGGTTTTAGTGTTATGGAAAAAGACACGAAAGGCGCTTGGGGAACTTGGTCAGAATTGCAACCCGTTAATATTGTGATTACTTTAGATACTGATAAGAATAGAATTGTTGTTTATTCCAAAGAAATTCAGTTGTATGAAATTCAAAATTACGAACAAAAACAAGATAGTGAAACCGACGAAATTTATCCATTTGTTTGCAAAGATATTGATGGGGAACCGTTTACAATTTCAATTATTACAAGGAAAAATCAAGACAATAGAAAGCAATTGTATATCAATCAAAGGAATGTAATTGTTGTTTACAACATCGTTAATTTTCCTGATAAAGGGATAAATGATCCTGCTCTAAAAAAATAATTGTGAAGTTTTGAGCTTCACAATTATTTTGTAAATTCTACTAAAAAGCTTTAAAATTTATTTTCAACTTCAGCAGCTTGTAACATTAAGTAATGTAAATCTGTATTTTTTATAAAAGAATTCAAAAGTTCGCTTCCTGGACCAAACATCGCTAATTCACTATAATCTGAGGAATGATCCATACTAATCCAACCCACAGAATTGTGTTTTTTTTGAATTTCAGAGAGTACTTTAAAAGGTAAATGTTTTGGATTGTACAAGCCGTCTTCCATTTTTATACTTGAATAAAAACTCAAAATTTCTTGAGCTTCTGATTCTTGTAATACTAATTTTGTAGCAAATTCAATTCTTTCAATTGTCTGACTTATTGAGGTTTCTTTTCCAATTCCGTTTAGAATCCAGTCGTTTGTTTGTTTGTAATTTTGAATAGAATCGAAATTTTCATTTACAGTTTTCCCATAAATTAAGCCAGGATTTGCATTTCCGTGATCGGTGGTTATAATTACCAATGTATTTTTGTCTTTTTCAGCAAAATCTATGGCTACTTTAATCGCTTCATCGTGAGCTACTTGATCGTAAATTAATCCCGTAATATCATTTGCGTGTGCAGCCCAATCCACTTTTCCAGCTTCAACTTGCAACACAAAACCATTTGGATGATTTTTCATTTTGTCAATTGCACGAGCTGTCATTTCTGCTAATGTTGGAGTAGAAGTAGTTAATTCTTTACTACTTTCCCGGTCTTTAGAATAGGGTAATCCATCTGCGTTAAAAACCCCCAATATAGGTTTGCTATTATCAACGGATAACATTTCTGCTCTGTTTTTGACAACATTAAAACCTTTTGAAATAAAATCTTGGTATAAATCTTTTTTGTCTTTTCGGTTTTCAGAAGAGAAAAATTTATCGCCACCGCCCATCATAATGTCAAATTTCAAATCGAGGTACATTTCTGCAATAGCTTCTTGACTATTTCGGCTTTTTGAAGCGATACAAAAACCTGCTGGGGTAGCGTGAGTAATTGGAACTGTTGTAACGCACCCTGCCATTTTACCTGCTTTTTTGAATTTTTGCCAAATTGGTAAATATTCTTCGCCATTTATTCCAACATTCAAAGATCCATTTTTCACCCGAAAACCACTTCCCCAAGAAGAACTTGCAGCCGCAGAATCAGTAACAATTGATGATGCTGAAGCCATATCCATTAAGGATCTTTTGACACGATTATCTTTGTATAATTGAATCCAATTACTGCCTTTTCCTGTTTTTCGATTCAAATATAAATCCGCCATATTTAGCGTACCCGAACTCATACCGTCGCTAACAATGACAATAATGTTTTTTGCTTTTTTATTTTTATTGGAACTATCAAAATCAATTTCTTGACCGATACTTTGAAATGGATTAATTAATGACGCACCAATAGCTGCGAGCGAACCATTTTTGAAAAATTTCCTTCTATCCATTTTGACTTTTAATTTTCTTCAAAGTTAAAAAAAGGAATGATATTAAATGTTAACAGTAGATTATTTAATGGAATTATATTCGATTTGTAAATCAATCAAATTTTATAATAATTTTAAAGTTATTTTCTTATTCCGAAATAATAATCTCAAACATTTTATCCCATTTTTTACCGGTTATAAAAATGGTTTTTGTTTTTGGATTGTAAGCAATTCCATTCAATACTTCGGCATCTTTATTTTTTACTAATTTTCGCAAACTTGACATATTTAAAATTCCTTCAACCTTGCCATTTTCTGTATTTACAACTGCAATAGCATCTTTTTGCCAAATATTACTATAAATTTTACCATTGATATATTCCAATTCATTCACACTTTTTATTTTGCTGCTTCCTGAATAAACATTCACATAATCAATCATTTTTTGAGTCGCTGGATTCATCTTCCAAATTTTCTCCGTTCCATCTGATTGATAAATATATTTTCCGTCATTCGTCATTCCCCAACCTTCAATTGGTTTGTCATAAGCAAAAGTTTTTTCCACTTTCCAAGTATCCACATTATAGATAAAACCTACTTTTTCTTCCCAAGTCAATTGATATAATTTATTATTAATAAAGGTAATTCCTTCACCAAAATAACCCGCATCTAACTTTAATGACTTATAAATTTTACCCGTTTTATAATCAGTTTTTAATAAGTTAGAAAAACCTCGAAGACCCGTTCCTTCATACAAAGTATCTCTAAAAAATTCTAAACCTTCGGTAAAAGAAGTAATATCGTGCGGATACGTATTTACAATAGTGAATTTTAATAATTTCGGCGACACGTTAGAAACCAATTCTACTCTTGACGTTATTTCTTGATTTTCCCCTTCAAAGTAAACCAAAGCTTTCAAATTTTGATACCCTAATTTTTGATCTTTCAAGTTAAAGGATATTTTTTCTAAATTCTTTTTTGAACCAATATTTTTCTCATTTACATAATATACAATACTGTCAATTTTCTTGTTTTCAACATTCAATAATTGCAAAGTCACGGCGTCATCATTGCTATATTCAGTTTTAAATTTCGTGTCATCAAAACTAAAATATTTTTCAGTAGCCGATTTCGACCCGTTGCAACTAACAATAATTGCGCCTAATAAAATGATTGAGAGTAAGTTATAATTTTTCATAATGATTTTTAAATGCCCTGCAAGATACAACACAAAAGTTTATAATTTTCAGTTGTAAAAATACAAATTAATTGTATATTTGCAACGGCAAGTCCTACACGATCTGCTCCTGCGAAATCCCCCAGGATGGGAACATAGCAAGGGTAAGTGGTTGAGCGATGCGATGTAGGTCGCTTGCCTTTTTTTAATAAAGTAATCTTCCAATTTGGAGGATTTTTTTTTGAATTAATCCCAATAAAAAACTCGATTTGAAAAAATAATAATTTATTCAAATCGAGCCTTTTAAAATTATATTTTGATTATTATTCTAATATGATTTTGCGAACTACTTTATCGGTTTCATTCGTAATTTCCATAAAATAAATTCCTTTAGAAAACGTTGATAAATCAACAGTTGTAGTATCAAAATTCAATTCCGAATCTACGACTTTCACTACTTTTCCATTAATATCAAAAATGGTAACTTTAGAAATAGTTGTTTGATTATTTTTAGAAATTGTAAATATACCATTCGATGGATTTGGAGCAATTGCTATTTTATCTAAAGATGTAAAATCTTCTATTCCAAGAACGGTAAATGTTAAAGCTGCTGTATTTCTACTTTGGTGGTACGCTAGAACATTGCTATTTCCGTACGCCCAAATTATATTTAGAGCATTATCAGCATAAGAAAATGTATAATCGCCAGTACCTCCAGCAAAACCTCTTGTTAAAACTAACGTTCTAGTTGTCCCAGATGTTGTATTTGAAACCGCCCATTCAGTTGCGCCACTATCAGCTACAGGTGCTTGGGTTCCAGTTATTTTTGAATCTACGAATGATGTTGCATAATACAAACAATCTGTCCCAGGTGTCATTCCAGTTGCGTTAAATCCAATTCCAAACCATTTATTATCTGGCCCTGTTAGCGTAACAGTAATCGTTGAAGTAGTTGCATTTTTATCAATTTTCAACGTCATTAAACCGTTAAGAGTCACTATTCCAGAAGATTTTGTTTGTGCCATTGAAACATTAAGTCCAACGAATAAGGCAATTGCTAAGTAAATTTTTTTCATGATTTTTTTTTATGGTTAATTTAAAAGTCTAATAAAATTATTAATTGTGTATTCTTATTTAATTTTGCATACTCTAAAGCAGTTCTATTTTCATTATCGGCAAGTTTTTTATTTGCCCCAGCTTTAAGTAACATTTGAACTATTTCAGTATTATTATTAAAAGCCGCATAGATTAATGCAGTTTTTCCTTGTGTATCTGTTTGATCTAAATCGGCTTTCTTAGCAATTAATTTTTCAATAATTACTTTGTTTCCCGACATAATCGCAGCCATTAATGCCGTTCCCATTCCAGAATTATAATTAATATTGGAAACCGTATCCAATAAATACAATGCCACCGCTTCATTATTTCTGTAGCAAGCCAAGATTAAAGGTGTCGATTTATTGTCATTTACAGTATTTACAAGTTCTGGATTTCTGCTATAAATAGCTTGAATTTCTGATAAAGTACCTTTTCTAGCAACGTCGAATACCGTTTTTTCTTGCGAATGGCAATTGATTGTCACAAAAAAGAAACATAATAACAATAATTGTCTCATTTTATCGCTGTTTAGATTACAAATTTAAATTAGATTTACGAAAATAACAAGAAATAAATAAAATAATTAAATAATTAGCAACTTGGCATCTTTTAAAACTGATAATGGTTTTGAAAACCAAAACAATTCAAAATCTTCAAATACAGTTTCAAAGTCGGATTTTATTTCTTGTAAAGTATAAATTTTAGAATTTGATACTGTAATTTTATTCAAAAATTCCAACAGCCAATCGCCATGTTCCTTATTCATTTGAACCGAATATGTTTCCTTTTTATCGTGGAATGTCATTGTCATCATTTCCCAAGAACTTCCTTTTTTAGTTTTTGTAAAATACGAAACAGACGGAATTCCGCCAAGCCAAACCACTTTGGAATTGGGGTTTATAGAAAGGTCATTTTCTTCAGAAAGTGCATTGAATATAAAGTCTTCCGAGATTTTTGTTTTAGGAATTTTAAACTCAAACCAATCTTGCAATGGATATTCAAAACAAATTCCGTGCATAAAATTATAAAGTGATTTCTTCAAACCAAAACTAAATTGCTCGTGGTCAATTCCTGTGGAATCTATAAAATTAATATCATTATTGGCAAATGTTCCAATGGCTTCGGTTTCTTTGACAACTCCAAATTTTTCTGGATACATTCCCACAGGACTGTGTGCTGTCATTGCAAATTGATGCCAAAAACCCGATTGCAGAATCCCAATTTCAAACAATTGTCGCACCATTTCCAAACTGTCAATAGTTTCTTGCACGGTTTGCGTTGGATAGCCGTACATCAAATATGCGTGAACCATAACTCCCGCTTCGGTGAAATTCCGAGTGACTTTTGCCACTTGCTCCACCGTTACGCCTTTGTCAATTAGTTTCAATAATCTGTCCGAAGCCACTTCCAATCCGCCAGAAACCGCTATACAACCTGACGCTTTCAATAGCGTACATAAATCTTTGGTGAAGCTTTTTTCAAATCGAATATTCGTCCACCACGTTACGGAAATTTTCCTGCGCAAGATTTCCAATGCCAAAGCACGCATCAGTGCTGGTGGCGCAGCTTCATCAACAAAGTGAAACCCGTTTTGTCCTGTTTGTGCAATTAATTCTTCAATTCTATCGCACAATAAATTGGCAGCAACAGGTTCGTATAATTTTATATAATCTAATGAAATATCACAGAAAGTACATTTTCCCCAATAGCAACCGTGCGCCATAGTGAGTTTGTTCCAGCGACCATCGCTCCACATTCGGTGCATTGGATTCACAATTTCTATTACAGAAATGTATTTGTCCAATAACAAATCGGAATAATCTGGGGTTCCCACTTCCGCTTGTTTGTAATCGGATTTAGTGGAATTATTCTTGTAAACAACCTCGCCATTTTCTAAAAGAAACGTTCTTTTATATTCAGAATCGGAAGTCGAATTCAAATTATCAATTAGTAATTTCAAGGGCAATTCGCCATCGTCAAGCGTAATATAATCGAAAAACTCAAAAACCCGTTTGTCAGAAAGCGAACGCAATTCTGTATTTGGAAAACCGCCGCCCATCGCAATTTTAATATTTGGAAAATGCTGTTTTACCCATTGTGCGCATCGAAAAGCCGAATATAAATTTCCTGGAAAGGGAACAGAAATAAGAAATAATGTAGGTTGAATCGTTTCAATTTTGGATTTCAAAATCGAAAGCAACACCTTATCAATATAAGTAGTTTCTTGATTTAAAGCATCGTATAATTCATCAAAAGAATTGGCACTTCGCCCCAAACGTTCGGCATAGCGACTGAAACCAAAATTTTCGTCGATACATTCTACAATAAAATCAGAAATATCTTCCAAGTACAAAGTGGCAAGATGTTTGGCTTTGTCCTGCGTTCCCATTGTTCCAAAAGCCCAATCCAATTCTTCGAGTTGAGCAAATCGAGACGCTTCAGGCAAATAATCATCCTGACAAATTTGCAACGCTAATGTTGGATTTTTCCCTTGCAAAAAAGAAATAACACCATCAATTGTTTTTATATATTCGTTCCAAAGTGAAAAAATACGTTGAGAATTTTCCGAATAGTTTTCAATTCCCCCTTTGGGTGTTAGGTGGCATAGTCCTTCTTTCGAAAACAATTCCAAAATCACTTCAATCCCCAAATCCGCTTGAACCGCAGGAACGGCAAGGGTATTCAGAAAACCTTTTATATACGCAGAGGCTGGATACGGCGTATTCAGTTGCGTGAACGGGGGCGTGATTATAAAAACTTTGGTTTCCAATTGAACTAATTTTGCACAAAAATAACTGCAAAAAATAACTTTATTGCTTTAATCGCTAAAAACTATTGATTTGTGTTTTTCAACTTCTTATAAATAAGGTAAGAATACACAATTGGCACAATCGAAATTACAGCGGTTATGCTAATAAAAAAGTAAAAATTGATATTTTCAGGCAAAACTAAACTACAAATCACAATAACAATTCCGCCGATAACCCACATTTTTCCGGCTAAAAGATGCGTCAATTTCCACACTTCTTCACTTTCTAATGTCCACGGCGTTTTGATTCCAATGAAGTAATTTTGCTTTATGACTTTGAAATAATTACCCATAAACACAAACAATATTCCAACCAAAACAACAATCATATTAGGACTTGACAGCTTTTGATTATTAGAAATATAAATAATTACAAGTGCCAAAGCCGACATAAAAGCCACCAAAATAAACTTAAATTGGTAGTATTTTCCACCCATAGATTCAATGCGTTTTTTTGGGTCAATTTTCGGAACAACCAGCATCAAAATATACGTAAGAACTGGCAATAAAAATACCAATCCGATCAGCGAATATTTGCTTCCCCAATCATCAATTTCGCCTTTCAAATTCCAATGCATCGGCACTTGTTCTGGCAAACTATTCCAAATATATGCCAAATAGACAAATGGCAATAACACAATTCCAATAATCGGTAGTTCTTTTTTCAATGATTCGTTCATCGTTTTTTTATTTTTTAAAAGTTAAAATCCACTGCAAAACGTCTTCCATAATGGTCGTATTTATGGAATAAATAACAAATTGCCCTTTTTTCTCAGAAGCTATTAAATCGGCACGTTTCAAAATGTCCAAGTGATGCGAAATACTTGGTTTTGAAATATCAAATGAAGCCGCAATATCTCCTGCGGTCAAATCTTTTTCCTTCAAAAGTTCCAAAATTTCCCTTCTTGTCACATCGTTCAACGCCTTGAAAATAGCATTCATATATTTCTATTTATATATTTAGACAAATGTCTAAATACTTTACTGATTTACAAAATAAAATAACAAATATTTTTAAAATTTCTTTTCATTTGGAGCGAATTGTCTTTTTGTATTTGGAGATGCAATTCCCGCTTTCCATTACAATCTGCGCTAAAAAGCGCAGGATTTCCATTGCAATCGGGGCTAACGGATGAATTGTTTTGCTTTCTTGTATTTTATAGCTTTAAATAAAACTTCTATTGAAATATTAAAACTATATTTGAAGATAAATAAAGTATGATGTTTGTCACTATAATCTACCTATAATTGGGTGTTTAATAGCTACAACGTCAATAATACATACCATTTAGCCAACATGACAAGAACGAAATTGAATCCTGAACGCATACAAATAGTCAAAGAAAGAATCACTCTTGTTAATAAACTGACAAGTGTTAGAGAAGCTTTTCGAGGAAATCAACTTATTGAAGGTGGTGGTAACGACAATTCATGGGCTCACCCTTATAAACATTATGCAGCACTAAGAAATTATCTTTTGTTAACGTGTTTTGATATTCTAGGACAAACAGAAGAACATATCGATTTCTTTAATTGGTTGAAATCAGATAAACTTAAGGAAGAAAGAGAAAATATAATAAAAAAATGTGAGGGAACAGACCTTGTTTTAAATATGATAACTGTACATGAAGAATACAATTCAATATATGGTGTTTCTAAATCATTTAATCGCTTCATATATCATATTCTATCCGATGAGAATAGAAATAAACTTTTCGATAGCATCGATATCAAAAGGAGAAGCGTTTCCGAGGGCAAACCCATTGAAATAAATGTATCCGAGAAAATGAAATCGGATTTTCTGTTTGAAATTAGGAATTCTTTTACTCACAAAGGAAAAGCATTAGCCTCACCCACAGGTGGTGTTTATTATCCTTTTGATGGAGAGGAGAAGCCTTTTTTTGACCCTGTACTCAAAAAGGAAATGTGGGGTTATTTTTGGAATTATTCAGAAGTCAAAGAAAAATATAGAACAGATTACTTTGCAAGAAAATGGCCAAGTTTATTAGTTGAAATTATTGAAGATACTATTAAATAACGTTGGCTTACACGTGGCAAAAAATATTGGGGCTGATGCGACAAGTAATTGCCCTCGATACTACTAAAAATTAAAATCTGAAATAAATTAAGATTGACAGTACAAAGGATAAATTCAAATTGAAAAATATAAACGTGAAATGTAGCCCCGATAGCAGCGATATCCTGTTGTGGCGGGGTTCGCCACAACAGATATAGCGAATAGCGGGTAGAATCGTGAGGTGAAAAAGGAAATTTCTGCTCCTAAAAAAACAAATTAAAATGTATGCTTCTTTTTAGTAATTACCAATAAAGACAAAAATGAAATTGCGGCGGCAACGGTTAAATAATAGCCAACAAAATTAATTCCGTAGTTTTTAGCTAGCCAAATGGCAATCATTGGGGCAAAGGCAGCTCCAATAATTCCAGCAAAATTAAACGTTAGGGAAGCGCCTGAATACCGCACTTCGGTAGGGAAAAGTTCCGATAAAAAAGTTCCCAAAGGGCCGTAAGTCAATCCCATTAAGGTCATTCCTACAATTAAAAATAGGGAAATCAAGTTGGTGTTTCCAGAGTCCAAAAGCAACGAAAATAATAATCCAAATAGCGCAATTGCAGCAGAAATTGCCATTAAAACGGTGCGTCTTCCAAATTTATCGGCTAAAAGCGCAGACACGGGAATTGCGATTCCGAAAAATACAACCGAAAATAATTGCATAATGAGGAAATCTCTTCTTGTGAATCCTAAATCGGTGGTTGCCCAACTCAAAGAAAAAACGGTCATTAAATAGAAAATCACAAAGGTTGCCACGGCTGCTAAAGTCCCAAAAACTAGCTCTCGTCGGTAGGATTTAAGCAAGGTAAACAATGGAATTTTTACACTTTTTTTGGTTTCTACAGCGTTTATAAATGAAGGTGTTTCGGTAATTTTTAACCGAATATAAAACCCCACAAGTACCAAAACAGCACTTGAAATAAAAGGTATTCTCCAGCCAAAATCAAAAAATTGTGCTTCGGTTAAGGTGTCATTCAATAAAAGAAAGGTGCCTCCAGAAAGCAACAAACCAATGGGTGCGCCCAATTGCGGGAACATTCCGTACCAAGCTCGTTTGGTTGGTGGTGCGTTTTCAATTGCCAATAAAACGGCTCCACCCCACTCGCCTCCAAGTCCTAAACCTTGACCAAATCGGCAAAGCATTAATAAAAAAGGAGCTGCAATTCCGATTGAGGTGTATGTTGGTAAAAAACCAATGGCTACAGTAGAAATTCCCATTGTTAATAAAGCAAAAACCAAGGTTGTTTTTCTCCCAATTTTATCGCCATAATGTCCAAAAACTGCCGAACCAATTGGGCGTGCAAAAAATGCTATTGAGAAAGTTGCCAAGGATTGAAGTATGGAAGCTGTTGGATTTGAACTTGGAAAAAACAATTGTGGAAATACCAAAACCGCCGCATTGGCATAAATATAAAAATCAAAAAACTCAATTGAAGTTCCAATTAAACTACCAAAAAGAACGTGTTTTGTAGAATTTACTTTGTTTGTATTTGGAATTTCATTCATATAAATGCTTTTTAAATTGGGTTTAAACTGGTTTTAATTTTCAAATATAAGGATTATTTGGTTCTGAAAAATACAATTTTGGTGGCATATTGGAATCCTGATTAATTTTGAAAATGGTATATTTGCGACTTATTGCAACAGCTAAAAATACAAAAACCAATGTTTTTCAATTCGCTACATTTTGCCGTTTTCCTGCCATTGGTATTTTTATTGTATTGGTTTACAGGTCGCTCTTCTAAGAAAATACAAAATATAATCTTGATTTTGGCGAGTTATTATTTCTACTCGTGTTGGGATTGGCGGTTTCTATTTCTATTGGTTTTCTCTACATTTTTAGATTATTATACGGCACTCAAAATTGAAAAAAGCGAAAAAGAAATCCCTCGAAAAATTTGGTTTTGGTTAAGTATTGGTATCAATTTAGGGTTTTTAGGCATTTTCAAATATTATAATTTCTTTGCTGTTTCAATGGCAAATATGCTGCATTCAGTAGGTTTTGAAGCGAATCCGTTATTATTAAAATTAATTTTACCCGTTGGAATTTCATTTTACACCTTCCACGGATTGTCCTACGTAATTGATATTTACTACAAACGCATTTCCGCCGAACGCAATTTTGTCGATTATTCCTTATTTGTTAGTTACTTTCCACTTTTGGTTGCGGGACCAATTGAGCGCGCCACGCATTTATTGCCACAAGTAAAAGTCGCTAGGAAATTCAATTTTGACCAAGCGAAATCAGGTATTTATCAAATTTTGTGGGGCTTATTCAAGAAAGTAGTCATCGCCGATACGTGTGCCATTTATGCCAATGCGATATTCGACAATTACCAAAGTATGAATTCGCTTTCCCTTTTATTAGGTGCTTTTTACTTTGCTTTTCAAATTTATGGAGATTTTTCTGGCTATTCTGATATTGCTTTGGGAGTTTCAAAACTGTTTGGAATTGACTTATTACGGAATTTTAATTACCCTTATTTTTCAAGAGATATTGCCGAATTTTGGAGACGTTGGCACATTTCATTATCGTCGTGGTTTCGAGATTACGTCTATATTCCATTGGGCGGAAGCAAAGGCAGCAAGGGAAAACAAGTCCGAAATGTATTTGTGATTTTCCTTTTAAGCGGATTTTGGCACGGTGCGAATTGGACTTTTTTAGCGTGGGGAGCCATCAATGCGCTCTATTTTTTACCATTACTATTATTGAATAAAAACCGAACCAATATCGATGCTGTTGCAATTAATTTTTCATTGGCTTCCTTGAAAACGATTTGGCAAATTCTCAGCACTTTTATTCTGACGTGTTTCGCTTGGATTTTCTTCAGATCATCAAGTATTGCAATGGCATTAAATTATATTGAAAGGATTTTTACTCAAGGTAAATTTACAGAACAATACCTAAAAAGCGAACGTTACAATTATGAAATAGTACTTTTAATTTTACTTTTTATAGGTATTGAATGGCGTTTTAGAAATCAAATTGAACCGCTTTCGGGTCGGTATTCTTGGTTTAAAGTGGCATTGTGTTTCATAGCAATCGTAGTTTTAGGCGTTTTCTCGGATTATAAATCTTTCATCTATTTTCAATTCTAATGAAAAATTTTATACTTTTTATAGCCAAAATCATCGGATTATTTTTCGTTTTGCTTTGTCTGCTGGACTTGGGATTTACACAGATTTATTTAAATGACAGCAAACACAACAAAACCAACTTCGTTTACAATTCTGAAAACAAGAATTTTGATGTGATTTTCTTAGGTTCTTCACGTGCCAATAATCATTTTGTACCTTCTGTTTTTGAGGGAAAAGGACTTAAAACCTATAATTATGGAATGAGTGGTTCGCATTTATATGAAACCGCTTTACTGTTTGAATTGATGTTGGAGCGTCATTACAAAATCAAAACGGCAATAATTCAGATTGATTTGAACATTTGTGGCGACGAATCTTCCCCAAAATATTTAGCACAATTTCTACCATTTATTCACGATTCCGAAACGGTGGCAAACTATTTGTCTTCGCAACCCGATTTTTACCTGTGGTATTACATTCCATTTTACAGGTATATTGAATATGAAACTGAAATTGGTTTTAGAGAAACTTGGAATACTTTGATGGAAAAACCCAATAGTCTGTTGCAAAATGGCGGTTATTATCCGTTGAAAAGAAAAGGTGTCAATATGAAAAACAGTCTGATTGGATTGAAACCCATTCGCAATACAAGCTATGAAAAAATCAAAGCGTTGTGTTTGAAAAATAACATTCAATTACTTGCGGTTACCACTCCAATTTGCGAAAACACTAAAAATCGTGCCTATTTTGATGCCGTCACAAAAGTGTATCCTGAAATAAAAAGATACGATACTGTGGTGAAAGACGACCGCTATTTTGCGACTTGCGGACATCTAAATGTAGAAGGCGCAACACTTTTAACTAAAAAAGTATTGAAAGATATTTTAAAGAAAGACTAATTACCCATTTTTTTTGGTAATTTTACTCCAAATAAATTTCCCTATGCCAACGGACTGTATTAGCTATCAAAATTCTGGATATTTCACTCCTTTGATGAACGATTATTTGAATCAGAAATCAAATTTACAGCCGCTTTACAACCATTTTCCAACTATTGAAAATTTTGAAAAACAACTGATTGAAAAGCAACAAAACTATAATTCTAAAATTCGAGAAATAGTAGTTTCAGTATTGAACAAACAATATGAATCGGTTACAATTTCTGATTTAACTAAAAAAAATATCGCTTTACTTTCAGAGGAAAACACCTTCACAATTACAACGGGACACCAACTCAATTTATTCACTGGGCCGTTATATTTCCTGTATAAAATCATTTCAACCATAAATTTAACGAAGGAATTAAAGTCAAAATATCCAACGTATAATTTTGTTCCAATTTATTGGATGGCGACAGAAGACCACGATTTTGATGAAATTAATTATTTTAATTTTAAAGGGAAAAAATTCCAGTGGAATAGAAAAAGTTATGGGCCTGTAGGGAGATTATCAACGGAAGGTTTGGACGAATTTCTCACTGTTTTTGAAAAAGAATTAGGTTCGGGAACCAACGCTGATGCTATTAAAAAACTTTTTTTTGACGCTTACGCAAATAACGATTCGTTAGCCAATGCAACTCGCTTTTTAGCAAATGAACTTTTTGGTGATTTAGGACTAGTGATTTTAGACGCTGATAATTCAGATTTGAAAACCGAGTTTATTCCTTATATAAAAGAAGAATTAGTACATCAAACTGCCAATAAAAATGTTTTAGAAACGCTTGCAAAATTAAAAGAATATCCTGTTCAAGTAAATCCCCGTGAAATAAATCTTTTTTATATTGAAGATAATTTGCGAGAACGCATTCTTTTTGAAAATGGTAAATACAAAATCAACAATACCAAAATTGAATTTTCTGAAAACGGAATATTAGAATTAGTTGATAAAAATCCTGAAAGATTCAGTCCAAATGTGATTCTTCGTCCGTTATATCAAGAAGTGATTTTACCTAACTTATGCTACATTGGAGGCGGTGGAGAAATTGCCTATTGGTTGGAATTAAAGGCTACTTTTCAGGCTTTCAAATGTACTTTTCCAATTCTCTTATTGCGAAATTCGGCGCTTTTGGTTACACAAAAACAAGCTGAAAAAGCAACAAAATTAGGATTAACTTGGATTGATTTATTTTCAAAACAAGAGGAATTAATCAACAGAAAAGTTTTGGAAATATCAGAAATTCCGATTGATTTTTCAATTCAGAAAGATTTTTTGAAACAGCAGTTTACTGATTTATATGCAATTGCAAATCAAACAGATAAATCCTTTCTTGGTGCTGTAAAAGCACAAGAAGCCAAGCAAATTAAAGGTTTAGAAAATTTGGAAAAGCGACTGTTAAAAGCTCAAAAAAAGAAATACGTTGCCGAATTACAACGTATCATTGACTTGCAAAACGTGTTGTTTCCGAATCTAAGTTTGCAAGAGCGAAAAGCCAATTTCTCTGAATTTTATTTGGAATCAGGAAAAGCATTGATTGGAAAATTAGTAGCAGAATTGAAACCTTTGGAACAGGATTTTAATATTATTGTACTTTAATAAAAATTTGATGAATTTAGAGCCAAATTTGTTTCTAAATTTACCGAAAATAAATGAATAATGGTTGACATTGCCTACTTAGAATTTCTTGAAAACATACTTACCGATAATAGAAAAGAGCGTTTTTTGAACGTACTTAAAAACAGAACAAATCACTTTACGATTGCCGTTGAAGATATTTTTCAAATGCACAATACGAGTGCAGTTATGCGCAGTTGCGAGGTTTTTGGTATTCAAGAATTGAATGTTATTGAGCAACGCTACGGAAAAAGTATTGATAAAGAAATTGCAATGGGCGCACAAAAATGGGTTGATATTAATGCATTTGATAGCATTTCTGGCTGTGTTGATTCTTTAAAAGGCAAAGGGTATCAAATTATTGCCACGACACCACACGAAAATGATTGTTTGATGGATGATTTTGATATTTCAAAACCTAGTGCTTTATTTTTTGGAACGGAACGCGATGGATTATCAGAAGAGATTTTGCAAAAAGCAGATGGTTTTCTGAAGATTCCAATGGTAGGATTCACAGAAAGTTTGAACATATCGGTTTCTGCGGCAATAATTATTCAAAATCTAATGCATAGACTTCGAAATTCCGATATAAATTGGCAATTATCCGAAGAGGAAATCCTAAAAAAGCGATTGCAATGGGCGAGAAGTTCTATTAAAGATATTAAAAGAATTGAAGCGAGATATTATAAGGAAAATAGATGATAGATAATAGACAAATAGATGATAGACAAATAAAGAAAAAATATTTCTTTGAGTCTTTTGATAAAACTTTGTTTCTTTTGTGGTGAAATGACAATTGATTTATTTTCGTACCTTGCGAAAAACCTTGCGGTTAAGCCTCCATCAACCCATCATTTTTCTTTTTCTAACCAACAACCAAATCACTATTGGCGCACCAAAAATAGAAGTTACTGCATTTATTGGTAAAATAATATCTGTGTCTGGGACTTGAGAAATGATATCGCAAATCAGCATTATAATTACCCCAAAAAGTAAGGTACTCCAAAATAATATTTTGTGATTGCTGGTTTGAAATACTAATTTGGCAATGTGCGGAACTGCAAGCCCAATGAAAGCGATAGGTCCTGCAAAAGCGGTAATACTTCCTGCTAATAAACTGGTTGCAAAAATGATGATGTATTTGGTTTTTTTGTAATTCATCCCAAGGCTTTTTGCATAATTTTCACCCAATAATAATGCATTTAATGGTTTTATACTTAAAACACTTAAAAGCAATCCTAAAACTACGCAAAAGCATAAAATTGCAATGGAATTCCAAGATAAATTTCCGAGATTTCCCAAAGACCAAAAGGTGAATTTCTGAAGTTGTTCGGCAGTACTGAAATAGGTTAAACTACCAACAATAGCGCTTGTTAAACTGCCAAACATCAATCCAACAATTAAGATTGCCATTGTATCACGAAGTCGTTGTGCGATTGCCAAAACAGACAATAAAACCAAGAAACTTCCTGCACTTGAAGCGAGTATGATTCCATAAGAAGAAAGGAAAAATACCGAAAGAAATGGAGGTAAAAAAGCAGCACCTAATATCACAATTGCAACTCCCAAACTAGCACCCGAACTGAGTCCTAAAACATAAGGCCCTGCCAACGGATTTCTGAATAAGGTTTGCATCAGTAATCCGCTAATTGAAAGTCCAATTCCTACTAATATTGCTACAATCGCTTTTGGTAATCTGTAATTTAAAATGATATAATTCCACGATTCTTTGCTGCAATTTCCGCTGATAATGCTATTGAAAATGTCTTTTAAGGGAATAGTTATGGATCCCAAACTAATATTGAGTAAAAACAACAAAACAACCCCTAAAATTAGAGTTGAAAAAAGTAACGTATTTTTATTTGTAGTCTTCAAATTATTCTAACTTTTGAAAGAAAAAGGGTTTGTAATTGGGCAATAATTCAGGATGAAATATTTTTATTAAATCTTTCAAAACCAAATCGGGGCGTGCAGAAGCCAACTCAAAATATACAATTCCACCTTTTGCACCTTTATTTATCGCATACGAATATACTTTTTTATTTTTGAAACTCGAAAATTCAGCATAATGAGGATTGCTATCGCTCATTTGTTTCAAAGAGGAAAAATCGCCAGGGGCAATCCAAAAAGTGGCATTTTGAGCTTTATCTAAAATGGTTTCAAAGGGCAAAGACAAACTTCCAAAACCTTTAGTTTCTTTCCATAAATAATTGGATTTAGCATCTTTCAAAAACACAGAAACCCAACTTTCACCTTGCGGAACGTACCATTGATCTTGAAACATTGCGCCACTAAGAACGGTTGGTTTTTGAGTCGTTTTTTCGGTTAAAATCAAAGCATTTTTGTAATTATTTTCAATTGTTGTAAAAAGGGCGTTTGCCTTAGCATCTAATCCGTATAAAGCTCCGAAAAATTTAATCCATTCTGCTTTTCCCAAGGGTGACTGCTCTGTCCAATCGCCATTTATCAATACGTTTAGACCGCTTTTTTGTAAATTATCGATTGTTGGATTACTATTATTGATTCCAAAACTTACAATTACGTCGGGTTTCATATCAATTAAAATTTCGGTATTTAAACTTTCGTTGTTTCCTACTTCTCGAACTTTTCCTGCATCAATTCTTTTTCTGGTTTTTGCAGATGAAATAAAATTGGTACTCGGAAAACCTACCAATGTGTTTTCTACATTCAACATTTCAAGCGATGGAATATGGGTTGTAGATGTTACCACAATCGATTGAATTGGAACAGAAATTACCGTAAATTGCTTTAAACTATCAGGAATAATTCCGTTTTTTTCTTTTAAAATATAAGTAAATCCAGTTGTTGCTTCGGGCCAAGGTTTTGTGATTTTCATTACGGAATAGCCGTCATATTTATAAATTTCTAAACCTTTGGCATACTTTACGCTATTGGCGGAAGCCAAAAATGGAGCTGAATTTTTCTCGTTAATTTGTTTGCATCCCAAAAGAATAAAAAATAATGAACAAGCGAAAACGAGAAGGAAATTGGATTTCATAGGTTTACTTAAAAAGTTTTACAAATGTAAAAGTTATGTTTGTTTTATTTACTTAAATCTAAAATTATATTCAAAATAATGGAATCATAATCCTATATTTGCATCCGTATTAAGGTTGCTGTTTTAGTATAAACTGCATTAAAAGGGAAACAGGTGAAGGATTTTGCACTTGAGATTTAGAATTTTAACATTCATAAATCATCAAACAAGCAAATCATAATTCCTGTGCTGTTCCCGCAACTGTAAGCTAATAAGCTTGTTGTTATCTACAAAACCACTGTTTTTAATTGTAGATTTTAGATTTTAGATTATAGATTTTTTCAATCTTAAATCCAAAATTAGAAATCTAAAATGGAATGGGAAGGTCAACAACAAGACGCAAGCCAGGAGACCTGCCTATTACGTCGAGTATCAAACTTTCGGGAAAAAAGGTTTGGGTATGGTAAATTCTATACTTTTCTCCCCACTTTATTAAGATTATTATTAACGTAAAATGAACAAAAAAATGATTCGCTTCAGTGCGTTCACATTGCTATTGGCTATGAACACTTATGCACAAGAACAAGCACCAACTCCAAAACAACTTGATGAAGTTGTAATTTCCGATTCTAAATTTGCTTTGCCAAAAGAAAAATCTGGTAAAGTAATTGTAAAAATTAATGCTGCCGAATTGGCTAAAAAAGCAGGACAATCTGTAGCCACAATTTTAAGTACCGTTGTGGGACTTGAAGTCAATGGAAATCAGAGTAGTGCGGGTAAAAATTTAGGGTATTATGTTCGTGGTGGAAGAAACCGTCAAACCCTAATTTTGATTGATGGAATTCCTGTAACAGATGCATCAGGAGTAAATTTAGAATACGATTTGCGATTAATTTCTGCCGAACAAGTAGAAAGTATCGAAGTGATGAAAGGTGCTGCAAGTACACTTTACGGTTCAGGAGCAGCTGCTGGAGTGATCAATATTACATTGAAAAAAGCCAGTAAAAAGGAAGTTACGGGTAATGTATATAGTAGTTTAGGCACACAAACAACAGCTGATAATACCAATTACAGACCTCAAGATTTTAATCAAGGATTTGGTTTGAATGGAACTATTGGTAAAATTAATTATTTGGCGACTTTAAATAGTGTTGAAACCAAAGGTATTTCCGAAGCAAAAGGCGTTGATTTTGAAGAAGATCATTTTTCTAAAATTACAACTTTATTGAAAATAAGTTTTGCACCTACAAAGAAACTATCTTTTGATTTTTTCACGAATTACGACCGTATAAAAAATAATTATGATGGATTTTACGATAATTTCACTTCAGCGGATACTCCAGTAAATGTGGCAACATCAGAACAATTCCGATTTGGATTTTCTCCAAAATACAAATATAACAAAGGGGAATTTGTTTTGAATTCAGGGTTTACTTCTATTGAAAGAAAATATACGTCGTTCAATAGTTGGACAAATTCAATAGATAATAGTTTATATGCTTCCAAAGGTGTTAGTGCGGATGCATTTAATAAATATACATTTTCACCTCAATTTTTTCTAATTTTAGGAAGCCAATTTCAGTTTAATGAAATGGAAGCCAAATCGGAATTTATTACTAAAGAAAATGCGAATTTCAATTCAATTGACACGTATTTTACAGCGGTTTACAATTCAGATTTTGGTTTAAATATCAATGCTGGATCACGTTACAACTTGCATAACATTTACAAAAATTATGCTGTTTATAATTTCAATCCGTCATATACTTTATCGAAATTACCATTGAAAATAATAGCTTCTTACAGCACCGCTTACAGTACGCCAAGTTTGTACCAGTTGTATTCTCCTTATGGAAATTTAGCGTTGACTCCCGAAAAAAACAGTACCCTTGAAAGTGGTTTTGAAGTAGTTTTGTTAAATAAAAAAGTGACTTTGAACACGGTTGGTTTTTATAGAGAAGAAAATAATTCCATAGGATTTTATACCAATCCTGTGACTTTTGCTTCTAATTACGTGAATGTTTACGGTACTTATAATGCCAAAGGAATAGAAACAATGCTTTCGGTTTCGGCTTCAGAAAAGTTGAAATTCAATGCCAATTATACCTTTACACAAGTGGAAGAGCCTTTGCAACGATTGATTCCAAAACACAAAGGAAATATTTCTTTGGATTTTGAATTTTCTGAAAAAGCCTCGTTTAATTTGGCATATCAATATGTTGACAAACGAAAAGATGCCTTTTTTGACGGCGGAACGTATGAAACGACTCCAGTAATTTTAGATTCCTATCAACTTCTAAATGCAATTGGAAATTTCAAAATCATTAAAAACAGATTGAATGTATTTGCATCAGTGAATAATATTTTCAATGCCGATTTCACGGAAGCTATTGGTTACAGTACTCGTGGTAGAAATATTAAAATTGGTTTGAATGTGATGTTTTAAAAAGCAACAAAATTTATTTATCAAGACCCCAATCTATTGTTTAGGTTGGGGTTTTAGTTTTAAAATTAGCTAAATTTTGATTATTGATATTGCCATTGACATTGCTATTGCCATTGAAACTTCCTTATACTTTAATTGATAACTCTAAATGTCCGCCTAAACCAAGCTCAACTATTTTTTGTAATGTTGAGAATCTAGCTTCTTTTACATTATTTTCAATTTTTGATATATACGATTTTGTAGTTCCAGCTTTTTGAGCCAATTCTTCTTGAGTTAATCCTTTTTGAAGTCTTGCTTCTTGAATCATTGCTCCAATTTTAAAAATTTCAAATCCAGCATCCAATTCATCCCGTTTTGTAGTTCCAGTTTTTCCGTAATGCTTGTCTTTAAATTGCGATAGTGTGTTGCTATTAGTCTTCATTTTCATATTCTTTTTTGATTTTTAACGCCTTTTCAATTTCATTCTTTGGTGTCTTTTGAGTTTTCTTTTGGAAACCGTTCGTTATTATTACGAGTTGTCCTTTATCAAAAAAACAAAAAATCCTAAATATATCATTTCCTTGTTGAACTCTAATCTCAAAAAGACCATCCGTATTTACAATGTATTTGAGATAAGTTTCTGGAACTCTTTCTAATTCTTGTATTAATTCTAATGTCCAGATTATTTTTTCTTGTACTTTTTCTCGTTGTTTCACAAAGAAATCTTCAAAATAATCTTTGTAAAATATGATTTGTCGGCTTTTATTCATTTTACAAATATACAAAAGTTGTACCAAAGTGAAACTTTATAATATTAAACTTTAATAATAAATTAGAAATACTATTTTTAATCCCTATTTTACTGAAGCCTATCTTGTAACCTGTTATTTTAGAACTCGTATTAATATGTCTCAAAATAATTTTTTATTGTACCTTGTAACAAAATTAATCCATTATCGTCTTCCTTTTATAATAGCCTAAATACAAGTCAATGAATCAAAAAGAGTTTGTAAAGTCAATTACGCCATTCAAAGACAAGCTTTTTCGTCTTGCTAAACGATTGTTGGTAAGTACTGAAGAAGCTGAAGATGCAACTCAAGAAGTGCTATTGAAATTATGGAATAAAAATGAAGATTTAGAAAATTATAATAGTTTAGAAGCTTTTGCAATGACAATGACTAAGAATTATTGTTTGGATCAATTGAAATCAAAGAGAGCGGGGAACTTAAAACTGGTTCACGATAATTATACTGATCGAGAACCAAGTTTACAGAAGAAATTAGAAGATAAAGACAGTTTGGATTGGGTTGAAAAAGTCATCAATCAATTGCCAGAACAACAACGAATGATAATTCAAATGAGAGATATTGAGCAATATGAGTTTGAAGAAATTGCAAAAATATTGGATATGAACGAAACGGCAATTCGAGTAGCATTGTCAAGAGGACGGAAAACGATACGAGAGTTTATGTCAAAAACACACGATTATGGAATCAAATAGAATAGAAATAATTTTAGAAAAATACTTTCAAGGCGAAACAAACAGTGCCGAAGAATTAGAATTAAAAAAATACTTTTCTTCATCCGATGTTGCGCAGCATTTGGAACATTACACGCCTTTATTTGTTTATTTCGCTGAAGCAAAAGAGCAAAAGTCTTCGCATAAGTTACCACTACAAACTAAAAAACGTAATGTTATGTGGTTATCAATTGCGGCTTCTGTTGTAGTTTTGCTTGGAATTAGCACTTTTACGTATTTTCATTCGCCAACTGAAAAAGAAGATTTAGGAACGTATGAAACTCCTGAAGCGGCTTTCGCTGCAACTCAAAAAGCGTTGGATTTATTGTCTGAAAATGTAAATGTGGGAATTGAAAGTGTGGAATATATTAACGAGTACCAGTACTCAAAAGACTTAATTTTTAAAAATAATTTTAATAAATAGAAATAATGAGAAAATCAATAGTAGTATTCGTAATTATGTTATTGCCAACGTTCTTTTTTGGACAAGCAGCATTTGATAAATTTGACGGTCAAGACGACGTAACATCAGTTATTGTAAACAAAAAAATGTTTCAAATGATGGGAAGTGTCAAAATGGATAATAAGGACAAGGAAACGCAACAATACTTGAATTTAATCAAGAAATTGGATAATTTAAAAGTGTTTACCACCAATAGCACAAGAGTAACTGCGGATATGAAAGCAACTTCAGAAAAATATATGAAATCTGCAGGTTTAGAAGAATTGATGCGTGTGAATGATAACGGAAAAAACATTAAAATCTCAGTAAGATCGGGTGCTAAAGATTCGCAAATTAAAGAATTATTGATGTTTATGGAAGGAAGTTCAAAGGGAAATGAAACGGTTTTAATGTCTTTAACGGGTGATTTTGACTTGAATGAAATTTCGGTATTAACCGATAAAATGAAAATTCCTGGTGGTGACGAATTGAAAAAAGCAACAAAAGGTAAAAAATAATCAAGATGAAATACATTTATAGTCTTGCCATAATTGGAAGTATTTTATTGTCAAGTTGCAATAATGAACCCACTTTACAAAAGTATTTTGTAGAAAATACAGAAAATAAGAATTTCATTGCATTGGATTTATCGCCAAGTATTTTAAATATTGATCCTAAGAAATTAACTGCTGATCAAAATGCAGCTTTGAAATCTTTTGATAAAATGAATATTTTAGCATTCAAATTAGATGCTAAAAATAAAGCAGAATTTGATGTAGAACGCGCTAAAGTAAATGAAATTCTAAAAGATGAAAAGTACCAACAATTGATGAAATTTGGTTCTGGGAAAGAAGGCGCTTCTTTGAGTTTTGTTGGAAGCGACGAACATATTGAAGAGTTTGTATTGTTTGCGAATAAAAAAGAAAATGGTTTTGCTGTGATACGAATTCTTGGAAAAGATATGAATCCAACGGGGATTATGACAATGATGTCGGTGCTTCAAAAGGCAAATATTGATTTGGAACAACTGAAACCGTTGCAGCAATTGCTTGAAAAATAAAAGGTTGAGGTTAGTTATTATGAAAAAGCGTTTCGGTTTCGGAACGCTTTTTTTATGGATTAAAAATAGTTTAAAGAAACTTCAACTTTGATTTTTTTCGGACAATTCCAAGTAATCAAATGATTTTTAGTCTAGCCCTGATGGAAATGGAAATCCCACGTCATTGCGAGGCACGAAGCAATCTCGTGGATTGCAATGGACAGCAGGAATTGCAATTGCTGAAAATGCCGGAACAATTCGCTCCAAATAAAAAAAATATTTTTAAATCCGATTTATTATTTGCTTTTGAAATATTTGAAAGGAACTAAAAGCATACCGAAACATTCGCCATCGCCTTTTCCAACGTGTTTGTGGTGCATTTTGTGGGCTCTTCTAACCGCTCGAGAATACATATTATTGGCATTTCGAAATAGTTTGAAACGCTGGTGGATGAAAATATCGTGAACCATAAAATAGGCAAAACCGTAGGCAAAAATCCCTAAACCAACTGCCAAGCCAAGGTCGAATATCCCGCTTCTCCACAGAAAGAAAAATCCCATACTGACCACGGCGTAAAAAATGAAGAATATATCGTTGCGTTCAAACCAAGAATCGTGGTCTTTTTTGTGATGGTCTTCGTGTAAAACCCAAAGAAAACCGTGCATAATGTACTTGTGACTGAACCACGCCATAAATTCCATAAAGAAAAAAGTAACGAAAAAGACTGCGATATAAATCCACATAATCGATTAATTTAAATGATGTTTAATTTGTAAGTGAAATAACATTTTGCAAAAAGTCCGTATTTTTGGTAATTAGAAACTCGAATTCGAGTGTTTTTAATTTCTGCGGATGGCGTACTTTTTAGTTTTGAAAGCAATTTTTTGTAATAGATATAAGCGGTGTAAACTCCGAATTTTGCTTCTATTGGCAAATGAATTAAGCCTTCATAACCTGCTTTGAAATCGGCTTCAATTTCTTCAATAATTTTCAGTTTTGAAACTTCGTCTAATTTTGACAAATCAGTATTTGGAAAATAAGTCCGGTTTAAATCTTCAAAATCAGCTTTTAAATCTCTCAGGAAATTTACTTTTTGAAAGGCTGAACCCAATCGCATAGCGGAATCTTTGAGGGTTTCATATTTAGAATCGTCTCCGTTTACAAAAACTTTTAAACACATTAAACCCACAACATCTGCCGAACCAAAAATGTATTCGTTGTATTCGGATTCTGTTTTATATTCCGTTTTGGTCAAATCTAATTTCATACTTTTCATAAAAGCAGCAATCAATTCGTAAGGAATTTCATATTTTATAACCGTATATTGAAAGGCATTTAGAATAGGATTCAGGCTGATTTTATTTTGCAAAGCCATTTCCAAATCTTTTTCAAAACTGGCAAATAATTCTTCCTTATTATAGTCGTGAAAACTATCTACAATTTCGTCTGCAAAACGCACAAAACCATAAATATTATAGATGTCTTGTCTGATATTTGGCGCAAGCATTTTTACCGCCGAAGAAAAGGAAGTACTGTAGGATTTTGTAACATTTCGGCTACAATCAAAAGATATTTTGTCAAAAAGGTCTTTCATATCTAAAGGTGTTTTTCAATTAATTCGGAAACCAATTTCCCTGAAATCAAAGCTGGCGGAACACCTGGCCCTGGAACAGTTAATTGCCCCGTAAAATATAAATTCTCTACCTTTTTGCTTTTTAATTTTGGTCTCAAAAACGCTGTTTGCATTAGTGTATTTGCCATTCCATAGGCATTACCTTTATAGGAATTATAGACTTCTTCAAAATCATTTTTGCAAAAAGATTCCTTAAAAATAATATTATTTTTTATATTTTGTTGTGTTAATGCTTCAAAACGATCAATTATTTTTTCAAAGTAGGCTTCTCGTAAAGCTTCAGTATCTTCAATTCCGGGTGCCAATGGAATTAAGAAAAACCCAGATTCCATTCCTTTTGGCGCTGCAGTTTCATCTGTAATTGAAGGAAAATTGGCATAAAATAAAGGATTGTCAGGCCATTTTGGTTCGTCATAAATGTCTTTGGCGTGCTGATTAAAATCAACATCAAAAAACAAGGCGTGGTGGGTTATATTTTCAATTTTTTTATTAAAACCTACATAAAAGAGTAGGGAAGAAGGCGCAAAAGTTTTGCTTGCCCAATATTTTTCTGAGTATGCACGGTGTTCTTCGTCCAATAATGTTTCGGTGTGGTGGTAATCGGCACCACTCAAAATGATGTCTGCATTTATTCGTTCACCGTTAATTTGCAATGCAACGGCAGTTTTATTTTCGACGATTATTTTTTCAATATTTGAATTCGTTTTAAATGTCACGCCAAGTTCTAAAGCCAAACTTTCCATACCACGAATTACGTCGTACATTCCTGTTTTTGGGTGCCATGTTCCCATTCCAAAATCGGCATAATTCATAAAACTGTAGAATGACGGCGTGTCGGAAGGTTTTGCACCAAGAAATAAAACGGGAAATTCTAATATTTGGATTAAGCGTTCGTTCTTGAATTTTTTACGCACATCTTTGCTGATATTACTGAAGAATTGCCCCACTTTCAAGGCGGTTTCTTTCGTAATTAATTCTAACGCAGAAACTCCAGGTCGGTAAACTAAATCTTTTATTGCAATATCATAATTGCTTTTGGCTTCCGCCATAAATTTTGCGAGAATTCTTCCGCTTCCTTTTTCAATGGATTCAAAAGTTTTAATAATTTCATCTAAATTGTCAGCAATTGCAATGAAATCCTCTATTCCATAATAAACCCTGTAGGCTGGTGAAAGTTTTATTAATTCGTAATAATCGGAGGGTTTTTTATTAAAATCGCCAAAAAATCGTTCGAAGACATCGGGCATCCAATACCAACTTGGTCCCATATCAAACGTAAATCCATCTCTTTTTAACTGTCTGGCTCTTCCGCCAATAGACGCATTTTTCTCATAAACAGTAACTTGATGCCCTTTTTGAGCCAAATAACAAGCCGCTGCCAGGGAGGAAAATCCTGAACCAATAATTTTTATATCTTTTTTCATCGTGTGTTACAAATGTAATAAATCTAAGCGGGGTTATATATTGTGTTAATATGGATTTGTGATTTATTAAAGATAAACTACAAGGTCTGAAATGGATCTGAAAATTCTAGTTTTGTCTGAAATATTTTGAGATTCAATGAAATCCACCATTCTTCCTAAAAGCCATAATTCAGTATTTTCATCATTTAATACCTCGTCATTTATTGCTGTTATATATGGATTAATTTCTTCTTTATTTGGCTCAACAGTTAAGTAGGAAATGAAAGTAACATTGTTAAAATATTTTTTCAAATCCTTCAAATTATCCAGAGGAATGCTTTCGCCTAAATAGATAGAACGGTACCCATGGTGCAAAATTTCATAATTCAGATACATCAATCCCAATTCGTGAATTTCATTGGAAGGAAGATACAATACAAAAACTCTTTCGTCATTTGTAGGCTTTAAAATCTGCAATTTTTCTGTATTTGTTAGCAGTTTTTGTTTTATTAAATACGTAATAAAATGTTCGTGAGCCGGCGTAATTGTGTCAGATTGCCACAACAAACCAATTTCATTCATCAAAGGAATAAATACGTCATAAAAAACTTCGCGAAAAGTTTTCTTAGACAGTAATGTATTGTAAGTATTGAAAAATAAGGATTGGTCAAAATTCAGCATTGCCATTTTGAAACTTGAAATGGCGTGACTTTTCACGCTTATTTCCGAAACTATTCCTTTTACAATTTCCGGAATTTCCTCGTTAGAATATTTAGCAATTCTGGATATTTTGTACCCGTGGTCGTGAAGCAAAGTAATGTTTAGTAATTTCTGCAAATTGACTAAATTATAATACCGAATGTTCGTGTCAGAGCGCATAGGCTCTAAGACATTGTATCTTTTTTCCCAAATTCTTATCGTGTGCGCTTTGATTCCTGATAGGTTTTCAAGGTCTTTTATACTAAAAACATTTTTAACGTTGTTCATTGTTTTGTAAAATTAGTTAAACAAAAGTAGTCATTATATTCTATTAACCAATTTATAAATGAAATTATAATTTTTTAATTTGAAAAGAATGCAGTTTAATTAGTCATAATTTGGTTTCAAATTGGATTATTTAGTAGTTTAGTTGGTGTTTTTTGCTTTTTATCGATACTATTATAGCAATACAATTTTACCTACTACATTTATTACAGTAACAGTTTATAGAAAACTGATTGGAGTAAGTAATTTAAAATTAGGTAATTATGGTATTATATTCAATTCCTCATTTAAACGAATCTTTTTCAATGGAATATTCAATTCCTAAAATTAAAGACAGCATTGCGCTAATTCCTTTATTAGACAAAAAATATAGGATTGCCTTGCAAGATGAAAGTCCAGACCGAGTTACATTAGAATCGAAAGAATTTTTAAATTCGGCAGTTTTTGTAGATTTTAATCTCGCCACAATTCAAGAAAACAAAACGGATGTTACCATAGAAATCCGAAGAAAAAAGCGTTCTTTTGATCAGCATTATGAAGTCACCAACGCATTCATACACATCGGTAATTTAATTGAGCAACTTTCAAAAGCAATTACACTAAAAGAAACTGAGATTCATGAACTTAAAGGAAGCCAAAACATGCTTGAAATCCAAACCCTCTTAAATCCAAAAAACCAAGTATTAAAATCGATAAAGCGTTTGTGGAGTATTTAAGTTACTGAATTAGCAGCGAAAAAGGCAAATCAATACGATTTGTCTTTTTTTTTGGAGCAGAAATCCCCATTTTTACCTCACGATTCCACCCGCTATTCGCTATATCCACGCCCAAAAGCGTGGGATGCCGCTTCTATCGGGGCTAAAATTTCACGTTTATATTTTCATAATTATAAGTTGATTTGTTTAATCGGTTAATCGGTTAATCGTTAATTCGGTTATTTGGGAAAATCTGTGGAAAATCCGTTTAATCCGTTAAATCTGTGGCAAAAAAATCTACTGTTTTTGCAGCGTAACGCTTGTACCTATAAAAAAGTAGATGTGCTTTATCGACCAAGCTAAATTATTGTCATACAAAACTATTCAAGCCACTGGCTCATAAAAGTTATGAAAAAATCCCGTAGGGATAACCCATTTTGTAACCTCGGATTTTAATCCGATGATGATAAAAAAGTACCGCAGCCTTGCAAAAGTTCTTATGAAAATCTAAACGTGAAATTTTAGCCCCGATAGAAGCGGCATCCCACGCTTTTGGGCGTGGATACAGCGAATAGCGGGAGGAATCGTGTTTTGAAAATAAAGTGTGAGCTTCAAAAGAATAATAATACAATTCAAGCAAGTAGGGTAGTGGTTTTATCACGAGGGATTGACTTCGTCTTTCCCAATAAAGCTCCGCTTTGAAAAAAGAAATCCAAATAAAACAATTTCAAGCAAGTAGCGTGTTGGTTTTATCACGAGGGATTGACTTCGTCTTTCCCAATAAAGCTCCGCTTTGAAAAAAGAAATCCAAATAAAACAATTTCAAGCAAGTAGCGTGTTGGTTTTATCACGAGGGATTGACTTCGTCCTTCCCAACAAAGCTCCGCTTTGAAAAAAGAAATGCCCAAAACAAATAAATTCAAGCAAGCTTGATTATTTGTTTTGAGCATTTCTTTTTATTCGTGACCACGGTGGGATTTGAACCCACACGCCCTTGCGAGCACCAGCCCCTCAAGCTGGCAAGTCTACCGTTTCTCCACGTGGCCGAAAATTAAAAAAGCCAAGCGTTATGCTCGACTTTTTTGTGACCCGACTGGGGCTCGAACCCAGGACCCCATCATTAAAAGTGATGTGCTCTACCAACTGAGCTATCGAGTCATTGCTTGAAGAAATAAAAAATTTATGTTTTGTAGTATAAAATTGTGACCCGACTGGGGCTCGAACCCAGGACCCCATCATTAAAAGTGATGTGCTCTACCAACTGAGCTATCGAGTCAATTTTATTCCTTCATTGCGGGTGCAAATATAAGGCGTTATTATTTATTTTTCAAAGCTATTTTATTTATAAATTTACTTTTTTAATTAAATAATCTTAACGCCTTAGTTTATAAGGTATTATTGCTATGAAAAAAATCATATTATTAGGTTATATGGGTTGTGGGAAGTCAACTATTGCCAAATTACTCGCTGAAAAAGTTGGTTTGCCCCGTTTAGATTTGGATGAAATCATAGAAACAAGAGAAAATTCTACTGTAAAAAATATATTTTCAGAGAAAGAGGAGATCTATTTCCGGAAATTAGAGCACGAAATTTTTTCAGATTTAATGAAAAACCAAGAAAGTTTTGTTTTGAGTTTAGGAGGAGGAACACCTTGTTATGCAAACAATCACGAATTATTGAAAGGTGAGAATGTTTTTTCAATTTATCTAAGTGGTTCGGTGGCAAAATTATACGATAGATTAAGAAACGCCAATACCGAAAGACCCTTAATTGCTGATAAAAGCCCTGAAGAAATTAAAGAATTTATAGCAAAGAATTTATTCGACAGAAGTTTTTACTACAATCAGGCGCGCTATAAAATAAATATAGACGATAAAACGGTAGAAAGTATTCTTGCCGAAATAGAAACTATTTTAGCTTAAATAGGCATAATCACCTTTTGCATCAAAAACAACTTGGACGTGTTCTAATAATGAAGTGGAAAGAGAAATCCCTTTGAAATCTGCTTTTACAGGGTATTTCTTGTGATTTCTATCAACTAATACCGCTGTTTTTAATTTTTTCAACGGCACGTCTAAAAAATGTTTTACACCATATATTAATGTCGTTCCTGAATTGAGAACATCGTCAACCAAAACCAAACCTTTGTTTTCGTATTTTTCTTTAGATAATGAAGTTGTAATTGGTGCATTTACGTTTTGTTTGTTGATAAAAACTTCACAAAGAATTACTTTTAAAGTTGAAATTCGTTCCAATTCAGTTGCTATTTTCTTTGCAAATACAAAGCCATTGGAAGCAATTCCAGCAATCACAATTTCTTGTTCGTCAACGAAAGTCTCATAAATTTGATACGCAATTCTTGTGATTTTGTGTTCAATTTCTTGATTGTTAAGAATGATGTTTTGGCTCATTTTGTCTATTTTTTTTCAAAGATAATAAAGAGTTCTTTCCCTGCTCTTGCTTTTATTGAATTTGATGCAGTTTCCATTGTAATTATAGAAAAATCATTTGCAAATAAAGCGTTATATTCTTCTTTAGAACCCCCAAATGGTGGACCTTCAGTTGTTAATGGAAATTGGAATAATATTCCTACAATTTTACCTTTAGGATTTAGTAACGATTTCATTTTTTGGACATATTCCATTCGCAATTCAGGATTTAAGGCGCAAAAAAACGTTTGTTCAATTATCAAATCGTATTTTCCTTCCAACTCAAAAAAATCAGCATTGATAATTTGATTATTATCCAAATTAGGAATTCTTTTTTTTAAGTTTTCTAAAGGCGTTTCGGCATAATCAACCACAAAGGAGTTTTTAAATCCTTTTTCAATTAAATATTCAAACTCGTAGCCATTGCCAGCACCAGGAATTAGAATTTTGATGTTTTTATCTGTCAATTGGTCGATATATTCCTTAATTGGCTTGGTAACATTTCCAACATTCCAACTAATTTCGCCTTTTTGATAGCGTTCTTCCCAATAGTTTTTAGTCAGTTTCATCGTCATTTGTTTCATTTCCAAAATCTTCTAAATCCCTACGATCTTTTTTTGTTGGACGTCCGTCACCCGTTTTTCGATAATGCTCTTTTGATAATTTCAATAGTTCAAGATGTTGAAATGCTTCAATTGGGGTTTCATTTTTTCTATAAATATCAACCAATTTTGCAGCTACTCTGTTTGGAGGCACTTCTAAAACTACTATAATTTGTGTGATTTGGTCTTTTCTAAAGGTAATTTTATCTGTTGGAAATACTTCTTTTGAAGGTTTTGCAACCAAGCCATTTACTGTAATATGATTTTTTTTACAGGCCTCTGTAACCATATTTCGGGTTTTATAATAACGAACGCACCATAAAAATTTATCTACTCTCATGTTTTTTCTAAAATCAAAGTTAAATTGGTTACAAAAATAAATCAATATTGTATCTTGCAGCCTTAAATTTAATAAATAATGAACAATTTTTTTAAAATATTTTTATTTCTTGCTATTGGATTGACTATCGCCTCTTGTTCCAAAAGTGATTCAACTGCAATTACACCACTTAGAGTTTACTCTGTTCAATACGCATCCGATATAGATTCTATAGATAAATATATTGATACACATTATATAGAATCCGTTGATAGTGATTTTAATATTAAGATGGCAAAAATACCTGCGGGGGGTTCACAACTTTCAGTTCGTTTGCAACAAGATTATCCTTTAGATTCGGTTAAAGTTCAAAATGATGCTCACGATGTGAATTATAAAATTTATTTTTTAAAACTTCGTGAAGGAGTCGGTGAAAGCCCTACTGCTGTAGATTCTGTTTATGTTTCCTACAAAGGAAATTTGCTTACAGACGGACAGTTTGATTATTCGGAAAGTCCTGTTTGGTTTCAGTTGCAAGCGGTTGTAGCGGGTTGGGGAGAAATTATTCCATTGTTTAAAACGGGAACGTATGATACTTCAGAAGGTCCAAATCCTACCACTTTTTCAAATTTTGGTGCAGGTGTAATGTTTGTTCCATCAGGTTTGGCATACTACAATCAAATTCCATCGGCTTATATTCCTTCTTATTCTCCATTAATTTTCAGCTTTAAATTAAAAAGCCAACGTTTTAGAGATCATGATAGAGATGGAGTTTTATCGAAAGATGAAATAAATCCTTCTATGGCAATAGGTGTGAGTCATAAACCTGATGACTATGATAGCGATGGTGATGGAGTTGCAAATTATTATGATGTTGATGATGATGGAGATCGTTATATGACAAAAAATGAAATTCGTAAAAATCCAAATGGCTCTATTATTTTTGAAGATACAGATCTTGACGGAATTCCAAATTATTTAGATCCAGATAATCATTAAATTTATATATCTAATTACGTCGAAAGTTTAATGACCTAATGTCAGAAGTCACAAATAATTAAAAAATTAGTGCAATACTAAACAAATAAGCCCGATACACTATCGGGCTTATTCATTTTATACATTTAATATTTTCCTTGAATTGGGAATAATCTTTTCAATTAGACTATATAATCTTTTTAATTACGCGAAGTTTGTGTGTATGTCTATTGACTTCGGCGTTATAAATGCCTAGGTGATCTAACCTGTCAATTCTGACTTTTCCACTTGCGTGAATGATATAATTGTCTTCCATAATAATACCCACGTGAATGATATTTCCTTCTTCGTTATCAAAAAACGCCAAATCGCCAGGTTCACTTTCTTCAATGAAACTCAAAGCATCGCCTTGTTTTGATTGCTGTGATGCGTCTCTCAATAATTTATAACCGTTCAACTTGTACACCATTTGCGTAAAGCCAGAACAATCAATTCCAAAAGGACTTTTTCCGCCCCACAAATACGGAGCGTTTATATACATAAAGGCAGTTTTTATAAGCTCTGTTTTTGGTTTGATGCCACTAACTTTTGCGCCTTCAAAATCATAATTTGCTGTATTCACAGACTCGTTATTTAGAAATGAAAGTGAGGCACCAAGCGGAATTGGCAGCAAAAAATTATTTGAAGCGGTTATGTATTCTATTAAGTCGCCATTTAAAACAATAGCATCTTGCGATACCTTTTTATAATCTTCTTTTGAAATTACCTCAAATTGTTTGGTGTCAACCCAACCTTCATAATCGTCAAATTGCAATTTAATTTTCGACCATTGTTTCAACTGTTCTAAAACTTCAAAATGTTCTCCAAACAAGACTTGAGAAACAATTTCGCTTCTGTCGTTTGGCTCCAATCTTAAAGGTATAATTGCTAAATTACAAATTCCGAACATATATTTATTAGTTTAAATTTCAAATTATTTATCAATAACTTAAAATTCATCATTTACCATTTTGATTAATTTTATACTCTTTCAATCACAATTGCAGAAGCACCTCCGCCGCCGTTACAAATTGCGGCTGCACCAATTTTTGCATTATTTTGCTCCAAAACATTTATCAAAGTTACGATAATTCTTACACCTGAACAACCAAGAGGATGTCCTAATGATACGGCACCACCATTGACATTGACTTTGGATGCATCCAAACCTAATATTTTTGAATTGGCAAGACCCACAACTGAAAAGGCTTCGTTGAATTCAAAGAAATCAACATCTCCAACAGAAAGTCCCGCTTTTGCTAATGCTTTAGGAACTGCGATTGATGGAGTAGTGGTAAACCATTTTGGTTCTTGAGCAGCATCGGCATAACTTTTAATATAGGCTAAAGGTTTTAATCCTAATGCAATTGCTTTTTCTTCACTCATTAATATTACTGCTGCGGCACCATCATTTATGGTAGATGCATTTGCTGCTGTAACGGTTCCGTCTTTTGTGAAAGCAGGGTTTAAAGTTGGAATTTTATCTAATTTGACATTAGAAAACTCTTCATCTTTGGAGATTATAATTGGATCGCCACGTCTTTGAGGCACTTCAACAGGAATTATTTCGGCATCAAATTTTCCAGCTTCCCAAGCTTTTGCTGAACGTTCGTAGGATTGAACTGCAAAATTATCTTGTTCTTCACGTGATATTTTATATTCAGAAGCACATAAATCGGCAGAAACTCCCATCGCACTATTGTCATAAGCATCAGACAGACCGTCTCTTTGCATACCATCAATCATACTGGCAGGACCAAATTTATATCCATTTCTAAGATGAATATAATGAGGAATTAGACTCATATTTTCCATTCCACCAGCAATAACAATTTCGGCATCGCCAGACATAATTGCTTGTGCGCCTTGCATTACGGCTTTCATTCCCGAAGCACAAACTTTATTTATTGTGGTTGCAATTACAGTATTTGGAAGACCAGCCAATAATGCTGCTTGACGAGCAGGAGCTTGACCTACGCCAGCTTGAACAACATTTCCCATGAGGACTTCATCGACCAAATTTGGATCTAAATTAATTTTATTTAAGGCTCCTTTTATGGCAATAGCTCCTAGTTGAGGTGCTGAGACAGTGGACAAACCACCCATAAAACTTCCAATTGGAGTTCTTACGGCAGATACGATTACAACTTTTTTATTTGACATTGTTTTAGTTTTAGACTGCGAATTTAATCATTTTGGGTAAATACTAAATTAGAATATCGAGATTATTATTACAATAAAGGGTATAAAACATAAAATTCTATATTTATTCAACTCTTTATTTGATAGTTGTACAATATAATGACAACTTATATTTGAATTTTAGAAATGCTATGCGATTGATTGTTAATGATTTTAAATTAACATTAAAAAAACATTTAAAAAATCCGATTAATTATTTGTAAAATATAGATTAGTACGTTACATTTGCAACCGCTTAAGTAGAAGACACGTTCTTCATTGGAGAGTTGCCTGAGTGGCCGAAAGGACATGTTTGCTAAACATGCGTATGGGAAACTGTACCAAGGGTTCGAATCCCTTACTCTCCGCTTTTTAATGTTTTTTCGGGGTGTAGCGTAGCTCGGTTATCGCGCCTGCTTTGGGAGCAGGAGGCCGCAGGTTCGAATCCTGCCACCCCGACTTTTACTTTTTTATTGAGCATTGGAGGCATAGCTCAGCTGGATAGAGCACCTGCCTTCTAAGCAGGCGGTCGAAGGTTCGAATCCTTCTGCCTTCACAAATGGCTATAAATAGCTAAAAACAAAGTGCACATACTGGTCGTGAGACCAAGTATAGTGCGCTTTTTTGTTTTTAACCTAATTTATACAATTGCTATTATGAATGCATCTGAAAGGATTTTTGACACACTAGTATTCACAAACAAAATCTATGTGTCATGAAAGATAAATTTAGTATCCGCACCTATCTAACTTCTTTTATAAAATCTAGTAAATCCAGCTTTATAAATTCCCAATATTTCCCTCTTATGCAATCAGGTTCAAAATCACCTTCAGCACTTTTAAAATCACTAAACTTATCTATTAATGTTGTTTTATCATGAGTATAAGGATAGCGCTTTTCGTGAAGGTTAAGCATATCAGAAATTGAATAATCATCTTTTAATTCGTGTATATCCCAAAAATCTTTTTTCCTTCCATCTCTTACTATTACATCAAGTTTCATAGCTATTATTTCTTCAATGCTAGCCAAACGCAAATCATCAATTAATAGGATTTTATCAATAAATAAATCAGTATAAAACAAGTCTAATTTTATGCAGTTCAACTGATTTTCACCAATAAAATAACATTTTCCCATTCCTATAACGTCATAATTGTTAGTGTCAACATAAGGATAATTAGAACGTAAAAAAGAATCTATGGCGTCAAAATCTATAGAACCGTATTCGGCATCGGTAAAAAGGTCTATATCAACAGACATTCTGTGTCCTCTGTGCAAACTTAATGCAGTTCCTCCCACAAGTCTGAAATCTGCAAAGACATCAGCAATCATTAATTCGGCTAAAATTTTACGCAGCAAAGGCGTTACGGTATTATAATGAAGCATTTTGCAGGTGTTTATTTAGTAATTCATCAACAATTTTAGCACCATAAAATCGAATAATTTCTTGTTTTTCTTTATCATTACCACGCTCAAAAACTCTTTTGATAATTGCTTTTTTCTGTTTTTCCCAGTCAAGGGATGTCATTTTAGTATCCCAGAACAATACAGGTCGCAATTGCGGTAAATTAGTCCAACTTTTATTTAGCTTTCTTTTTTCTTCTTCAATTTCGTAATACACTTGTAAAATCATGAAATATCCCTCTTCTAATCCGAGAGCTCTTTCAATTTTTAGAGATAATGCTGTATTCATTCCTCTTTTACCTTTGGTAATAGCGGTAAGGGTTTGAGGGTATTCTTGTAAAGAAAGTGCAAAAGTACCCTTGCGAAGATGGCGTTTATTCAATTCGCGTTCAAGTACCAAGCCAGGATGTATCCCCTTTATGTGATTTAATTCTGATTTCATAACACAAAAATAAACAAATTTGTTTATAAAACTATGTTTACTAACAAGAAATTAGAATTTAGTTTCTGTTAATATAAATTCGCTTCAAAACGAAAAAATATGCAAAAAATGAAGATTAAGTCAAGCTGTATTTTTGCAAAATCGATTTTTAAATCCGATATATTTCACGGCATTTTCTCAACTAAATCCGCTAGAAATTCTAAGATTTGGTTTGAAAACAAGTCAATAGCGTTCACAAATTGGACAATTCTATTTTTTTAGAGTTGTCCAATTTTTTTTGCTTAATTGCCACGAATTTACTTCGTCAGTTCCACACATTTTAGTCTTTTTCTTGCCACGAATTGCACGAATTATCTCGAATTTTTTAAGTCTTTCATATTTTCATCTATTTTCTTTTAGTCTTTTTCTTAACCGCAAAGGTCGCAAAGTTTTACGCAAAGTTCGCTAAGGGGAATTAGTTGTGGGTTGTAAGTTGTAAGTTGTTGGTTGATGGTTGTTGGTGGAATTGTTTAATTGTTAATTCGGTTATTCGTTAATTCGGTTATTTAGGAAATCCGTTTAATTCGTGATACTTCGTTTAATTCGTGTTCTCTTTTTTAATCTGCGACCCGAGACCAAAGGTCGAACCGACGAAGTAATCTGCGGTAATTTTTTTAGTCTATTATCTCTTCGTCTATTATCTCTTTGTCTCTTTGTCTCTTTTTAAATCCGTTTAATCTGTGCTAATCTGTGGCAAAAAACTCACACCAGCCTGTCTTTTCGGGGTACGTGGCAATCCAAAGTTATAGGATATAAGTTGTTGGTTGTTGGTTGTGGGAAAAGTTGTAGGTTGTTAGTTATAAGTTGTAAGTTGTAGGTTTTAGTTAGATGGATATTGGGGATTTCGATAATTTTTGACACTATCGCCTAACTCCGTCAGAGTTTTAAACTCTGACGGAGTTGTAATAAAGACTTTCTTTTTTAATCTGCGCATCTGCGGTATTTTTTATAGTCTTTATCTTTCCTCTTTTTTAATTTGCGAATTCGTGGCAACTTTTTCTTTTTTTATTCTGTGCATCAGTGGCTACTTTTTTTTGACTTTCGACTTTAAGACTTTCGACTTTCGACACATTTCCCTTTGCGCCTTTTTTTTAGTCTTTCATCTCTTCGTCTTTCATCTTTTCGTCTCCTTTTCCCTTTGAACCTTTGCACCTTTTTTTTTAGTCTTTCATCTCTTCGTCTTTCATCTTTTCGTCTTTTTCCCCCTCTCCCTCGCTTTTTTTTCCTCCATTTTCACCTTTTCCAAAAAACCCCAAATCCATCTATTCGTAAATACGCCCGTTTATTATTTTTAATCAATATGAATAGATACACTTCATTGGGCTACCGACCGAAAAAAAAATATTTTCATTTCCATGTAATTCGTATCTTTATTAAAGATACATTGCGGAGTTACTTTCACAGTTATTAAACAACCCTCATTTAATACGAAAGTTCCAGCGAAAGGCACGATGCTTTTCCAATTATAATTTCAAATTTGATTAAAACGAGTACCATTTAAAAACAACACCAACTGCTGTGGCTTTTTGCTATGTCAGTTTATATCATTTATACGCATTAAAAATAGTTTTAGTTTAAAAACAAACGATAATACAACCATTTATTATGAGGAAAATTACTTTTACCCCGAAAATTACAACACTTCTTAAAAACAAGTCCAACACGAACAACTCGTTCTCCTTCAAAAAAAGTATCTCGGCACTCGCTGTTATTCTTGCTTTGATGGGTGGGGAAATATCATTTGGGCAAGTAGCGGCTTACACTTTTACACAAACGTCAGATACTTATACTGCACTTTCGGCTTCAACAACAATTGGTGCCACTTCTTGGGATGACAATGTCGCAACTGTACCGATTCCTTTTTCATTTAATTTTAATGGAATTCCCTATACTACTGCAAGTGTAAATACTAATGGGTACATAACTTTTGGAACTACAGTAAGTGGAACAGCAATTTATGCGCCTGTAAGTGATGCAGGACTTTTTGCAGGAGCTATTTCGGCTTTTGCAATAGATTTGGTAAGTGCTACCGATGGAATAGTATATGGTGTTGAAGGAACTGCACCAAACAGAGTTTTTGTCGTGCAATGGAATAATGTGAAAAGATATAATGCAACTGCTTTAGCTGATACTGTAAATTTTCAAATTCGTTTATCGGAAACATCGCATGCTGTAGCTATTATATATGGGGCTTGTACACTTGATACTGCTACCGGATATTTTCATCAAGTTGGTTTAAGAGGTGCTGCTTATACAGATTATTTAACCAGATTTGCCACAACAACTTGGTCAGGGACAGTAGTAGGAACTTCTAATGCAAGTACTGTAACTTCATCCAGCACTATTAAACCTGCCTCTGGATTAACATTTACTTATACACAACCAGTAACAACTTGGGTAGGAGGTACAAGTACTGCTTGGAATACCGCTGCCAACTGGAGTCCCGCTGCTGTGCCAATAGCTACAAAAAATGTAATCATTCCATCTGGAACTACTTTTTCACCTACAATAAATGCAGTTGCAACGTGCGGTAATATTACTATTAATAGTGGTGCTACGGTAACAAGTGGTGCATTTGCATTAACAGTAAATGGAGATTTTATTAATAATGGAACTTTTACTGGGACATCAGGTTCTCAAGTATTCAGCAATACTTCAACCATAAGCGGAAGCGGTACAACAGCATTTGGTCCTATTACTATTCCTTCAGGAGTTAATTTAAATATGAGCTCAACTTGTTCTGCAACTTCATTAACGTACAGTTCGGTTACAGTAAATAGTTCTTTGACCTTAACAGGAACAAACACGTTAACAGTTTCTGGAGCTATTACATTTACAGGAAGACCTGCTGCTGCAATTTCTTCCTATTTAAATGTTAATGCAGGAACAGTTACTTGTGGTACTCTTGTAATGGGTGCTACGACCGGATTAGCCCGTGGTAATTTTGTAAATGTAACAACAGGATCATTTTCAACAGGAGCGGTTACTACTGCAGGGGTTGCAAGTCAGTTTGTGATTTCGAGTACAGGAACCATCAATTTTAGTGCCGCTGCTTATTCAACCTTGCCAACAATTACAACAGCTACTGGTTCAACAGTTGTTTATAATGGATCAGTTGCGCAAACCGTTATAGCAGGAACCTACAGCAATTTAACACTTAATGGTTCAGGAGCTAAAACAACCACAGGAGCAACGGTAAATGGAATTTTATCAATGCAAGGAACGGCAACTACTACTGGAACTATAGCTACTTATGGTGCTGCTGCTACATTAGAATATAAAGGTTCTGCTTTGCAAACTACGGGAACAGAGTTTCCTGCAACATTTGCAGGTGCTGGAGGGTTAATTATAAATAATACTTTTGGGGTAACTCTTGGTGCGGCAAAATCATTAAGTGCATTATCTAAACTAACACTTACCGCAGGTATTTTAACAACATCATCAACCTTTTTATTATCGGTATTGAACACTGCAACAACTGCAATATCAGGAGGTAGTGCTACTTGCTTTATTAGTGGTCCAGTAAAATGGTCTTTGCCAACACTTGCTGTAACAGCAAATTATATTTTCCCTGTTGGAAAGACCAATTATTATCCTTTTAAATTATCGCCATCAACGTCAACTCTTCCTATTGTTACCGTGGAGGCTTTTAATTCTGCACCTACAGGAGGAACATTCGACACCACTTTATCTGCCTTGAGCACTACAGAATATTGGGCAGTTTCCAATACAGGAACCTATACGCAAGGAACGATTTCACTAACCCGACAAACCGCAGTAACCGCTGGAAATGTAATAGCAAGAAGTAGCACTTTGGCAGGAGTTTATTCAATACTTGGTGGAATTGTTAGTGGTTCTTCAATCAATACCTCAAACGTTACAGGAGCTGCATTGGGTTATTTTTGTGTGGCGGCACCTTTGGTTACAATAACTTCGGCTACTTCTGGTAACTGGTCGAATGGAGAAACTTGGGTTGGGGGAGTAGTACCTACTTCGGCTTCTAATGCAATAATTGCGCATACAGTAACTATGGATAATGCTACTTATAGTACAAGAACTGGTATAACTACAGTTAATGCTGGAGGAACATTGGCTACAGGAATGACCTATACCAATAATGGAACAACAACCATCAACGGAACTTTTCAGTTGAATTCTGGTGGTTGGGCTAATGGAACAGATTTAGTTTATGGAAGCACAGGAATATTGGCGTTCGAGAGTACAACTAATTATGGTGTAAATGCTGATAAATTTTGGCCAACCACTTCGGGACCACAAACCATTTATGTAAATCATTCTTCAGGAATTACAATGAACGTAGCTAGAACAGTGGGAACACTTTTCCGATCTGCAGGATATGTATCAAATCCAAGTAATTTAACAATCAACGGTACTTTACAATTAAATGGAGGTTACAATTGGTCTGGTTCAGGAAGTCCAACGTATGGTGCATCCTCATTATTATATTACTTTTCAACTGGTACGCCAAGTAGAGCAGCAGAATGGACTACAGCAACTTCGGGAGCAGGATACCCTGCAAACGTTCAGGTTGGTAATAACACTACCCTTGGTATGGGAGCTACTGCTGCTAAATGTTCAGGAAACTTATCTATTGATCAAAATTCAACATTAAATACTACTTCGGGTGGTTTAACAGTTTTGGGTAATGTAAATACAGATGGAACTATTTCTTTGGGTGGCGATGTAACTTTAGCAGGTAACTGGACTTTAGGTGAATTTTCAGCACAAACTAATAATAGCAAAGCAGTAACTTTTAATGCTGCTACTGGAAATCAAACAATTACTAAAACAGGTGGTGGAACGGTTTACTTTGATTATTTATTAATCAATAAAGCAACAAGTGGTAATTTAGTTATTGCTGCCACGCCAGCTACCGATGTAACGATTAATTCTACTTCAGGAAATGTACTTCAATTATTAGGCGCTGGAGGGTTAGACTTAAACGGACGAACTTTAGCTTTAAACAATAGTGGTGGAAACATTTATGTCAATGGTACAAGAACCATTACCTCTACAGTTGCCAATGGAAAATTGGATATTAATCAATATAAAACGATTAGTAATAATGCAGGAACAGGAACATTGACATTTGACACCAATGTAATCGTTGATTTGAATACCAATGGAAATTTAAATTTTGGTAACAATATAAGTACTGTCAATGGAATACTATCTATCAATAGTACTACAAGTTGTTATGTGAATACGAATCCACCTATATATGGAGCAAGTTCAACTTTAAAATACAACTGTGGTGCACCGTATGGTCGAAATTTAGAATGGACAACGACATCTGGTGCTGGATATCCTAACAATGTTCAAATAAGTGGAAATACAACTTTAGACGTAGGAGCCAATTCAGGTAACGCCACTGCACGTCAAATGGCGGGTAATTTAACAACAGATTCAGGAAGTACTTTTTCTTTGAATAGTAGCCCAATGAGTGCTGCAGTTACTGTTATTGGTTCTGTTATAAATAATGGTACTCTAACACTTTCAAGTGTTTCTGGTGGTGATATAAGTTTAAAAGGAAACTGGACGAATGCAGGTACATTTACTCCAAATTCAAGAGCCGTTACTTTTAATGGTACTGGAGCGCAAACATTGACTGGTGCAACAACTTTTGATTATTTAACAATGAATAACAGTAGTACGGGATTAACATTAAATAATTCAATAACTGTAAATCAAACTTTAACCTTGACATCAGGAAAAATTACGCTTGGCGCAAATAATTTAACGACGGCACAAGGAATAACTTCTTCTGCTACGAATTATATTGTTACCAATGGTGCAGGATTTCTAAAAAGAAATGCAATTGGTAATGTGGCTACTTTGTTTCCAATTGGTTTAAACATAACTGATTATACTCCTATAACGTTAACCAATACAGCAGGAACTTCCGATTTATCAGTACTCGTTAGCACACCAATTACAAATACAGTTGCTGATGCTACAAAAGTGGTTACCTTGCAATGGGGGGTAACTTCAAGTGCAGCAACTACGGCAACGGTAACGCCAACTTGGAAAGCGGGTAATCAGGGAGCTTCATTTACAAATACAGGAACAGGCGAATTAGCAAATTGGACTTCGGCATATACAACCTATCCAGTAACTTTAGCAACTACAACCATAACACCATTAACAGGAGTGGATTTGCAAAGTGGTACGAATTTAATTGTGGTTGGAAATACGACTGCTGTTGCGTGTAATCTTATCTCATCTTTACCTTGGACAGAAAATTTTGATGCAATGACAACCATTGGTTCAGCAATTGTACCAACTTGTTGGAAGAATGTAACAGGCTCAAAACCATTCTTTTCATCAGATGTAAACAATACTGCTTATAGTTTAGGTTCTGCTTATAATGACCCAAGGAGTGGAACGAAATATATGACAATTGCATTCAGTAATACTACTGCAAGTTATTTATGGACACCTGGTTTTGCTATGACTTCTGGCGTTTCGTATGATTTCTCTTTTTGGTTTGCAGGAGATAATAGAACTGGATGGACAGGCGATGTGGTATATAACACAACCGCAAGTTCCTCTGGAGCAACAGCTATGGGTTCTTCATTTATAACAAGTGGGACAACATCCACTAATGCTACCTATTCAAATGTCGCCAGAACCTTTGTAGCTCCCTCTACTGGAACCTTTTATTTTGCAGTTAAAGTCATTTCCAATGGAACTCCATTTAATATTGGTTTCGATGATTTCTCAATGGCAGCAACTCCCGCCTGTGCTTCTGCGCCAGCAAGTGTTAGTGCGGCTACAAATATAGCTTCGACAACCGCTACTTTAAACTGGGCTGCGGCAACCACCGCTCCGTCAAGTGGCTACGAATATTATTACAGTACAAGCGCCACCTCACCAACAGGAGCAACAACAGCGACAGGAAGTGTAGGAGCAGGAATTTTAACTAAAAACATTACAGGATTAACTGCAACTACTACTTATTATTTTTGGGTACGTTCTAATTGTAATGGAACAGATAAAAGTTATTGGACGGGTAGTGGTACTTTTACAACGGCTTGTACAGCATTTAATATTCCTTATACTATGGATTTTGAATCGGCTACTGTTCCGGGTTTTCCAACGTGTACTTCAATTTCAAATGCAGGTACAGGAAATAACTGGGTAACTGCTAACAATCCAGGAAATGGATTTACATCAAAAACATTGAGTTATTCTTACAATATATCTAATGCAGCAAATGCTTGGTTTTATACAGGAGGATTAAATTTAACAGCTGGCATTTCGTATAGATTAACGTATCGATATGGTAATACTCATACCAATCCTGAAAATTTAAAAGTTGCTTATGGAACAAGTGCTTCCAGTGCAGCAATGACTACAACTATAGATACCAAATCTTCAGTTTTAACTACTCCTACAACAGCTACAGTTGATTTTATACCTGCAACTACAGGTGTTTATTATTTAGGATACAATTGTTATTCTGCTGCCGATATATGGGACTTATATGTAGATGATATTAGTGTTACAGAAACCCCTGCTGTGGGAGGAACCGCTTCGGGTGGAACTTTCATTTGTAATGGTGCGTCAACTACTTTAACATTAGCGGGCAACACGGGTACAATTCAATGGCAACAATCTGCTGATGGAAGTACGGGTTGGGCAACAGTTATTGGTGGATCAGGTGGTACGACAACTTCTTATACTACGCCTAATTTAACAGCAACTACCTATTATAGAGCATTTGTTACCAATGGTAGTACAACCGCAACAAGCACAACGGCAACAGTTTCTATTTATACAACACCAATTGCGCCAACAGCTTCGCCAACGGCAATGGTGCTAACACCTGCCAATACTTCTGTAGCAGGAAGTTTTACCGCTTCGGCTGGAACAACAGGTTATTTAGTGGTGCGAACAACATCAGCAACAGCACCAACAAACCCAACGGATAATACACCCTATGTTGCGGCAGCTTCAGGACTTGGAGGAACAATTGTGTATTCAGGTGCTTTAACCACATTTACAGATACAGGATTGTCAGTAAATACAGCCTATTGGTATTGGGTATTTCCATACAATGCAAATTGTTCTTTGGGACCAATATACAAAACCACTTCAGCACTTTCAGGAACTACTACTACCCTAAGTTATTACAATTGGATAGGAGCAGGAGTTGCTGGCGGAACAGCAGGCACTGATTTTAATACCGCAACCAACTGGAGTCCAACTGGAGTTCCGGGAGCAACAGATGAGGCGCGTTTTAATTTAAATGATAATGCTGATTCAACAGTTTCATTATCAGCCAACACAACAATTGCAAAATTAGTTATTGTTGACGCAACTGCTATTGTCTCTACAAATAAACAACATACATTGAATGTTGGTACAAATACCCTTACGGTTAGTGGTGACTGTTCTGTTACAAATAATTGTTCGGGATCAGTAGCGTCTAATGGGTTTTATGATTTAAATATTGGTTCAGGTGGAACGTTTAATGTTGGTGGGAATTTAACTGCAACCAATGGAAATACTTCAGCTTCTGGCACAATAAATGTTATCTTTTTTTCCAACTCTGGTACGATGACAGTTACTGGAACTACAGTTGCTAAATCATTAAATGTTTCTACTACCAGCCAAGTGCAATTTAATGTAGGAAATTCTCCCGCAACAACAACATTTGGCGGTCATTTAACTTTAGATGATGGCACATCAGTTATAGATAATATAATATATCTTTCTGGAACGACAAGCAGCAGCACAACTGGAACTTTTGTTTTTAAAGGAAATTTTAATTGGGGAACCCGTGGAACTGTTTTAAACTTAGGAGCAACACATATTTTTGACGCACCTGTATCGCAAACAATGACTACTAACGCAGAATTTATTTCTAATTTTAATAATGTAATTATAGGAAGTACTAATAACCCCGTTGTAAATATTGTTACGGGTGTCTATTATCCTACTAATATTTTAGGTAATTTAACTATCAATGGCTCCTCAATATTAAATTTAGGAACCAGCCAATTGAATAGAAATACAAATGGAGGAACATTTACAATGAGTGGTACTTCGCAATTAAAATTGGGAGGCGCAAGTACTAATGCTAACGGTGGTACTCAAACTTTAATAACAGGAAGTAACTTCCCATCAGGTTTTACTACAAATACTTTAGCGGCAACCTCAACGGTAGTTTACAATTCCTTAACAACGGTTGGGCAAACAATATATGCAACCCCAACTTATGGTAACTTAACATTAACCAATGGAACGGGTAGTGGAGCAACAACCAAAACCGCAGGAGCAGCTTTAACGGTTGCGGGGGACTTATTAATAAATTCAGCGGCTACTTTTGCTGCGGGAACCTCTTTAATACATAATATTGCGGGAGATTGGACCAATAATGGATCATTTTCATTTACTACTGCAAATACAATTAATTTTAATGGTGCTGGTTCTAAAACCATTAGCGGTAGTTCAGCAACAGCGTTCAATACTATTATAATTAATAAAGGAACCGATGTTACTAATGTAATGGAGGCAAATGGTGTTGGTGCACTATCCAATACTGGAACCATCACCATGACCAGCGGCTTGTTTAAAATGACGACAGGTACGTTCAAGTTCTCTTCCGGTCCTACAATTCCTAATTCAGCAGGTATTTGGATAAATGGTGCAACGCTGAATAGCGGAGCATTTTCATATACCAATAATGGTTGGATTAAAGTGTCAAGCGGTACTGCAACATTTGGAACAGGTCCTGCTAATGCAGTTAATAATCAAAATACAGGATATTTTGAAGTTACGGGTGGAAATGTAAACTTATCTGGTAGATTAAACAATTCAGCCAATGGTACTGCTAATACTGGTGTAATTGGAACAGGAGTTGCTATTTCTGGAGGAACACTTACTTTAAGTACAGCAGGAAATAGCAATGGTACTACTGCTGCGTTTAATATGTCAGCAACTTCAAATTTAAATATGACGGGTGGTACTGTTGTTATTCAAGCTCCAAATACAAATGCAGCTATTTTTAATGATATTAATATATTGAATTCTACGGGATCAAAAACCATTACTGGAGGAACGTTCCAAATGGGTAATGCAAGTACTTTAGAAAGTAAAACATTTATAGTTAATAGTGTAATTCCTATTTATAATTTCACGGTTAATGCAACAAATGCTCCAATTGTAAAATTAGTAACAAACAATCTTACCATTGGCAGTACTTTAACTTTGAACGGTGGAAATATTGATACCAATTCATTAGATGTAGTGGTAACCAATTCAGCAACGTCTGCAATTGCTTGGACTGCAGGTTACATCAATGGAAATCTAACCCGTGCCTTAGCCACAACAGGAGTTGCTTATGATTATCCAGTAGGATTGTCTGCAACTGCTAATTATTTGCCAGCTGCATTAACTTTTACCAACTTAACCGCTGGTGATTTAACTGTAAAAGCAACTACGGGTGATGAAACAAATATTGCATCTTCCTATATCGATGATACCCAAAGCGTAAATGCACATTGGGCTTTATCAGGAACTGCAGCATCAACAAATTATGCAGGAACGCTTAACTATTCAGGAGGAATAACAGATGGAACAGCCTCAGCCACAACATTCAGAATTGGAAAATACGATACTGTTTGGACATACCCAACCGTAACGCCAACGCCATCAGCGACAAGCTTATCGTTTACAGCAGCAAGTGGTTTGGGTAATTTAGCTATAGGAAATTGTAAAACGCCTACCGCAGTAGTTACAAGTTCGCAAACCATTTGTCAAGGAACTGTCGTAAATGTAACCACTGCAACAGCAACAAACGGAGCTATTCTTTGGACGCACAATGGACAAGGTTCGCTTTCGGGTGATACAACGTTAACGCCAACTTATACTCCAGCCGCAGGAGATATTGGAACTACTGTAACCTTAACAATGACCGTAACAGGACTTTGCGAAGTTAAAACGGCAACGTATTTAATTACGGTAAACGCTATACCAACAGCAACAGCTGGAGGAACACAAACCATTTGCCAAACAGGAACGGCAACCGTAAGTGGTGCAACTTCATCAAATGGAACTATTCTTTGGACAGTAACAAGTGGTGCGGGTTCACTTTCGGGTGATACAACGCTAACACCAACTTATACTCCAGTCGCAGGAGATGCTGGAACAACAGTAACCTTAACAATGACTGTTTCTAATAGTCCTTGTACGGCTGCAGTGGCAACGTATTCTGTTACGGTAGATGCAATCTCTTATGCAGGAACACCTTCTGCGGATGCAACTATTTGCTCAGGAAAAGTAGCAATTGTATCGGTAACAGGATCACCAACAGGAACCATTCAATGGCAACAATCAGCCAATGGAAGTTCAGGTTGGGCAAATGTAGTAGGAGCAAGTGGAACAACGGCAACTTATACTTCGGCAACTTTAACTGCAACTACCTATTATCAAGCAGTGGTAACCAATGGAGTTTGTGGTGCTACAACAAGTGCATTAATTACAATTACTATAAAATCAACTACTTGGAGCGGAACATCGTGGAGTCCTACGGAGCCAGACGCAACCACAGGAATTATTTTTGATGGAGCTTATACTTCTTCGGCAGACCTTGCTGCCTGTTCTTGTACTTTGACTACTAATGCAGTGGTAACAATTGCAGCAGGAAATACATTGTCTTTGGTTGATGGAATTGATGCCACTTCAGGAGCAATAACTTTTGATGACACTTCAAGTTTATTACAAGCAAATAATGTTACAAATACAGGTGCAATAACCTACAACCGTAAAACATCGGCATTGTACAACAACTACGATTTTGTGTATTGGGGTTCTCCTGTAGCAGCTCAGCCGTTGGCAAGAATGTGGATGTCGGTAACGAGCAATGATACTTTTTACTCTTATAACGGAGGTGTGAATTGGGTTGCCGCCAATGCCAATTCATTAATGACACCAGGATTGGGGTATATTGCCAGAGCCAGAAACAATGGAGTAGGTACAGATTGGACTTTAAACCCTCTTAATAATCAAACGTTTACGGTACCTAATACATGGGAAGCTCGTTTTCACGGAGTTCCAAACAATGGAGAAATTACAGTGCCAATTAAAAAGGTTGGAGCTACTTTTGATAACTTAATTGCAAATCCGTATCCAAGTGCTATTGATTTAGAATTATTTTGGGCGGATAATGTTAATACAGATACTTCAAAAAAATTAACAGGAAACTTCTCTTTCTGGACGCACACTAATGGTATTGCAGTGAATGCTTATTCAGGAGGAGATTATTCTATTTATAATGCTAATTCAGATGTTCAAACTGCAACTGAAAATAATGGAGGTACACCCGATCAATATGTGGATGCAGGACAAGGATTCTTTGTAGAATATGCTTCTGGATCAGATGTTGGAACACAAACAAGTACGGTAAAATTCAAAAACAGCCATAGGGTTTCTGGGTATAATGCTGGGTTCTATAGAACAGCACTTCCAAATGCGCAAGTTGTTGTTCCAGCTATTGAAAATCATAATGTTTGGTTGAATTTAACCAACACAATTGGAGGTTTCAAACAGTTGATAATTCAATATGCACAAGGAGCAACCTACGGTTATGATTTGTATTTAGATGCAATATCGTCACAAGGAAATCCAAATATTGACTTTTATAGTATTATTCCAAATCGTAAGTTCACGATTAACTCAAGAGTTTTACCTTTTGATAATGCGGATACCATCGACTTTGGATACCACGTAGGAACGGCAGGTACATTCCAAATCGCTATTGATCACGTAAATGGGTTTTTCCTAACCAATGAAAACATCTATTTGGAAGATAAATTGCTAAATATAACAGTCGATTTAAGATTGGCACCGTATAGTTTCACGACTGCAATAGGTACGTTCAATACTCGTTTTGTATTGCATTACTTGCCAACAAGCACTTTGGGAACAGGAACAATTAACTTTGAAAATTCTGTTCAGGTGATTACCAATGAAAAAGCTACGGTGTATTCATCCAACCAAAACATCAAAAACATCGTTGTGTTTGATTTACTTGGAAGAAAAATCGACAGCTACAAAAATGTGGGTGTTAAGCAATTCACGATGAACAATTTGAACAAAACTATGAGTGGGTTATTTGTGAAAATCACGTTGGAGAACGATGTTGTGGTAACGAAGAAAATTGTTTTTTAATTGTGAATTATGAGTTGTAGGTTATAAGTTGTGGGTTGTAGGTTGTAGGTGAAGAAAAAACACCACATGTAAATTCGACTTTATGACACTTTTAAATCAGTGCATCAGAGGTGTTTTTTAGCCACTGATGCACTGATTTTTTTAATTCGTGTATTTCGTGTTCTTTTTTTTAATCTGCGAATCTGCGGTAATTTTTTTAGTCTTTCGTCTATTTTCTTAACCGCAGATGCGCAGATTTTTTTTAGCCACTAATTACACGAATTATCTCGAATTTTTTTAGTCTAATGTCTATTAGTCTATTATCTATTTGTCTCCTTCCTTAGCCACTGATGCACTGATTTTTTTTAGTCTATTATCTATTCGTCTATTATCTTTAAGTCTTTTTTTTAACCGCAAAGAACGCAAAGTTTTACGCAAAGTTCGCAAAGGTTTTTTCACCACAAAAGGCACATAAGTAAAACTAAAGAAACAAAGTTTTAACCTCAGATGCGCAGATTTTTTTTAATCCGTTTAATCTGTGCTAATCTGTGGCAAAAAACCTCATTCTTTCGCCTTTCTATTTTTAGTCTATTAGTCTATTATCTATTAGTCTAATTTCTTAACCGCAAAGGGCGCAAAGTTTTACGCAAAGTTCGCAAAGGTTTTTTCACCACAAAAGGCACATAAGTAAAACAAAAGAAACAAAGTTTTAACCGCAGATGCGCAGATTTTTTTTAATCCGTTTAATCTGTGCTAATCTGTGGCAAAAAACCTCATTCTTTCGCCTTTCTATTTTTAGTCTATTAGTCTATTATCTATTAGTCTAATTTCTTAACCGCAAAGGGCGCAAAGTTTTACGCAAAGTTCGCAAAGGTTTTTTCACCACAAAAGGCACATAAGTAAAACAAAAGAAACAAAGTTTTAACCTCAGATGCGCAGATTTTTTTAATTCGTGTAATTCGTGGCTACTTTTTAGTCTATTATCTATTCGTCTATTATTTCTTCGTCTTCTTTAATTCGTGTAATACGTGGGTACTTTTTAGTCTATTATCTCTTCGTCTATTATCTCTTCGTCTTTTTCATTCAAACTTACTCCTCCTCACTTTCGTCAACTTTAAAAGGATAATCTCCAAATAGTGGCGCAAGATTCCGAACTTTATAAACGCTTTTGGAACATTTATTGGTTAAAGCTATAATCGTTACATTTTCCTTTTGTAGCGTTACATAAGACGACATGTTTCCGTGCCACCAACCGTTGTGGAAGTAAAAATTCTGACCGGTTTCCCAATTAATCATTCTGATTCCTAGTCCGTAATTCTTTTGACCTTTATGCTCATTACTGCAACCTTTGTATATTTGGCATCGCAATTCGGGACTCAAAAAATAGTCGGAATTTCGCGCCATATCAAATTTTAGTAAATCGCGCGGAGTAGAAAATATATTTTTATCACCATAAACAGCATCCAAATAATCAAACGCTATTTGTTGCCCATTGTTTCTGTACGATGGCGTAATTACATTTTTATCTTTTTGGTAATCGTAAACAAAGGTGTGGGTCATTCCAAGTGGCTCAAAAATCATTGTTTTCATAGCGTCACTGAATCTTTTACCAGTTACCTTTTCAATTACCAAAGCCAACATGGCATAATTGGTATTGCAATATCCAAAACGCGTATTTGTTTTGTACTCTAAACTTATTTTTTTAGTAATCATAACATTCAAAACATCTTGATTGCTCATGATTTTATGCAAATCCCAAATACCTCTTTCATTAGTAAAATAGGCGTAATTTCGCATTCCGCTTCTGTGACTTAGAAGGTTTTTTATGGTGATTTCAGGATAAGGAAATCCTTTTAATATGGAAGTTACTTTTTGGTCTAATCCCAATTTTCCAATATTAATAAGTTTTAATATTGCGGTTGCCGTTAGCACTTTACTCACCGATGCAATGTGAATGGGTGTTTCGCTTGTAATGGGTGTTTTCTTTTTAATATCGCCAAAACCAACATAATTCTCATAGATGATTTGTCCGTCTTTGGCTACTAAAAAACTTACGTTGTTGTTTTTTGAAGGCCAGTTTTTATTGAAGAAACGTTCAATCTTAGTTTTTTTGGAATTGATATAGGAATCCGATAATACTGGAAATACCGTATCTATGGGTTCCATATTTATCGAGGCAACATCGGATGCAGTATGTTTTTTATCTTGACTATTGCAGGACAAACAAAGAAAAAATAATGCGGCAATTTTGGTATATTTGAAAGCTGGTTTTAGTGTCATTTGGTCTTGGTAAAGAGCAAATATAAAGGAAAGATATTTATTATCAAATACCAATTTTGTTAATCGTTTTATAAAATATAAATGCTTTTTGCTTTAATGTATTGGAATTCAAATGGTAACGGCTTTGCTTTTATTTGAAATAAATTTTGACATCGATTTAGTTAATCTTACTTTTGACACGAAATAATAAGGAATATAAAATGAAGTTCGGAATCATAAAAGAAAGAAAAAATCCACCAGACAGAAGAGTTGTTTTCTCTCCAGAAGAATTGGTGCGATTGCAACAAATGTATCCAAAGGCTGAAATTAAAGTTGAAAGTTCTGATATTAGGATTTTCACTGACGAACAGTATTCAAATTTAGGAATTGATGTGGCAACGGATATGACCGATTGTGATGTTTTATTTGGCGTTAAAGAAGTGCCAATTGACGCCTTAATTCCTAATAAAAAGTATTTCTTTTTTTCTCATACCATAAAGAAACAGCCTTATAATAGAAAATTATTGCAAGCCATTCTTGAAAAGAACATTGATTTCTATGACCACGAAACTATCGTTGATGCCGATTTTAATCGATTGATTGGTTTTGGTAGGTATGCAGGAATTGTAGGATCTTACAATGCTTTTCGGGCTTTCGGAATAAAATTTGGATTGTTTACAATTCCAAAAGCAGAAACTCTTTCTGGTAAAGACGAATTGGTAACAAAATTAAAAAGACAAGTATTACCACCTATAAAAATTGTGTTAACTGGTCGTGGAAAAGTAGGAAATGGGGCTAAAGAAATCTTAGATGCTATTAAAATCAAAGAAGTTTCTATTGATAATTTCCTTTCTAAAAAATACTCGGAACCCGTTTATGTTCAAATTGATGTTTTGGATTACAACAAGCGTAAAGATGGAAAAGTAATTGGAAAAAACGATTTTTACGAAAATCCCACAGAATATACATCCGATTTTGAACGCTTTACAAAAGTGTCAGATATTTTCATGGCAGGACATTTTTATGGAAATGACGCACCTTATATATTAACACGAGAAATGCTACAAGCCAATGATTGCAATATCAAAGTGGTTGCCGATATTTCCTGCGATGTCAATGGACCAATCGCGTGTACCATAAAAGCATCTACAATTGCAGAACCATTATTTGGATATTTGCCAAGTGAAAACAAGGAAGTTGATGTTTTTCATCCAGCCGCAATCGTTGTGATGTCGGTTGATAATTTGCCTTGCGAACTTCCAAAAGATGCCAGCGAAGGTTTTGGAGAACTATTTATGAAACACGTAATTCCTGCTTTTTTCAATGGCGATAAAGATGGAATTCTACAAAGAGCAAAAATGACCGAAAACGGCAAACTCACCGAAAGATTTCAGTATTTGCAAGACTATGTTGATGGTAAATAAATCGATTTGGACTTTGCCACGAATTTCCACGAATTAATCTTTGGCAAAAAAGCCACACTATTTCGATACTAAAAGTTTGCCCCGAATTTACTTCGTCAGTTCGACCTTCGGTCTCGGGTCACGAATTCCCACTAATTAATTGGTGTTAATTAGTGAAATTCGTGTTGAAAAAATAACCTAACTTTTAATGAGTTCAAACGTGATAGTACTCATAAAATCCCTTAAGAAATCGTTTTCGTTAATAACTTAATTGTCTAACTATTGCGAGTTTATTTTTTATAAATGTATATTTATCAAATATTAGTAATTGTTTTTATCAGAACGCTATTTATTAAGAATAGATTTAAGAATAAGAAAATAATTGCGCCCAAACTATTAATTAACTTTTAAACCAAAATTTATGAATTCAGAAAATGTTCAAACCAAATGGGGACAATTTATTCCCTTAGTAACCGTTTTTTTCTTTTGGGGTTTTGTTGCTGCCAGCAATGACATCTTAATACCAGTATTTAAAAAAGCTTTCGATCTAACTCAAGGTCAAAGCCAATTAGTTTCATTAGCATTTTATATTGCTTACACTGTAGGATCCTTGATTTATATGGGAATTTCACTTTTGATGAAAGAAGATTTAGTGAATAAAATTGGTTACAAAAACGGATTGGCATTAGGTTTAGGAATTTCGGCTTTGGGAACATTATTATTTTATCCAGCTGCAAATACAGGTTCATTTCCATTAATGTTATCTGGATTATTCATTGTAGCATTGGGGTTTTCATTGCAACAAACAGTAGCAAATCCATTAGCAATTGCTCTTGGACCAATTACTACAGGTTCTCAAAGACTAACATTGGCGGGTGGAATTAATAATTTTGGAACAACAATTGGGCCCTTAGTAGTGAGTTTTGCTATTTTTGGATCTAGTGCTGGTGCAAATACCGAAATGAGCATAGAAAGCGTAAAAATTCCTTATTTAGTTTTAGGATTGGCTTTTCTAGTAGTTGCCATTTTATTGAAATTTTCATCACTTCCAGACAAGCCAGTTGCAGTTGTTGAAGTAGAAAATGATACTAATTCTTCGAGAAGTTCGGCTTTGAAATACCCACAATTAATTATGGGAATGATTGCAATTTTCGTTTACGTAGGTGTTGAAGTTTCAACAGCAAGTAATCTTCCAGCCTATATGGAATCTAAATTAGGGTTTTTAACACAAGATATTGCGCCTTATATTTCATTGTATTGGGCGAGTTTAATGATTGGTCGTTGGACAGGAGCCGTTGGTGCTTTTACCAATGATTTAAGCATGCAAAAAATATTAAAATTCATCGCACCTTATTTGGCTTTCGGAGTATTTTTAATGGTAAATGCAATTGCAAAACATGACTTAACACCATTTTATGTTTACGGATTAATCATCTTCGTATTAATAGCTGCCGATATTTTAAGCAAAGGAAATCCTGCAAGAATGTTATTATTGTTTTCAACTTTAGGAATTGTTGCACTAGTTATTGGAATGTTTACTACTGGAATGACAAGTGTTTATGCGTTTACGAGTGTAGGTTTATTTTGTAGTACTTTATGGCCGTGTATCTTTACATTAGCAATTAGTGGATTAGGAAAAAACACCAGTCAAGGAAGTAGCTTCTTAATTATGATGATTATGGGCGGTGGAATTGTGAGCTGGTTACAAGGTTTTATTTCTGAAAGTATTGGTATTCAAAGTAGTTATATTGTAGGAGTTGTTTGTTTTGCTTATTTGGCTTTCTATGCTTGGAAAGTAAGCGGAATATTAAGAAATCAAGGAATTGATTTTGACAAACCAGTTTCTGGCGGACATTAATTCGTTCTATTGATTATAATAAAAAAGGGATTTGTATTTTATGCAAGTCTCTTTTTTTATTTAAGGGGCAAAGATTCTGTGTTTGGTTTAATCACCATAATATTCTATTTTTACTTCTTAAAACTTAGTTTATGAAAAATTTACTTTTCGCCTTTTTACTTTTTTCGACAATCACTTTTTCGCAAAGCAACGATGAAATAAAGTTTAAAGAAATCTATAAATCGGCATTAACCAATTCTAAATGTTACTCATGGTTAGATGATTTATCCAATAAAATTGGTGCTCGATTATCAGGTTCCGCAGGTGCTCAAAAAGGGGTTGAATACACCAAAGCACAATTGGAAACTTTGGGATTAGACAAAGTCTATCTTCAAGAAGTGATGGTTCCAAAATGGGTTCGTGGCGAAAAAGAAGTCGCTTATATTTTAGATAATAAAACGAAAACTACCATTCCTGTTTGTGCTTTAGGAGGTTCAATTGCAACACCTAAAAACGGAATTTCAGCAGAAGTAATTGAAGTGCATTCAATCAAAGAAATAGCAGAATTAGGACTTGATAAAATCAAAGGAAAAATCGTGTTTTTCAATCGTCCGATGCAACCCGAAAATATTGAAACTTTTACTTCTTATGGAGGTTGCGTAGATCAACGATTTGGCGGTGCAAAAGAAGCCTCTAAATTTGGTGCAGTAGCCACAATAGTTCGTTCAATGAATATGAGACTGGATGATTTTCCGCATACAGGCGCACAAAGTTATGGTGATATTCCAAAAGAAAACTATATTCCAACAGCTGCAATTAGTACTAACGGTGCTGAATTACTTACCAAATCTCTAAAAAACAATCCAAACTTGAAATTCTATTTGAAACAATCTTGCCTACAAATGGAAGATGTATTATCCTATAATGTTATTGGTGAAATTACAGGAAGTGAACACCCAGAAAAAATTATGGTAGTTGGCGGTCATTTAGATTCTTGGGATTTAGCCGACGGTTCACAAGATGATGGCGCAGGAGTCGTGCAAAGTATGGAGGTTTTGAATATTTTTAAAAGCATTGGTTACAAACCTAACAACACCATTCGAGCAGTGCTTTTTATGAACGAAGAAAACGGTGGGCGTGGCGGTAAAAAATATGAAGAGCTGTCAAAATCGAATAATGAAAATCATATTTTTGCCTTAGAAAGTGATTCAGGGGGATTTTCACCACGAGGATTTTCCTTTGAAACAGATGATGTTAATTTGGCTAAAATACAAACTTGGAAAGGACTTTTTGAACCCTATCTGATTCATAGTTTCACCAAAGGTCATTCTGGTTCCGACATTGAACCGCTAACTTCCTCAAAAATAATTAAAGCAGGATTACATCCAGATTCACAACGGTATTTTGATTATCATCACGCAGCAAACGACAAATTTGACGCGGTTAATAAAAGAGAATTGGAATTGGGAGCAGCAACAATGGCTGCATTAATGTATCTAATTGACCAACATGGAATCGACTAAAAAGTTCAAAAAATGCGCATAAAAAAAGACCTGCAAGTTGAACTCGCAGGTCTTTTTGATTTTTATGTAACTTCAATTAAGTAGTGGATATAATATAGTGTTGTATTTTTTAAAATATGTAATTTATTGTAATTGGTTAATTTTAAATAGTTTTTTATACTATATTGGCATTAGACAACTTGATTTTGGACTATTTTAAAATTACAGAAGGTTATACTTTCTCGAGACTTTTGACTTTACGACATTAAAACTTTCGACTTTCTTAGAACGAATTTACTGTTTTTCTAATCGCTACTAATTTTGTCATAAGAGCTTCAAAATAATCTAAATGCAACATATTGGCACCATCACTTTTTGCATTTGCAGGGTCAAAATGAGTTTCTATAAAAATACCATCAACGCCAACAGCAATTCCAGCTTTGGCAATAGTTTCAATCATATCAGGGCGACCGCCAGTTACGCCAGCCGTTTGATTGGGTTGTTGCAACGAATGTGTAACATCCAAAACAGTGGTTGCATACTGTTGCATCGTTGGGATTCCTCGAAAATCAACAATCATATCTTGGTAGCCAAACATCGTCCCACGATCAGTAACCATCACATTTTGATTGTGACAATCTAAGACTTTTTGAACGGCGTGTTTCATACTTTCAGGACTCATAAATTGCCCTTTTTTCAAGTTTACTACTTTTCCAGTATTGGCAGCAGCCACAACTAAATCGGTTTGACGAACTAAAAAAGCGGGAATTTGCAACACATCAACATATTCAGCAGCCATAACAGCATCTTCATTGGTGTGAATATCTGTAACCGTTGGAACGCCAAAAGTCTCCGAAACTTTTCTCAATATTTTCAACGCTTTTTCATCGCCAATTCCAGAAAAACTATCAATTCTGGATCGATTTGCTTTTTTGAAAGAACCTTTAAAAACAAAAGGAATCTCTAATTTATCGGTAATTCCAACTAATTTCTCAGCAATTCTTAACGCCATTTCTTCGCCTTCAATAGCGCAAGGCCCAGCCAATAAAAAGAAGTTGCCACTATTGGAATGTTTAATCTGTGGAATTGTATGTATGTTCATAAGTTGTTTTGTTGTTGTGCAAATATAGTTATGATTTGGGAATTAGAAATTACGATTGCTGATTTTATTTAATCTACAATCTGAAATCTAAAATCTTCATTCCCTACTTCGGATTCATCACTAAAAACGGAATAATCATTTCTTCCAATGAAATTCCCCCGTGCTGATACGTATTGCGATAATAACTCACATAATGATTGTAGTTATTGACATACGCCAAGAAAAAATCATTCTTTGCAAAAATATAAGAACTACTCATATTTATCGTCGGCAATCCAATTTTTTTAGGGTCTTTCACCGCATAAACATCTTTGTCTTCATACGTCAAACTTCTTCCCGTTTTGTATCTCAGGTTCAAACTCGTGTTTTTATCCCCAATAACTTTCGATGGATTTTTCACATTTATCGTTCCATGATCAGTAGTCAATATCAACTTAAATCCTAATTTTTGTGCCTGCTGAATGATGTCTAAAAGCGGTGAATTTTTAAACCAACTAAATGTCAGTGAGCGATATGCCTTGTCGTCAGAAGCCAATTCTTTAACCACATCCATTTCTGTTTTAGCGTGCGAAAGCATATCCACAAAATTATAAACCACCGTCACCAAATCATTATTTTTCAATGTTTTGAAATTGTCAACGAGTTTTTTTCCTGCAGCCAAATTGGTAATTTTAAAATAATCTTGTTTTATATTTAAACCCAAACGTTTCAAATGTGCCGTTAAAAATTCCGCTTCAAACAAGTTTTTTCCACCTTCGTCAGGATCATTTTTCCAATATTGAGGAAACTGTTTCTCCATTTCTAGTGGCGTCAATCCTGAGAAAATCGCATTTCTTGCATATTGTGTTGCCGTTGGAAGCAACGCATAATAAGGAACTTCCTTTTCTAATTTATAATGATTGTTTACCACACTTTCAAAAACTTTCCATTGGTCGTAACGCAAATTATCAATCACCACAAATAATATTGGCTTGTCTTTTTTAGTGATTTCAGGAACTACTAATTCTCGAAAAAGCGTGTGCGATTGAATCGGTTTATCCGCTTTTGGCTCGAACCAATCCTCATAATTTCTTTCTATAAATTTCCCAAATTGTGAATTTGCCTCCGCTTTTTGAGATTCCAAAATCTGAATCATTCCGTGGTCATTGATATTCTCCAATTCCAATTCCCAAAAAACCAGTTTTTTATACAATTCTACCCAATCTTCATAGGAATTTACCATCGCCATTTCCATCGAAATCTTGCGAAATTCCTTCTGATAATCCAATGTTGTTTTCTGTGAAATCAATCTCGAATGATCCAAATTCTTCTTCAAACTCAATAAAATCTGATTTGGATTCACTGGTTTTATCAAATAATCCGCAATTTTCGACCCAATTGCCTCCTCCATAATATATTCCTCCTCGCTCTTGGTAATCATAATCATGGGCGTCGAAGATTTCTTTTCCTTCATTTCCGACAGCGTTTCCAAGCCGCTCATTCCAGGCATATTTTCATCCAAAAACACAATATCAAAATTCCCTTCTTCAAAAATATCAATAGCGTCACGCCCGTTATTACAAGTTGTCACGTGATAATTCTTCATCTCCAAAAACAAAATATGCGGCTTTAAATGCTCAATTTCATCATCAACCCAAAGTATTTTTATGTTGTCCATATCCTAATTTTTAGTTCTAAAATCCTATTATTATTTTGAAGCAATTTAACACTATTTCAACGCCAACTTCTTAATTTTATTGTAATTTTTTTCATTTGAAGCTATTTCCTGCTTTCCTCTTCAAGTCCTCATTCAAAAAGTTGTTTTTCTAAGCCAAAAATGGAGCTTCCTTCGGTCGCTCTTTTTAGCCAAGAAAAACTACCTTTTTTCATTCCGGGCTTTCCGCTGCAATCAGGGCTATCAGGAATTGTCGTTTTCTTACTTTTATTTTTTGGCTTTATCAACGGACTGAAGTCCGATGTTACAATATTTGCCATCCCTATGGGATTTCCACGTGTTATAGCCAGCGGCTCGACCCATATTGTAAGGCAATGCTTTAGCTTTGGTGGCATCAACCCATAAACTTTTTCTCACAAACAACCTATTAACCAAATTAAACATTACATTTACAAAATACAAATTCATTGTAGCGCACAATAACAAAGATTCCCGAGTTATTGAGCACACCGGCAAACAAAGCGCTTTGCCAACTCCCTCACAAAATAGTACGCAGGATTTGCTGTAAAACAAAAACGCATTGTTGTTTTTTTGTTGCAAATTAAAATAACATATAGTAGAAGTTGAGCATATACAGCTAAAAAAGATAGATATACTCATTTTTTGGCTTAGAAAATAAATGAATATATAAGTTAGCACTCATTTTAACGATAATCAGATTTATTATGACATTTTTGTATTTTAATGTAGATATTTGGGGAACAGTTTCGGATTGGTTTATATTAATGGTAACTACTATTACGGCATTTTATTTATATAGAACCTTACAATCTCAAAAAACTGTTCAAAAAATTCAACAAGATTTATTTTTAATTGAGAAGTTAAAATTTAATGAAAGTATTATGCCCAAAATAAATGTCCATCTAATACAAGGAAAAACTAAAAAGTTAAATCAAAGTTTTTTTATAGTTGAGATTACTAATCAATCACCAAGTATTGCTCATAATATATCCTTTAATTGTATTTTTGGAAAATGCGTATCTCAAGTAGATATGGTAAAAAAACTTCCTAATAATTTAAAGAATAATGATGAGCCAATTATGCTTTTTTTTCATTTAATAGACAATTCTATAATTTTTGGTGATTTAAAGATTGAATTTACATATTAAGATATAGTAGGAAATAAATACCAACAACATTCTGAATGTAAACTTGGAAAATATGACTTTAGAATAGAATCTACATTACCAACTTTAATAACACAATAAAACGAGTGCTAATACCAGTTTTAAGAAATTTGGGTTTTCGGACTTTAATTAAGTTTGTTTTTGTATAAAATATAATTTTCAAGAAATCATAAAATGAATGAAATCCCATTTAGAGAAATATCGTTATTAATTTTAGGCTCATTAACTACATTTTTGATTTGGAGAATTCAGCATCAAAAAGAAAAAATAAAAAATATTGAAAGCCAACTTTCAGTTAGAAAATACAAAATGTATTCTGAACTTATTTATTTGCTTTTTGACATAACTAATGCAGAAAAAATTGGAGAAACTGTGACTCAGCAAGAAATATTAAAACGAATTTTAGGTATAAAAAAAGATATGTTTTTGTATGCTCCTGACGAAATGTTTAAGACTTTTACAAAATGGACTCTTGAACTAGGAAAGCAAACAGATTCTACAACGCATTTTAAAACATATTTCGAGTTAATGAAATTAGCAAGAAAAGATATGGGTCAAAAAGAAACCAAAATCAAATTAGATGATTTTATGCTTTTCTATATGCAAGATGAATCAGCTTACAAGGAATTTAAGAAAATAAACAATTGGTAAAAGTACTACCCAGCTGTGCGAAGCCACCCGGTGTTTACCAAGACGTTAGACGTCAGATTCGCATAACGCTGAAAAAATCGAAAATCAACAAAAGTCAATGATTAAAAGAAACTATTATTCAGTTAGAACAGGAAAAATTAATCCTGATAGCAAAATTGATTTTGATGTATTAAAGCAACTTTTTTTGATGTCTTATAAAATACTTGACAGAGCTGGTTACTTTCAAAAATATTTCGGAATTGACTGTTCTGATGGATTTATAGAAGGACAACTCGGAGAAGAAATTGATGCTTATGTATTCATTAATTTAAGGAAAGAAAATTTATTTCCAGTTTACACTAAATTGAAAGATTACACTGAAGATGATTTTTTTGATGTTCTAGAATTTTTGCACGACCATTGTTCAAAAGGTCTTAACAGTTATTATCATAATTGGAATAATTGTGGTTATCATTATGATGAATTTAATGATTTAGAAGGGCAAAAATATTTTAGAGAAATTATAAACCCAATTATTAGAGATTATAAAAATGGTTTTGAGATTTCAGAAAACGGAGAAATACTATTACTTTCAGACAATGGACTTTCAAATTTATTTGAAGCAGATATTCCAACTAACGATAAAGAAAATATTTCAAATAGAATAAATTCATCAATAATAAAATTTAGAAGGCACAAATCAACTTTAGAAGATAGAAAAGAAGCTATTAGAGAATTAGCCGATGTTTTGGAATTTGTAAGACCTGAAATAAGAAAGCATTTAGATAAAAAAGATGAAAATGACATTTTCAATATCGCAAATAATTTTGGAATTAGACATCACAATGTTGACCAAAAAGTAAATTATGACAAAGCTATATGGTACAGTTGGATTTTCTATTATTATCTTGCAACTTTACACGCAGTGTTAAGAATTTCCAATAAAAAATAAACTAAATAAATTAAAATGGATACAGAAATGAAAAGTATTATGGCGTTAAATCAATTTAAAGACGCTATTATAAGTAAAACAGATTATGGAAATGACGGATATAAATTTGAAGGTTTAGTAACCTATTCAGCTAAAGGAAAAGTTGAAACTGAAATTTTAGAAGTTGCATTAATCGTTGGAGGATTTGAACCAACAATTAAATTAGATATTGATATTAAAGGCAGAATTTTAACTAGTGCAAAATATCATTTAGATTTCAACCCTAAATTTTCTCAAAATACTAAATTTTCATTTGATGAATTAGAAAAATCAATCACAATTATAGGAACAAATTCTCCAAAATTAGGAGATTATAAAGTCACAATTGTTGAAGCGTAAAAAACCGTACGGCTAACAGCCGTTTGGTAAGATTGCAAATTTTGTGGTAAATTCACATTTGCGTTCCGCAAGAAATATTATTTTAGTGGAAGATAAAAGGTTACGAAGTTGGCAACCTCGCCAAGCGACGGAATTTAACCCGCCCGACTCTGATATGCCCGACCGACCGGATATATTCCACAACGGATAGTGCGGATTTCTAATCCGTACCCACAAAGACAAGAAAATACGATTGGTTTTAGTACAAAAGTTAAAGAATTTCATAAAGGGCAAGGTTTGCAAATGCGCTTATCGGGTTTAAACCATTTCTTAAATTACCCATTTCTTTTTTTTAACTACAAACCAAGAATATTCTCTAAATTTGGAACTTCCTGCAAGGTTTTTTTAACCTTGTAGGTATATTTTAAAATTACATTAAACCTACAAGGTTTTGAAAACCTTGCAGGATTCAGCTATACAAACTCCCGATTTCATTCCCACAGCACCTTCTTTAAAACACCTTTAAATTCAATTTAAATCAGACAACAATTAATCAGAAATACCTATTTTAAGATTAATCCTGAATTTTTATTAAGTCATTAAAAATAAACAAGTTAATATTTTTTATATTAGTGCATCACTTATCAGTAAATTAATTAATTTTGTATTGTGAAACAATCTGTAAACATAGCAACAATCTTTCCGAAACACTTATTTTGGGATATGGATCATAGTAAACTTAATCTTTCTAAAGATAAGGATATTATTATTCCAAGGGCTTTGTTTGCTACAAATGAAGAAACATTTGCAACGGATATTATTAAATTAGAACAATTTTATTCTAAAACCATCATACTTAAATACCTAAAAACCACTAAAGAGCGTATTAGTAATGAGGTTTGCGAAATGGTTGCAAAAAGATACAATGTGCCTACTTTTGCACGTTTCAAACAAATATGAGTGCGGTAAGTCCCGTTCTAAAACAAACAATCTTTGAATTACAAAATTTACCCAGCATAGCTCAATTTGCTTTAGGCGGAGGTACTAATTTGGCTTTGAGATACAACCATCGTATCTCTGTTGATATTGATTTTATTGCTCCACTAACCATTGGAAGAATTGGTTTTGACCAAATCATTGAAGAAGTTGAAAATATATACGGTAAGAAGCAAGTTAATACAATGCTACTAAACACCAAATTAGACGAACAATTTTTATTTTTAAAAATGTTTATTTCAAAAAATGACGAAGTCATAAAAGTAGAGTTTTTGCAGAATATGAAATGTTTATTTACTCCTGATGTATTTCAAGATATTCGAATAATTCATAAAACAGACATTGGTTTATTCAAGTTAATGAGTGCTTCAAATCGTTTTGCCAAAAAGGACATTTACGATTTAGATTACATCACTGATGAAATGAATTTGGTTGAATTATTCAATCATTTAAAAATCAAATCTGAAAAATTCAATTTACCAGAACACCAAACAATTTTCGATTTAGACATTGAAGTAAATCCAATAGACAGTCCAGAATTATTATTGGAATTTGATAATGCAAAATCGTCAAAACAAAACCGACCATCACACTCAAATGATAGAATTGAAATATTAGAAAGTAGTAAATCTTGGCAAATGGCAAGAATAAGTTGGCGTTCAAAAGTAAGACAACTCTTTAGCCATTTAGGAAAAGACTTTCCGATTCCAAATGGTACAAAAATCAAATAATTATAAAAAAAGTAAAAATACCTCTTTCGAATATTCATTCAAACCATTTCCTAAATCACCAATTTAAATTATTTTACTACAAACCAATAATATTCTTTAAATTTGGAGCTTCCTGCAAGGTTTTTTTTTAACCTTGTAGGTATGTTTTAAAATTACATTAAACCTACACCGTTTTGAAAACCTTGCAGGAATCTTAAAAACTAACAAACCTAATATGACAAATTCTAAAAAACTGTTTATTCTTGCCATTGCAAGTTTACAATTAATGAGTTGCAACGAAAAAGAAGCCGAGTTCAACGATCCATTGGTATCCAACAGAGATACATTGGTGAATCCATCGGAAAACTTTTTTCTATATGCAAATGGAGGTTGGTTCAAAAACAACCCAATTCCATCAACAGAAAAAAGTAATGGAATTTGGAGAACCATTGGCGACACCCTCAACAACCAAATCAAGCAAATTTGCGAAAAATCGGCTAAAGACGAAAGCGCAGAAAAAGGAAGTAACAAACAAAAAATCGGTGATTTCTACGCATCAGGAATGGATTCTCTTGCCATTGAAAAAGCGGGAATTGCCCCTTTGAAATCGGAATTTACCAACATCGATAATATAAAAGATGTTCCTTCGTTAATGGCTTCAATTGCCCATTTGCATACTATTGGCGCAAGCCCAGCATTTACTTTTTATTTAGGTCAAGATGATAAAATCAGTACTAAATATGCTTTGTTTCTAGGACAAGGCGGTTTGGGATTGGGCGACAGAGATTACTATTTCAATACCGACGAACGTACCGTTTCCATTAGAAATGAATATGTAAAGCATCTGCAAGCAATGATGAAATTAATTGGTCAAGACGAAGTTTCAGCTACAAAAAATGCAGGAACAATTATGAAATTGGAAACCGATTTGGCGAAAGCTTCCCGCAAATTGGAAGCGCTTCGTGATCCAATTAAAAATTATAACAAAATGACCGTTGCCGATTTAAGCAAGTCAACACCAAATATTGCGTGGAAAGCTATTTTACCCGTTTTTGGTGTCGCAAAAGCAGATACTATAATTGTTGGGCAACCAGAATTTTACAAAGCCTTAAATTCATTGGTGAAAACCTATTCTATCGAAGATTGGAAAACGTATTTGAAATGGGATTTGGTCAATTCGTATGCCTCTTATTTAAATAGTGCCATCGAAAATCAAAACTTCAAATTTTATTCAACCGTTTTAAATGGTGTTTCAAAACAAAAACCACGTTGGAAACGAGTGGTAGGACAAACGGACGGTTCATTAGGAGAATTAATTGGTCAAGTTTACGTTGCTGAATATTTGCCGAAAGGCTCGAAAGAAAAGTTATTGGAAATTGGAAACAACATCCGAGAAGTCTATGCCGATCACATCAAAAAATTAGATTGGATGAGTGAAGCTACAAAAGTGAAAGCATTGCATAAATTAAGTAAAATTGTAATGAAAGTGGGCTATCCCGACAAATGGAAAGATATGAGTACGATGAATATCGATAGAAAATCGTATTGTGCCAATGTGATGCAAGCCAATATTTGGAGCTATAATTATATGATAAATAAATTCGGAAAACCAGTTGACAGAACCGAATGGAGTATGCAACCGCAAACGTATAACGCCTATTACAACCCAAGTAATAACGAAATTGTGGTTCCTGCGTGTAACATTATGGTTCCTGGATATGAAGGAAGAATGCCTGACGACGCTATTTTATATGGAATTATTGGCGGTTCTACTTTTGGTCACGAAATTACACACGGATTTGATGATCAAGGAAGTCAATATGATGAAAATGGAAATTTAAACAATTGGTGGACAGCGGAAGATTTGAAAAAATTCCAAGCTAAAACAAAATTGATAGTTTCGCAGTACAATAAGTTTACCATTTTGGGCGACAAACACGTCAATGGTGATGCAACTCAAGGTGAAAATATTGCCGATTTAGGTGGCGTTGTTATGGGTTATGAAGCGTTTAAGAAAACGTCTCAATATAAAAATAACGAGAAAATTAGCAATTTGACACCCGACCAAAGGTATTTCCTTGCTTATGGATATGCTTGGATGATAAATCTTAAAGATGAGGCATTGGCAACACAAATTATGACGGATGTTCACGCACCAGCGCAATTCAGAATTAATGGACCTTTGAGTAATATGCCAGAATTTTACAAAGCTTTTAATGTAAAAGCAGGAGATAAAATGTTTCAACCTGACTTGCTTCGCGTAGTTATTTGGTAGATTTTATATCGAATTATAGTAAAGACCGTTCCTTTTGAGCGGTCTTTTTTTGTTTGTATTTTCCGATTCCATAAAACGAATATTGTGTATATTTGCAACACAAAATTCAATTAGAACGTGAGCCAAATCAACAAATTAAAAATTCTGAATGATCCAATTTATGGATTTATAACGATTCCAAATCCTTTCATTTATGATTTAGTGCAGCATCCGTATTTTCAACGTTTGCGACGAATTTCTCAAATGGGATTGTCTTATTTGGTTTATCCTGGCGCGCATCACACCCGATTTCATCACGCTTTGGGTTGTATGCACATTATGCAAAAAGCCATTGAAGTATTGCGATTCAAAGGGATTTTGATTTCTGATGAAGAAGAAAATGCCTTGCTAATTGCGATATTATTACACGATATTGGTCACGGGCCTTTTTCTCACGCAATGGAACACAGCATTGTTGAAGACGTGAATCACGAAGCCATTTCGTTGTTGTTTATGAATAAATTAAATGAAGAATTTGATGGCAAATTATGTTTGGCAATTCAAATATTCAAAGGCGAATACCACCGAAAATTTATGTTGCAATTAATTTCGAGTCAATTGGATATGGACAGAATGGATTATCTGAAACGAGATAGTTTTTATTCGGGTGTGGCAGAAGGAAATATCAGTTCTGATAGATTAATCCAAATGATGACGGTTGTTGACGACCGATTGGTAATAGAAGAAAAAGGAATTTATTCTGTAGAAAAATTTCTAATGGCGCGCCGATTAATGTATTGGCAAGTCTATTTTCATAAAACGAGTTTAGTAGCAGAATTAATTTTGACGAAAGTCCTAAAACGAGCCAAAGAATTAACTCAAAAAGGAATTGTTTTGCCTTGCAGCGAACCGTTGTTGTTTTTTATGAAAAACAAGGTTGAACTCGCTACATTTGATAATGATACTTTAGATAAATTTACACAATTAGATGATTTTGATATTATTAGTGCTTTGAAATCGTGGTTGAATAATGACGATTTTATCTTGAGTTCTTTAAGTAAAATGATTATTAACAGGGATTTATTAAAAATAAAACTCAATAACGAGAAATTTTCAAAAGAAATTTTGGAAGTGTCCATTGCTGCTTTTTCAAAAGAAAATAATATTTCAATTCAAGAGGCAAATTACTTTGTATTTAAAGGGAAAATCAAAAATCAAGCGTACAGCATTGAAGCGGAACCTATTCGGATTTTGAAGAAAGATATGACGGTTGAAGATGTTGTAGAAGTATCGGATCAATTGAATTTGAAGTCATTATCCAAACAAGTGACAAAATATTACATTTGTTTTCCAAAACAACTCGTTGAAAATTAACATTTAGAATCTATTTTTTATATTTTTGTAAAGATGAAATTTACAGCAGAACAAATAGCGGGGATATTAGAAGGTGAAGTAGTGGGAAATCCAAACGCTGAAGTTTCCAAGTTGACCAAGATTGAAGAAGGTGTTGAAGGTTCGTTGACTTTTTTGGCAAACCCAAAATACAACAATCATATTTACACTACAAAAGCGACAATAACCATTGTAAACACTACATTTTTTCCTGAAGGAGAAATTGCAACGACGCTTATAAAAGTTGCCGATGCGTATCTTGCTTTTTCAAAATTATTGGCGTTTTATGCTGATGCAAAAGGAACTAAAGTTGGAATTGAACAACCTTCGGTACTTCCAGAAAATGTGAAATATGGCGATAATTTCTACTTGGGAAGTTTTGCATATATAGGCGCAAATGTAACGATTGGTAATGATGTGAAAATTCATCCGAATTGTTTTATTGGAGATAATGTTGTCATTGGCAATAATGTTACTATTTTTGCGGGTGCAAAAGTTTTTTCGGAAACGGAAATTGGAAACAATTGTGCGATTCATTCTGGGGCAGTTTTGGGCGCTGATGGTTTTGGTTTTGCACCGAATCCTGATGGAACGTTCAGTAAAATCCCTCAAATTGGAAATTTAATTATTGAAGACAATGTGAATATCGGCGCTTGTACCACAATTGACCGAGCCACAATGGGTTCAACAATAATTAGAAAAGGAGTAAAATTAGACAACCAAATTCAAATTGGTCACAATGTTGAAATTGGAGAAAACACGGTAATTGCAGCATTAACAGGAATTGCGGGTTCAACGAAAATTGGACACAATTGTATGATTGGCGGGCAAGTTGGAATTGCGGGACACATTACAATTGGTAATAATGTTCGCATTCAAGGACAATCGGGTGTTAGTAGAAATACAAAAGATGGAGAATTTTTACAAGGAACGCCTTCGTTAAATTCTAAAGATTATTACAAATCGTATGTGCATTTTAAAAATCTGCCTGCAATTGTAAATGAAATTGAAAAATTAAAAAAGAACAGTAAATAAGCTATAAAAATGATGGTTAAACAAAATACCATAAGTAAAGAAGTTTCACTTACAGGAGTTGGATTGCACACTGGAAAAGATGTGAAAATGACTTTTAAACCTGCGCCAATTAACAATGGATTTTCATTCGTTAGAATTGATTTAGAAGGAGAACCAATTATTGAAGCCGATGCAAACTATGTTGTAAATACGCAACGGGGTACTAATTTAGAAAAATTAGGAGTTAAAATTCAAACGCCAGAACACGTTTTGGCTGCATTGATTGGTTGTGATTTGGACAATGTTATTATAGAATTAGATTCTTCGGAACTTCCAATTATGGACGGTTCTTCAAAATATTTTGTTGAAGCTTTGGAAAAAGCGGGTTTAGTGGTTCAAGACGCTATCCGAAAATATTATGTTGTAAAAGAAGTAATCTCATTTGCAGATGAAACTACAGGAAGTGAAATTATTGTAATGCCTTGCGATGACTATCAAGTGACTGCAATGGTTGATTTTGGAACAAAAGTTTTGGGTACTCAAAATGCTACAATGAAGTGTATTTCTGATTTCAAAAAAGAAATTGCAGACTCAAGAACGTTTAGTTTTCTTCACGAATTAGAATCACTTTTGGATAACGGATTGATAAAAGGTGGCGATTTAAATAATGCAATTGTATATGTAGATAAAGAAATTTCTGAGACTACAATGGAGAATTTAAAACGTGCTTTTGGAAAAGATCAAATTACGGTCAAGCCAAATGGAATTTTAGATAATCTAACGTTGCATTATCCAAATGAAGCGGCTCGTCATAAATTATTAGATGTAATTGGTGATTTGGCTTTAATTGGAACAAGAATTAAAGGAAAGGTAATTGCTAATAAACCGGGACATTTTGTAAACACACAATTTGCAAAAAAGATGGCTAAGCTTATAAAAATAGAACAAAGAAATCACGTTCCAGTTTATGATTTGAACTTAGAACCATTGATGGATATTCATAAAATTATGAGTATTTTGCCTCATAGACCACCATTTTTATTTATCGATAGAATTTTAGAAATGTCGGAAAGTCATATTGTGGGAATGAAAAATGTTACAATGAACGAAAGTTTTTTTGTAGGACATTTTCCAGGAGCACCAGTAATGCCGGGAGTTATCATTGTTGAAGCGATGGCGCAAACAGGAGGGATTTTAGTTCTAAGTACCGTGCCAGATCCTGAAAATTACTTGACTTATTTTATGAAAATAGACAATGTAAAATTCAAAAATAAGGTTTTACCTGGGGATACATTGACATTTAAATGTGAATTAATTTCGCCAATTAGAAGAGGAATTTGCCATATGCAAGCACACGCTTACGCCAATGGAAAATTGGTTGCTGAAGCAGAATTGATGGCTCAAATTGCAAAAAAACAATAATATTGTTGGTAATTTGGTTAATCGTTACTTCGATTAATCGATTTTAGCAGTAAATAGATTAAATAAAAAATATGAATCAACCATTAGCATACGTTCATCCGGGAGCAAAAATTGCCAAAAATGTAGTAATCGAACCGTTTACGACCATTCATAATAATGTAGTAATTGGTGATGGAACTTGGATTGGATCCAATGTGACAATTATGGAAGGCGCAAGAATTGGGAAAAATTGCAATATATTTCCTGGTGCTGTAATTTCGGCAGTTCCCCAAGATTTAAAATTTGGTGGGGAAGATTCTTTAGCAATAATAGGAGATAATTGTACTATTAGAGAATGTGTAACTATTAATAGAGGAACAATAGCTTCGGGGCAAACGACACTTGGAAACAACTGTTTAGTTATGGCAACAGCTCACATTGCGCACGATTGCCATATTGGCGACAATGCGATAATCGTTAATGGAGTAGCACTTGCGGGTCACGTAACTGTTGGGAAATATGCAATTATTGGAGGTTTGGCAGCAATTCACCAGTTCATTCACATTGGAGATCACGCAATGATTTCTGGAGGTTCTTTGGTAAGAAAAGACGTTCCACCATTTACAAAGGCTGCAAAAGAACCATTGTCGTATGTTGGAATAAATTCTGTTGGATTAAGACGTAGAGGTTTTACCACAGAAAAAATCAGAGAAATTCAAGAAATTTATAGAATTTTATATCAAAAAAATTACAATACAACACAAGCAATTGGAATTATAGAAGCAGAAATGGAAGCAACGCCAGAACGCGACGAAATTCTAGATTTCATCAGAAATTCATCAAGAGGAGTAATGAAAGGATATTCTGGAAATTATTAAATAGCAATAAGCTGAAAGCAATACGCTTTAGGCAAAAAAACAAATATTAACTAACACGATAGTGCTTAAAGCTTAATGCCTATCGCCTAAAACCATAAAAAAATGGCATCTACATCAGACATAAAAAACGGATTATGTATCAAATACAATAACGATATATACAAAATTATTGAGTTTTTACACGTTAAACCTGGAAAAGGTCCCGCTTTTGTAAGAACAAAACTAAGAAGTTTATCTAACGGAAAAGTGTTGGACAATACTTTTTCTGCAGGACACAAAATCGAAGAAGTGCGTGTTGAAAATCACAAATTTCAATTTTTATATCCAGAAGGTGATTTATTTCATTTTATGAATGTAGAATCATTTGAGCAAATTTCATTGAATAAAAGTATTCTTGATTCACCAGATTTATTAAAAGAAGGTGAAAATGTGATGGTGAGTATCAATACAGAAACTGACTTGCCACTTTCTGTTGATATGCCAGCGTCTGTAGTACTTGAAGTGACGTATGCAGAGCCAGGAATTAAAGGAAATACAGCTACAAATGCTACAAAATCAGCAACGGTTGAAACGGGTGCTACTGTAAATGTTCCTTTGTTTATTAATGAAGGAGATAAAATAAAAATTGATACAGCTTCGGGTTCTTATATGGAACGCGTGAAAGAGTAAGAAATTAGTCGAAAGTCATAATGTCTAATGTCTTAAAGTCTAAAAAAAGACGAAAAGATAATAGACTAAAAGATAATAGATTTGGAAAAGAGTCTAATGTCTTAAAGTCTAATGTCTAAATGTCTAAAGTCTAATGTCTTAAAGGCGAAGAGAGAAAGATTAATATATAGCATTTATAATAAGATTAAGTAAAAAATGAAATTCCCAAAAACCTACTTATTGCAAGAAATTGCCGCAATTATTGATTGCGAGTTTGTTGGCGACGCAACTTTTCCAGTTTATGGAATGAATGAAATTCACGTTGTTGAGCAAGGAGATATTGTTTTTGTAGATCATCCAAAGTATTACGATAAAGCTTTACAATCAGCTGCGACTATAGTTTTAATTAATAAAAATGTTGCGTGTCCTGAAGGAAAAGCACTTTTAATTTCTGATGATCCATTTCGTGATTTTAATAAATTGACAAATCATTTCAAGCCATTTCAGTTTTCTAATGTTTCCATTGCTACTTCTGCTAAAATTGGAGAAGGCACCGTAATTCAGCCAAATACATTTGTGGGAAATCACGTTGTAATTGGAAAAAACTGCTTAATTCATTCTAATGTTTCAATTTATGACCATACAATAATTGGTGATAATGTAATCATTCACGCAGGAACAATTCTTGGTGCGGATGCTTTTTATTATAAAAAAAGAGCGGATGGTTTCGACCAATTAATTTCTGGTGGACGTGTTGTTATCGAAAACAATGTTGGAATTGGTGCTTTATGTACCATTGACAAAGGCGTTACAGGCGACACAACTATTGGTGAAGGAACAAAAATTGACAATCAAGTTCACGTTGGACACGATACCGTTATTGGAAAAAAATGTTTAATAGCCTCGCAAACAGGAATTGCTGGTTGTGTAATAATTGAAGATGAGGTTACGCTTTGGGGACAAGTTGGAACTACGAGCGGCATTACAATTGGAACAAAAGCAGTGGTTTTAGGACAAACAGGTGTAACAAAATCAATTGAAGGAGGGAAAAGTTATTTTGGAACCCCAGTTGAAGAATCTCGTGAAAAATTAAAACAGCTTGCCAACATAAAGAAAATTCCAGAAATGCTACTTAAATTAAAATAACTATGAATGCAAAAAAAATTATACTTGATTTTTATAAATCGGATGCACTAATAAACGCTGAAGTATTAGATACTTTTTTGCATCCCGATGTTATTTTAGATTGGAATAGCAGCAAAGGTTTTATTCAAATGAAACGTGACGATTTACTTGCCTTAGCTTCCGAATTAAGTAGGTCATATGTCCGTTCAAAAGTTACAATATCGCATATTGTGAAAGAAGGAAATCTAATTTCTGTTCGCTATTCTCATTCTGTAAAAACAGTTGAAAATCCTAGAGAAACTATTTTATTGGCAAATTTTATGGTTATTTGGGAATTGAAAGACGATAAATTGTATCGTGGATTCCAAATGAGTCAATTGGCATAATAAATAGATGCAATTTGATTATACAAAAAACAATTCAAAAGAAATTCTTTTAATTAAGACAACCGCTCTTTTTTGGATTATTGCTAAAATAATGAGTTGGAAGCTTTGGATATCAGACCGATTATTCCCGATTATTCCACCTTTTAATTGCTCTCCAAATTTACCAAATGGAATTCATTTTGTACTTTTATTGGCTTCAATTATTGGATTAGTAACAATAGTAATTTTTACCCCAAAAAAAGAGCTTGTTTTATTAGTTTTAATAACAGAATTAGCTTCTTGTTTCTTAGACCAAATGAGATGGCAACCATGGGAGTATCAATATTTATTGCTGTTTCTATTTTATATATTCTATAAAAAAAACACCAATCAATTATTAGAATTGGTAACGTTATTAATTGGATTCACATATATTTATAGTGGGTTACATAAGTTTAACGGTGGTTTTTTGTATTCAGTTTGGGAGAATATGATTTTAAAAAAATTCTTAAATATTGAAAATTATTATATTTCCAAAATTTGGATTCATTATGCAGGACTACTCTTACCATTTGTTGAAACACTAATAGGAATAAGTTTGCTTTTGATAAAAAACAAACGATCAATAACCTATTTCGCTATTGGGATGCATGTTATTTTATTAATTATATTAATTGGAAATAATCAAAACAGCATTGTTTGGCCCTGGAATATAGCAATGATTTTATATATTTGGATACTTTACAGAGATAATAATCAAGTTCAAATTGACTTAAATTTTTTTAAAAACAATTTTAATAAAGTCATAGTTTTCTTAGTTGGAATACTTCCGTTTTTTAGTTTTTTTGGTTTATGGGACAATTATTTATCTTTTAACTTATATTCAGGAAATGTTAAACAACTTACTATTTGTATTAAAGACATAGATATATATCCCGAATTGAAACCATATATATCAAATAAAAAGAAAAGTATATATTGTCAAGGTTTTAAAGAATTTAATACGAATTATTGGGCTTTCAAAGAGCTAAATGTTCCGATTTATCCAGAAGAAAAAACTTTTTATAAATTAAAGAAAGAGTGGGAAACACACTATCCAAATGTAGAAAACACATTTTATAGCTTTTGGTATCCATATAAAAAAGAAAATTATAAAGAAATTCAATAAATCTTAAAACTATTTTTTATAAAAGGCTATTAATATTGTATCAAAACCTTACTTTTGCATCACGATTAAAAAAAAACAATTTAATATATATATCATGAGTGTTTTAGTTAATAAAGATTCTAAAATAATTGTTCAAGGATTTACAGGAAGCGAAGGAACTTTTCACGCTTCGCAAATGATTGAATACGGAACGAATGTTGTAGGTGGTGTAACTCCTGGAAAAGGCGGTTCAACGCACTTAGACCGTCCTGTTTTCAATACAGTAAAAGATGCAGTTGATCAAGTTGGAGCCGATACAACTATCATTTTTGTTCCGCCAGCTTTCGCTGCAGATGCAATTATGGAAGCTGCAGACGCAGGTATTAAAGTAATTATTACCATTACTGAAGGTATTCCTGTTGCAGATATGATTAAAGCAAATCAATATATTAAAGGTAAAAATTGCAGATTAATAGGTCCTAACTGTCCGGGTGTAATTACTCCAGGTGAAGCTAAAGTTGGTATTATGCCAGGTTTCGTATTCAAAAAAGGAACTGTTGGAATCGTTTCTAAATCAGGAACATTGACGTATGAAGCTGCTGACCAAGTTGTAAAACAAGGTTTAGGAATCACTACAGCAATCGGAATTGGTGGCGATCCAATCATCGGAACTACTACAAAAGAAGCTGTTGAATTATTGATGAACGACCCTGAAACCAAATGTATCGTTATGATTGGTGAAATTGGTGGTCAATTAGAAGCTGACGCTGCACAATGGATTAAAGCTGACGGAAATCGCAAGCCAGTTGTTGGTTTTATTGCTGGTGAAACCGCTCCAAAAGGTAGAACAATGGGTCACGCAGGTGCAATTGTGGGCGGTGCCGATGATACTGCCGAAGCTAAAAAACGCATTATGAGAGAATGTGGTATTCACGTAGTAGATTCTCCTGCTGAAATTGGTAAAAAAGTAAAAGAAGTTTTAGGTTAATCTCTAAAACTAAAAAATATTAAATGCCTCACGGGTTTTCGTGGGGTATTTTTTTGTAAATAATTACATTCAAAAGTAACGAATATGTATAAAGAATTAAAAAAATTCAAAGTTAAAAATCAATTTACATTTACAACCGATGACAGCTTAGAGGAAGTGTGCAACGCATCTGAATCTGGAAGTGGCGTTTTCCTTGTATATGCAGTCGATGCCGAAGAAAAAGAATTGATTATGGTCGGTTCTACTGGAACTATCCAAAACGACGGAACTTTGAAAAGTAAAAATGGTGGTTTGCACGACAAAATTGTAAACGGACATCAATTTGCAAAAACAGGAAGAAAATATTCTTGGCCAGCACAAATGAAATTAGAAAATATCGACCGATTAGAAGTACATTGGTATGAAACTTTTAATGAAAAAAACAAGGTAATTCCTACGTTTATGGAAGGACAAATTTTGCAAAATTTCTTAGATGAAAACGCAAAATTACCAAGATGGAATGTAGCGTTTTAAGAAATTAATTTTCAATAAACAGCAACAATTACAATTTATACAAAACCTTAAAGCAACTTTTTTCTTTAAGGTTTTTTTTATTTGGGCATGTCCCTCCGTAAAAACTTCGGGTCAGGCTCTTCACTTCAATCTCTGTTCCACTTCGTTCCTCAGAGGATTTCCGCTGCGATCCTTCATGCGGGATTTCGGAAATTAAGATGTTTAGAATATTTATTGGTCGCTTCTTTTAACGAAAATTATTGTCTAACTCCGAAAGAGTTTTATACTTTGAAGGAGTTGTGAAACAAAATATTAAAACAAGAAAATGATTACTCCCTCATCCCCGATTACTTCACTATACTTTTATTTTAATTGGAGTTCAGTGAATTTCATTTGAGGCGGTATCCTCGCAGCGAAGCGAAGAGATATAGCCGAAAGCGGGAATTGCAACTCCAAATACAAGAGGACAATTCGCTCCTAAAGAAAAGTTATTGGTTGATGGTTGTTGGTTGATGGAGTTTGTGGAATAAAAACTTTTCAAAAAAGACCGCAATAATATTAATTCTTAGATGCCGATTTTCTTTGTTCTAAAAATGAAAGTTTGTAGGAATAATGATACTAAAATTGTCAGTACCGCTCCAATGAAATTTAGCCAAAGAAAACTTACAATATCCAAGTAAAAGATATAGAATATGGCTAATTGAGAGCCTATTGCGCCCCAGAAAATCGCTTTGGCTCGGATGTATTTGATGTAAAAACCAACTAAGAAAATCCCTAATACGGTTCCGTAAAATACCGAACCGACGATGTTTACCAACTGAATTAAATTTTCAAACAAGGTTCCAACGCACGCAAAAAGTATGGCGATAATTCCCCAAAAAACAGTGAAAAGTTTGGTTGCATTGACATAATGTTTTTCGGATTTCGGGGATTTTAAATTCCGTTTGTAAATGTCAATTGCCGTGGTTGACGCCAATGCTGTTAGCCCTGAAGCCGTTGATGACATTGCTGCCGACAAAATTACAGCTAACAATAATCCAATTAATCCTTTGGGTAAATAAGTAAGAATGAAGTTTATGAATACATAATCTTTGTCGTTTGTTTCGGCTTTATCATCGGCTTTTGAAATCAATTCTTTGGCTTGATCTCGCAAATCATTTTCCTTATTTGAAATTGCGGTTAATTTTCTCCTTAATATCGGATTGTCATAATTCTGATTCAAGTGATCGATATACAAAAGATTAAATTCCTTTTTCTCCTCTGATAAATTTACAAGTTGCTTTTCGAGTTGGTGGTATTCGATTTTGTAAATTGATTTTTCAATAGCAATTTTGTTATTTGGATTGAAATTTAACGGAACAGGATTGAATTGGAAAAACACAAAAACCATCACTCCAATCAATAAAATAAAGAACTGCATTGGGACTTTCAAGAAGCCATTCATAATTAATCCCATTTGGCTTTCCCGTACAGATTTCCCTGATAAATAGCGACCTACTTGCGATTGATCGGTTCCAAAATAGGAAAGTGCTAAGAAAAAACCACCCGTAATTCCACTCCAAAAAGTATAGCGAGTTTCGGGGTCAAATGAAAAATCTACAATGTTCATTTTGTCATTTGCACCAGCAATATGAAGTGCATTTCCAAAAGTCATATCGTTTGGTAATAGGTGTAAAATCAAGAAAAACGTGACAAACATTCCAAACATAATCACAAACATTTGGTATTTTTGAGTGACATTTACAGCTTTTGTACCACCAGAAAACGTGTAAATTATAACGAGCGTTCCAATAATGATGTTCAAATGCGTTAAATTCCAACCCAATATCGACGAAAGTATAATTGAAGGCGCATAAATGGTAATTCCCGTTCCCAAACCTCTTTGAACCAAAAATAATATTGCTGCCAAGGAACGCGTTTTCAAATCGAAGCGTTGTTCTAAATATTCATACGCCGTGAAAACTTTTAGTTTGTGATAAATGGGAATAAAAGTGATGCAAATGACCACCATCGCAATGGGCAATCCAAAATAAAATTGGACAAATCCCATTCCGTCGTGGTACGCTTGCCCAGGCGTAGAAAGGAAAGTTATCGCACTTGCTTGCGTCGCCATAACGGAAAGTCCAACTGTCCACCAAGGGGTTTCGTTGTTTCCTAAAATGTAATCTTCAACATTTTTCGTGCTTCCTTTGGTTTTCCAAACGCCATAAATTACAATAAAAAGCAGGGTAATTACGAGAACAATCCAATCAATTTTTTGCATAGCTTAGGAAAATAGTTGCATTATAATAAAGTAAAAAACAATGTAAATTGCGTTGGCAACTAAAACCCACGTGTAATTTTTCTTCCACATTTTATTTTCGTTCATCTCGATTTATTTAATAGAAATTATATTCGCCATCAATCTAAACGCACCAGAAACGCCTTCTGGCAATTCTCTAAAGAAACTCAAACCCGTATAAATATAATGTCCTTTTCCGTATTTTGCGATCAGTAACGCTCCATTTTTTGGCTTTTCACCTTTGTCATTTGAAGACAAAATAGGGGTGAAGGCAACGTCCCATTCACTTGGATAATACAACCCTTGTTCTTGTTTCCAACCTTCAAAATCTTTGAATGTTATTTTATTTGGGTAATTCAAAACAGGATTTTGTGGTTCTAAAAATCGTATTTCTGCATTTTCTTCGGTAACTCTATCTTTGGAAATTTTCAGTGAAATGGGTGCGATATTTTTAATCACCAATTCATCCGTTGTGTTGTATTGCACCAACATTGTTTTCCCTTCTTTGACAAAATCGAATAAAATATCTTGTTTGAATGCCAATGCTTTAACAGTATTGTAAGCCCTAATTCCAGTGATAACTACATCAAAATTCAGTAGTTTATCCTTAGTTATTTCTTCGGGTTTTAGTATTGAAACTTCATAACCCATTTGCATTAAACTCTGCGGAACTTCATCGCCCGCACCCATAATATAGGCTATTTTTTCGTCCCCCGTTTTGATGTCTAATTTGATGAATTTCGCTTCAGAAGTTCTCAAAATTTGTTGCTTTGAAATGTGATCGTAATTGATGTTGATTTGCTCTTTGTCAAACGTTTTGCCGTTTACAATTGCGATACATTTCACCGTAATTTCATCTGCATTTTTGGGTGGAAAAACTTCGAAATATACAATTTGCTCTTCTCCTTTTTTGCTCAAGGCAAATGCGATTTCGGTTGGATTAACTCTCCAATTCTTTGAAACGTCTAATCTTAGTACTCCGTTTTCTGAATCTTTTCCAGCTTTAATTTTTACGCCAATAGTTTTCGATTTATCAGTATTGAAAATGGCAACTTTATCAATAATTGAAGTTGTAATTTCTGGCACAATATCCAATGGATTATAAATTTCGCCTTTCGTTGGATCATTGTATTTATAGATTATATTTCGTTCAAAAGGGATTGAAATTCCACTTATAGCAACCATAAAAACAACTTTTACTTCTCGGATTACATCTGGAATACCAACGTTCATTTGATTGTCAACTCGGTACATTCCAACCGTGCCTTTTTCATTTAACCAATACGGATTGGTATATTCTAATGTTGCAGGCAATTGCACTTCTAAAGTTAGATTTTGAGAAATATTATTTTTTAAAGCGATATTTTCAAGCGTGTTTTTTTGTTCTGGTAACGAAGTAATGCTTTCCAATTGCATCATTATCGGACTTCTATTTATGGCTTCAATTTTAACTTTTAGAATGCTATTTGGATTTGCCGTTTGATTTTCAGCAACCGCTTCAAGATACAATCCAGAACAGGCTGCAATTATTTTCTTGATTTCCTCAGATTTTATGGTTTTCCAATGTTCGTCTTCTAATAATTGAAGCATTGAATAGGCTTTCGCCAAATCTGGAATGCTTGCCGATGGATTTTTGAAATCAAATTGCTGCTGTACTTTTTCTAATAATTGTCCAATAGCTGCACCACCTTTCACCCGATTCCAAGTAGTATTAATTCCATCGAATACATTGGTTTTATCTTGTAAAGAACTTCCTTTTAGCAATTCTAAATATTCAGTTTCTTCGCCACGACTTCCTGTGCTACCAAAACCTTGCGATTGATGGCAACTTCTGCTCAACGCTGCAATTTCTTGATTTGATTTTCCTAATGATGGATAAAAAACGCCAATTTGCAGGGCACTTAAATTGGTTTTGTCGGCTGCTTCAAATTTTTCTTTGCTTCCATAAAACCACCACGAAGTATTGAAAAATTGTCTTTTTGGTTGCCAAGGCTGAACGAATTTCAATTGGTCAGGAAATATTTTTGCATCATTTGCTAAATCAAAACTTTCAACGCTCAATAAGGCAGAAGCAGTGTGATGTCCGTGTGTAGTTCCTGGCGAGCGATGGTCAAATCGGTTGATAATTACATCAGGTTGGAATTTACGAATTGCCCAAACTACATCGCTTAGCACCTGATTTTTATCCCAGATTTGTAGGGTTTCGTCAGGATTTTTAGAATATCCAAAGTCATTGGCACGAGAAAAAAACTGAATACCACCATCAATTTTTCTGGCTTCCAGAAGTTCTTGCGTTCGAATAACACCTAATTGTTCCCGTAATTCTGAACCAATTAAATTCTGACCGCCATCACCACGAGTTAACGATAAATAGCCTGTTTGAGCCATTTTCTCATTAGATAAATAGGAAATTAATCGGGTATTTTCATCATCAGGATGTGCCGCAATATACAATACTGAACCTAAGAAATTTAGTTTTTTAATTTGGTTGTAAATAGTAACAGCGTTCGGTTTTGCTGGTTGTTGAGCAAAAACACTTTGAAATAAAAATAGAAATAAAACGATACTTAATTTGAAAATTTTCTGCATTTTGTGAGTTTGATTTGCAACATTTCAAATATAACAATTTTATACATTTAAAATACGCCGTTTTTAGAGCTAAAAAAAATACAGCTAAAGGAAAGATTTAGCTGTATTTGGTTTAGCATTTTTTAAAGTAATTATCTTAATTGAGCGCCAAGTTGCGTTTCAAAATTAGATTGAAGCTTACTCATAATTTTCTCAATTTGAGTGTCTGTTAATGTTTTTGAATCGTCTTGAATCGTGAAACTCACCGCATACGATTTTTTTCCTTCGGGTAAATTCGTACCTATGTATACATCAAAAAGCGTGATGTCTTTTAATAGGGATTTCTCGGTTTGACGTGCAATGTTATACACTTCTTCAAATGTTGCTTTTTCATCAACTAATAAAGCTAAATCTCTACGAACTTCTGGATATTTAGGAATTTCTGTAAATTTAATTTTGTTAGAAAGTGATTTTAAAATCGCATTCCAATTGAAATCAGCATAGAAAACTTCCTGTTTGATGTCGAAATGTTTTAAGATGGATTTTTTAACGGTTCCAAATTCAACTAAAATATCAGTTCCAGCACCGATTGCAATTCCTTCAGCAAAAACATCGGAAGTTACCGGTTTGTATTGAATTTTGTTAATTCCTAAACGCGATAAAATTGTATTTACATAGCCTTTAAATAAGAAAAAGTCTGATGGTTTTTGTGCATTTGTCCAGCTTTCTCCTAATCGGTTTCCGGTTGTGAACAAAGTTAAATGTTTTGGTTCGTCAAATCCTGAAGGCAATTTATGGTAGGTTTTTCCAAATTCAAATAATTTTAAATCGGAATTTCTACGATTAATATTAAATGAAACCGCTTCTAATCCTGAAAACAATAACGACTGTCGCATTGCAGACAAATCATTGCTTAACGGATTTAAAATCAAAACATTGAATTCTTCTCTTAGGTTTTCTGATAATTTGATATAATCAGGCGTTGTCAATGAATTCGCCATCATTTCATTGAATCCTAAAGATGTCAATTGATTTGCAATGATATTTTGAACTTTATAATCTTCGGTTCTACCTGAATTTGAAACTGTTGCGTTTAATTTTTTTGTAAAATTGATATTGTTGTAACCGTAAACTCTCAATAATTCTTCAATTACATCAATTTCACGTTGCACATCAACACGATAAGCAGGAATTACAAGTCCTAAACTTGATTCTGAAACGCTTGTTACTTTAATATCTAAGGAAACTAAAATTTTCTTGATGGTTTCTTTTGGGATTTCTTGACCAATAATTTTTGATACATTATTGAAATTTAAAACCACTGAAAAATCTTCAATTTTCTTATTATAAACATCAATAATATCAGAAGTAATTTCTCCGCCAGCAACTTCTTGAATTAAAATAGCGGCACGTTTTAATGCATATTCTGTTATTGTTGGGTCAATTCCTCTTTCAAATCTGAAAGACGCATCGGTGCTCAACGTATGTCTTTTGGCTGTTTTACGAACAGAAACAGGATTGAAATAGGCACTTTCTAAAAAGATAGTATTCGTGTTTTCTGAAACTCCTGAATTTTGTCCGCCAAAAACTCCAGCAATACAAAGCGGTCCTTTTTCATCGCAAATCATTAAATCTTCTTCGTGCAAATTTCTTTCAATTCCGTCTAATGTGGTGAATTTTGTTCCTGAAGGAAGTGTTTTTACTATTATATTTCCATTGATTTTGGCAGCATCAAAGGCGTGAAGCGGTTGTCCGATTTCGTGTAATACATAATTAGTAACATCAACAATATTATTTTTTGGGGTCAACCCAATAGATTTCAGTCTGTTTTTTAACCATTCTGGAGATGGTTTTATGGTAACTCCTGAAATTGTTACGCCACAATATCTCGGGGCTAATTTAGTATCTTCAACTTTCACATCAATTTTCAGGGTTCTTTTTTCGACCTTGAATTTATTAACAGAAGGAGTAATTAATTCCGATTGCGTGCTGTTTTTTTGGATTAATCCTGCGCGTAAATCTCTTGCAACTCCCCAATGGCTCATTGCATCGGCGCGGTTTGGTGTTAAACCAATTTCAAAAACTTCATCTGTTTCGATATTAAAAACTTTGGAAGCTGGAGTTCCGGGAATTAATTCGGGGGCAAGAATCATAATTCCGTCGTGACTTTCGCCAAGACCTAATTCATCTTCGGCACAAATCATTCCGTGACTTTCTTCGCCACGAATTTTTCCTTTTTTTATTTCAAATGCGTTTCCTTCTTTGTCGTATAATTTGGTTCCAATTGTGGCAACAGGAACTTTTTGACCTACTCCAACATTTGAAGCTCCACAAACTATCTGAATTGGAGTTCCAGTACCAATATCAACGGTTGTAACTTTCAATTTATCGGCATTTGTATGTTGGACGCACGTCAAAACGTGACCAATTACAACGCCTTGCAAACCGCCTTTTAAACTTTCATATTTTTCAACGCCTTCAACTTCCAATCCTAAATCGGTTAATATAGCGGCTGTATCTTCTGAATTTAAATCAGTTTTGATGAATTGTTTTAACCAGTTGTACGATATTTTCATTTGTTAATTTTATGAGAATGCAAATATAAGGATTGCGAGTTGTACTTAGAAACAATTTTTTTGGTTTTTTTAAAATTGCGGTTTTAGAGTTTTTTAAAGCTACAAAAAATAAAATTTTGTGTTGTATCAAAAGGAGTTAAGTGGTCTTCGGTAAAGCATTCAAGAACCTGAAATTCATTTTGAAACAGCTCCGTAATTGTTTCTTTTGAATACTGTTTTATTTCCAAACCGCTGCATTTTAGCGGTCCATTTTCGGAAAATGTTCCTATTATAAGATAACCTGAAACTGCTTTTTTTACAATTTCAAGGTATTTATTGATTTGTTCTTGAGAAGTTAAGAAATGAAATGCCGCTCTGTCGTGCCAAACATCATATTGCGTTGTTGGTTTGAAATCAATACTATTTGAGACAATCCAATTGACTTTTTTGGCTTTTTCGCCCAATCGAAGTTGTGCTTTTTCAATTGCTTTTTGAGAAATATCTAAAACGGTTATGTTTTGAAAACCTTCTTCGAGAAGGAAATCTACTAATTTGCTATCGCCACCGCCAATGTCGATGATTTTTGCATTTTTATTTATATTAAATGAGTGAATTAAATTTAAAGAGGTTTTTGGAATTTCTTGTGTCCAACTTACTTGGTTTGGATTTTTGGTTTCGTAAACTGTTTCCCAATGTTTCTTCGTTGAATTTTCCATTTGTATGTGTTTTAAATATAAATGTACATAAATTTTATTTTAGATTTTAAGACCGAAAAAGTAAATTTAAAAATAATAGTGCTTATGAATATGGATTTGCGTGAGTGATGGAAGTGGAAATCCTCCCGCGGAACGAAGTGGAGCGGGAGATTGTAGCGGACAGCACGACCGAGTTTTCCGAAAGTTTCCTTCTTAGAAATAACGTTCAAAACGAGGGCACGCCCAAAAAAAAACTATAAATGGTATAAATGTTAATTAATTTGGTATTTCACAACTCATAAATCACAATTCTCTTATCTTTGCGGACTGAAAAAAGCCTATATGAAGTTTGATTTATTAAAGACTGATCCGCAAACGCAAGCAAGAGCGGGAACAATTACGACCGATCACGGGGTGATTGAAACGCCAATTTTTATGCCTGTGGGAACTGTTGCGTCGGTGAAAGGCGTGCACCAGCGGGAGTTGAAGGAGGAAATTAATCCTGATATTATTCTTGGAAATACGTATCATTTGTATTTGCGACCACAAACTGAGATTCTTGAAAAAGCGGGTGGATTGCATAAATTTATGAATTGGGATCGGAATATTTTGACTGATTCTGGTGGATATCAAGTGTATTCGCTTTCGGCAAATAGAAAAATTAAGGAAGAAGGAGTGAAATTCAAATCGCATATTGACGGTTCGTATCACTTTTTTACGCCTGAAAATGTGATGGAAATTCAACGCACCATTGGTGCCGATATTATTATGGCATTTGATGAATGTACGCCGTATCCTTGTGATTTTCGGTACGCACAACGCTCGATGCACATGACGCACCGTTGGTTGGATCGTTGTATCAATCATTTGGAAAGAGTGCCAGTGAAATATGGTTATGAGCAAACATTTTTCCCAATTGTTCAGGGAAGTACCTATAAAGATTTGCGGATGCAATCGGCAGAATATATTGCCAATGCTGGGGCTCAAGGAAATGCAATTGGTGGACTTTCAGTGGGGGAACCTGCCGAAGAAATGTATGCAATGACGGAAATTGTTACTGCGATTTTGCCACAAGACAAGCCGAGATATTTGATGGGTGTGGGAACGCCAATTAATATTTTAGAAAATATTGCCCTTGGAATTGATATGTTTGATTGCGTGATGCCAACAAGAAATGCCAGAAATGGAATGTTGTTCACGGCAAATGGAACGATAAATATTAAAAACAGAAAATGGGCTGACGATTTTTCGCCTGTTGACGAAATGGGATTGACATTTGTAGATACAGAATATTCAAAAGCCTATTTGCGCCATCTTTTTTCTGCCAATGAATATCTTGGAAAGCAAATTGCTACGATTCACAATCTTGGTTTTTATATGTGGTTGGTTCGTGAGGCTAGAAAGCATATCTTAGCGGGAGATTTCAAAGTTTGGAAAGAAATGATGGTTAAAAATATGAGTCAGAGATTGTAAAAACTTTATGAAAATAATAGACAAATACATATTAAAACGCTATTTGAGCAACTTTTTTGTAATGTTGGCGATGTTTATTCCCATTGGAATTATCATTGACGTTTCGGAGAAAGTTGATAAAATGATTATTAATAAAATACCGTTTTCGGCTATTGCGTTGTATTATTTTCACTTTACAATTTACTTTGCCAATCTTTTATTTCCGATATTTTTATTCCTTTCGATAATTTGGTTTACCTCAAAATTGGCTAATAATACAGAGATTATTGCCATATTAAGTTCAGGAATTTCATTTACACGATTTATGCGTCCTTATATTATAGGTGCGTCAATAATTTCGGTTTTAGCATTATTAATGGGGATTTTTTTACTGCCAAAAGCGAGTGAAGGCTTCAATAATTTCAGATATACCTATCTCAGAACGGGTGGAAAAGAAATTATGCGCGATGATTCTGATGTGTTCCGACAAATCAGCAAAGACGAATATATATATGTAGGAAGTTTTAATGATGTTTCTAAAATGGCATTCAACTTTTCGTATGAAAAATTCAAAAAAGACGAATTGCAATTCAAAATTACCGCCAGCAGAATCAAGTGGAATCCAAAAAAGAAAAATTATTCCTTATTTGAATATACCAAACGAACCGTTGGGGAATTTGGAGATAAAATAGAAGTTGTTTCAAAAAAAGACACTGTTTTTAATTTCGATTTGGAGGATTTAACGCCAACGGTTTATGTTGCAGAAACATTACCATTGTTGGATTTATATCATTTTATAGATAAAGAAAAAAAGCGAGGCTCCTCAAATATCAGCGTATATTTGGTGGTGCTTTACAAAAAATACAGTTTGCCCGTTTCCGCATTCATCCTAACAATAATAGCACTTGCCGTTTCGTCAATGAAACGTCGAGGCGGAATGGGAATCAATTTGGCAATAGGAATCGCAATCGCTTTTGCCTTTGTTTTCTTCGATAAAATTTTCGGTGCATTAGCAGAAAAATCATCAATAAACCCAATGATTGCTGTTTGGTTACCCAATGTTATTTTCGGAATTTTAGCAATTTATCTTCTTCGCAATGCCAAACGATAACCTAAAAAGCTACCTTCATTTGCATTTCATCGTATTTGTATGGGGGTTTACAGCGGTTTTAGGAAAGCTAATTACACTCGACGCAATGCCTTTAGTTTGGTACAGAATGTTGCTCGCCGTTGGTTTTATCCTCCTATATATTGGATATAAAAAATTCCCAATGAAAGTGCCGAAAAAAGTCTTAATAGGCTTTTTATTCGCTGGATTGGTAATCGCAATTCACTGGTTTACCTTCTTCAAAGCCATCAAAGTTTCCAATATTTCGGTCACTTTGGCGTGTCTTTCAACAGGTGCTTTTTTCGCCTCATTATTAGAACCACTTTTCTACGGACGTAAAATAATTTGGTATGAAGTGCTCTTCGGAATCATAGTATTCCTTGGGCTTTACATCATTTTCAATATAGACGGTCATTTCATAAACGGAATACTATTAGCCCTTTCTTCTGCGTTTTTATCTGCCTTATTTTCTATGATAAACGGAAAATATGCCAAAGAATACAACCCCACAATCATCTCTTTTTACGAACTTTTAGGAGGCGTACTATTTTTCTCTGTCTTCCTGTTTTTCACGGGTAGTTTCGATGCAAAATTCTTTGAGATTTCCAATTCCGATTGGTTTTATCTCATTATTCTCAGCACATTTTGTACTGCGTATGCCTTTATCGCATCTGTAAAAGTGATGAAATTTCTAAGTCCCTACACGGTAATGCTCACCATAAATCTCGAACCTATTTACGGCATTATTCTAGCAGTAATCGTGTTCAAAGAAACCGAAAAAATGAGCGTCAATTTCTACATCGGCGCACTCATCATCCTGTCAACGGTAATTCTAAATGGAGTTTTAAAATACTTCCACAAAACTTCCAAGTAGTTTAAATATATTTTTTCAGGAGCTATTTCCAGCTTTCCGTTCCAAGTCCTCATTCAAAAAGGTGTTTTTCTAAGCCGAAAAAGGAGCTTCCTTCGGTCGCTCTTTTTCGGCAAGAAAAACTACCTTTTTTCATTCTGGGCTTTCCACTTCAATCTGGGCTAAGCGATCCCGAATCCCAAGAACTTCATATTTTCATAAGAACGCCTTAACTTAAATGACCTTACATTCCTTGTTATGGCAAAAAAGGTTGAATCGTTTAATCGTTTATTTGTTAGAAATATTGATTCGGTTATCTGCGAAAATCCGTTTAATCCGTTTAAATCTGTGGCAAAAAAAGTTTTAATCGTTTAATCTAAATTTATTTCAGATTCTATTGTCAATATCCAAAACGTTCACTATTTGTCAATCTGAATTTATTTCAGATTCTTCTTTAATCTTAATTTCAGTTGAAATTTCAATTTTTCGTTTAGATGCACCTCAACCATTAACCAAAACTTTTTTTGTGTCTTTTGTTTTTCTTTTGTTTCTTTTGTGGTTCAAAGAACTACTTGATTCCAGCTTAAATGCCCTTATATTTCTTATATGGCGAAAAAAGTTTATTTGTTTATTCCTTGATGCGTCCATTTAGGAAATCCTTTTAATCCTTTAAATCTGTGGCAAAAAAAAGTTTTAATCGTTTAATCTGAATTTATTTCAGATTCTATTGTTAATATCCAAAAACGTTCACTATTTGTCAATCTGAATTTATTTCAGATTCTTTTTCCCAACCCAACAACCAACAACCAACAACCAACAACTTTTAAACGCCCTTATATTCCTTATATGGTAAAATAAATTTGTTTTTCCACTTCATCAACCACCAACCGACAACCATCAACCACCAAAACCCCAGCGACTTACAAATTAAATCAAAAATAACTTAAAAAAAGCATTGTAAATGCGGAATAACTATCTACTTTTGCACCCGCATTGAGACAGAGATTGCATATTGACAGACTGATAAACGGGTTAAAGATTTTACAAAAATAAAGTCAAAAAATTTGTGAGAGTTTAAAAATTAGTTATCTTTGCCGACCCTAACGGGAAGCAAGTTCTTTAAATAGTTGAAGTGAGAATAGAAATAGTAAAAAAGTGAGTTTAAAACTTTCTTTAAAAAAACTTTTCAATAAACTTGCGAGATTAAAAAGAAGTTGTACTTTTGCACCCGCTAACCCAATAGGGTTGGTATCGACAAATTAAGATTTGTCAGAATAAAAAACAAGAACACGTTCCTAGACATATTGAATTGACAGCCGTTCTGATGCAAATCAGAACAAAAGAATGAGAGTAAAAAGTTAGAATAAAATTTCCTTGAGTCACTTTAGTCAAATAAGTTATAAAATTATACGATGAAGAGTTTGATCCTGGCTCAGGATGAACGCTAGCGGCAGGCTTAACACATGCAAGTCGAGGGGTATAAGTCTTCGGATTTAGAGACCGGCGCACGGGTGCGTAACGCGTATGCAATCTACCTTTCACAGAGGGATAGCCCAGAGAAATTTGGATTAATACCTCATAGTATAGTACCTTGGCATCAAGGAACTATTAAAGTCACAACGGTGAAAGATGAGCATGCGTCCCATTAGCTTGTTGGTAAGGTAACGGCTTACCAAGGCTACGATGGGTAGGGGTCCTGAGAGGGAGATCCCCCACACTGGTACTGAGACACGGACCAGACTCCTACGGGAGGCAGCAGTGAGGAATATTGGTCAATGGGCGCAAGCCTGAACCAGCCATGCCGCGTGCAGGATGACGGTCCTATGGATTGTAAACTGCTTTTATACAGGAAGAAACAACTCTACGTGTAGAGTCTTGACGGTACTGTAGGAATAAGGATCGGCTAACTCCGTGCCAGCAGCCGCGGTAATACGGAGGATCCAAGCGTTATCCGGAATCATTGGGTTTAAAGGGTCCGTAGGCGGCTTAATAAGTCAGTGGTGAAAGCCCTACGCTTAACGTAGGAACGGCCATTGATACTGTTAGGCTTGAATTATTAGGAAGTAACTAGAATATGTAGTGTAGCGGTGAAATGCTTAGAGATTACATGGAATACCAATTGCGAAGGCAGGTTACTACTAATTGATTGACGCTGATGGACGAAAGCGTGGGTAGCGAACAGGATTAGATACCCTGGTAGTCCACGCCGTAAACGATGGATACTAGCTGTTGGGAGCAATCTCAGTGGCTAAGCGAAAGTGATAAGTATCCCACCTGGGGAGTACGTTCGCAAGAATGAAACTCAAAGGAATTGACGGGGGCCCGCACAAGCGGTGGAGCATGTGGTTTAATTCGATGATACGCGAGGAACCTTACCAAGGCTTAAATGTAGATTGACCGTTTTGGAAACAGAACTTTCGCAAGACAATTTACAAGGTGCTGCATGGTTGTCGTCAGCTCGTGCCGTGAGGTGTCAGGTTAAGTCCTATAACGAGCGCAACCCCTGTTGTTAGTTGCCAGCGAGTCAAGTCGGGAACTCTAACAAGACTGCCAGTGCAAACTGTGAGGAAGGTGGGGATGACGTCAAATCATCACGGCCCTTACGCCTTGGGCTACACACGTGCTACAATGGACGGTACAGAGAGCAGCCACTGGGTGACCAGGAGCGAATCTACAAAACCGTTCTCAGTTCGGATCGGAGTCTGCAACTCGACTCCGTGAAGCTGGAATCGCTAGTAATCGGATATCAGCCATGATCCGGTGAATACGTTCCCGGGCCTTGTACA